>JANPKK010000001.1:0-5819 GCA_031426015.1 Alphaproteobacteria bacterium
AGCGCCGGCACGGCCGGCAGGAACTGGCTGGCGGACAGCGGTGACTGGTGGAGGAGCACGAGCGTCGGGCCGGCGCCAGCGGCGGTGACATGCACCTGCCCCCAGCGGCCATCGACATAATGGCGGCGAATCAGGCCCGCACCTCGACCCAGCTTTTACCCGGCTGTTTCGAGCGCGCCAGCGGCGCCAGCGGCTTGCCGGCCAGCACGGCATCGGCAAAGGCCAGGGTGACCGCCAGCGCATCGGCGAATTGCGCTTCCTGCGGGGCTTCGGTGCGTTCGGGGCGGCAGATGATGTTGCCGAAATAATGGTCGACCCCGGCGCCGACGAACAGCACCCCCGGCCCCGGCGCCACATCATGGCTGACGCGGTGCACCTCCCAGGTCGGGGCCATCATCGGCAACATGTCGCCGGTGCCGGTTTGCACCAGCATCGGCCGTGCCATCGTCTTCCACAGATCGGCAGTGATCGCCGGCGGAAACGGCCCGGGCGGCGACCAGGCGATAACGCCCTTCACCGCAGCTTCGGGAACACCACCGGCGCCGCCGAGCATCTGCGCGATCAGCGCGCCATAGCTGTGGCCGGCGGCGATGACGGGCAACCCGGCGGCGACACCTTCGGCGATCAACCCGCCCATGTCGGCAAGGCGCAGCGGAATGCCCTGTTCCCGCGCGATCTTGCCGCCGCCGGGATGATCGGGCGAATCGGCATGGGTCGGTGCCGCCACGACAAAGCCCGCCGCCGCCAGCGCGCTGCACAGCCGGTCGTATTTCGCGCCGTTGCTGTTGGCGCCATGGGAAAAGGGGATGAAGCCACGCGGTCGGCCCGCAGGCTGCCAGCGCCGCACCGGCGTCGGGCGGCCATCGGCAAGGACAAGCGTGCCATCCTGCGCCGCAATGGCCGCCGTGCCAACGAGGCCCATCGCCAGACTGCCAGCCAGCACCAGGCGCCGGTCGATCATGTCGCTACCGGCGACAGGCGCCACGATCCGAAGCGGGCACCAGAGCCGGCCCGGATCGCGGCGGCCATCATCAGAAGCGCATGGCGCCGGTCAACCCGAAGGTCCGGCGATCGCCCAGCGTCGGCACATAGGATGCCGACAGCGCGCCGCCGGTGCCGATCAGGAACAGTGACGACGATGCATATTGCTTGTCGGCGATGTTCCGCACCCAGGCATTGACCGAGAAGATGCCGAAGGTCACCCCGGCCCCGGCGTTTATGATGAACCGGCCGGGCGTGAAGGCCAGATTGGCTTCATCGACGAACTGCTTGGTCTGGTAGGTAAAATCACCGCGAATGAACCAGCTGTTCTTGTCGCCGAAATCACCGTTCAGCGTGGCACCGCCGAACGCTTCGAAATCGGGGCGCCGCTCGACATCGTTGCCGCCGATCGGCAGGGCCGGCGGGTTGCCGACCGCCGCACAGACGATACCGTTGCAATTGCCCGAAATGCCGAAGCGCTGCGACGTGGTTGCGTCAGTATATTTTGCACTGTTGTAGCTGGCGCCACCATCGAGGGTCAGCATGTTCGACACCCGCCAGGCCAGCTCGACTTCGCCGCCCCAGACGTTGACGCCGCCCAGATTGCCGACGATCGTCGGCACCAGGAACGCGGTATCCGGCGTACCATTGGCGCGCAAACGGACGACGTTGGTCTGCAGGCTGCGCCAGCTGGTGTGATAGGCGGCAAGATTGACCGTCAGCTTGCGATCGAAAAACTGGTTCTTGGAGCCGATTTCATAGGTCCAGTTGGTTTCGGGCGCATAGGTACGCTGCGCCTCCAGCGGGATCGACGTGGCACCGTTGAAACCGCCCGATTTCACGCCGCGCGCCACCGAGGCATAAACCAGATTGTCCGGCGTTGCCCGATAGGTGATCGAGCCGCGCGGCGTGAAGAAGCTGGTGGTATCCGAAAGCCGCGGCGGATTGACGATCTGCGTATTGAGGATGCCGCTGGGCGCCAGGAAATCGGTGATATTCTGGTCTTCGATGGTGAACCGGCCCTCGAGCGTGATCTCGAGCTTTTCGTTGGGTGTGTAGGCAAGGAACGCAAAGGCGCTGAAGATATCTTCATCGCGCTGCAAGAACGTCAACCGTCCCGGTGCGCCGGCGGCCGTGCGCGGCAAGCCCGGCCCGATCGGGAAATAGAAGTTGGTCGCAGGCAACAAGGTGGTCGAATTTACCGGATGCACTTCGTTCGCGTTGGATTCGATATCCTTGGTCTTGGAATAGTTGAAACCGAAAAGCCCGCGGAACGGCCCTTCGTTATCGTAGCTGAAGCGCACTTCGTGGCTGTAGCCTTCAAAGCTGGAATCGCTGCCTGAAGAATCGAAAAGCGTGCCGACGAAAGCCTGCGGCGGCGTGAACGAATTGAGCGTTGCCGCCGACAGCGGATTGCGCATGGCGTTGCCGCGTTGCGTCACCGCAGCAGCGGTGTAGCCAAACTGGTAAAGCGCCGAAATCGGGCCACCATCATTCCATTCAAGCTTGAGCGAGCCGACATCCGTCGGCCCTTCAAGGCCATAGGCGCGCGGATCGATGAGCAAGCCGGCCGGGCGATTTTCGCCAGGTGCCAGCACCGGTTGCGCCGGTATTTCACCGACGAACAGACGGTTCTGGGTGGCCGGCGGGAACGCGAACGGGCTCGGGTTCGTGACCGGCGAGGCATTCAGCGTGTTGACGGCGGTGGTCGCCGCAGCCGTGGTGCCCATGGCATAGCTGGCGAATTGATCGAAAAAGCGCTCGGTGCGAATGTACATCGCATCGATGGTCAGCGATTCGACCGGCTTGGCGATCACCCGTACCTGATAGGTCTCCTTGTTCCAGCCGCCCAGGTTGCCGCGTGTCCGCGCGCCGGGATCGGTCGAATTGGCGAGCGGGTGCTGGTTTTCCCAGGTGCCATCGAACTGCGAATGGCCGACAGCGGCCATCACGGCCAGCTTGTCCTTGATGATCGGAATGCTGATGAAACCGCGCGCATCGTAGCGATCGTGATTGCCGATCGTGCCCTGGATTTCGGCTTCGATCTTTTCAAGGCTCGGCGCCCGGGTGGTCAGGTTGATGACCCCTGCAAAGGCGTTGCGACCATAAAGTGCCGACTGTGGGCCCTTGATGATTTCGATCTGCTGCAGCTCGACAAGGGTCTGGTCAACCATGTAGCCGCGCTGCAGGTAGATGCCATCGATATTGACCGGAACGTTCTGCACCGGCGATGTCGTGCGCAGGTTGAGCTGGCCACGAATGGAAGTCTGCACGACCAGCGGCGAAATCGCTTCGAAGGCAAAGCCGACGGTGTTCTGGGCGACGTCCATCAAATCGTCGATGCCCTTGCGGCGCAAATCTTCGGCGGTCACCACGCTGATCGCAGCCGGAACGTCCTGCAGGCGTTCGTTGACGCGGCGGGCAGTGACGATGATGGCGTTGGCATCGTCGGCTTCGGCGGCAGCCATCGTCGCTGTCTGCGCCTGGGCGGTCGTCGCCCCCAGCACCAACGCGAACACACTGACGCTATGTCGAAAGACAGTCCGATTCTTCATGATGACCCCTCGCTGATTGCCGATTATGTCGCCGGAGCTTTTGGCAAGCCCTTCATCCGAACTGTCGTCAAACAGTCATGAATTATCGACACTCGGGGCAATTTCACCCGCTTTATCCGTCAAGCGGATATCAACTCGGCGATTTTTGCGCGAGCTCTGCCGAAATCGCCCGTGCCGTTTCCTGCAACGCCGCCACGAAACGTCCTTCCGCTTCGGCCATGCTGACGGCGGAGGCAAAGAAGATCAGTGCCAGCGCCCCAACCACGGTATCGTTCTGGAACAATGGCACGGCGATCGACGAGGTCTTGCCCGGCGTCGCGGTATAGGCGTTGCGCGCCTGGGTCGCGAAGCCGCGCGCCCTGATATCGTCGAGCATGCGTTCGTTGCTGGTCAGCAACACCGCCATGCGTTCGGCGGGGCCATCGAGCTGGCGCAGCCCCTGCAGCACGCCGCGGCGTTCTTCCTCGCCGCAAAAGGCCAGATACGCCTTGCCGGTCGAACATTCGATGATCGGCAGCGTGAAACCCGGGACATAATTGTGCAGCGTCAGGCTGGTCAGCTTGTGGGTCGAATCGCGCACCATCATGACCGGGCCGACGCGGGTAGTGACGCTGACCGGCCAGGCGAGCTTGTTGGTCAGCGCGACGATATGCGGGCGCGCTACCGCGACGAGATCGCCTTCATCCTGGAAACCGAAACTGAGGGTGCGGACCAGCGCTGTCGGGCGATAGCGTTTGCGCGCCGGTTCGCGCTCGATCATGCCTTCGTCCATCAGCGTCTGCACAATCCGGCAGGCGGTGGGATAGGGGATATGCGCGGTGCGGCAGATCTCCATCATCGTCACCGATCCGCCGCGGTTGACCGCCTGCAACACCGCCAGCCCGCGGCTGATGGCCCGCACGTTCCCGTCACGCTCGACACCGGCGCCTTCGCTCGTCTCACTTGCTGCCGCTGCCAATGCTCTGCCTCCCTGCTCGCCCTATCCGGCTGCCGGATAGTCTATTGCGCTGGCGCTTGATGTCAAAGCCGCCGGATGGTCACCTGTCGGATGAAACAGCCCCCAACCCGCATTTGCCGGAGACCGCCATGGAACGCCGCGACTTTCTGACCCTGACCGGTGCCGCCATGGCAGCGGCCGCCCTTCCCGCCGGCGCCCAGGCGCGCAGCGGCAGCGACCCGGCGACGCTGAAAGGCCCCTATCTCGATTTGATGACCCCCAAGGGCAACATGCAGGCCTGGGCGCGTCTGCTCGGCAACATCGACATGAAATCGACCAAGTACGGCTGGGCGCAGGGCATGATTCAGGGCGTACGCCCCGGCGAGGCGATTCGCGACATCTGCGGCTTCACCATGATGTCGTGCGCGCGGTTGTTGCCGCACGAAAGCGGGGTCGGCTATCGCAAGATCCTGCGCGAAGTCGGGCTGTATACCGATCTCAAATCGGGCGAGATCATCACCGAGATGGTGAACCCTTATCTCAACGAAACGGTGAAGGTCGTGCCGATCACCAACGACCCGTTCAACCACACCATCACCGAATTCGCCCCGCAACCGCCAAGCTATGGCGGGCTCAACCGCGCCGCGCCGCCGCCGGTGCCGTTGCAGCTCGACTGGACGCGGCGCGGCGACACGCTCAACCTGTTCAGCCACATCAACCTGTTCTACCCATCGTCGCTGCCGCCGGCGAAATGGCCACGCGAAAACGCCAATCCGTTCAACCAGGTGACCGAGACCTTCCTGTATCACATCCCCTGGGCCGACATGCAGAACGCAAAGAAGACCAGTGTCGAATATGGCGGCACCTGGACGCGGACGACGCCGTGGCTGCCGTGGCTGCTGATGGGACCGACGCCGGGGCATTGCCAGTACGCGACCTTCATGGGTTCGTATGACGACATCAACCGGATCGACCGCAAGACGCTCGATTATGTCGAAAAGCACCATCCGCTGTATCTGAAGGCGCCCGACAAATGGGTCGACCCCAGCCTGTCGAGCCTCGAACTCTACGCCCGCACCCAGACCCCGGCCCCGGTACCCGCCGGCCAGCCGGTCCCGCGGGCAGCCGACCCCGAACTGCCGGCCTGGTACAAGGCGATGCAGGCGAAACAGCCGGGCTGACACCCGGCAGGGCAGGCGAAACAGCCGGGCTGGCACCCGGCAGGGCAGGCGAAACAGCCGGGCTGACACCCGGCAGGGCAGGCGAAACAGCCGGGCTGACACACTTCAGAAAGGACTCGTCGCCCCCGGGATGCCCCCGGGGGACGGGACAGCGTGGCAAAATCC
>JANPKK010000002.1:0-53907 GCA_031426015.1 Alphaproteobacteria bacterium
ATCTCTGGCATCTGCTTCATCCTCGCGCTGCGCGGGCTGTCGAGTCCGGCCAGCAGCCAGCGCGGCAACCGCCTCGGCATGACCGGCATGGCGATCGCGGTGGTGACGACGCTGGTGACCCATCAGATCGCAAGCATCATCGAGATTGCGGGGGCCATCATCGTCGGTGGCGTAATCGGACTGGTCACCGCCCGGCGGATCCAGATGACGGCGATGCCGCAGCTGGTGGCGGCGTTTCACAGCCTCGTCGGCATGGCGGCGGTGCTGGTGGGGGCGGCGGCGTTCCTCGATCCCGCCGCTTTCGGTATCGTCGAGCGACTGACGCCGATCGCCGAGCCGAGCATCCTCCGCATTCTGCCGCAGAGCCGCATCGAGATGACGACCGGCATGTCGGCGCCGCCGATCGGGATGATCAGCAGGAAGCCGATGGCAAAGCTGAGGATCGTGATCGTCCAGAATACCCAGGCGCTCTGGTCGGTGACGAAATAGCCGACAAGGCCGAGGATGCCGGCAAGGATACCGAGGTTGATGATGTGGCGACCCGGCAGCATGATCGGGTTGCCGCTCATGCGGCCCGATAGCTTCAAAAAGGCGATGACCGAACCCGAGAAGGTGATCGCCCCGATGGCGACACCAAGGCCGAGTTCGACGCGCGACACCGGCAGGATCTCGTTGGTGACGCTATCGAGAATGCCGAAGGCGCCCGGGTTGAGATAGGCAGCGCTTCCGACCAGCACCGCGGCCATGCCGACCAGCGAGTGGAAGCCGGCAACCAGTTCGGGCATCGCCGTCATCTGGATGCGCTGGGCAATGAACCAGCCGATGGTGCCACCGATGGCGATGGCAGCAATGATCAGCGGCAGTCCGGTGCCGTGCAGAACCAGGGTGGTGCCGACGGCGATCGCCATGCCGATCATGCCGTTGCGGTTGCCCGCCTGGCTCGATTCCGGCGATGACAGGCCGCGCAGCGAAAGAATGAAGAGGACGCCCGCGATCAGATAGGCGAGCATTGCCCAGGCGGGCGTGGCGGCAGCAGCAGCGTGTTCCATCGGTATAGCCCCTTACTTCGCCCCAGAACCCGCTGTGTTCGGCTTCTTGTCTTTTTTCTTGTACATGGCGAGCATCCGCCGGGTGACGGCAAAGCCCCCGAAGATGTTGACGCTGGCCAGCACCACCGCGAGCAGGCCGAGCCAGCGCGACACTTCCGAACCGCCCGCCGCAGCCGACGACGCGATCAGCGCGCCGACGACGATGACGCTCGAAATCGCGTTGGTTACCGCCATCAGCGGCGTGTGCAGCGCCGGGGTCACCGACCAGACAACATAATAGCCGACGAAACAGGCCATCACGAAGATGGAGAAGATCGAGAGAAATTCCATGTCGCTATCTCCTCAGCCGGCGCGCAGGCGTTCGTGGACGACAGCGCCGCCCTCGGTCAATTTGATGCCGACGGTGATTTCGTCGTCTGCCGGGAAGGCCAGGGTCTTGCCGTCCTTGTCCCAGAAGGCGTTGATCAGGTTGAACAGGTTGCGCGAATAGAGCGCCGAAGCGTCAGCCGCCATGCGGCCGGCGATGTTCTTGTGGCCGATGATCTTGACGCCGTGAACGGTGACGACTTCGCCGACCTTCGAACCTTCGACATTGCCGCCGCTTTCGACCGCGAGATCGACGATGACGCTGCCGGCGCGCATGCTGGCGATCTGGGCATCGGTGATCAGCCGCGGCGCCGGGCGGCCCGGGATCAGCGCGGTGGTGATGACGATATCCTGCTTGGCGATGTGCGACGACACCAAAGCGGCCTGCGCCGCCTTGTATTCGTCTGACATTTCGGTGGCATAGCCGCCGGCGCCTTCGCCTTCGATACCCTTGACGCTGTCGACGAAGATCGCCTTGGCGCCCAAGGATTCAATTTGTTCCTTCACCGCCGAACGCACATCGGTGGCGGAGACCAGCGCGCCGAGACGCCGCGCCGTGGCGATCGCCTGTAGCCCGGCAACGCCGACCCCCATGACAAAGACCCGCGCCGCCGAGATCGTGCCGGCGGCGGTCATCATCATCGGGAAGGCGCGGCCATAGGCGCCGGCGGCATCGACGACCGACTTGTAGCCGGCGAGGTTCGATTGCGACGACAGCACGTCCATCGATTGCGCGCGGGTGATGCGCGGCATGAACTCCATCGACAGCGCGGTGATGCCGGCCTTGGCATAATCATCGATGCGGGCGCGGTCGCCAAAGGGCGCCAGGATCGCGGCGAGCATCGCGCCGGTCTTGATGCCGGGCAGATCGGCCACGGCGGGACCCTGCACACCGAGCACGAGATCGGCGCCGGCGATCGTCGCGGTGCGATCGGCAACGGTGGCACCGGCTTCGGCATAGGCGGCATCGGCGATCGACGCGCCCGCGCCGGCACCGGCTTCGATGGCGATTTCGGCGCCCAGGCCGATGAGTTTCTTGACGGTTTCGGGCGTGGCCGCGACGCGATTTTCAGCGTCGGCAGTTTCGCGCAACACGGCGATTTTCATTTATGGCCCCTGTAATGAAGGCTGTCGTGACGACGAAGAACGCAAATCAGGCGAGGAAGATCGCCATCAGCAGCAGCGCGATGACGACCAGGATAACGCCCCATTTGGTCACCGACATGAAGCTGTCATAGGTTTCGCGATGATCGGTCGTGCCCTTATGGTCGTTGTTTGCCATGGTTTTTCCCGTTGTTGATCCCCGCGCTCCCCGCGCACCCTGCCCCCATAGCAGATGAATCGCCGCTGTGAAGATGCCACGCTGCGGCGCGCGCGCGCAGTTTTTCTTTCAAATGGCATTACCAGACGGGCTGCGCCGCCCGCCACACCGCCAGCGCCTGCACGGTTTCGGGAACGTCGTGCACCCGCACCAGTTGCACCCCCTGCGCCGCTGCGTGCAGCGCCAGCGCCAGGCTGCCGGGCAGGCGCGCGTCGGGAGGGGCGTCACCCGCGATCCGGGGAATCAGTTGCTTGCGGCTCGCCCCGAGCAGCAGCGCCACGCCGAGCCCGTGAAACAGGCTGAGCCCGCGCAGCAGCGCCAGATTGTGCGACAGATCCTTGCCGAAACCGATGCCCGGATCGGCGATGATGCGGTGCCGCGCGATGCCCGCCGTCTCGCACGCGGCAATTCGTGCCGCTAGCCAGTCGAAGACATCGAGCAACGCATTTTCATAACGCGGTGCCACCTGCATGACATCGGGTGTGCCCTGGGCATGCATGAGCACCACCGGGCAGCCACGCGCCGCGACCAGCGCCAGTGCCGCCGGGTCATGGCCTAGCGCCGACACATCATTGACCAGTGCCGCGCCCGCCATCAGCGCCTGCTCCATGATCGCTGCCTTGCGGGTGTCGATGCTCCAGGCGATGCCGGCAAGCCCCGGCAGCACCGCCGCCAGCCGCGCGCTTTCGGTGGCGAGATCGACCAAGGGCGCGCGCGGCCGAGTCGATTCGGCGCCAATGTCGACGATATCGGCGCCCGCCGCGACCATCGCCCGGGCGGCAGCAAGCGCAGTTTCGGGAGCAGCGTTGCGCCCGCCATCCGAAAAACTGTCGGGGGTGACGTTTAGGATACCCATCACTGCCGTCCGGTCGCCCGGCAGGCCGGCAACCGGCGCCCGCCGCACGGTCAGCGGTACGAGGACAGCGTCATCGAGCGTCTCTGCCGCCACCACCCGCGACGGTTCACGGCGCGACAGGATTTCGACCCGTGCAAAACGAAGCGGGCCGCCGGCAAGCGGCAGCCCGTCCGTTCCCACCAGGGGACGATAGTACAAGTCGGTCCTACCAGACCTTCAGGCGATCGGCAGGGCTGAGGTAATATTTCTCGCCCGGCTTCACATCGAAGGCGGCGTACCAGGCATCGATGTTGCGCACGACATAGGGGCGGAAATTGCCCGGCGAATGCGGATCGGTGACCAGCTGCTGCAACAGCACCGCATCGCGATACTTCTGCCGCCAGACCTGCGAGAAGCCGAGGAAGAAGCGCTGCTCGCCCGTCCAGCCATCGATGGTCTTGGCCTTCTTGCCATTGAGCGACAGCTTCCAGGCGTCATAGGCGATGTTGATGCCCGCCAGATCGGCCATGTTTTCGCCCAGCGTCAGCTCGCCGTTGATCTTCTTGCCCGGCAGCGGTTCATAGGCGCCGTACTGCGCGACAACCTTGTCGGTCATCACCTTGAAGCGCGTCACGTCCTGCGGGGTCCACCAGTCCGCCAGCTTGCCGGTCTTGTCGTACTTGCGGCCCTGGTCATCGAAGTGGTGGGTGATTTCATGGCCGATGACGGCGCCGATGCCGCCGTAATTGACCGCCGGATCGGCCTTGGCATCGAAGAACGGCGCCTGCAGGATCGCGGCCGGGAAAACGATCTCGTTCCACACCGGGTTGGCATAGGCGTTGACCGTCATCGGGGTCATGAACCATTCGCTGCGATCGACCGGCTTGCCGAGCTTGGCGACCTGGCGCGCATATTGAAACTCGGTGGCGCGCTCCATGTTGCCGATGGCATCGCCCTTGCGGATTTCGAGCGCCGAATAATCGAGCCACTTGTCGGGGTAACCGATCTTGGGCTTGAAGGCGGCCAGTTTTTCACGTGCCGCCTTGCGGGTGGCGGGGTCCATCCAGGCGAGGTTGGAAAGCCGGGCGTCCATGGCGGCAATGATGTTCTTCACCAGCTCATCGGCCTTGGCCTTGGCTTCGGGCGGGAAATATTCGGCGACATACAACTTGCCGAGCGCCTCGCCGAGCACCGCGGTCGTGGTGTCGGTGCCCCGCTTCCAGCGCGGCGTCTGCTGGGGCTGGCCGCCCAGCGTCTTGCTGTACATGTCGAAATTGGCGTCGACGAACGCCTTGGGCAGGAACGGCGCGACATCGCGCAACAGCTGGAAAGCGAGATAATCCTTCCACACCGCCAACGGCTCGCTGTCGATCAACTTGCCGGCGCCCTGCAACGCGCTGGGCGTCGACATGTTGATGACCGGCTGGCCTTCGAGCCCGGCATTGGTCAGCAACTGGCCCCAATCGACACCCGGGTAGTTCTTGTCGAGTTCGGCGCGGGCGATCGGGTTATAGGTCTTTTCGGCCTGGCGGCGCTCGACGCGCGTCCAGTGCGTTGCGGCGATCTTGGTTTCCAGATCGAAGATGCCCTTGGCGCGCGCATCGGCATTGTCGAAGCCCGACAGCGTCAGCAGCGTGGCGATATAGGCCTGATATTTGGTGCGGGCTTCGGCGAACTTGGGATTCGCCATGTCGAGATAATAGTCGCGATCAGGGAGGCCCAGGCCGCCCTGCCCGGCACCGACCTGGAAGGCATCGGGGTTCTTGCGATCGGGGCCGACACCGACGCCGATCGGGGTGCTGACACCGATGCGGCTGAAGCGGCCGAACATCGCGGCGAGCTGCGTCTTGTCGGCAATGGCGGCGATCTTGTCGAGCTCGGGCTTGATCGGGGTGATGCCCTTGGCCTCGATCGCGGCTTCATCCATGAAGCTGGCGTAGAAATCGCCGACCTTCTGGGCTTCGCTGCCCGGTGCGCCGCCGCTGGCTGCGGCCTTTTCAATGATCGTGCGGGTGCGTTCCTGGCTAAGGTCGCGCAGCTTGGTGAACATGCCATAGCTGGTCTTGTCGGCGGGAATCTCGAGCGTCTTGAGGTAGGCACCGCTGGTGTAGGTAACGAAATCGTCACCCGCCTTGGTGGAGCGATCCATGCCGGCAACATCGAAACCGAAGCTGCCGAGTTCGGGCTTGGAACTATCGGCGGCATGGGCGGGCGCGGCGAGCGCAAACAGAGCGAGCGCGGAGGCGCGCAGCAGCAACGAACGTGACATGGATACTCCCCAAATCCGAAAAGGATGCGCCGTATTATCCGCTCAATACGGCGTTTGAAAGCCCGAACTTGGGGGGCGTATCCGCGACTTCACGCCGCGCCGACGCTGGCCCTGTAGATGCTCCGCTTGCTGTCGAGCGGCACCAGCTTGCCGGCTTCCTCGATGTGCCAGAAGGTCCAGCCGTTGCAGCTCGGCAGGCCCTGTGCCGCCGCGCCGAGCTGGTGGATCGACCCCGTCTTGCTGCCCATGCTCAGCGAGCCATCGGCGCGGACTTCGGCGCTGTGACGGCGCTGCGGATCGATGAGGCGGGTGCCGGGGCGGACGAGGCCCGATTCCACCAGGCTGCCGAACGGAATGCGGGTTTCGCCGCGCTTGCCCTGGGTCACCGTCATGTCGCCGCCCGACAGCGGCAGCAGCGAGGCGATGCGCTTTTCGGCGACCGCGACATATTTTTCCTCGCGCTCGATACCGATGAAATCACGCCCCAACAGCCGCGCGACCGCGCCGGTGGTGCCGGTGCCGAAGAACGGATCGACGACGAGATCGCCGGGCTCGGTGCAGGCGAGCAGGATGCGATAAAGCAAGGCTTCGGGCTTATGCGTCGGGTGCGCCTTGACGCCATCGGTTTTCAGGCGTTCGCCGCCGGTGCAGATCGGGATCAGCCAGTCCGACCGCATCTGCAGTTCTTCGTTCATCGCCTTCATGGCGTGATAGTTGAACTTGTATTTCGAATTTTCGGATTTAGACGCCCAGATAAGCGTTTCATGGGCGTTGGTGAAGCGCGTGCCCTTGAAATTGGGCATCGGATTGGCCTTGCGCCAGACAATATCGTTGAGGATCCAGTAGCCGGCATCCTGGAGCGCCGCGCCGACGCGGAAGATGTTGTGATAGCTGCCGATCGTCCAGATCGCGCCATCGGGTTTGAGGAGGCGGCGCGCGGCCTTCAACCAGGCGCGGGTGAATTCGTCATAGGTCGCGTAGCTGGCGAACTTGTCCCAGTCATCATCGACCGCCGCGACCTTGCCGCCTTCGGGGCGGTGGAGGTTGTGGGCGAGTTGCAAATTGTAGGGCGGATCGGCAAAGACGAGATCGGCGCAGCCCTCGGGCATGGCGTTCATCGCTTCGATGCAATCGCCAAGGATGATGCGGTTGGTTTCCACGGGGCTGCGGCCTTCTCGAATTGCGGTTCGAGAATCGCCATGAGTCATTGCCGAATCGCCGTCAATGGCGAACAGAATCGGTGCAGAGTCAGGGATTTGCACCGATTCGCTGGACGACGAGTCGAACCCCCTAGGGGTTGAGTCTTGGCGGGTTGCTACCCCCCACCACTGGCGTGTTGCCGAAAAGACTCAAGCGCCACCGAAAACCTCTCCCCCTGCGGGAGAGGTCGGACCCGCGCTTGCGCGAGCCGGGAGAGGGGTTCGCTTGATCCCCTCTCCCGGGCCGGCTACGCCGTCTCTCGACCTCCCCCCGGCGGGGGGAGGTGACGTTTGACCGGCGCGTAACTCCGCCGATGGTGCACCGTCACCCCCAACTTCGCCAACCCCCGCGCATGATCCGCCGTGCCATACCCCTTGTTGCGCGCCCAGCCATAGCCCGGGCATTCACTATCGAGCGCCACCATCAAGCGATCGCGCGCCACCTTGGCGATGATCGATGCCGCCGCGATCGACAGCGACAGCGCATCGCCCTTGATGATCGCGGTCGCGGTGTGTCCCCAGCGCGGCAGCTTGTTACCGTCGACCAGCACATGGTCGGGCACCACCCCCAGCGCCGCCACGGCGCGCTCCATCGCCAGCATCGTCGCCCAATGGATGTTGAGGCTGTCGATCTCCGCCACACTCGCCATGCCGATGCCGTGGCGCGCGCTCGCGATAATCGGCGCGAACAACCGTTCGCGCGCCGCCTCGCTCAATTTCTTGCTGTCGTTGAGCCCTGCCGGCACATTCGCGCGACCGAGGATAACCGCCGCCACCACCACCGGCCCGGCCCAGGGACCTCGCCCGGCCTCGTCCACGCCGGCGACAAGCCCGGCATGGCGATCCTCGTAGTCGAACGAAATCATGCCAGCGGGAAAAACCCCAGCGGACCATGCCCACCGCCCAGCCCCGGCGCGCGCGCAATACCCTGCGCGACGAAGGCCCGCGCCCGCTCGACCGCCGCCTCCAGCGCCAGCCCCTGCCCCAGCCCGCACGCCAGCGCCGACGCCAGCGTGCACCCAGTGCCATGGGTATGGCGGCTGACGATGCGCGGGCCCGTGAAAGCCTGATGCCCGCCGCGCGTCACCAGCCAGTCGGTCAGCGTGTCGCCGGGCAGATGCCCCCCCTTGGCGAGCACGGCGCGCGGCCCGGCATTGAGCAATTCCTGCGCCGCGAGCAGCGCGTCAGTCGCATCCTCGATCTCGGTATCGGTGAGTTCGACGAGTTCGGGCGTGTTCGGCGTCACCACCGCCGCCAGCGGCAGCAGGCGCCGCACCAACGCCTCGGCGGCGTCGTAATCAATGAGGCTGGCGCCACCTTTGGCGACCATTACCGGATCGAGCACGATCGGCACGCTCACGCCCGCCAGCGCATCGGCCACCGCCTCGATGATCGCCGCACTGCCCAGCATCCCGATCTTGATCGCATCGACGCCGATATCATCGATACAGGCGCGGATCTGGCCAGCGACGATCTCGGACGGAATGGCGTGGATGGCGGAAACCCCCAGCGTGTTCTGCACCGTCACCGCCGTTACCGCCGTCATCGCATAGCCACCGAGGCAGGTGATCGTCTTGATATCGGCCTGGATGCCGGCGCCGCCGCCGCTGTCGGAGCCGGCGATGACGAGGATGCGCGCCACTCTGGCTTCGCTCACGCCGCCACCACCGCCGCGCAGATATCCTCGACCACGGCCGTCACCAGCCTTTTGTCGTCACCTTCGGCCATCACCCGGATCACCGGTTCGGTGCCCGATTTGCGGATCAGCAGCCGGCCGCTCCCATTCAGCCGCGCTTCGCCGTCGGCAATCGCCGCCTTGACCGTCGCAGCATCGAGCGGCGTGCCGGTGAAGCGCACCGATTTGAGCAACTGCGGCACCGGGTCGAACAGATGGAGCAACTCGCTCGCCGGCTTGCCGCTCGAAACCAGCGCCGCCAGCACCTGCAAGGCCGCGACGAGTCCGTCACCCGTCGTCGAATGATCGGCCAGGATGAGATGCCCCGATTGCTCGCCGCCGATGTTGAAGCCGCCGGCCTTCATTGCCTCGAGCACATAGCGATCGCCCACCCCGGCGCGGTGCAGGCTGAGCCCGCGCCCGGCCAGCCAGCGTTCAAGCCCCAGGTTCGACATCACCGTCGCCACCAGCCCGCCGCCCTTCAGCGTGCCGCGATCCTGCGCGAGTCCGGTGACCAGCGCCATGATCTGGTCGCCATCGATGATCTGGCCCTTTTCATCGACGACGATCAACCGGTCGGCATCGCCATCGAGCGCAATGCCGATATCGGCGCCGGTTTCGAGCACGCGCATCTGCAAGGCTTTCGGATGCGTCGATCCGATCTTGTCGTTGATGTTGAAGCCGTTGGGCTTGACCCCGATCGCATCGACTTCGGCGCCCAGTTCCCACAGCGCCTCGCCGGCCACGGCATAGGCGGCGCCATGGGCGCAATCGACGACGACCTTCAGGCCATCGAGCCGCAAATCCTCGGGGAATGTCGCCTTGGCGAAATGGATGTAGCGGCCGCGGGCATCCTCGATGCGCCGGGCGCGGCCGATGGCGCGGGGCTCGGCGAGCGCAACATCGGCATCGATCATCGCTTCGATTTCGGCTTCATCGGCATCCGACAACTTGTAGCCATCGGGGCCGAACAGCTTGATACCGTTATCCTGATAGGCGTTGTGGCTCGCCGAGATCATCACGCCCAGATCGGCGCGCAGCGAGCGCGTCAGCATGGCGACGGCTGGCGTCGGGATCGGGCCGCACTGGATGACATCCATGCCGACCGAGGTGAAACCCGCCGTCAGCGCCGATTCCATCATATAGCCCGACAGCCGGGTGTCCTTGGCAATGACGACGCGGTGCTTGTGGCTGCCGCGCAGGAAGCGCGTGCCGGCGGCCTGGCCGACCTTCATGGCGATCGCCGCGGTCATCGGCGCGGTGTTGGTCAGGCCGCGAATGCCATCGGTGCCGAAATATTTGCGTGTCATGCGGGCAGGACTCCTGTCGTGCTTCTCTACCCCGCTCGCACGGGCTTGTCGAAGCCCCGCAACATCGGCTTGTGGAAGCCCCACAAGATCGGATTGTCGAAGCCCCACCACATTGGCTTGTCGAAGCCCGGTCGCTAGGCTTGTGGTGCAAGGAGAATGATCATGCAGATGCGCGCTTTGGGTACGCAAGGATTACAGGTTTCGGCGCTGGGGCTGGGCTGCATGGGCATGGCCGGCACGGCGGGGGCTGCGGCGATGTATGGCGCCGTCGATGTGCCCGAAGCGCTGGCGACGATCGACCGGGCGCTCGACCTCGGCATCAATTTCTTCGATACCGCCGAAATCTATGGGCCGTTCATCAACGAGGAACTGCTCGGCGGCGCGTTGAGGGGCAAGCGCGACCGCGTGGTGATCGCCACGAAATTCGGCTTCCGGATTGTCGATGGCAAGGTTGCCGGCGTCGATTCGAGCCCGGCCAATATCCGCGCCGTCTGCGATGCCAGCCTCAAACGCCTCGGCACCGACCATATCGACCTGTTCTACCAGCACCGCGTCGACCCGGCGGTGCCGATCGAGGAGACGGTCGGCGCGATGGCCGACCTGGTCAGCGCCGGCAAGGTGCGCTTCCTCGGGCTGTCCGAAGCCGGCGCCGGCACGATCGCGCGCGCCCATGCCGTCCACCCGATCAGCGCGCTGCAAAGCGAATGGTCACTGTGGGAACGCGGCGTGGAGGATCAGATTGCGCCGTTGTGCGCCGAACTCGGCATCGGCTTCGTGCCGTATTCGCCGCTGGGGCGCGGCTTCCTGACCGGGCAGCAGCCGCGCGCCGAGGATTTGCCCGCCAGCGATTACCGGTCGAAGGACCCGCGCTACCAGGGTGAAAATTATGATCTCAACATGGCGGCGGTCGCGGTGGTCAAGCGCGTCGCCAATGCCCATGGCGCGACCCCGGCGCAGGTCGCGCTCGCCTGGCTGCTCGCCAAGGGGCCGCACGTCGTGCCGATCCCGGGGTCGAAACGCCGGGCGACGCTGGAAGATAATGTCGGCGCGGCGGTGCTGGAACTCAACGATTCCGATATCGCCGCGCTCGATGCCGCGCTGCCGCCGGGAGCGACGGCGGGGGAACGCTACGGGTCGAAGGCAGCGCTGGCGATGACGCGGCTCTGAAACACCTCTCCCGCAGGGGGAGAGGTAAGCATTGTTGACGAACGCGGGCTCTTCCCGCCAAATTCCCCAGCAAAAGGGGGGCTTTACCATGACCATCGACCGCCGCATCTTCCTCGCCGGCACCGCCGCCCTCGCCACGCCAGGCGTCGCCCGCGCGGCCATCTCGGCCCCGGGCGCCACACCGGCGCAACAGGCCGCCGTCACCGCCATCGCCGCCTATCTCGAAGCGCACCGAACCCATTTCGCCCTGCCCGCCATGGGTATCGTCGTCGTCGCTGGGGATTTCACCGCAATTATCCAGTCAGGCACCGCCGACTATACCGAGCGCACCGCGCTTACCGGCCAGGAACTCTGGCAGATCGGATCGATCAGCAAGTCCTTTGTCGCACTCGTCTGCCTGCAGTTGGTCCGCGAAGGCAAGATGGACCTCGAGGCCGACATCCGCACCATCATGCCCGAAGCGCGCCTGCCCGATGATGGCGCCTTTACCCTGCGCGGCCTGCTCGACCACACCACCGGCCTCGCCGATTTTGCGCCCGCCTTTGCGATGGATGGCAGCCGATTGTGGCGCAGTTTCGCCCCCGGCGCCCACTGGGCCTATAGCAACACCGGCTATGACCTGGTCGGCAAGGCGATCGAGCGCATCGAGGGCAAGCCGCTCGCCGCCGTGATCGAAGCGCGGGTTGCACGCCCGCTCGGCATGGCGGCGACGCGCGGCGCGATCAACTGGCGCGACCGGGCACGCTATCCGGCAAGCTACAGCCCGTTGCGTCCCGACCTGCCGCGCCGGCGACGCAACGCGCTGGCGCCGGCAGCCTGGGTCGATGCCTCGCTTGGCGCCGGTTCGGTCGCGTCGTCCCTGCCCGACATGGCGCGCTACCTGCGCTATCTGATCACGGTCGGCACCGGCCGCGGCGGCAGCCTGCTCGACGATGCGTCAGCGCGCGCCTGGCTGGCCAAGCCGGTGGTGCAGGACCCCGACACGCCCGCCGAAACCTATGGCCTCGGCCTCATGCACCGCAGCGACGATGGCCGCGCGCTGCTCCACCACACCGGCGGAATGGTCAGCTTTTCATCGTCCTTCCATGTCGATGCAGCGGCCGGCACCGGCGCCTTTGCCAGCTGTGCCATCGGCGGCACCGGCTACCGCCCGCGCTTGCTCACCGCCTATGCCGCCAGGGCGATGCGGTTCGCGGGCGAGGGCAAGGCGCCGCCGCCGCCGCCTGCACTGGCACCACCGCCGCTGCCGGCGCCCGGCGATTATGTCGGCAATTTCGGAACGTTGCGGATTACCGGCGACGCGGCGCTGGCGGTGACGCTGGGCGGCACGACCTCGGCGCTTGAACCACGCGGCCCGGACATGTTCGTCACCGGCCACCCGTCGCTCGAACGCTTCGCCTTGCAATTCGTCCGCCGGGACAAGGCCGTGATTGCCATCGATCACGGCCCGGACCGTTTTGTCCGCGATGGTGCGAGCGCACCGCTGCCCGCCACACCCGCACGCATCGCCGCCCGCGCCGGCTTTTACCAAAGCGACGACCCGTGGATCGGTGGTGTCACCATCGTTGCCCGCGGCGACCAGCTGTTCATCGAAGGCACCGACGCGCTGACCGAAATCGCCGATGATGTCTGGCGCGCGGCCGAACCGAACTGGTGGCCGGAGCGCGTGGCGTTCGGCGGGCTGGTCGCCGGGCGGCCGCAGATCGTGTCGCTGTCGGGGCGGGTGCTGGAACGGCGGGATGGGTAAAACTTCCCCGTCATCCCGGGTCAAGCCCGGGGTGACAGTTCAAAGAATCCGCATAACCAAACACCGATCGCGCCCGGCAAGGTCCCGCCGCACGTCCGCCCTCATCCCTGCCGCCACGGCCAGCGCCAGCACTGCCGCCGCCTGGGTCCAGCCGATTTCGACCACGGCAATTCCGCCCGGCGCCAGCAGCCCCGGCAATTGCGGGATCAACCGGCGATAATCATCGAGGCCCTCCGACCCGGCGAACAGCGCCGATGCGGGTTCGTGGTCGCGCACATCGGTGGCCAATTCGGCGTCGCTTTCGACATAAGGCGGGTTGCACAGGATCAGGTCGAACCGCTCGGCCAGCCCTTGCCCCCAGTCTCCCACCCGAAACGCTGCGCGCGCCGCCAGCCCCAGTCGTTCGGCATTCTGGACTGCCACCGCCAGCGCCGCCGGAGACGCATCCACCCCCACCGCTGTCGCCGCGGGCCATTCGGTCAACGCCGCGAGCAGCAGCGCCCCGGAACCGGTGCCCAGGTCAAGAATACTCGCCGGCGAAATCCCCGCGGCCAGCGCTGCCCCGATCAACGTCTCGCTGTCGGGGCGCGGGATCAGGACCGCAGGCGTCACCAGCAAATCGAGCGACCAGAATTCGCGGCGGCCGGTGATGTACGCGACCGGCTCACCAGCGGCCCGGCGCGACACGTGATCCTCGAAAACGTCCGGCGAGAAAACGCGATCCGGGTTCAGCAATAACTGGCCACGCTCAACGCCCAGCAACGCCGCCAGCAGAACCTCCGCATCAAAACGGTCGATCTGCGCCGCCGCCGCGCGCAGCGCCGTGGCAACCGTGATCACCCAAGCTCCGCCAGCCGCGCCGCTTCGTCTTCGGCGATCAGCGCCGACACGAGTTCCTCCATGGCGCCTTCCATTATCTCGGGCAGGCGATGCAGCGTCAGGTTGATGCGATGGTCGGTGACGCGCCCTTGCGGGAAATTATAAGTGCGGATGCGTTCCGATCGGTCACCCGAACCGACCATGGCCTTGCGGTCGGCCGATCGTGCCTGGTCGACCTTGCTGCGTTCAAGGTCATACAGGCGCGAGCGCAGCACCTTCATGGCTTTCGCCTTGTTCTTGTGCTGTGATTTTTCGTCCTGCTGCTGGACCATCAACCCGGTCGGGATATGAACGATGCGCACGGCGCTGTCGGTGGTGTTGACCGATTGCCCACCCGGCCCCGACGAACGGAAAATGTCGATGCGCAGATCCTTGTCCTCGATCTGGATATCGACTTCCTCGGCTTCGGGCAGCACCGCGACGGTCGCCGCGCTGGTGTGGATGCGCCCCTGCTGCTCGGTCGCCGGCACGCGCTGGACGCGATGCACGCCGCTTTCGAACTTCAATCGTGCGAACACGCTGTCGCCGGTGACGCTGGCGATGATTTCCTTGAAGCCACCCATTTCGCCCGCCGATGCCGAGACCAGCTCGACCCGCCAGCCGCGGGTCGCCGCATAGCGTTCGTACATGCGATACAGGTCGCCGGCGAACAACGCAGCCTCGTCGCCCCCCGTCCCGGCGCGGATTTCGAGCATCGCCGGCTTGGCGTCGGCCTTGTCCTGCGGCAGCAGCTTCAACGCCAGCGCCCGCTCGGCGCCCGGCAGGCGATCGCTGATCGCGGACAGTTCCTCCTGCGCCATCGCGTACATCTCGTCGTCCGACAGGATCGTTTCGAGATCGCGTGCCTCCTCACGCAGCGCGCGCACGGCCGCGGCGGCTTCGACGACGGGGGTCAGTTCGGCATAATCCTTCGACAACTGGACGAAGCGGTCGGCGGCAAGATCGGGGTTGCCCATTTGCGCTGCAAGATCGGCATGGCGCCGCTCGATCTGCGCAATGCGCTCGGGGGAGATGATCATCCCTTCAACCCACCACCGGCCAGCCGCGCCGCAATCGCCGCCACGGCTTCATCGAACAGGAACGGCACCTGCTCGCCAGACCCGAGGTCGCGCACCGTCACCGTGCCGCCGGCGACCTCGTCCTCGCCGATGATCACCGCCAGTTGTGCGCCCGATTTGCCGGCGCGCTCCATCTTTTTCTTGAGATTGCCGCGCCAGCCCTGTTCGGCGGCAATGCCGATCCGGCGCAACCCGGCGAGCAACCGCAGCGCCACCGGGTCGGCAGCCCCGCCCAGCGCGATCACCGCGACCGACACCTTGGGCAGCACCGGCTCGGCGACCAGCATCGCCAGCCGCTCGATACCCCCGGCCCAGCCGACTGCCGGCGTTTCGGGACCGCCCATGCTGCCGATCAGCCCGTCATAGCGCCCGCCGCCGATCACGGTGCCTTGCGCGCCCAGCGCTTCGGTGACGAATTCGAACGCGGTGTGGCGGTAATAGTCGAAGCCGCGCACCAGGCTTTCGGCGCGCACGAAGGCGACGTTCGACGCCTCCAGCCCGCGCTGGACGCGTTCGAAAAAGGCGCCGGCCTCGGCGGTCATGAACGCATCGATCCGCGGCGCATCGGCGACCAGCGCCTTGTCGCTTTCCGCCTTGGAATCGAGAATGCGCAGCGGGTTCTTTTCCAGCCGCTCACGGCTTTCGGCGCTCAGCACATCGAGAGCTTTCGAGAAATGCGCCACCAGCGCGGCGCGCCAGGCGCTGCGCGTTTCGGCATCGCCCAGCGTGTTCAACTGCAGAACGACCCGATCGGCCACCCCCAGTTCGGCGAGCAATTGCTGGCCCAGCGCTATGACCTCGACATCGGCCGCCGGCTCACCCGCGCCGAGCACTTCGGCATCGAGCTGGTGGAACTGGCGAAACCGCCCCTTTTGCGGGCGTTCATAACGGAACAGCGGCCCCCAGGCGGCAACCCGTACCGGCGCATGCTGTTGCCAGCCATTTTCGACATAAGCACGTGCGATGCCCGCGGTGAATTCGGGCCGAAGCGTCAACGGGTCACCGCCGCGATCCTCGAAACAATACATTTCCTTCGACACGACATCGGTGGTTTCGCCGAGCGAGCGCGCGAACACCGCGGTCGCTTCGAACACCGGCACGTCGACCCTGCCGAAGCCATACAGCTTGCGCACCCGGTCGAAGGTGGCGACGACATGGTCGAAGCGCGCCGCCTGCTCGCCGATCATGTCCTGGGTGCCGCGGGGTTTCTGAATTGAACGTGTCATGATGGCGACGCGATAGGCGAGTGCCGCCAATTTGTCACCTTTTGCCATCGCCACGCCGCCCGCGACCACCACGCCGGTTTACAGCCGCCGGGTCCGCCGATAATCGTCGGGAAAAAAGGGGCTCCCATCACCATGTCATTCGTGCGTTGCGGCCTGGCCGCGCTGTTGCTTGCTACTTCTGCACATGCCGCCGTGCCGCGCTCCGCGCCGCAACCCCTGCCCTTCACCAGCACCATCCCCGCGGCGCGCGATGTTGCCTTTCCCGGCACGATGACGCTGAAGATCGATGCCAGCGATGTGACGCGTGGCATCTGGAAGGTCGAGCAGCGCATCCCGGTGCCGTCCGCTGGGCCGATGACGCTGCTCTTCCCGAAATGGCTGCCCGGCAACCACGCCCCGCGCGGCGAGATTTCGAAACTCGCCGGGCTGGTCATCACTGCCAATGGCAAGGAACTGGTGTGGAAGCGCGACGAAATCGACGTTTTTGCCTTTCATGTCACGGTCCCCGCCGGGGTCCGCGCCCTCGACGTGCGCTTCCACTTCCTGTCGCCGACCACCGGCAACCAGGGCCGAATCGTCGCCACCGCCGACATGCTCAGCCTGCAACCCAACCAGGTCTCGCTCTATCCCGCCGGCTGGTTCACCCGCCGCATCCCGGTGGCCACCACCATCACCTGGCCGGCACGCTGGCAGGCCGGCGGCGCGTTGCGGGCAGTTGGCAAGGCCGGCGACAGCATCACCTATGAAACCGTCGATTATGAAACCCTCGTCGACAGCCCCTTCCTCGCCGGCCGCTGGTTCCGGCAATGGGACCTCGGCCATGGTGTCAGCCTCGATGTCGCCGCCGACGCCGCGCGCTACCTCGAGGCCACCCCGGCGCAGATCGACGCGCACAAGAAACTCGTCGACCAGGCCATCAAGCTGTTCGGCGCGCGGCATTTCGACCATTATGATTTCCTGCTGTCGATGAGCGACCAGCTCGGCGGGATCGGGCTCGAACACCACCGCAGCAGCGAAAATGGCGTCAACCCGGGCTATTTCACCGAATGGGACAAGGGCCCCGGCCGCCGCAACCTGTTGCCGCACGAATTCACCCATAGCTGGAACGGCAAGTTCCGCCGCGGCGCTGACAGCATCGCGCCGGATTATTCGACGCCGCTGCGCAACTCCATGCTCTGGGTTTATGAAGGCCAGACGCAATTCTGGGGTTATGTTCTCGGTGCGCGTTCGGGGCTGTTCACCAAACAGGAAACGCTCGACAGCCTTGCCGGTATCGCCGCATCGCTCGACACCCGCCCGGCGCGCGCCTGGCGCTCACTCGATGATACGACCAACGATCCGGTGATCTCGTCGCGCCAGCCCAAGGCCTGGGTCAGCGAGCAGCGCAGCGAGGATTATTACAACGAAGGCCTGCTGATCTGGCTCGAGGCCGACAGCATCATCCGGGCGAAAACCGGCGGCGCCAAGGGGCTCGATGATTTCGCCAAGGCGTTTTTCGGGGTCAACGACGGCGATTGGGGTGAATTGCCCTATGATTTCGACACGCTGGTGCGCACGCTGAACGGCGTCGTCGCACACGACTGGGCCGGGTTTCTGAAGCAGCGGCTGACCGAAAAGGCCAAGGGGGCGCCGCTCGGCGGCTTCACGGCGTCGGGTTACAAGCTGATCTACACCGAAACCCCGACCCCGGCCTTTGCCGACCAGATGCGCACCGGCAAGGCGAGCAACCTCAGCTATTCGGGCGGGCTGGTCATCGGCGCCGCCGGCGCGATCGAGCAAGTGGTATGGGACAGCGCGGCGTTCGCCGCCGGCCTGACGGTCGGTGATACGATCGTCGCGGTCAACGACAAGCCGTTCAGCGACGATCTGATCAAGGCTGAAATCGCCGCCGCCAAGGGTAGCAGCGCGCCGATCCGCCTGCTGATCAAGACCAATGATCGCCTACGCAGCGTCGATCTGGCCTGGAACGGCGGCCTGCGATACCCGCGTTTCGAAAAGACCGGCGGCGATGGCCCGCTCGATCTGCTGCTGATGCCGAAACCCTGATCGCGGCTGGCGCGTTGTGCTCGCGCCATCGGCCAGACACCCCATAGACGAATCACAGGCGCTCGCTTACGCCGCAGCGCACAAGAGGAGAATGAAATGCGGATCGATCAAATCCCCATCGGCGTGAACCCGCCGCACGATGTCAACGTCGTCATCGAATGCCCGCTCGGCGGCGAACCGGTGAAGTACGAACTCGACAAGGCGTCGGGCGCGCTGTTCGTCGATCGCATTCTCCACACCGCCATGCGTTATCCGACCAATTACGGCTTCATTCCGCACACGCTGGCCGATGATGGCGACCCGATCGACGCGCTCGTCGTGGCGCGCACGCCGTTCGTGCCGGGCTGCATCAGCCGCGTCCGTCCGGTGGGCGTGATGATGATGGAAGACGATGCCGGCGGCGATGCCAAGCTGCTTTGCGTCAGCGTCAACAAGGTGCATCCCTATTACAGCGATGTGAACGAATACACCGACTTGCCGAATATTCTTCTCAACCAGATCGAACATTTCTTTTCGCACTACAAGGATCTGGAACCCGGCAAATGGGTCAAGTTCCAAGGCTGGCAGAGCCGCGAAGTCGCCGAACGGCTGATCATCGAATCGATCGAGCGCTATGACATGGCGGCCAAGGGTGTCGAAGTGAAGGCGCTGCGCGAGCATCCGGGGGCGCCGCGGGCGTAGCGCGCCTGAGCGCAAGCGCAGCTTGCGCGCAGAGTCGCGCAAGCCCGGCCAGCCGGGCGGCGAAGCCTCAGCTTCGCCGAACCGGTCTGACGTCAGCCGCGGCTTTGCCGCGGCCCTTGCTTCCCCCCCTCTCACGAAGCGGGAGCGATCATCCTCTGCAAGTTCACCATCGCCGCCATCGCCGCCGGCCGGAACTGTTGCAGCATCGCAATCCGCGCGGTTTCCTCCGCGCCGACCGCGCTGATCGTCTTGCCGAAGCCATCGAGCCGGCAATCATGGATCCATTGCGACAGCAGCTTGTGCTGGCCCCATAGCCCCTGGTTGAACAGATTGACGAGGCTGGCGCGCGGATAATCGGCAATACTGTCGGGCAGCGGCACCGCCATGGTCAGCGCATTCTGCGCCGCCTCGCCGTCGATATTTGCCTCCACCCAGGCGATCAGCGCGGCGCTGAACGCCGGCTGCGGCACGCGCACCATCTGCAGCACGATCAACCCGGGCTGGAACACCGGCACCGGCGGCCGGCGCTCGACGGCCGACGCGGTGCAATCGATGAACAACGTGCCGGGTGCCGTGGCGCGCTCACCCTGCGCCAGTACCATGCGGTCGGGTTCCAGCGCCTGCACCCGGCCCATGCGGATGACATTGGTGATGCGCCGCAGGATGGCGATTTCGGCCTCCGCGGCGATGGCATAATGGAACATGTCGGGCATGATGCTGCGGTCGATGCGCAGCATGAAGCCACAGGCCTCGAGCCGCAGGAACAGGTCGGCGGCGTCGGTGGCGGTACCCAGCGCTTGCATCAGGCTGAGCTGGCCGCCGACACTCTCTTCGAAAAATTCCGGGCCGGGCTGTACGCAGCGGCGGTTGAAAAACCAGGAAGCGCGCGGCGCCACCCAGCTGATCATGTCGGGCGTCGCGCCGGCGCCAAGCAGCCAGATCAGCGTGTCCATCGCGGTCTTGCCGGCGCCGAGCACGGTGAAATGCCGCGGCATGGCGTCGGGAGCCCGCCACAGATCGGGCAGTCCGTTGGGCGGCATGATGCGCACGCCATCGGCCACGGCGAATTTGCGGGTGTGGGTCGATGGCACGCTGGTGGCTAGATAGGTCGAATCGACGGTCTTGCGCTTGATGTTGACCTGGGTTTCCCGGCCCGACAGCAGCGAGACGATGCGGCCATCGCCGCGATAATCGCTCATCGGAAAATAGCGCACTCGCCCGGTCGGCAGCAGCTGGCGACGCATCACCGCATCGAAATAGCCGCTGACCTCTGGCCCCGAGGCCAGTTCGTGAAAACCGGCGTTGAGGCCATGCGTGTCGATGCGCCCTTCCCCAGCGGCAGCGACGCCACCCCGTAAAAGGCCGAAGGCTGGTGCAGCGCGACAAAGGGATAGGCATCGTTCCAGTGCCCGCCGGGCTTGCCGTGGCGATCGACGATGGTGATCGTTGCGTTGGGCAATTCGGTGAGCAGCGTATCGGCGAAGGCCAGCCCCATCGCGCCGGCACCGATGAGCAGATAATCGCTGTCGATGCGGTCCATGGCTTATCCTTGTGCCAGGGCGGTCAGCGCCGCGCCTTCCACCCGCATCTTCGTCCATTCGTCCTGCATCACCGCGCCCAACCCCTCGTAAAAGCCGATTGCCGGGGTGTTCCAGTCGAGCACCGACCATTCGAAGCGTGCATAATCACGCGACAGCGCGATGCCGGCGAGATACACCAGCAGCGCCTTGCCAATGCCGAGCCCGCGCGCCGCCGGCTGGACGAAGAGATCTTCGAGATACAGGCTGCCCTTCCCCGACCAGGTCGAATAGGTGGTGAAAAACAGCGCCAGCCCGACCGCAACGCCGTCATGCTCGGCCAGCACCGCCTCGGCGAGCGGCCGGTCACCGAACAGCGCTTCGTGCAGGTCAGCCGCGCTCGCCTTCACCGCATCGGGCTCTTTCTCGTAAACCGCCAGATCGACGATCAACTGGCGGATGACGGGGATATCGGCGGGGGTGGCGGCACGGATCATGCCGCCACTAGCCATCAGCGCTCAGGCGATGCAAGCGCCACCACAGCGCCGTCGCCACCAGACCGAAGGCCAGCAGCAACCAGGCGAGCGCATCGCGCCAATGCGTGTCGGCTGCGGTCAGCAGCAGGACAAGCGCCATCATCTTGGCGCCACCGACGAGCAGCCAGAGCAGCAGATGGACGACCTGCGAAAGACTAGGCCTCTGCGACATCGACCAGTGCAAGACGCTCGAACACCGCCCGAACCGCCTCGGGCGGGAGATTGCCGGGGGCGCCGGCCTCGACGTCGGCGGCACTCCACGCCCAGCTTGGCGATACGTCATCTCGCATCGTCCAGGTCGGGAACAGCCGCGCGTCGGTCTCGATTTCGCTGAGCCGGGTCACGGCGAGGTGCCGATTGTCGACAGCAATCCGGGCAAAGGTCGTTTCAACGGCGGCCGCCGGGCCTTCGAGCAGTTGCAGGTAGATATCGCCCCGCGCGATCAACGCGCCGGTCAAGCCATCCCGGGCGTTGTTGCGGCGCGCCTGCAGCAGGATGCCGCCGAGCATGGCATCATCGAAACCGAAAGGCTGCGAACAATAGATAAGCTGCTTGATCGCCAATGTCATTTACCCCCGACCGATTGTGCCGATCCTGTCCCCGGGCGGCGTGCACCAGCCGCTATTCGGCGGCTATCGCCTCTGCCGCTGCCTTCGCCGCTTCCAGTTCCGCCGCCTTCTTTTCGACCAGCATGACGATATGATCGACCATCTTTGCGGACTCGATGACATGGTCGGTGATGCCCGACAGGAACACCATGTGGCGACCATTGCCGCCGCCGGTCAGGCCGATATCGGTCTCGCGGGCTTCCCCCGGCCCGTTGACGACGCAGCCCAGCACCGACAGCGACAGCGGCGTCGTGATATGCGCCAGCCGGGTTTCGAGCGTTTCGACGGTCTTGACAACATCGAAGCCCTGCCGCGCGCAGGACGGGCACGACACCACCCGTACCCCGCGCGCCCGGATGCCGAGCGATTTCAGGATATGATAGCCGACCTTCACTTCCTCGACCGGATCGGCGCTGAGCGAGACGCGGATTGTATCGCCCACCCCGGCCCAGAGCAGCATGCCGAGCCCGATCGACGATTTGACCGTGCCGCCCTGCAGGCCGCCGGCTTCGGTGATGCCAAGGTGGAGCGGATAATCGCAGACCTCGGCAAGGCCGTTATAGGCGGCAACCGCGAGGAAGACATCCGACGCCTTCACGCTGATCTTGAAATTGTGGAAATCCTCGTCCTGGAGCATCTTCATATGCTCGAGCGCGCTTTCGACGAGCGCTTCGGGGCACGGCTCGCCGTATTTTTCCAGCAGGTGCTTTTCGAGGCTTCCGGCGTTGACGCCAATCCGGATGGCACAGCCATTGGCCTTGGCGGCGTTCACCACCTCGCGCACTCGCGCCTGGCTGCCGATGTTGCCCGGGTTGATGCGCAGGCAGGCGGCGCCGGCATCGGCGGCTTCCAGCCCGCGCTTGTAGTGAAAATGGATGTCCGCGACGATCGGCACCTTCACCCCGCGCACGATGATCTTCAGCGCCGCGGTGCTCTCCACATCGGGGCACGACACGCGCATGATATCGGCGCCGACGTCCTCGCACTGGCGGATCTGTTCGATCGTCGCTTTCGCGTCGGATGTCAGCGTGTTGGTCATCGATTGCACCGCGATCGGCGCATCGCCGCCGACGGGCACCTTGCCGACCATGATCTGCCGGGATTTGCGGCGGGTAATGTCACGCCACGGACGAACGCTCATGCAAGGCTCCTGATGTTGCAGCCGCTATACAGGCGGCGGCGCGCACCTCCAAGTCCCGACAGCGACGCAGCGCGCCACAATTGCGAGGGTGCAGCGCGCAGCGTTAGCGGTTAGGGTTGCGGCATGACCTCCATTCACGCCGCCACCGTCATCCTGTTGCGCGACAGCAGCGCCGGCCCTGAAATCCTGATGATCGAGCGCGGTGAAAAACTCGCCTTCGCCGGCGGCGCGCTGGTGTTCCCCGGCGGCCGGGTCGATCCCGCCGATGTGGTGACGGCGCGCGATCCGGAACTGGCGATGGGTTTCGATACGGTCGACGATCGCGACGCCGCCGCACGCGTCGCCTGCTGCCGCGAAGCACTGGAGGAAACCGGCGTGCTACTCACCGCCGGCGATGCCCCCGATCCGGTGGCGTTGGCCAATGCGCGTGCCCGTCTCGCTGCCGGGCCCGACAGCGATGAAGCGAGCAGCTTTGCCGCGATGCTCGCGGCGCTAGACCACCGTGTCGATGCCGCGCGTTTCGTGGCCTTCGCGCGCTGGGAACCGCCGGCCGCCGCACCGATCAAGCGGCGCTTCGACACCGATTTCTATCTCGCCGATGCCGGCAATGCCGCCAGCGCCGCCATTTCGCCCGATGGCCATGAAGCCGTCGCCATTCGCTGGACGACCGCCGCCGCGGCGCTGACCGCCGAAGCCGAAGGCCGCGCTGCGCTGGTGTTCCCGACCAAGTGCAACCTGCAACGCCTGGCGCAATATGACAGTGTTGCTGCGATTTTTGCCGCCGCCGCCGCGCGCCCGGCACCCTTCATCCAGCCCGCAATCGTCGAGCGTGACGGCGCCATGTGGATCACCATTCCCGATGGCTGCGATTATCCGGTGCTCGGCGAACCGATCGACGGCGTGCGCCGCGAATAGCTATTTTTCCAAAAGCTTCCGGCGGAAGTTTCGCACCGCGTTCCAGGCGCCATAGGCGATAATTGCGCCGAGAAAAACCCAGACCCACAACGGGATGCCGTGGCCGACGATCGCGAGATAGATATAGGCCGAAACAAAGCACAGTCCGGCGGCCATGATCGGCATCACAGCGCCCTGCCGGTTGCGCAGGCGCTTCACCGCGAGCCCGGTGAACAGGATGAAGAACGGAATGGCGCCAACGTAAATCGCGCCGAAGATCACCGGGTTGACGCCATATTGCGCCCCCAGCCCCATCACCCAGGCTTGTGCCGCGGCCAGCGTTTCCATCAGGCAGCACGCCACAGATCGGACACCGGATCGGCGCCGGGATAGGCAAGCAGCAGGTTGGCTCGCCCGGTCAGCGTCGTGCCGGCATCTGCAAGCCAGACTTCGCCCCGATGGAATTGCGCCGTATCGATCCGCCCGGTGCCATCGACGACCGCGAGCCAGAGGGGCCGGCCATCAGCGGGCAGCAACTGCGCCTTGCCCGACAGGCGGACGCGTTCCAGCACGAAGCCCGGCCCCGACACCAGCAATTCGCGGCCCGGCCCGGGCGCGGCCAATGGCGCAGGTGGCGCCCAGGCATGGGTGAGTGCCATCGCGAGGCCTTCCTCGAGATGCAGGCCGCGGTCCCGGCCATAATCGTGCAGCCGCCAGGTGACATCATTGTTCTGCTGGATTTCGAACAGCGTCACCCCGGCGCCGATGGCATGGATGGTCCCGGCCGGCGTGTAGAAAACATCGCCCGGCGCACAGGCATGCCAGCACAGCCGGTCGACGATCGAGCCATCGAGCGCCGCCGCACGCAGCGATTCGGTATCGCAGGCTTGCTTGAGACCCAGGCCGATGACCGCGCCGGGTTCGGCCGCCAGCACGACCCAGGCTTCATCCTTGCCGCGCCTGAGGCCCAGCTTCGCCGCGGCGACACAATCGGGGTGGACCTGGATCGACAGGCGATCGCCGGTGAACAGCGTCTTGACCAGCAGGTCAGGATCGTCAGCCCATGGTTGGTCATGGTGAATTTCGCCGATGGCAAGCGCTGCACCGGTCAGGCCGAGCCCCCAGCGGCTGTCCCCCATCCGGCCCCAGGCCTTGGCGTGCGCCTGTGGCAACAACCGGCGCGGCGCGGGCGCTTCGTCGCTGGGCACGAAAGGAAGAACCGCAACAGTCAACGCGCTGCACCATCAATACCGAACAGAACCCTCCTTTAGACGCGTTTTGGCGCTTTCGCCAAGCCGAAGCGATCTCGCGGGCGTTTTGTGCCGCAGAAACGCAAATTCGGCCGCAAACGAGGGATTATCGATTGGCTTGCGTAACGACATCGAGCCTGCCAGATTTCGCAGCCATTATCGAAAGGGTTGATCGATGCGCCTGTTTGTCATTGCCAGTGTTTTTGCCGCAACGTCCGCCATGGCGCAGCCGGCGCCGCCTACCAATGCCGCCGGCATGGCCGATGCGCGCGCCAAGCTGATGGCCGCCGATGCCAACAAGGACGGCAAATGGGACAAGGCCGAATGGCTTGCCGCCGGCCGCCGCGAAATGGGCTTCACCTTCATGGATGGCGACAAGGACGGTTTCGTGACGCCCGTCGAAATGAAGGCCGGCATGGAAAAAATGCAGGCGATACGCGGCGGCAACTGATCGGGCCGCCGGCTTTTTTCGATGTAGACAGTTGCACGGGCTTTCGCTGCACACGTTCATTCTGGGGGGAAATACAATGCGCAAGGTCCTGCTCGCAACACTGGCCATCACGATCGCCAGCACCGGTTTCGCCAGCGCCGCCAGTGCCGGGAAGATAAAGCGGCCGGTTGTCGCTGCCATCGCCGTCAAGGTAGCGCCGGTATTCAAGGCCGCCGATACCAACAGCAACCGCACGCTGAACACGGTCGAATTCGCCGCCGCCGGTGGCAACAGCGACAATTTCGGCCTTATCGATGCCAACAACAACGGTGAACTCGGCTTTTTCGAACTGCTGCGCGCGGCGGTCGCGCGCTTCCTGTCGAACCGAGGCTAGGAAGCCCGCCAGCCCACTAGAGAATGCCGCTGTTCCAACGCTGGAACAGCGGCATTTTTGTGCAGAAGCCGTTTAAAGGTCGGCGCTCAACTGCTTGATATCCTTGTTGAGGATGCGATCATTGTCCGAATAATCCACCGGGCAGTCGATCAGGTGGACGCCGGGCGTGTTCAGGCAATGCTGCAACAGGCCGGGGAACATTTCGGCGCTGGTGACACGGTGGCCGATGGCGCCATAGCTTTCGGCATATTTGACGAAATCCGGGTTGTTGTAGGTCAGCCCCCAATCCTTGAAGCCCATGTTCGCCTGCTTCCAGCGGATCATGCCATAGCTGTTGTCGTTGAGGATCAGCACGGTGATGTTGAGGTTGAGCCGCACCGCGGTCTCCATCTCCTGGCTGTTCATCATGAAACCGCCATCGCCACAGATCGCCATGACCTTGCGGTCCGGATAGACCATGTTCGATGCCATGGCGCTGGGCAGCCCCGCCCCCATGGTGGCGAGCGCATTGTCGAGCAGCACGGTATTGGCCTGGTGCGCGGTATAATTGCGGGCGAACCAGATCTTGTAGACACCGTTGTCGAGCGCGATGATCCCGTCGCTGGGCATCGCCTTGCGGATCTGGTCGACGGCATATTGCGGATAAAGCGGGCAGCGCATGTCGCCGATGGCGGCATCGCGGTGGGCGACTTCGGCAGCACGCGCGGCGAGCATCCCCGAAAAGTCCCATTTGCCCTGGGCCATGATCTCTTCCTTGATCTGCCAGACAGCGTTGGCAATATCGCCGATGATCTCGATCTGCGGGAAATAGACGGGGTCGACCTCGGCCGACTTGTTCGACACATGGATAACCGTGGCACCGCCGGTGTTCATGAAGAACGGCGGCTTTTCAATGACATCATGGCCGATGTTGACGATCACGTCGGCCTTGCGAATGGCCGCATGGACGAAATCCCCCGACGAAAGCGCAGCGCAGCCGAGGAACAGCGGATGGCGTTCGTCGATGACGCCCTTGCCGAGCTGCGTCGTCAGGAACGGAATACCGGTCTTGTCGACAAGCTGGTTGAGCATCCGCGAGGTCATCGTGCGGTTGGCACCGGCGCCGACGACGATGATCGGCGCCTTGGCGCCTTCGATCGCCTTCACGGCTTCCTTGATCGCCTTGGGGTCGGGCACCGGGCGGCGCACATAGCTCGGCAAGATCGGCGTCGCGTCGGTCGGATCATGCGCGATATCCTCGGGCAGCTCGAGGTGGGTCGCCCCGGGCTTCTCTTCCTGCGCCAGGCGAAAGGCTTCGCGGGTGCGCGCCGGGATATTGTCGGCGCTGGCGAGCTGGTGGGTATATTTGGTGATCGGCCGCATCATGTCGACGACGTCGAGGATCTGGAAGCGACCCTGCTTGGACTTCTTGATCGGCTTTTGCCCGGTGATCATCAGCATCGGCATGCCGCCGAGAAAGGCATAGGCCGCCGCGGTGACGAAATTGGTGGCGCCGGGCCCCAGCGTTGCGACGCAGACGCCCGCCTTGCCGGTGTGCCGCCCATAAGTCGCCGCCATGAAGCCGGCGCCCTGTTCGTGACGCGTCAGGATCAGCTGGATCTTGGTCGAGCGCGACAGCGAATCAAGAAAATCGAGATTTTCCTCGCCCGGCACACCGAAGACATATTCGCAGCCTTCGCTTTCAAGGCATTGCACCAACAGGTCGGATGCTTTGGTCATTGTCGTTCCCCTCGCCTCGCGGCGGCTTGGCGCTGTGCGCCGGTTGTCGGACATCGTGGGGACCGGCCGGGGAACGCTGTCCCCCGGCCGTCCCGATCAGCCCGGTGTCAGACCACCCCGTAGGCCAGCATGGCATCGGCGACCTTCTTGAAGCCGGCGATGTTGGCGCCCTTCACATAGTCGATATAGCCCTTGCCGTCGGAACCATATTCGGCGCAGCTGGCGTGGATGCCCTTCATGATGTCGACGAGCATTTCCTGGAGTTCGGCTTCCTTCCACGACATGCGCGCCGAATTCTGGCTCATTTCGAGGCCCGAGACGGCGACGCCGCCGGCATTCGAAGCCTTGCCCGGGGCGTAAAGGATCTTGGCTGCCTTGAAGATGTGTACGCCATCAAGGTTGGTCGGCATGTTGGCGCCTTCCGACACTGCCATGCAGCCATTGGCGAGCAGCATCTTGGCGTCATTGCCATCGAGCTCGTTCTGGGTGGCACAGGGCAGCGCGACATCGCAGGCGACACCCCAGGGCCGGGCACCGCCGCCGGTGAACGTCGCGCCCTTGAATTCCTTGACATATTCGGAAATGCGGCCACGTTTGACGTTCTTCAAGTCCTTGATCCAGTTGATCTTTTCCTGGTTGATGCCATCCGGATCATGGATAAAGCCTTCCGAATCCGACAGGGTCAGCACGGTGCCGCCAAGCTGGACGATCTTTTCGGCGGCATGGGTCGCGACATTGCCCGAACCCGAAATGACCGCGCGCTTGCCTTCGACTTCAAGGCCCTTGGTGCGCAGCATGTTCTGCAGGAAATAGACGGCGCCATAGCCCGTCGCCTCGGTGCGGATCAGCGAACCGCCCCATTCGAGGCCCTTGCCGGTCAACACGCCGGTGAACTGGTTGGTGATGCGCTTGTACTGGCCGAACATGTAACCGATCTCGCGGCCGCCAACGCCGATATCGCCGGCCGGCACATCGACGTCGGCGCCGATATGACGATAAAGCTCGGTCATGAAGCTCTGGCAGAAGCGCATGACTTCATTGGCGCTCTTGCCCTTGGGGTTGAAGTTCGATCCGCCCTTGCCGCCGCCCATGGGCAGCCCGGTGAGGGCATTCTTGAAGGTCTGTTCGAAGGCAAGGAACTTCAGCACGCTTTCGGTGACCGACGGGTGGAAACGAATGCCGCCCTTGTACGGCCCGATGGCGTTGTTGTTCTGCACGCGCCAGCCGCGCTGGACGCGGATATTTCCCTTGTCGTCTTCCCAGCAGACGCGGAACGAAATGACGCGATCGGGTTCCGCAATGCGGCGCAGGATCTGTGCTTCGTGATACTTCTTTTTGTCGACCATGAAGTCGAAAATATCCTCGGCGACTTCAGTCACCGCCTGGACAAATTCGGGCTGGCCGGGATTGCGCTTCGTCACCCCTTCGATAAAGCGCGGCAAATCAACATGTTCACTGTTCGTCATGGCAATACCCCCAAAGAAAAATCACGGCCCTTCTGTGTGACCAAACGTCGCGACTCGGTGACGATGCGAGATTGTGCAAGGACTGGTCTCGAAAGGAAAGCGACGTTGCGACTTCCTGGAGGCGAAAAAATTACGACCGCGTTGCAAGGGGATGCCGGAAATGGCCGACACGGTGGCGTTGATCGCTCGCCCGGGGTCATGCCGCGCGCGGCGAGCGCAGCGCCGGGTCCTCGCCGCTGAGATCGTAAACGACCGTGCCGAACTGCATGGGTTCCGCCAGCCAGGCGGCATCATGGATGGTGCGCATCACGTCTTCGCGGCCGGCGAGCCAATGTTCGGCCATGGTGGCGCGGCTGAATTCATAATCCTTGGCCTGCCCCTCCCACGCCTTGTCGCGATAGATCAGCTGGGCAATCGTGATGCGATTTTCGCGGGCGAATTCGGCGAGCAGGCGCACTTCGTCGCTGTCGCGCAATTCGGCGGGAAGCTTGGCGACCAGATCATGAAACGCCATGCGCGCCCGGTTGAGCTTCAGGGTGGTATCGGTGTTGCGCCGGGTGCGACTGGAAAAACGAATGTCCTTCACGCGTTCCTCGGCCTCGGCGATAGTTTGCGGCATCGGCCCGCGCGCCGGGAACAGGTCGACCTGGAAGATCATCAGGTCGGCATCGTTTTCATTTTCCAGCACGAAATCGAGCGGGGTGTTCGATACCAGCCCGCCATCCCACCAGAATTGCCCATCGATTTCCACCGGCGGAAACCCCGGCGGCAACGCCCCCGATGCCATGATGTGTTCGGGGCCGAGGCGTTCGCTGCGATTGTCGAAATAGCGAAAATTGCCGGTCTCGACATTGACCGCGCCGACCGACACCCGCACCGGGCCTTCGTTGAGCAGGTCCCAATCGACCAGCCGTTCGAGCGTGGCGCGCAGCGGCGTCGTGTCATAATAGCCGAGCCGGTCCTTCATCCACGGCATCACCGGCGGAAACAGCGGCTTGAAAAAGCCCGGGGCGCCCTGCGCCATGGTCAGTGCCGCCGCCACCTGGTTCCACTGCCGGCGCACGCCATCACCGAATGCCGGCGCGTTGGCCGTCACACCCGATGTCACCAGTTCCCAGAATTCGGTCAGCCGCCGCACGCGCAGGTCGACCGGATTGCCGGCGATGATCGCGGCATTGATCGCGCCGATCGAAATGCCGGCAACCCAGTCGGGACACAGATCAGCCTCTGCCAGCGCTTCGAAAACGCCGGCCTGGTAGCTTCCCAGTGCGCCGCCGCCCTGCAACACCAGCACGCGATGGGCGTGAAGGGCAAATGGCTCCCCGGTCGTCTGGTCGGTCACTGGCAAGCGCTCCTTTGTTCGCAGGCGCAGCATTAGCGCCGGTCGGCCCGGCTTGCCAGTCTGCTGTTGCTGAAGCAAACTGTCATGGCGATAATTACGCGCGGGATTTTTGAAGCGAGCCACAGTTTGGGTTACCAGTTGACGTCCCAGGCCGCGATCGCCGCCGCTGCGGACCGGTTGCGGGTCCGCGGTGATCTGGCCCAGGTGCCGCGCGATTTTGCCGATGCGCTGCTCGGCCAGGCGCGCTGGTTCCGCCACGAACCGGGCGACGACATCATCAGCAGCGATGAACCGACGGCCAGCGTCCATGCCCTGGCCGATGGCATCGCCATGATGCGCACGGCGCTGGCGGCCGCCGATGTCGCGGCCTTTCACGTCCTGCATCCCGGGCAATGGGTCGGTTTCACCACCTTGTTCGATCCGCAGCGCGTCGTGCCGACCGGCTATGTGACGGCGCGATCGACCTGCATCACGGCACGCATCGGTACGGCGCAGATCGAGGCCCTGCTGGCCGAGCATCCGCACTGGTGGCGCTGGTTCGGGGTGTTCGCGATTCGCTACGGCGATACCGCCACCGGGGTGTCGGCCGACCTGTCGCTGCGCGACAGCCGGCGGCGATGCTTTGCCATGGTGTTGCGCGCGGCCGGCGCGCGTTTTGCCGGCACTGCAAACGCGCTGACGGCGCAGATCGGCCAGGATGAACTCGGCGCCATGGCCAATGTGTCACGCAACACCGCCAACCGCATCCTGACCGAGGCCGAAGCCCACGGGCTGCTGACCGCGCGCTATCGCGCCATCGACCTGCACGATGTCGCCGCGCTGCGCCACATCGTTGACGAAGGCTGAGCCCTATTCGACCGCGAGCAGCTCGACGTCGAAAATCAGCGTCGCGCCGGGGGGAATATCGTCGCCGGCGCCGCGCGCGCCATAGCCGGCTTCGGACGGGATGATCAGCGTGCGCTTGCCGCCGACCTTCATGCCGGCAAAGCCTTCGTCCCACCCCAGGATGACATCGCCGGCACCAAGCACGAAACCGAAGGGCCGGCCGCTGTCGCGCGACGAATCGAATTTCTTGCCGCGGCCGCCGTCGCTGTACAGCCAGCCGGTGTAATGAACGGTGATGTAGCGCCCGGGCTGGGCCTCGGCGCCGGTGCCGACCTGCGTGTCGGTGGCGCGGGTGCCACCGGTCATGACGGTGGCGGCGGGGGCGGCGGCGGGGGCGGCGGCAGGCGGCGCGGCTTGTGCGGCAACAGGGGCCAAGGCAATGGCGAGAGCGGCGAAACGGATCAACGACATGCAAACCACTTTCTTGTCATCCCGGGCTTGACCCGGAACCTAACATTGCTTGGCACTCCCAGAACGAAAACCGGGTGCCGGGTCAAGCCCGCGATGGCATCGTGTTCTGAACTTGCGGCACGATGCCTAGCCTTTCAACCCCAGCCGCTGCCGGAAAAACCCGATCGTCCGGGTTTCTGCGGCCTTGCCCGGGCCATCGTCGGGCAGATGGATGGTCAGCACCGAATGCGGCGCCATGCCGGTGCCGGTGCGCGCATCCTCGTCGGCGAGTTCCACCGTTTCGAAACGATCGCCGAACTCGCGCTGGTAGCGAGCAAAGCGCGCATCGGGCACCAGCGTGTCGGAACTGTAGCGCAAGCCCAGCAGGCTGAGATCTTCCTTTTCGAAGCGCGCCCGCGCACAGGCGATCTCGCTTTCGGACACATCGATCGACCCGGTCTTGCCGCCGCGCAGCGGCAGTGACGGCTGCGACAGCACCGGCGCGATCACCGCCGGCTCGGTCATCATCGCCAGTGCAAAGCCGCCGGTGAAGCACATGCCGACCGCGCCGACCCCCGGCCCGCCACATTCGGCATGGGCGTGGCGCGCCAGCGCGCGCAGCCAGTCGACGATCGGCGAGGATTTGCCTCCCGACCAGATGCTGAATTCGCGGCGGATGCAGATGTTCGAAATGATCGTCTGCAGGGCATAACCCTTGGTTACCGGCTTGCCCGGTGTGCCGAACAGGCTCGGCATGAATACCGTCATGCCCTGCGCCACCAGCCGGTCGGCAAAATCGACGACCAGCGGGTGCAGCCCCGGCACTTCATGGATGACAATGACCGCCGGGCCGCTGCCGCGCCGATAGACCGGGCGCGTGTAGGGCGCCGCGGTAAAATTGCTCAGTGCATAATCGGCAAGCGCCATCAGCCCCGTCCCCCCGTCATGTCGCGTTCAGGCGCTCAACCGCACCAGGTTTCGCCCATCATGCTTGGCGCGATACATGGCGCGGTCGGCGCGGTGCAACGCTTCGTCGATACCAAGCCCGGTGCCGCTCGCCGCCCCGATGCTGACGGTTATCGACAAGGCCGGGTGGTCGGGCACCGCGATCGGCACGGCCGCGATGGCGCGGCGCAGTTCCTCGGCGAGGCGCAGCGCCGACACCTCGTCGGCGGTCGGCAGCCAGACGGCGAATTCCTCCCCACCGATGCGCCCGACCATCGCCGCCGGCCCCGCCGTCGTGCGCAGCCGGGCGCCGATATGGCGCAGCGCAGCATCGCCGGCGGCGTGGCCGAAGGCATCGTTGATCCCCTTGAAATGATCGACGTCGACGAGCAGGAACCAGCCCGGCGTCGCCACCCGCGCCGCGGCGACGCGCGCATCGAAGGCCGGGCGGTTCCAGGCGCCGGTCAACGGATCGGTATCGGCGAGGCGCTTCACGTCGGCATAGGCGATGGTGAGCGCATCGTTGAGACGCGCGATGCGTTCCGACTGGCCAACCAGCAGCCAGGTGATCGGCGCCGAGATCAGCACCGGCAGCACCCCGCCGACGATCCACCACACCAGCGGCACCTCGAGCCCCGGCACGCGCGATACCGGCGCCATCACGGCAAGCGTGATGAACAGCGACATGCCCGACGACAGCGCTACCTTGGCAGCTTTCCCCATGCAGCGACTGTATCAGGGGCTGTGGATATGTCTGCACCGAAGTTTGAGTGTCCGGTTCACGCCGCGCAAAATATTGGAAGTGGTGGGCCCAGCGGGATTCGAACCCGCGACCTAGCGCTTAAAAGGCGCGCGCTCTACCGATTGAGCTATGGGCCCCAACCCCGATGCGGGTTCAACCCGCTGGCGTCTGGGCGGGCGCTTTAGGACGCATTGCGCGGGCGCGCAACTGCCTGACCGATAATCCCATCAACGGATGCCGCCAGTCGGGGGCGATTTCGGTGAGTGGATCGAGCACGAAGCGACGATCCGCCACACCGATATGCGGTACATTCAGGCCCTTCTGGCGCACGATCTGCCGCCCTGCCCCGATGATATCGAGATCGAGCACCCGGTCGCCCCAGCGCTGGCCGCCACGCCGGCCGAAATCGCGTTCGATCGCCTTGATGATGCCCAGCACCGCCACCAGCGGCGCATCACTCGCCAGCGCGACTGCGGCATTGGCAAAGCGCCGCCCACCCGGCCCCAGCGGCGCCGTCGCCCGGATGCGCGAGACCGCCACCACCCGCAGCCCCGCCGCCGCCAGCGCCGCCACCGCGGCGCGCACCACACCTTCGGGCCGGCCATGGCGGCCGTGCCGACGGTTCGACCCGATGGCGACAAGGATGGTTGCTGACATGCCCCCCCGCGCCTACACCCTGCCCCGATGGAAAGCGACCCGAACGTCCCCCTGCTCCCCCCAGCGCAGCCCCCGGAGTTTCCGTGGCCGGGCTATGTGCCGCACCCCGGCGACGCGCCGCGCGATTGCCCGCTGTGTCCGCGGCTGGTGGCGTTCCGCGCCGAAGCGACGGCGCGCAATCCCGGCTGGTGGAACGCTCCCGTCCCCGGCTTCGGCGACCCGCAAGCCTGGCTGGCGGTCGTCGGCCTCGCCCCCGGCATGAAGGGTGCCAATCGCACCGGGCGGCCGTTCACCGGCGATCATGCCGGGACGCTGCTGTACCAGACGCTCGCCAAATTCGGGTTGAGCAGCGGCGATTATGCCGCCGCGTCCGACGATGGTGTCCGGCTCGATGGCGTGTTCATCACCAATGCCGTGCGCTGCGTGCCGCCGGGCAATGCCCCCGACACCCACGAAAAACACACCTGCCGGCCGTTCCTCGTCACGCATCTGGCCAGCCTGCCGAACCTGCGTGTCGTGATCGCCCTGGGCGGCACCGCCCACCAATCGGCGGTCAAGGCGCTCGGCGGCAAGCTGCCCAAGACCCCCTTCGGTCATGGCGCCGTGCATCGCCTCCACACCGGGGTGACGATCGTTGACAGCTATCATTGCTCGCAGCTCAACACCAACACCGGGCGGTTGACACCTGCGATGTTCGAAGCCGTGTTCGAAGCCGCGCTTGCGGAGCGACAGGCGGGGCGATGAGCTTTCGCATCATCGACCATGACCAGGGCAGCATCCCCTGGTTGCGCTGGCGCCACGATGGCATCGGCGGGTCGGATACACCGGCGCTGATGGGCGAGAACCCGTGGCGGACGGCCCGGGCGCTGTTCGCCGAAAAGGTCGCGCCGTCACGCTTCGGCGCGGCCGGCCCCCCGGTGGAACGCCCCGCGGATGCCGATCTGTTCGCCGGCGCGCCACGCGCCCTGGCACCACTCCCCGATCGCCGCTATCGCTCCGCCGCCTCGCGCGGCACCGCGCTCGAACCCTATGCGCGCGATCTGTTCAACCGCCACGCCGGCGTCGAAACCGTGCCCAACTGCCTCGAAAGCCGCGACCGGCCATGGCAGCGCGTCAGCCTTGACGGGCTCTGCCTGCGCTCCCACCGCGTCATCGAGATCAAATGCGGCGACAAAGTCTATGGTCACAGCGAAGCAACGGGCAAGGTGCCCGGCTATTACATCGGCCAGCTTCAGCATATCCTGGCGGTCACCGGCTTCGACGCGGTCGATTTCTGGGTCTGGCTGCCCGGCAAGACGCCGATCCACATCATCGTGCCGCGCGACGAGGCCTATATCGCGCGGATGACGGCGCTGCAGGCGGATTTCTGGGAACGCGTGCTGGCGGCGCGTCAGATATCCTGTGCCAGCCGCGCGTAAAGCTGCGGGCGGCGATCGCGGAAGAAGCCGAAGGCGGCGCGGTGCTTGGCCGCCAGGTCAAGATCATAGGTCGCGATCACCATTCCCGTCTCGCTGTCATCCAATTCCGAGACGATGTCGCCGCGCTGGTCGCAGGCAAAGCTGGTGCCATAAAAGGTCTGGGCGTGCGGGGTGCCGGCTTCCTCGGTGCCGATGCGGTTACAGGCGAGCACCGGCACGACATTCGACACGGCATGGCCCTGCATGGCGCGCCGCCACATCCGCCGCGTATCGAGCGACGGGTCGTGCGGCTCGGTGCCGATGGCGGTCGGGAACATCAGCACTTCGGCGCCCTGCAGCATCATGTGACGCGCGGTTTCCGGGTACCATTGGTCCCAGCAGATGCCGACGCCGATGACACCGTGGCGCGTCTCCCACACCTTGAAGCCGGTGTTGCCGGGGCGGAAATAGAATTTTTCCTCATAGCCCGGGCCATCGGGGATGTGGCTCTTGCGATAGACACCCATGATGTTGCCGCCATCGTCGATCATCGCGAGGCTGTTGTAATGGTGCGGGCCGTCCTTTTCGAAAAAGCTCGCGGGGATATAGGTCTTCGTTTCGAGCGCGACCTGCTGCATCGCCGCGACCGCCGGGTGCTTGCCGAGCGGCAGGGCGTTGGCAAACAGGCTTTCATCCTCGTGCCGGCAGAAATAATGCCCCTCGAACAGTTCGGGGGGCAGGATGACCTGCGCACCGGCCGCCGCCGCCCCGCGCACCGCCGCCGCGGTCATCGCGATATCGGCGTCGCGCACCCCGGAAAAGCCCAGCTGGAGCCCGGCAACGGTAATCTGGCGCATCTGCAAAACCCTAAAGATTGATGCCCAGCCGCGACAGCGCCGCGACCATGGCGATATAAAGCGCAACCGTCAGCAGGCAGCCCAGCCCCAACCCGGGCCAGAACGCCACGCCGTGACGCCACAACAATGGCATCGCCAGGAACATGGGGAGCGAGGGCAGCACATACCAGAAGGTCGCGCTGCTGTGCAGCGACAGCCGATCGATATCGCCGGTGTCGCGCCAGATCCAGATCATCCCGAGCACCGAAATCAGCGGCAGCGAGGCGAACAGCGCTCCCAATGCCGCGTTGCGCCGCGCCGTTTCCGACACCAGCGCCACGACCAGCCCCGACAACAGCGCCTTGGCCGCGCCGTAGAGCATCAGGCCGGCTGCTGCTGCGTGATGCAGTGAAAGCTGCCGCCACCGGTCAGGATATGGTCGGCGCGTAGTCCGATGCAATCCCGCCCCGGGAACAGCGCACCGATCGTCGCCACCGCCGCGTCGTCCGACGCCGCGCCGTAGGTCGGCACGACGACGACGCTGTTGGCGATGTAGAAATTCATATGGCTCGCCGGCACGATTTCGCCGTCGCGCTCGACGCGGCCGGTGGATGGCACGGCGACGACCGTCAGCCCGAAATCACGGGCGCGTTCGGCGGCATCGGTGAACACATCGCGGTTGGGATCGTCCTTCGCCGGTTCCGGAATGGCGATGACGCCGGGCGCCACGAAGCGCGCCAGATTGTCGACGTGGCCATCGGTATGGTCGTTCATCAGCCCTTCGCCGAGCCAGAGCACCCGGTCGATGCCGAGATCGCGCCGCAGATGCGATTCGACCTCGGCCGCGTCCATTTTGGGGTTGCGATTGGGATTGAGCAGGCATTGCTCGGTCGTCACCGCGAGCCCGGTCCCGTCGCAATCGATGGCGCCGCCCTCCAGTACCCAGCCATGGCGCGCCAGCGGCACGCCCGCGGCTGCCGCGACGAATGCCGCGACGCCATCATCGCCGGGCAGGTCGTACTTGCCGCCCCAACCGTTGAATCGGAACCCCGCCGCCGCATCGCCAACCGGTGACTGCATGAACAACGGCCCGGTATCGCGCAGCCAGATATCGCCGAATGCATAGGCGTGGAAGCCGACATTGCAGCCGGCGAGCATCTGCTTCGCCGCGGCCATCGCTGCGTCACCGGCAACGAGCAGCTCCACCCGTTCCCCCGCCGCGATCGCGCGGACCATCGCGGCGACCTCGGCCTGCGCCGGTGCTAGATCATCCTCCCACAGGTCCGCCGCGCTCGGAAACGCCGTCCAGGTCGCGGCATGGGGGCGCCATTCGGCTGGCTGGCGAGCGGTCATGCGGCGCTTTCGAAGGGAATCATCATGGCCTTTGCTTGCCAGCCCCAACCCGCTTGCGCAACGCCTGTCAGTCGCTTTCGCCAGGCGATGCCTGTTCGGGAGCCGGCGCCTTGAAGCCTTGCGCCACGACATACCATTCGCTGCTGCCCTTGCGGCTGGCGGGTGGCTTGACGTGCTTGACGGTGGTGAACGAGCGCTTGAGCAGCGCCGTCAGCGCGCCATCACCGCCACCGGCCAGCACCTTCGCGACAAACGCCCCGCCCGGCCGCAGCAGCCGCCCGGCCATGTCGAGCCCGACTTCGATCAGCCCCATGGTGCGCAGATAATCGGTCATCTGGTGGCCAACGGTGTTCGCTGCCATGTCGGACAGCACGATATCGGCCTGGCCGCCGAGCGCCGCGAGCAGCACTTCCTCGGTATCGTCGTCGAGAATGTCCTTTTCGAACAGCGTCACCCCGGCGATCGGCTCGATCGGCAACAGATCGATGCCGACGACCTTTGCCCGCGGCCGCTTTTCGAGCACGACCTGGCACCAGCCACCCGGCGCTGCCCCCAGATCGACCACGCGCTCGACCTGGTTGAGCAGCGAAAACTGCGCGTCGAGTTCCTTCAGTTTGAACGCCGCGCGGCTGCGATAACCGGCGGCCTTGGCGGCGGCGACATAGGGGTCGTTGAGATGCCGCGCCAGCCACTGGTTCGACGATGTCGAGCGCCGATGGGCGTTCTTGACCTTGACCTTGCCGCCGCGCGACCGGCCGCCGGGGCCATTGCCTGTGGGGGGAACACTCATCGACCTGCCGCCCATACGCCATCGCGCGCCATCAAGGTGCGCAGGATTCCCTCGCGAATGCCACGATCGGCAACGCGCACACCGCCCCCCGGCCAACGCGACAGGATCGCATCGACGATAGCGCAACCCGCGGCGATCAGTTCGGCACGATCGCTGCCGATGCAAGCGAGGCGCGCGCGCTCCTGGGTGCTCTTGTGGGCGATATCGCGGCACAGTGCGAGCAGCGCCGTGGTATCGACCATCGAGCCATCGACAATCCGACGATCATAGGCCGGCAAGCCCATCTGGACGCTGGCGAGCGTGGTGATCGTCCCCGATGTACCGAGCAATTGCACGGCGCCCGGCCCCTGCCCGACCCCGCGCGCCGCCAGCCTTGCGGCAAAGCCATCGAGCAGGCTGGTGACCTTGTCGAGCATGCGGGCATAGGCCAGCGCGCGATCGGGCGCCTCGCGCCATTGCGGCTCGGTTTCGGCGAGCGAAACAACGCCCCAGGGCATCGAAATCCAGTCGATGATCTCGGGCTCGCCGCCGTTGACGCTGCCGGGCGCGACGAGCATCACTTCGGTCGAGCCGCCACCGATATCGAAGACCAGCGCCGGCGGGCCATCGGCCGCGATCAGCATGTGGCAACCGAGCACCGCCAGCCGCGCTTCCTCGGCCGCGCTGATGACATCGAGGGCGATGCCGGTTTCGGCAAAGACGCGATCGACGAAGCGATTGCCGTTGGCGGCGCGGCGGCAGGCTTCGGTGGCGACATTGCGCGTCAGCCGTACATCGCGGCGCGCGAGTTTTTCGGCACAGGCGGCGAGCGCGGCGACGGTGCGATCCATCGCGGCGTCGGACAGGCGCCCCGATTCCATCAGCCCTTCGCCAAGCCGGACGACGCGCGAATAGGCATCGACGATGACAAAGCCCTGCGGCCCCGGCCGGGCGATGAGCAGCCGGCAATTGTTGGTGCCAAGGTCGAGCGCGCCATAGGTGCGGCCGCGGCGCACCAGCGGAAAGCGCGGTGTCGATATGCGCGGCCCGGTGCGCGGTGCTTCGCCGGCCGCCCGTGCCTCAGCAGGCGGGGCGCGACCCCGATCGGGGTCGTTGGGTGCGTTGGCATCGGCTCGAGCCGACATGATCATCATTCCAATCTTATCACCGACACCGCGAAACGCCGCGCCGGAACCTGACAACAACGCTAGTGCGAGTTGCCCTGCTTGGCAAATTTTTGACAGTCGCGATGCGGCGAGAACGGATTTTCAGAATTGACTTCGCAACGCCTTTGCGCCTAATCCCCGCCTCTCGCTCGGCACCCGGCTGTGGTTGCTGCCCTGTCGTCTAATGGTAAGACAACGGACTCTGACTCCGTTTATCGAGGTTCGAATCCTCGCGGGGCATCCACGGCGCAGCGCGGCAGTGAGTAGCGCAGTTGCAAACTGACTCGCGCAAGCCCGACCAGCCGGGCGGCAGCGCCTTCCGCCGCTGAACCGGTCCGACGCCAGCCGCGGCTTTGCCGCGGCCCTAGGCTGATCCTCCTTCGGTCAAAACGCCAGAAGTCCAGCGTTGCACCCACCCGGGAACCCCGCTATTGCAGCCGTCTTCCGTCTTTGTGGGGCAATAGCTCAGATGGGAGAGCGCAGCAATCGCACTGCTGAGGTCGGGAGTTCGATCCTCCCTTGCTCCACCAATTTTTTCAATTGTTTGATTCGAGCCGAGAGCTCGCAAACCGGTCAGCGGCACCCGCCCTGCCCGGCCAGGATCGCGTGACGTCTAACCCGGCGATTCAGCGCTGCGCGATCAGGCGAGCGCGGCAATCGCGGCCATGACACCGGTGCTGGCGGCGGCCTCCATGCCGCGCTGGTCGTGCGAGCAGTGTTCGCCGGCAAAATGCAGCAGGCCGTGCGGCGCGGCAATCGCACTGGCGAGGCGCCGGGGCTGGCCGGGCGCGTGGATGGCCCAGGCGCCGCCGGCAAAGGGATCATCGGCCCAGGCGTGATAATGGACCGCCTCGAGCTGGCCCCGCGCGGCTGGGCGCAGGGCCTCGATGGCGGCGACCGTGCTTGCCTTGGCGGCATCGGCACCCAGGCGGGCCCAGCGCCGGCCCAGATTGCCGCGGCCGTGCACGACAAGGCCGTCGATCGGTTGCGCGGGGTCCGTGCCGAAGGGCGTGGCGATCACCCAGCCGGCATCCGTGTCGGTCCACATCGACGGGCTGAGGCCGTCCTCCAGCCAGAAGGGCTTGCGCGCCTGGATGAAGACCATCGAGAGTGCCTGATACCCCAGCGATGCCACGGCTTCGGCATGGCGCGGCGGCAACGGCGGATCGAAGGCGATGCCGCGCAGGGCCGGCAACGGCGCGCTGATAATGACGCGCCGTGCCGTCAGCGTCTTGCCATCGGCGGTGGACACGGCAACGCTGCTGCCCGTCTGGCAGGCGCTGGTGACAATGGTGTTGAGCCGGACCGGTTCGGCAAGCTTTGCCGCCAGGCCTTCGGGAAGGCGCTGGTTGCCGCCGGCAACGGCATATTGGTTGGTGCCGATGGCGCGCTGGCGATTGAGCCAGCCCTGGATGAAGCCGATATGCAGCGCCGATGCCGTCGCTGCCGAATTCCCATAAGCGGGTGTCGTGTCCCACGCGAGTGCGATCGCGGCGGCCGAAAAGCCCTGCGATGCCAGCCAGTCGGCCACCGAGCCATCGGGGATCGGATTGGTCGGGTCGATCCAGGCGTCGGGGTTCTGGACGATCGGATGCTTTTGCATGGCCATGACCCCTGCTTCCGCCGGGAACATCGTGCGAAACGCCGCGGGCAGCGGATTTGCGGGGTGGCCCGGCCAATCGGCACGGCTGATCGCCTTGCCATCGATCATAAGCGCCGCGGGCGGGCTTCGGCGCAACACGGCGGTGATATCGTCCATCGCCACCCCGGCGGCGGCTGCGGCTCCCAGCGCCGCGCCATAGGCATCGGAAAAGGTATTGGCCCCGGCTTCCGGTCGGACGGGCAGGTGATCGAGCGTGTGCATCCGGCCGCCGACGCGGTCGCGCGCCTCCAGCACCAGCACGCGGGCGCCCTGCTGATGTGCCGTCAAGGCGGCGTTGAGGCCGGAAAGGCCGGCGCCGACGACGATCACGTCGAAATCATGCCGGCGCGCCCGGCCCAGGGCCGGACTGGCGATCAGCGCGGCGCCGGCCAGCACGGTGCGGCGCGAAAGCAGGGTTGTCATTGGCGGCGAGCCTTTCACCATGGGTGATCCCGGCGTGCGCCCGAAGGGCTTTGCGATGCAAATCCGACGTCCGGTAATGGCCGCTGCATGATTAAAGCCCGGCATGGGCGCTGGCTTTGCCGGCCATCATGGTGTGATGCAGGACATAATAGTTCCGGAGCATGCAGTGATGACGATCCGGCCCGATCGAGACACCGGTATCGGCAAGCGCTTGCTGCGAATCGGCCTGGTCGTGCTGGCGCTGCTCGTTCCTGCAACTGCACAGGCCGCCGAACCGGAACTGTCGTTCGCGGCGCTGCGTGCTGCCCATGCCGAGCCCGGATCACGCTTCCTCGATATCGATGGCGTGCGGATGCATTATGTCGACGAAGGCCAGGGTCGGGCGGTGGTGCTGTTGAATGCGTCATACATGAACCTGTCATCCTGGCACGGCGTCGCAAAACAGCTTTCGACGCGCCATCGTGTCATCAGGCTGGATTTTCCGACCGTCGGGTTGACCGGCGGCAGCACCGGCTCGGCGCCCGATGCGGCGCCCGATGCGGCGATCGACATCCGCGCCTTCGAACGGCTGGTGATCGCGGTCATGGACCGGCTGGGTGTGGCGAAGGCCGGGCTGGTCGGCACATCGTCGGGCGGGATCGTGGCGTTCCGGCTGGCGGCGGCGCGGCCCGACCGGTTCGATCGGCTCGTGCTGCTCAATGCGGCAGGGCTGCCGCGCACGGCCGCCACCAACCCGCTGCGCCAATTACCGCGGGCGCCAGGGGCACCCGAGCCGGGCAGCCTTGAATTCTGGCGCAAAAGCCTGATGGACAATTTTGCCGATCCGACGCGGTTGGCGCCCGAATTCGTCGCGCAGGTGCATGATTTCAACCATCGCGAAGGCCAGGCGCGCGAGGGCCAGGTGTTCCTGAAAACCTTCGCGACCGGCGATCCGCAGTCGGTGCTCGGCCAGATCCGCCAGCCGACCTTGATCCTGTGGGGCGAAAAGGGCGTGACCCTGTCGCATCTGGAGGCCGAAGTGTTCCTGCAATGGCTGGTCGCTGCGCCGGCGATGGTGAAGAAATATGCCGATGCCGGCCATTACCCGCAGGTCGAGCAGCCGGCGCCGGTTGCCGACGATATCGCGGCGTTCCTGGCGGGCTCGGTCGACACCCGGCTGAGGCCGGCTCCGGGCCCGGCGGTGCACGCACTTGTCGATTCGGCGTTCTGGCGCGCCAATTCCGGGCTTTGGCAGGGAGAGGACGTGTATCTGACCGCCAGCGGCGAACGCAAGATCGATGCCTATGCCAATCTGACCGAAATGAAGCTCGATGGCGACGCACTCGAGGAGGAGGAATATCGCTTCTACCCACCCTCGGAGATGACGAGCGCCATGGCCGCCGGGCAATTGCGGCCCGGCGAAGGCCTTGAACTGCGCCGCCGGATGAAGGGGCGGCTTGCCGATCGCGGTGGCCGCGTGGTGATGGCGGCGGACACGTCGGGCCAGGGTCCCGGCACGATCGTCGAGCTCCAGCCGCTGACGCCCGGCACCGGCTTGATGACCGTCCGGGCGTCGGCAGGCAGTACGGACAGTTATCGCGTGCATATCGACGTGACGGCGCCCGACCAGCGGATTCGCACGACACTCGGCCTCGCGAGCGGCGCCAGCGCCGGAGAACCGGCCGGCAGCCTGCGCGGGATTGCGCTGTTCCGTGAACAACGCAAGACACCGGCGAGCAAGGCCGCACTGCTGACCGAACTGCGCACCCGCTTCAAGGTTGCCGTGGTGGTGGAGACCGGACCCGACGGGAAACCGGTTGTTCGGCGTGTCGGCAACTGAAGGCCGGCGGCCGTCAGGGATATGCTGACGATTGCCGATGTTCAGCCGCTTGCGCATCCCACCTGCGCCGGCTGACTCATTTGACAGCGGGCTGACGGCGACTAGACAAGGCTTGACCTTTTTTCCAGGGTTTGGGGGCGTCGCTGAATGTTGCTTTGGGGGCTGGCAATCGGGGCGCTGCTGGGCTTCGTCGTCGCCGATTTCGAGGCCTGGGGCGCAGTCGTCGGTGGCATCGTCGGCCTTGGCGCGCTGCGCTGGCTCCGCGGCGTCGTGCGCGATGAAATCGCCGCGCTGATCGACGAAGAGCGCCCGAATGTCGACGACATTGCCGGGCGCCGGGTCGATGCCGCTCTCGCTCAACTGCGTGTCGCCATGATGGCAGGGGCGCCCGTCGCGCCGCAAGCAACGGCGGCGAAAGCGGCCCCGATACCCGCGTCGAAACCGGCGGCACCACCCGTACCGCCACCGGAGCCGGCACCCCGGCGGGAAGCGGAACCGGAGCGCGACCCGCCGCCGCCACCCGAGCCCGAACGCGAATCCTGGCTTGCCCTCGGCGTCGGCGCGGTGCGTCGCTGGATTTTCGGCGGCAATACCATCGTGCGGGTCGGCCTCATCATGCTGTTCGTCGGCCTGTCGTTCCTCGCGCGCTATGCCGCCATGGCCGGGCTCTTCCCCATCGAGATGCGGCTTGCGCTGGTTGCCGCCGCTGGCATCGCGCTGCTCGTTGTCGGCTTTCTGCGGCGCACGGCACGGCCCGATTTTGCGCTGGCGCTGCAAGGTGCCGGAGTCGCCGTGCTGTACCTCGTCATCTTCGGCGCCGCGCGTTTCTACGACCTGCTGCCGCTGCTGCCGGCCTTCGCGCTCATGCTTGTCGTCTGCACGCTCGGTTGTGCGCTGGCCCTGCTGCAGGGCTCGCCGCTGCTCGCACTGGCCGCCTTTATTGGCGGCTTTGCCGTGCCGCTGCTGCTCGGCGGCGAAGGCAGCAGCGTCGGGCTCTTCGGCTATTATGCCGTCCTTAACGTGGCGGCGCTGGTGCTGGTCTGGCGTACCGGCTGGCGCGCGCTGGGGCTGGTCGCCTTCGTCGCTACCTTCGGCGTCATGGGGGCGTGGGTCGCCACCGACTATACCCCTGCCGACTATGCCACCACCCAGGCCTTTCTCGGCTTGTTCATGCTCATCCATGTCATCATGGCGGTGGTGGTGGCGCGGGCCCGGCCGGGGGCGCTGGGGCTGGTCGTCGATACCACGTTACTGTTCGGACCGGCGCTCGCCGGCCTCGGCATCCAGATCGCCATCACCGATCATCTCGAACTCGGGCCCGCCTTTTCGGGGCTCGGGTTTGCGGCGCTGTATATCGTCGTCGCGGCGCTACTGAAACGCCGCGGTGGGCCGGGGCATGCGATGCTGATCGATGCGCTGCTGGCGATCGGTGTCGGCGCGATTACGCTGGCGGTACCGCTGGCGCTGGGGGCCGAATGGACCTCGTCGGCCTGGGCGATCGAGGGCGCGGCAGCGGTCTGGGTCGGACAGCGCCAGGCGCGCTGGCTGCCGCGGCTGTTCGGCGTCGCTCTCGCCGCCGTGGCGACGTTTCTCTTCCTTGGCAATATCGGTGCCAATGTCTCGGCGCTGCCGATCGTCGGCCGCAACACGCTCGGCGCGGCGATGATCGCGGCAGCGCTCCTGCTGATGGCGTGGTGGCTGCGCGCGCCCCTGCCGACCGCCGCTTCGCGCTGGGCGGTGCTGCATGCCGACGTCGAGCGCTTGTTGCCAGCCCCGCTCTTCCTAGGCGGTTTCGGCCTGTGGAGCCTCGCCATCGCGCTCGAGGCCGGCCGCCGCGCCCCGGCGCTGGTTGCGGGCGCTCCGCCGCTGGTTGCGGGCGCTCCGCCGCTGCCCGTACTGGCGCCCGACATCCAGGCGCTCGTCGCCATGCTCGGCATCCTTGCCAGCGCCGCCGCGGCGCTTTGGGCCGGGCGGCGCCTCGCCTGGCCGGTGGCGACCTGGCCGAGCCGGGCAACGCTGCCGCTGATGGCGCTGGTGTTCCTCGGTCGCGCCAGCGCCGGACATTTCGTCCTCGAAAGCCCCGACATACTGTGCTGGCTGCCGGCGCTCGCGCTCCATCTCCTGTGCCTGCATCGCAACGACGCCGATGGCGCGCCCCGCTCCCTCCAGCGGCTCAGCCATGTCGGCGGCGTCTGGCTGGGCGCGGCGATGCTCGCCAACGGCCTGTGGTTCGGCATCGATCGCGCCCGCCTGTGGGACAGTGGCTGGGCAGCGGTCGTCTTCCTCGCCAGCGCGACCGCCGTGCTGGCGCTGCTCGCCATCGTGGCCGGCCGCGGCAACCGCGACGACGCGGCGGCCGGGCTGCGCTGGCCACTTGACAGCCACGCCATCGCCTATTGGTGGCAGGCAGCGGTGCCGGTGGCGGCGCTGGTCTGGTCGGGCATGCTGGTTGTCGCCTTCACTGCCAACGGCAATGCCGAGCCCCTGCCCTATATCCCGCTGCTCAACCCCGTCGATCTTGTCCTGGCGCTGGCCCTTGGCGCGCTGCTGATATGGCAACGCTGCCTCGCCATCGCCGATCCACAACCCGCGCTGGCGGCGGCACTTGCCGGACGCGCCGGCACAATGCTGCTGGCGGCGACGGCGTTCCTTGTCGCCAACAGCATCTGGCTGCGCATCGCGCACCAATATCTCGGCGTCGCCTGGTCCGCCGATGCGATGCTCGCCGACCCTACGGTGCAGGCCGGCCTCGCGATCTTCTGGAGCCTGCTGGCCCTGGCGGTCATGTTGGTCGCGCAGCGGCGCGGGCTGCGGCCCTTGTGGCTTGGCGGCGCCGGCCTGCTCGGCGCGGTGGTCGTCAAGCTGCTCCTCGTCGATCTGTCGAGCGCCGAAGGCGGCCAGCGCATCGTCGCCTTCATCGGCGTGGGCGTGCTGATGCTGGTGGTCGGCTATTTCGTGCCGCTACCGCCAAAGCCGCGGGAGGAAACCGCATGACGCGACTGGCAATGATGGCGCTGCTCCTGCTGGCGCCCGCCGGCGCGATGGCGGCGCCGGCCGATTTCGCGGTGCGTTTGCCCGTCACCGCTGCGCCCGGAGCGGGCGTACAGCGGCTGCAGGTTCCCGCGTCCGCCCTGGCGGCAGCGCGCGACGCGGACCTAGCCGACCTCAGGATCTTCGACAGCCGCGGGCAGGCGTTGCCGATGGCGCGGCTGGTCATGCCGGGGGCGTCGGTGCGGGGCGAGGTGCCGCTGGCGGCCCTGCCGATCCTCGGTCGCCCCGGGGCGCTGCGGGTGACCGGGATGGCACTCACCATCGATGACCGCGCCGGCACCCGCGTGGCGCGCATCGACGGCACCGCGCTTCCGGCGGCAACGATGGTGCTCGGCAATTTGTTCGACACGCGCGGCGTCACGCTGCCGGCGGCGGCGCTGCGGCTCGATGCCGAAGTGCCCGTCGGACAGCCGGTCCTGCTGATCCTCGAAACCAGCATCGACCTGAAGCGCTGGGAACCGCTCACCGAGGCCATGGCCTATCGCGCAACAGCCGCTGCGGCGCTGGCACCGATCGACCTTGCCGGCGCCGATCTTGAAAAACGCTATCTGCGGCTGCGCTGGCGAACGGAATCACCGCTGATCGGGCCGGTGACAGTGCGCGGTGCCACGCTGTTCACCAGGGCTGCGGCAGCGCCTGCCGCGCTGCACCGCATCACGGTGACGGACTTCGAAACCCGCGGCGCCCATGAATTGCTGCTCACCGTGCCGTTCGCGACCCCGCTGGCCGCGATCGACATCGTCCCGGCCGGCGTCGGCATGCTGGCGCCGGTCACGATCTATGGCCGCGACAACAGCGAGGCGGCATGGACCCGACTGGCTGCGGCGACGGTGTTCCGCCTGGCCGAAGGCGGTGCCATCCGGCAAAGCCCGGCGGTGCCGCTGGCGCCCGGCCCCACGGCGCAGCTGCGCATCGTCGCCGATGCCCGCACCACGGGCTTCACCGCCCCCCCGGCGCTGGCGCTGCTGGTCGCGCCGCAGTGGCTGGCCTTTGTGGCGAGCGGCGCGCCGCCCTACCAGCTCGTGGTCGGCAAGCCCGACACGCCGGCGACGTGGTTGCCGCCGGCATCGCTGCTACCCGATGGGCGACAGGCGCAATCGCTGCCGCTGGCGACCGTGGCCGGCGGCGTCGCACCGGTGGCGGTGGCGGCTACACCCGAAGGCCGCTGGCCGGCGCGGCGGCTGTGGCTATGGGCAATCCTCGGGCTGGGCACGGCAGCGCTCGCCGCCATGGTGCTGCGCTTGCGCAAGGCCTGAGGTCATCCTGCACGGGCAATCGCACCGCCGTCGCGAGACGTGGCACCGACATCTCATCGTATTTCCGTTTTTTGCGTCGATAACCTGCTAGAGAACGCGGCATCCTCCGGGCTTCGCTGCGGGGCGGCCCGGCATTTGAAGGCAGTTCGGCATGGCGCGTGCCCCGACCCGAAGGGAATTGCTGCAACTTGGCGGCGTTGCGGCGGTCGGCTGGGGGGTGGCGCTTTTCTTCCAGCGCGCGGCGCCGATCGGGCGCGATGTCAGCGGCAATCTGACGGCACAGGAGCTGTTGTTCGACCGGGATTCGCCGCGACTGGACAATCCGGCGGCCGACCTGACGGTCGTCATCTTCACCGATTACCAGTGCCCGGCGTGCAAGCGATCGGCGCCGGCGCTGGCGGCGGCAGTCCGCCGTGACGGCCGCGTCCGGCTCATCTTCAAGGACTGGCCGATCCTCGGGCCGGCATCCGATCAGGCCGCGCGGGTTGCGGTCGCCGCGATCCCGCAGGGCATTTATCCGGCGCTCCACTCACGGTTGATGCAGGAACGCCACAGCCTCGACGATGCCGTGTTGCAAGCCGCGGTCGAAGCGGCCGGCGGCAACTGGCAACGGCTGCTTGCCGATCTCGCGATCAATCGCACCGCGATCGACCAGCGCATCGCCCGCACCGGCGCCGATGCCATGGCGCTGAGCATCGATGGCACGCCGGCGTTCGTGATCGGCACGATCCTGATCGTCGGCGGGCTCGATGAAGACGGCTTCCTCGATGCCTTTGCCGAAGCCCGCTCGCGCTGATCCCCGCTCGTGCTGATCCCCGCTCGCGCTGATCAACCTCAGCGGTTCAGTCGGCGATCACGGCATAGCCGCGCAGCTGCAGGCTCGCCATCGTCGTGATCGCCGCGACATCGACCTTGACGTCGGGGTTGAGTTCGTCGCGCGCGAACCCCGCGCTCATCATCGATTGGCCGCACAGCCGCACGCTGGCACCGGCGGCGGCCAATTGGCGGATCAGTTCGGCGTTGGGGTTGGCCTCGCCATTGTAGCGCCTGGCGAAGGCCGCTGCGGTGAGCGATGTCTTCGCCGCCTGGCCATGCAGCGTGACGACGATATCGCCGGGCTGCAGCTTGACGCCATGCCGCCCGAGCAGGTTCACCATGCGCGCCACGCGCTCCAGCCCCTGGTGGACCGCGCCGGGCGTTCGCGCCGCCTGCGAGACATCGAACACCACCTTGTAGCGCAATTTCGGATCGGGCTTTTCGAACGGATCGGCAATTTCGAAAAAGACACCGAAATCCGGCACCAGCCGCGCCGGTGCCGTGGGGGCCGGCTGCGCGAGGGCAGGCAAGGCAAGAACGGCGGCAACGGCCGCGAGCAGCGACAGGGTGCGGCGGGGCGGGGCGGGACAGGGCGAGGTGGGGCGCATCGATTGTCCTTCAGGAACACCGGGTCTAGACAGTCGCTATGTTCGACAACACCTGTTTGGACAAGGGTCACATCATGTCGGCGATCGGCAGCGCGCGATGAACGTCAGCACGGTCGCAGCCGTGGCAGCGGGCGTGGTGCTCGGCGGCGCGGCGGTCTGGTTTGCCCTCGATCGACCCCCTGCCCCAGCCCCGGCCCCGGCCACCATCACGGCCGTGCGCCCGCCGGCCTTTGCAGCCCCGCTCGCCGCCGATGCCCCCGCCGACCCATATGGCGATGCTGTCCGGCTCGGCGCGCGGCTGATGACCGAAACCGCGGCGGTGGCGCCGGGCTATGTGGGCAATGGCCTGGTGTGCAGCAATTGCCATCTCGATGCCGGGCGCAAGGCCGGGGCGGCGCCGCTGTGGGCGGCGTTTGTCAATTTTCCGGCATTTCGCAAGAAGAACGGCGAAATCAACAGCTTCCAGAAACGCGTGCAGGATTGTTTCGTCTACAGCCTCAACGGTGCGCCGCCGCCGCTCGGCAGCCGCGAACTGCTCGCCATCGAAAGCTATGCCGCCTTCATGGCGCGCGGCCTGCCGAGCGGCATGTCGCCGCCGGGGCGCGGTTTTCCCAAACTCGCGGCTCCGGCACTTCCCGGCGACGATACCCGCGGCGCGCTGGTCTTTGCCGAAAAATGCAGCGCCTGCCACGGAAGCGATGGCGCCGGGCAACGCGTCGACGACACCGCCTATCCGCCGCTGTGGGGCGCACGCTCGTACAATTGGGGCGCCGGCATGGCGACGATCGACAAGGCGGCGGCCTTCATCCACGCCAACATGCCACTCGGCCAGGAAGCCAGCCTGACGGTGCAGCAAGCCTGGGATGTTGCCACCTATATCGACGGCAAGATCCGCCCGCAGGACCCGCGCTTCACCGGTTCGGTCGCGGACACGCGCAAGCGCCATCATGATACGCCGGTGTCGCGCTATGGCACGGTCGTTGCCGGCCATCTCCTCGGGGACAGCGCCGAGACACCACCGCATGGCGGCACCGGGCCCGGTTCGGGATCATAACGCGACGTTGCATCCGTTGCAAAATGCAGCTTGAATGTGTTGCAAGTTGCAACAATCGCGCAAAATGCGACGGATGACCGGGGCAATGTCGCCTTTCGCGAATTTGGCACGGTGTTTGCAATATCTTGTGCAAAATTGGTCGCCATCGACCAATCCTGAACACGCCTGAAAGTGCCTGCCATGCCCGATCTGCAAGCCCGCCCGCTGCCACCCGGCCGCATCCTCGTCATCGAGGATATCGCCTCGCTGGCGATGACGTATTCCGGGCAGCTCGAAGCCGCCGGTTACCTGGTCGATATCGCCGATCGCGGCGCCACCGCGCGCGAGCGCATTGCCGCGGCCGATCCGCCCTATGACGTGGTGATGCTCGATCTCCAGTTGCCCGATTGCGACGGGCTCGACTGGTTGACCGGCATGGCCGGGCTGGTCGACAGCACCGCGGTGATCGTCGTCACCGCCGATGGCTCGATCAAGCGCGCCATCGCGGCGATGCGGCTTGGTGCCTATGATTTCCTCGTCAAGCCGCTGGCAAGCGAGCGCCTGCTGACCACGGTGCGCAACGCCATGGACCGGCGCCGGCTCGAACGCGAAGTCGCGGTGGTGCGCAAACTGACGGCGCGCGACAGTTTCCAGGGTTTTGTCGGGCGATCGAACCCGATGCAGGCGATCTATCGCGCCATCGAAAGCGTCGCCGATTCAAAGGCCACCGTGTTCATTACCGGCGAAAGCGGCACCGGCAAGGAAGTCGCCGCCGAAGCCATCCACCGCGCCAGCCGCCGGGCCGGGCGGCCGTTCATCGCGATCAACTGCGGCGCGATCCCCGAAAACCTGCTCGAATCCGAACTGTTCGGGCATCTGAAGGGCGCCTTCACCGGCGCCATCGAGAACCGGCTTGGCGCGGCGCGCGAAGCCGATGGCGGCACGCTGTTCCTCGATGAAATCTGCGAAATGGACTTGAAGCTCCAGGTCAAGTTGCTGCGCTTCCTGCAAACCGGCATGATCCAGCGCGTCGGCAGCAGCAAGGCCGAGCCGGTCGACGTGCGCGTCATCTGCGCCACCAATCGTGATCCGAGCGCCGAAGTCGCCGCCGGGCGGTTTCGCGAGGATCTGTTCTACCGGCTCGCCGTCATTCCGCTTGAAATGCCCGCCCTGCGTGATCGCGACGATGATATCGTGCTGCTCGCCGAGGCGTTTCTGGAACGTTTCGCCGAACAGGAAGGCAAGCATTTCGACCCGATCAGCGCCGATGTCCGCGCCCGTCTGCTCGCCGATGCCTGGCCGGGCAACGTCCGCGAATTGCAGAATGTCATCCGCCGCGCCGTGGTGATGAGCCAGGGCCCCGAACTGCTGCTCGCCAGCTTCGCCAGCGGCGCTGACAAGCGCGCGCCGGCCCCGGTTGCACCCGCGCCACCTGCCCCGCCGGGACCCGCCGGTTCGGCCGAACCCGATGCCGCGATGCTCGCCGGCATGACCCTCGATGCCATCGAACGCTGGGCGATCGAAGCCTCGATCCGGCGCCATGATGGCAGCCTGCGCAAGGCCGCCAACGCGCTGGGGCTGAGCCCGTCGACACTTTATCGCAAGCGCGAACGCTGGCTCGGCGCGGCATGATCCTCGTCACCGGCGGCGCCGGCTATATCGGCTCGCATATCGCGCTGGCGCTGCTCGATCGCGGCGAGGCGGTGGTCGTGCTCGACGATCTGTCGGCCGGCCGGCGCTGGCTGGTCCCGGATGCCGCGACCTTCATCGCAGGCGATTGCGCCGACCGGGCACTGGTAACCGAAATCGTGGCGCGCCATGGCGTCGACGCCGTCATCCACTGCGCCGGGATGCTGTCGGTGCCTGAATCGGTCGAACAACCCCTCGCCTATTACGCCACCAACGTCGGTGCCGCGGTGGCGCTGTTTGCGGCTGCCCTCGCCGGTGGTGCCCGCCACCTGCTGTTTTCATCGACCTCGACCGTCTATGGCGCCAGCGACGCCGATCGCCTGTCGGAAGACCTGCCGCTCGCACCGGTCAGCCCCTATGCCGCCAGCAAGGTGATGGTGGAGCGCGTCCTCGCCGATGTGGCGGCCACCGGCGCTGCCAATGTCGGCGTGTTGCGCTATTTCAACGTCGCCGGCGCCGACCCCGCCGGCCGCGCGGGCCAGGTGTCGCGCGCCGCCAGCCACCTCATCAAGATCGCCGCCGAAGCCGCCACCGGCAAGCGCGACCATGTCCTGGTGACGGGCGATGATTTCGCTACCCCCGATGGCACCGGCGTGCGCGATTACATCCATGTCAGCGATCTCGCCGCCGCCCATCTCGCCGCGGTCGATGCCCTGCGCGCGGAACCGCACGACAGCTTCACCTATAATGTCGGCTATGGCCGCGGCGCCTCGGTGCGCGATGTGCTCGATGCCGTCGACCGGGTCACCGGCCGGCCGCTGCACCGCATCGCGGCACCGCGCCGGCCCGGCGACGTGGCGCGGCTGGTCGCCGATCCCACGCGCATCCGGGCGGCGCTTGGCTGGCGGCCGTTGCACGACGATCTCGATCGCATCGTCGGCGATGCCATCGCGTGGGAATACCTGCTTGCAGCACGCCGTGACTGAGCGCGGGAACCAGTTGCGGCGTTGATCATTATGGTGCCAAGCGCCACCGTGGCGCGAAAGGAACCTCGCATGATCAGCATTCTCGTCACGCTCGTCATCATCGGCCTGCTGCTCTGGCTGGTGAACAACTACATCCCCATGGATAGCAAGATCAAAAGCATCCTGAACGTCATCATCGTCATCGCCGTGATCATCTGGCTGCTCCAGGCTTTCGGCCTGCTCGGCGGCGTCGGCCTGCGCTGATCATCGGCTGACCGCGACACCGGGCCGCTTTCACCAGCGGCCCGGTTCGCCTATCAGGGGCGCGTGATCGACCCCGCCATTATCGCCATCGGCACCGCGCAGACGACCCTGATTGTCCTGGTGCGCTATTTCGCGGCCAGCGGCGGTTTCGCCTGGTGGACCGCCCGGCGCGGCATCACCGCCGGCCCCAAAGACCCCGCCCGCCGCCGCAAGCAAGTGCGCGACGAAATCCGCTGGTCCATCGTTTCCGCCATCATCTACGGCATCCCCGCCGGTGTCATGCTCGCCGCCTGGCGCTTTTACGGCCTGACCGCGATCGCTACCGACTTCAGCGCCGCCGCTGCGCTCTGGTGGTTGCCGAGCATCCTGCTGTACCTATTCCTCCACGACACCTGGTTCTACTGGACCCACCGCTGGATGCACGGACCGCGCCTGTTCAAGGCGGTCCACGCCGTCCATCACGCCTCCAAGCCCCCCACCGCCTGGGCCGCGATGAGCTTTTCGCCCGCCGAGGCATTGTCGGGCGCCCTCGTCATCCCCGTCCTCGCCTTCGTCATCCCCATTCACTTTTCGGCGCTCGGTGTCGTCCTCACCATCGCCACGGTCATGGGCGTCACCAACCACATGGGCTGGGAAATGTTCCCGGCGCGCTGGGTGAACGGCTGGTTCGGTCGCCACATCATCACCGCCAGCCACCACGAGGCGCACCACGCCCGCTACAATTGCAATTACGGCCTGTATTTTCGTTTCTGGGACAAGATCTGCGGCACCGACCAGGGGCTTGCCCATTTCCCCCCACCCCCTACAATGGCGGCAGTCCCCGGGGGGCCGGCATAACCGGCTGAGAGGCAGTTGATGACTGCGACCCGCTGAACCTGATCCGGTTGACCCCGGCGGAGGGAGGGCGCGGCTGTACCAGGCGCGCACTCCCCTTATGTGGAGCGAGCAGCATGGCCGACATCAATTCCAGGATCGAAATGCCGATCACCACCGGGCCGCTGCCCGGCAGCCGCAAGGTGCATATTCCCGGCACCCTGTTCCCCGATATCCGCGTCGCCATGCGCGAAGTCGCGCTCGAACCCAGCGCCAAGGAACCGCCGGTCCGCATCTACGACACCAGCGGCCCCTATACCGAC
>JANPKK010000003.1:0-33194 GCA_031426015.1 Alphaproteobacteria bacterium
GAAGATTTGTGCCGATACTCACGATGTCAAAGAGCGAAACGCTCACCTTGATAACCAAATTGGTGATAAATGTCAATTCTCTTCCTCTCCCGCTTGCGGGAGAGGCGAGACGCGCGCCAGCGCGCCGGGTGAGGGTGTACCGGCGCTCTGAAGCAAGAAACACACCCTCACCCGGCGAAGCCGCCAAGTCCCCTCTCCCGCAAGCGGGAGAGGGGCCTTGTAGGAGCCGCGGCGAGAACGCAGCCATTCTGCTCCCTCCCCCCACCGCCGCAGGCGATAGAGTGGGGAGGGTTGGGGTGGGGGTATTGCCGACAGAGCGCACGTTGCTGCGCAGCCCCCACCCCGGCCCTCCCCACTCTACGTTCGCTACGCTCTCGTGGGGGGAGGGAGCAGAATATTAAATGCGAACTAGCTGCGACGCGGCCAGCCTGTTGCCTTGGCGCGCGGTTCCGGTGGCGCCAACGCTGCTGACAGTTTGGCACGAATTGCGCTGACATCGCGGGCTTCGCTGCCGCGCAGCCGGACCGTCGTGTAGCCGGCGCGGCCCGTCATGCGATCGCGCGCCGCATCTTTCTCGGCGCGATGGGTGCGATCGTCGAGTTCGACAAGCAATTGCGCCCGGCCATGATCGTCGAACAGCACGAAATCGATGATCTTGCGATCGAATGTGTTGCGCGTGCCGAGGCGCTTGCCGTTCGTGCCGTCGGCGGTGGTGACAATCGCCGCCATGGCCACTTGCGGCGCAACGTTGAACGGCGCGGCGGCTTCGCGGAGCCGACGATAAAAGGCCGTTTCCGCTTCGGTCATGAACGGTTTGGGTTTGAGTTTCGGGTCGGACCCGATCGGCCCCAACACGGCCGAAGCAATGCCGAGGACAACGACAAGAAAAATCACCAACGGGAATAGTTCGGAAATCTGTTTCAAAATGCCCCCCGGCGCGATGCTTACCGCTAGAGCATAATGTTCGACGATGACAGACTTTTAAGCGCCGATCCGACTGCAGCTGGCGACGATCAGTCGGCTAATACGCCCGCGCGATAGCGAATTCGACCGTCTCGGTCAGCGCTTCACGCGCCGGGCCCTTGGGGAAGCCGGCCAGCGCGTCGATCGCCCGCGCGCCATAGTGCCTGGCCCGCGCCAGCGTGTCGGCGACGGCGTGGCTTTCGTTGAGCAGCACGCTCGCGCGTGCCAGTTCGGCGTCGCCGTTGGCGCGGCCGCTCATCGCCTGGCGCCAGAATTCGCGCGCTTCTTCGTCACCGCGGGCATAGGCGAGGATGACCGGCAGCGTGATCTTGCCGTCGCGGAAATCGTCGCCGACGTCCTTGCCCATCGTGTCGGCGTCCGACACATAATCGATGGCATCATCGACAAGCTGGAAGGCGATGCCGAGGTTGCGGCCATAGGCCTCCAGCGCTGCCTCCACCGCGCTGTCGCGCTCGGCGACCACCGCGGCGATCTGGCAGGCGGCGGAGAACAGCGCCGCGGTTTTGGCGGTGATGATCTCGAGATAGCGGTCCTCGCTGGTCTCGACATTGCGCTGCGCGGTCAACTGCGCGACCTCGCCTTCGGCGATGATGGCGGACGCGGCACTGAGGATCTTGAGCACCTTCAAGGAGCCATCCTCGACCATCAGTTCGAACGAGCGGCTGAACAGGAAATCGCCGACGAGCACGCTGGCCGGGTTACCCCACAGCCGGTTGGCGGTCGGCTTGCCGCGGCGCAGGCCCGAGACATCGACGACATCGTCATGGAGCAGCGTCGCCGTATGGATGAACTCGACCGCGGCCGCGAGCTTGTGATGCCTTGTGCCGCCGTAATCGAGCAGCGCCGCGCAGCCCAGCGTCAGCATCGGCCGCAGCCGCTTGCCACCCCCGGCGATCAGGTGCCCGGCGAGTTCGGGGATCAGTGCCACCGGCGACTGCATGCGATCGATGATGACATGGTTGACCTGGGTCAGCCCTGGCGCAGTCAACGCCATCAGCCCGGCCATCGAAGGCTCGGCGCGCTTGCGTAAATTATGAATCGTCGCTGTCATTGCCCCTTGTCCTTAGCCTCATGCTTCGGGCTTGCAAGCCCGCAGCTTGCCACCGCGCGAATCCGCCGCAAAGGTGGCATGGTCACAAGGGGAATCAACCGTGTCCGATCAAATCCTCGCCGGCTATCGCGACAGCATCGACAATATCGACGCCGCGCTGGTCTTCATGCTCGCCGAACGCTTCAAGGTCACCCAGGCGGTCGGCCGCTACAAGGCCAGCGCCGGCCTGCCCGCCGCCGATCCCGGCCGCGAAGCCGCCCAGGTCGCCCGGCTGCGCGCGCTGGCCGAAACCGCCAAGCTCGACCCGGAATTTTCGGAAAAATTCCTGCGCTTCATCATCGACGAGGTGATTCGGCATCACCAGGTCGCGGCTAAGGGGTAACCTCCGCTGCCGGCAGCGTCAGCCGGACCAGCAACCCGCCCAGATCTTCCGATTCCTCAAGCGCGATGCTGCCGCCGTAGATTTCCGCAACGTCGCGGGCGATCGCCAGCCCCAGCCCGGTACCCGGCTTGTCGGTATCGAGCCGTTCGCCCCGCGCGAACAGCCGCGCGCGATCGACGGGCGAAATGCCGCGGCCGTCATCCTCGATCAGGATTTCGACGGTATCGGTGTCACCGCCGATGGTGATGAACACCCGGCCGCCACCATGCAGCGCGGCATTGTCGACGAGGTTGCCGACCATTTCCTCGAGATCCTGCTGTTCGCCGCGAAACACCCGCGTCTTGTCCCCGGCCAGGTCGATGGTGACCTCGCGCCCGGTATGAATGCGCGACACCGTCCGCGAGATCGCCTGCAACGATGGCCAGACAAGCGTGCGCGCCGTCGAGGCGCCGCGCCGCCCGATGGCACGCGCGCGTGCCAGCTGGTGGTCGACATGGCGACGCATCGTCTGCACCTCGCGCAGCACCGTCTGCGCCAGCGCATCGTCACGGCCCTCGGTTTCGCCGATCAGCACGCTCATCGGCGTTTTCAACGCATGCGCCAGATTGCCGGCATGGCGCCGCGCCGCTTCGGCCTGGCGTTCGTTGTGATCGAGCAATTCGTTGATTTCGGCGACCAGCGGCGCAATTTCCACCGGGTAATCGGTGCCGACACGCTGGGCATCACCCGATCGGATCGCCGCGATGGCGCGACTGACCCGGCCGAGCGGTGACAAGCCATAGGTCGATTGCAGCGCCGCCAGCGCCAGCAGCCCGAGCCCGAGCACCCCCAATGACCAGAACAGGATCGCCCGCAACTGCCGCACCTGCGCATCGAGGTCGCGGGTCGATTGCGCCACCTGGAAGTAAAAGATCGTCGGGGCGCCGGGCAGTCGGATGTCGCGCGCCACGATGCGCAGCGGCTCACCGGCAAAGCGCACGCTGCCATACCGACATGGCTTGCGACAATCTTCGTTCGCCGCGCCGGCCAGCACCCTGTCCCACAACGACCGTGACCGGAAGCTTTCATGACCTTTCGCCGAAATCTGCCAGTACAGCCCCGAATAAGGCTCGAAAAAGCGCTGGTCGCCGAGTGGCCGCAGAAAATGCACCTCGCCGGCGTCGTCGAGCTCGGCGCTCGACACCATCGCAGTCAGCACGAAATCGAGCTGGCTGTCGAAATTGCGGGTAATGGCGCCGACCAGTACCCGATCGAGAGCGACACCGCCAAGCCCGAGCAGCGGGATGATCCACGCTGCCGCCAAGGCGATCATGCGCAGCCGCAGTGATGCTGCCGGCGACCAACGGTCGCGCCACGCTGATGCCGACCAGCGGGTGCGCAGCGCCGACACTGGCCAGCGCGGGCGCTTTACCGCCGGTTCAGGCTGGATCGTCGAGACTGTAGCCAAGGCCGCGCGTCGTGCTGATCAGGTCGGGCCCGAGTTTCTTGCGGATGCGGGTGATGAACACTTCGATGGTGTTCGAATCGCGGTCGAAGTCCTGATCATAGATATGTTCGATCAGTTCGGTACGGCTGACCACCTTGCCCTTGTGATGCATCAGATAGCTGAGCAGCTTGAATTCCTGTGCCGTCAGCTTGACCGGTTCGCCATCGAGAGTCACCCGACCCGAACGTGAATCGAGGCGCACGCCGCCCGCGGTCAGTTCCGATGTCGCCTGCCCCGCGGCACGGCGGATCAACGCGCGCAGCCGCGCGATCAATTCTTCGGTCTGGAACGGCTTGGCGAGATAATCATCGGCGCCGGCATCGAGCCCGGCCACCTTGTCCGACCAACTGTCGCGCGCCGTCAGCACGAGCACAGGCATGATCAACCCGGCCTTGCGCCAGCGATCGAGAACCGTCAGCCCATCGACTTCGGGCAGGCCGAGATCGAGCACCACGGCATCATAGCTTTCGGTGCTGCCAAGATAATGGCCGTCTTCACCGTCACTTGCCGCATCGACGGCATAGCCGGCGCCTTCCAGCGCCGATTTCAACTGACGTAGCAGATTGGGCTCGTCCTCGACGACCAGTACGCGCATGCCGAACCCTCAAAAATTGCGTCCGCGGCGGCGCTGGCCAGTGCGGGCATCGACGTCGACATTAATGACGTTGCCATCGACAAGAAAGCGGAAACGATATGTCAATGTCGCCGCATCGAACTCCACGCCGATATAATCACCGGGCACTTGCTGCATGACGCGGGCGCGGATCGTTTCATACGGCAGGATCGCGCCGGCTTCCTGCAACTCGCGCACCTTGTTTTCGACACCGGCTGCAACCGGAGTGGAGGCGACGAGCACCGCGCAGAGAAGAAAGGATAACCGGAACGACATGAGCAATGACACTGATACAGGAAACAGCCACATGCAATGCCAACATCGCCGTGAATAGCCGATGAATGCGGCGCGGATCGGCGCCCTTTCGCCGCGCTGCGCCGACAAAACGCTTTTCCATTTGCCCTTGGCGCGTTTCCGTTCCACTTGGCGGCACCCCCGCCGCATCCCTTTCCCGCCGCTTGCCCCGGCCCAGACCGATCGATCATGCCCGAACCTATCCTCACCCTTGAAAACGCCGGCTTGCGCCAGGGCGGCAGCTGGCTGTTCCGCGGCCTCGACCTGACCATCGATGCGCGCGATCGGCTGGCGCTGATCGGCCGCAACGGCGTCGGCAAGACGACGCTGCTCAAGCTCATCGCCGGCGAAATCGAACTCGACGAAGGCCGCCGCGCGGTATCCCCGGCGCTCAATATCGTCCGGTTGGAGCAGGACCCCGATCTTGCGGGCTTCGCCACGCTGGGGGATTATGCCCGTGCCGGCCACAACGCGCCCGCCGATCACATGCTCGACTCGGTCGCCTCGCGCCTCGGCGCCGATCTCGATCGCGATGCCGCGACCGCTTCGGGAGGAGAGCGCCGACGCGCCGCATTGGTCCGTGCGCTCGCCGAACAGCCAGGGCTGCTGCTGCTCGACGAACCGACCAACCATCTTGATATCGCTGCGATCGAATGGCTGGAAAACTGGCTCGATCGCTTCAACGGCGGCATGTTGGCGATCAGCCACGATCGCGCCTTCCTGACCCGGCTGACGAAGAACTGCCTGTGGCTCGATCGTGGCAATCTGCGGCGGGCGGAAGTCGGCTTCGGCGGCTTCGAGGAATGGTCGGATCGTGTCGCTGCCGAGGAAGCCAAGAACGCTTCCAAGCTCGATACCAAGCTGAAGGCCGAGGAACATTGGCTGTTGCGCGGTGTCACCGCGCGCCGCAGCCGCAACGAAGGCCGACTCGCCAAGCTGATCGAACTGCGTGCGGTTCGCAAAGCAATGACGACGGGCGATGCGGTTGCCAAGATCGCCACGACCAGCGACGACGGCAAGACCAAGGTGCTGATCGATGCCCATCATGTCGGCAAGAGCTTCGGCGGCCGCACCATTCTGTCGGACCTGTCGCTGCGTATCCGTCGCGGCGATCGCATCGGCATCATCGGCCCCAACGGCGCCGGCAAATCGACGCTGATCAAGCTGCTGCTCGGCCAGTTGGAGCCCGACAGCGGCGAGATCAAGCGCGCCAAGTCGCTCAATCCGACGATCATCGACCAGCGCCGCCAGCGCCTCGACGCCGAAAACGGCGTGGGCAAGACTGTCCGCGATGTCCTTGCCGACGGCGGCGAATGGCTCGAGGTCAATGGTGTGCGCAAGCATGTCGCCGGCTATCTCAAGGAATTCCTGTTCGACCCCAGCGTCATCGATGCCCCGGTCGACGGCTTTTCGGGCGGCGAACGCTCGCGCTTGCTGCTGGCGCGTGAATTCGCGACGCCATCGAACCTGTTGGTGCTCGATGAACCGACCAACGATCTCGACATGGAAACTCTCGACCTGCTCGAAGACGTGCTCGACGGTTACGCCGGCACCGTCCTGCTGGTCAGCCATGATCGCGCCTTCCTCGATCGCGTCGTCACCATGGTCGTGGCATTGGATGGCGAGGGCCATACCGAAACCGTTGTCGGCGGCTGGTCGGACTGGGCGGCCTACAACAAGGACAAGCTCGCCGCTGCCCGCCAGGCCAAGGGCGGCAAGGGCAATGCCGGTGCCAAGATCGCCACCTTCGAAAACGCCAAGGCGAAAGCGGCCAAGCTGAGCTACAAAGACGCCCGCGAGCTTTCCGAACTGCCGGCACGGCTGGAAACGCTCACCGCGGCGATTGCCCGGCACGAAGCGGTGCTCGCCGATGCCAACCTCTACAGCCGCGACCCCAAGCGCTTTGCCAATGTTATGGCCGAACTCGATAAAGTCCGCGCCGATCTCGCGTCAGCCGAAGAACGCTGGCTGGCACTGGCGGAAATGGAAGCCGCGCTGAGCGCGTAAAAACTGCCTCCCCGCTGACGCAAGGGCGTCGCCTAACGTCTGCGGGGACGGTGTAACGCGTGCCTCAGGCCAGCTCGACGCCCCGCACCACATCCGGCTCGATATGCAGCGGCACGACCACCTGCTTGGGCAGCGGCGTCAGCTTCGCCGGATCATGCTTGCGGATGAAGCGTTCGACCACCGGCGCCACCTTGTCGCGCCAGCGGCTGCCGTTGAAGATGCCGTAATGGCCGGCGCCTTCGGCCATGTAATAGGCCTTTTTCGAAGCCGGCAATTCGGTCGCCAGGTCGAGCGCGGCGCGCGTCTGGCCGAGTCCCGAAATATCGTCCTTTTCGCCTTCGATGGCGAGCAACGCCGTGCGGGTGATCGCCGCCGGATTGACCGCCTGGCCACGATGCACGAACTCGCCCTTGGCAAGCGCCTGGCGCTGGAACACCACATCGATGGTCTGCAGGTAGAATTCGGCGGTCATGTCGCAAACCGAGCGATATTCTTCGTAAAAAGCCTTGGTAGCCGCGGCCGAATCATCATCACCCTCAACCAGGTGCTTGAACAATTCCCAATGCGACTTCATGTGGTTGGCCAGGTTCATCGACATGAAGCCGGCAAGCTGGAGGAACCCTGGATACACCTTGCGGCCACCACCTGGATAGGTCGGCGGCACCGTCGCGATGACATTCTGTTCGAACCAGGCATAGGGCCGCTCGGTCGCGAGATCATCGACCGAGGTGGGCGCCTGGCGCGTATCGACCGGCCCACCCATCATCGTCAGCGTCAGCGGTGTCGCCGGGTCGTCATTGGCCGACATATAAGCCACCGCGGCATAGGCCGGCACCGCCGGCTGGCACACGGCGAGGACATGGCTGCCCGGGCCGATCTCATTCAGAAAATCGATGATGTAATCGACATAATCGTTCAGATCGAACTTGCCGTCCGACAACGGCACCAGCTTGGCATCGCGCCAATCGGTGACATAGACTTCATGATCCGGCAGCAGCCGTTCGACGGTGCCGCGCAACAGCGTGCCATAATGGCCCGACATCGGCGTGACGACGAGAACACGCGGATCCTTGCGGCCCGAAACGGCGCGGTTGAAATGCTTCAATTGTCCGAACGGCTTGCGCAGCACGATGTCCTCGTTCACCGCGACGCTGGTCCCGTCGACAATGGTGAACGGTAGATTGTAGTCGGGCTTGCCACGCGGCGCAGCAGCATGGGCAAAGACTTCGAGGCCGCGCGCCAGCACCGGGCTGGAGGCCATGTACGACATCGGGTTCGATGGGCTGAGCAGCCAACTCGAGGTCGACTGTGCCATGGTTCCCATGCCGGCCAGCCAGCTGCGCTGAATTTCGTGCGCCGTGTAAAGCATGAACGTTCCTCGTTACGCGTCGGCATCTTCGAATGCCCGATGCGGTTTCATATCGCAGGTGCAGCATAAAGCAATCAACGACCAAGAAACCATTTTTTATGATAGGTGGTGTTGTCGCAGGGCAACGCACCAGCCGTCGCCGCCCGACCGCAGTAACGTCGCAGCGCGGAGCGCAGTGATTGAGCCGCGCTCAAAGCCCTGCTATCAAGGGCAATGTCCGATCAAGCCGCTGCTGCCCCGATTGTTGTTGGCCCTGCTGTTGCCAACGCTGCCGCCGAACCCCGCAAGCTCAGCCGGCTGGTGCTGCTCTGGCGCTTTGCCCGGGCCTATCCGGCGCAGCTTACCGCTGCACTGACGGCGCTGGTCGTCGCTGCGCTTTCCACCCTCGCCATTCCGCAGGGCTTGAAGCTGATCGTCGACAACGGCTTTGCACGCGGTTCCGATCCGGCAGCGGTGGCGCCCTATTTCTGGGGCATGCTCGGCATCGTCATCGTCATGGGCCTGGCGACCGCGGTGCGTTTCTACTTTGTCAGCTGGATCGGCGAGCGCGTCGTCGCCGATTTGCGCAAGGCGGTACAGGCGCATCTCGTCACCCTCGATCCGGTGTTCTTCGAAGAAAACCGCCCCGCCGAAATCGCCTCGCGCCTGACCAGCGACACCGCGGTCATCGAACAGGTCGTGTCCTCGGGCGCGTCACTGGCGCTGCGCAACGCCGTCATGGGCATCGGCGGGCTGGCCTATATGGCGGTGCAAAGCCCCAAGCTGACGGCACTGATGCTGCTCGTCATCCCGGTCACCATCCTCCCCATCGTCTGGCTCGGCCGCAAGGTGCGCGCCATGTCGAAAACCAGCCAGGATCGCATTGCCGGCGTCGGTACGATGGTTGCCGAAGTGCTCGGTGCCATCAAGATCGTCCAGGCCTTCACCCAGGAACGCCGCGAAGCCGCGCGCTTCGGCGATGCCGTCGAAGCCGCCTTCGATACCGCCAAGCGCCGCATCCGACTGCGCGCCGGCATGACCGCGGTGGTCATCACGCTGATTTTCGGCGCCATCACGCTGGTGCTCTGGCAGGGCGCGCTCGATGTCATTTCGGGCCGGCTGACCGGCGGCACAATCGCGGCCTTCGTCTTTGCCGCCGCGATCGTCGCCGGCGCCTTCGGCACGCTCACCGAAGTCTATGGCGATTTCATGCGCGCCGCCGGTGCCAGTGCGCGGATGGAAGAACTGCTTGCCGCCCGCCCCGGCATCCGCGCGCCCGAAAATGCCATTCCGCTGCCAGTACCAGCGCAAGGTGCGCTGTCGCTCGATCACGTCACCTTCCACTATCCGTCGAAGCCCGATGGGGCCGCGCTCATCGATTTCTCGCTCGATATCGCCGCGGGCGAAACGGTGGCGGTGGTCGGGCCTTCGGGTGCCGGCAAATCGACGCTCTTCCAGCTCGTCCAGCGCTTCTACGACCCCGAAAAGGGCCAGATCCGGCTCGATGGCGTCCCGCTTACCGCCGCCGACCCCGAACAGATCCGCGCCCGCATGGCGGTCGTGCCGCAGGAAACCGTGGTGTTTGCCGCAAGCGCACTCGAAAACATCCGCTATGGCCGCCCCACCGCGACCGAAGCCGAAGTCTGGGCCGCCGCCGAAGCCGCCCATGCCGACGTCTTTCTGCGCCAGCTCCCCGATGGCATTCACAGCTTCCTCGGCGAAGCCGGCACGCGCCTGTCGGGCGGCCAGCGCCAGCGCCTCGCCATCGCCCGCGCCATCCTGCGTGATGCGCCGATCCTGCTGCTCGACGAAGCCACCAGCGCGCTCGACAGCGAAAGCGAACGGCTGGTCCAGCACGCGCTCGAAGGCCTGATGGCCGGCAAGACCACGCTCGTCATCGCCCACCGCCTCGCCACGGTGCGCAACGCCGACCGCATCATCGTCATGGACGGCGGCCGCATCGTCGCGGAAGGCACGCACGACACGCTGATCGCCCAGGGCGGGCTGTACGCCAAGCTGGCGCGATTGCAATTCGACCAGGTGCAACAGGTGGCGTGAGGCGCGGCTTCCGGCGGGCAGGGGCTGAGCCCCTGCCCGCCGGAGGCCCCCTCACTGCGCCGTATACCCTCCATCCACGACCAGCTCCGCCCCGGTCATGAAACTAGCCTCATCGCTGGCAAGGAACACCACCGCGTCGGCAATCTCACGTGGCACGCCGAGACGGCCGAGCGGGTGCGCGGCGATGATGGCGCTGCGCATCTCGTTGCCGTTTTCCGACGCGTACAGCGCGTTCGCGACCATCGGCGTGTCGATGAAGCCGGGGTGCACCGAATTGACCCTTATGCCGAGCGACGCCCATTCGACCGCCGCGGCCTTGGTCAGCATCAGGACCCCGCCCTTCGATGCGCTGTACGCGGCGGTATTGGCCATGCCGACCTTGCCGAGGATCGACGACAGGTTGATCACCGAACCGCTGCCCTGCCCGGCCATGACCGGACCGACGGCGCGCATCCCCAGGAACACACCATCGAGGTTGACTGCCAGGATGCGTCGCCAGTCGGCGAGGCTGTGGGTCATTAGTTCGAGCTGGTTACCGACAATCCCGGCATTGTTGACAAGAATGTCGAGCCGGCCGAACGCGGTCGTCGTCGCGATGACGGTGGCGTCCCACGCCTCCTCGCTGGTCACATCATGGGCGATGAAGGCGGCGCGGCCGCCGGCGGCAACGATCCCGGCGGTGACGCCCTCACCCTCGGCGATGCTAAGGTCGGACAGCATCACCGCGGCGCCTTCACTCTCCAGCCGCCGCGCGGTTTCGGCACCGAGCCCCGAAGCGGCGCCGGTGACGAGCGCCACCTTGCCGGCCAAACGTCCTGTCATGATGTCACTCCCCTGTTCCGGCGGGGAGTGTAGCGGATGGGGCCCGAAGTAACAGAGCCTCCGGCGGGCAGGGCCGGCGGCCCTGCACCCGGTTGTTGGAGGCGTTTTCGCAACAGCACCATCACGCCCGCATTCGCGGGGGTAACCGTCGGCTCAAGCGGCATTGGTGCGAATCCCGCACAAGAAAAGGGCGGACCGTGCGGCCCGCCCCTTTTTGCATTCGTCCAAGGCCAGAGACTTTAGTTGGCGTAGGCTTCGTTGCCGACAAAGCCCATCTTGGTGATGCCGGCCTGCTGCGCCGACGCCATGACTTCGTCAACGACCGAATATTTCGCCAGGCCTTCAGGGCGCAGGCGAAGTTCGGGAGCGGTCGGCATGTCGGCGGCCTGCTTCATGTAGCTCTTCAGCGTCGGCATATCGACTTCCTTCTTGTTCCAGTAGATGTTCGACAGGAAGTCGATATCGACCTGGTTGAAGACGGGATCGATCGGCACATCTTGCGGCGGCGCCGGCGCCGGCAGGTCGAGCTTGACCGCATGCGTCTGCACCGGAATGGTGATGATGAACATGATCAGCAACACGAGCATGACGTCGATCAGCGGCGTCGTGTTCATGTCGGGGATGACATCCCCTTCGGCGCTGCCGCCCATGGAAATGGACATTTGACCTTACTCCTGTTTGTCCGCGGCGGAGGACTTTCGTACCTCCGCCCGGGGAATGACGCCTAAGCGTTTAGCGCGCGCCCGAACCCATTGCCGGTTCCGAGATGAAGCCGAGTTTCAGGAAACCGGCGCGTTGAAGGGTGTAGATCACCCCGCCGACGCAGCGATATTCCATGTCCTTGTCACCACGAATATGGGCTTCTGGCAGTTCGATCTTGCCACCCAGCTTTTCCTGACGGGCAATATCGTCCTTCAGGTGCTTTACGGCAAAATCGAGCAGTTCCTGCTTCGTTTCGATCTTGTTCTGGTTGATGTAAGTGTCGCAGTTCGAATCAACCGAGAGCAGCAGGTTCTCGGGCTTGGTGGTCGTCGGCAGGTTGGTCACGGTCGGCAGCGTCAGCGGCACCGTCTGGATGGCGACCGGGACGGTGATGAGAAAGATGATGAGCAGAACCAACATGACGTCGACCAGCGGCGTCGTGTTGATTTCCGTCATCGGCGATTCGCTGCCGTCTTCATTCGGCGATCCGACGTTCATCGACATGGGTGAAAACCCCTTCCTTGCTGTGGGCGCGCTTAGCGCGCCACAGGCTTGGCAACGGCCGGGGCAGCAACCGGCGTGGCGATGCGGGCGCCCGAAACCAGGGCACCATGCACGTCGGCCGAGAAATTGTTGAGCTTTTCAACGACCTCCTTGTTGCGGCGGATCAGCCAGTTGTAGCCGAGCACGGCCGGAACGGCGACGGCGAGGCCGAGGGCGGTCATGATCAAGGCTTCACCGACCGGGCCGGCGACCTTGTCGATCGATGCCTGGCCTGCGAGGCCGATGTTGATCAGGGCGCGATAGATGCCGACGACGGTACCGAACAGACCGATGAACGGCGAGGTGGAACCGACCGAAGCGAGGAAGGCGAGGCCGCTCTGCAGCTTCGACGTAACGGCGTTAGCCGACCGGTTGAGCGCCATCGTCACCCATTCGTGCTGGTCGATCTTGTCGGTCAGGCGACCTTCGTGATGGTCCGAAGCGCGCAGGCCGTCATCGACGATCTGGCGGAAGGGCGAGTTCTTGTCGAGCTTGGCAGCGCCGGTCTTGAGATCCGAAGCGGTCCAGAACTTCTTTTCGAGTTCTGCCGATTCGGTCAGCACCTTCCGCTGGTCGATGAACTTGGTGATGATGATGAACCACGAACCCAGCGACATGATGACTAGGATGGCGAACACCGACTGCGCGATGATGCCGCCCTGCTCGAGCGCGGCCGCCAGGCCATAAGGATTTTCGACTGCGACGGTTTCCATTGTATCTTCCCTCGATTATTCGATCGCGATGATCGTCTTGATTGGCGTCAAACTTGTCTTCACTACCCCACCGAGAAGCCCTGCCCGAAGGCGCGGCACCGGCCGGACATCAACCCCCTACCGGGCATCCCGCAGCTGCCAGCGGACCGGCTGCGATTTTTCCACCGACACCGGCTGACCATCACGCGTTGCCGGGTTGAAGCGGAAACGACGAATGATGATCTTGCAGGTCGCATCATCGAGGCGGGGCGAACCGCTCGACTGCGTCACGGTGCAGGCCGAAACCTTGCCCGTTGTATCGATCGTATAGGTGACGCGGGCGACGCCCTGTTCCTCGGCACGGCGCGAGGCATCCGGGTAATCGTCTTCGCTGATCGTATTGCCACGACCCTTTGGGGTTGCCGGGGTCGGCGGTGCTGCTGCGACAGGCGCCGGAGCGGCCGGAGGCGCCGGCGGCGTGAAGCGCGGCGGTTCGGGCTGCGGCTGCGTCTGCTGCACGGTGATCGTCGGTGCGGCTTCGGATACGATCGACACCTCCGGCGGCGGCACGAACGGCGGAATTTCGACGTCCTTGGGCGGCGGCGGTGGCGGTTCGTCGGGCGGTGGCGCCTTTTCCTCGACGTTGACCGCCTCGATGGGATTCACGATGGCCTTCACGGCCTTGAGAGCCAGCCCCGTGACAAAGGCATAGCCAAGCCCGACGTGCAAAAGGCCCACAAGGCCTAGCGCAACCATCCGGTTGGTGCTCATCTTCTCCTCAGCGTATGCCATGGGCGCTGCGAAACTCCCTCTCACCAAAAACGGGAACCGCCGGGTGCATCAGCTCCCCTTCAGCCTTGCGACGATCCCTCTCGAGAAAAGCCTTAACCGCATCAAGGGCGGCGCCGCAACAGCTTTGTGCCAAAAATGCGGCAGGATGGCGCGGCGTCACACACGAGTCTTTTATTGCCGTTTGGCTGGCGCGCTTGCGCTGCGATGCACAAAACGGTCCTGAAATTTGACATTTTCGTGCCAATCGCGGGGCTGGCGCGTCCAGTTTGCCGTGTCGCGCAACTGCGCGTAGACAGGGTGCATGGTCAGTATACGTGCTTTGTACACCCCCGCCGTCGCTCTGGCGACGATTCTTGCCACACCGGTGCTCGCGGTCCCGTCGCATGCCGACCTGGCCGACCTGACATTGGCGGCGCCGGTCATCGTGCGCGCCACCATTACCGGCAGCCAGCGCCTGTCCGAAAAGGAATCGCCCGGGCTGAAACCTGGCCGGGTGCGCCTGCTCGTCACCGCCGCGGTCGATGCCGCGATCGTGGCACCGGGCGCGATTCCGGCCAGCCTGACCTGGCTGTGGGATGCCCCCGTCGACGCGCGTGGCAAGCCGCCCAAGCCCAAGGGCAGCGCCATTCTGGCCTGGCTCGCCACCCCCGCCGCCGATGGCAAGACCCAGCTCGTCAGCGCGTTCGCGCAGCAACCGCACGACCCCGCTACCGAAACCCGCACCCGCACGCTGGCCACCGAAGCGCGCTCGGGTACCGTGCCGATCATCACCGGCGTCGCCAATGGATTTCGGGCCGATGGCACCGTGCCGGGCGAGAGCGAAAGCCAGTTCTTCCTCACGGCCGCCGATGGCAAGGGCCTGACCATGGTGGTGACGGCACGCCCCGGCGAACCGCGCCGTATTGCCGTGGCGCGCGGCGATGTCATTGATGAATCAGCAATTATCGTGAAGCCCGAAACGCTGTTGCGCTATCGGCTGGCGTGTTTCCTGCCGGCGCGGCTGCCGGCGGCGGCCGGTGGCGACGATCCGGCGCTGTCCGCCGATTGGCGCGCGGCAATCGACAGTCTTGGCCCCTGCGGACGCACGTCCGCGAATTGAAAAAGGCGGGGACGCAAGTCCGCGAACTGAAAAATGCCGGGGACGCACGACCGCGCGCCGAAACAGGCCGCGCCTCAGAAGCTGCTGAGTTCCACGCCGACCGCGGCGCAATCGGGGTAGATGTCGGGCTTGCGGGTCGAAACGCGCAGCGCGGTCACGCCCTGGCGCGCCGCGACCAGCGCATAGATTTCATGCGCCACGGTTTCCTGCAGATTGAAACGCCGGGCGGTGGCCAGTGCCAGCACCGAGGTGCGCAGCGTGTCGTAATCCCAGGCCTGGGCCACGGTATCGCACTGCGGAAACGCCGCGGCGCTCAACCAGACTTCGATGTTGACCCGCAGCCGTTGCGGCGTGCCGATCTCGAAATCATGAAAGCCGATATCGACCGGCAGGTCGAAGTCCTCGAGCATAATCTTGCGGGTTTGCGGCGCCAGGGCGACCGGGACCAGACCCGTCAGGATGGGGTCGGAAAGCAAGGGATCCGCGAGCAGGGTATCGGTCATTTTTCCACCATGTAAGCAACATCACGTGGCAGGCCGAGCAGGCGCTGACCACCATCAAGGGTTATCGTCTGGGCGTTGAACGTCGGGGTGGCAATGATGAAGCGCAACGCCGCGACGATTTCGGAAACCGCGACACCACGTCGCAGCGGGTTGAGCCCGTGCACCGCCTCGAAATTCTCGCGGCTCTGCGGTCCGCTGACCAGCGTCACCGCCGGCGCGATCGCGGCGCAGCGCAACCGCGGCGCATAGGCCCGCGCCGTCAATTCGGTCAGCCCTTCGAGGCCGATCTTGGACAGCGTGTAGGTAAAATAATCGGGGTTGAGCGCTTCGAGCTTGGCATCGAGCAGGTTGACGACCAGCGCGGCGTCATCGGCTTCGGGCAATGCTGCAGCAAACGCCCGGGTGATCAGCGCCGGCGCCCGCAGATTGACCGCCATGTGGGTGTCGAAATCGTCGGCCCCAAAATCGTCGATCCGGTCATAGACGAAGCGCGACGCCGAATTGACCAGCAGGCCGAGCGGCGGCAGCCCGGCGGCGGCGGCAACGATGATCTCGCCGATCGCCGGGTCGGCAAGATCGCCCGCCACGACGACGCTGTTGCCGATCTCGGCGGCAAGTTCGTCCGCCTCGGCGCGCGACTGATGGCAGTGAATGACGACATGCCAGCCATCGGCCGCAAGCGCGCGCACGAGCGCCGCGCCAATGCGCTTGGCGCCACCGGTGACGATGGCGGTCTGGTTGCGAAGAGTCCCCATACTGGTCGCGATACGGCCCTGCGCGCGCCGCCGCAAGCCAGTGCGGCAGCATGGACCCCTACCGCAGTGCCCGGCGCACCAGCCGATCGCTGCCGTCCGACGCCAGCGGCTTGAGGCCGATCAGGCGCATCAGCAGCGGATAGACATCGACATTATCGAAATCGGGCACCATCGCGCCTTGCCGAAACGCCGGCCCCGCCGCCACGAAGGTTGCCGCCATCGCCGGCGTCGCCGGGTCATAGCCATGCATGCCGCCCAATTTCCAATCGGGCCGTGGAGGACCACCCTGGGTCATCCAGCCGGGTTCGGCGAGGCAGACAAAGCCCGGTACCCGGGCGTTGCGGCCATAATGCAGCCGCGCCGGTATGCGGGTCTTGCGCCAGCATTCCAGATGGTCGTGCCGCCGGAGCAGCGCCGCGGCAACGGCGGCATCCTGCCCGGGCAGCGGTTCGATCCCCGCCAGGGCGCCGGTCGCCACGGTGCGATAACTGCCTGCCGGCAGCAACTGGTCGAGCCTGATGACGCGTTCCGGTGCCACGCCCACCATGCCATGATCGGAAACCAGCACGATGTTGGCGGCAACCCCTCGCGCCTTAAGTCCGGCTACCAGATCGCCGATCCGCGCGTCGACTTCGGCCATGGTGCGCGTCGTTTCGGGGGCATCGGGGCCGAATTCATGGCCATCATGATCCACCGTGTCGAAATACAGCGTCATGAACGCCGGCCGTTGCGGCTGGTCGATCCAGGCGAGCATTTGCGCCACCCGCGCCGGATTGGGCATCGCGCCATCGAAGGGCAGCCATTGTTTCGGCCGCACGCCATGGATCGGCGCTTCCGATCCCGGCCAGAACATCGTTGCCGTCGCGACCCCGGCCTTTTCGGCAGTCACCCACAGCGGCTCGGCTTCGTCCCACCAGCGCCGGTCACCCACGGCCTCGCGATTCGACAGGGCGAAACGCTGCTCGGCGATACGGGGATCCTCGATATTGTTGTTGACGAGGCCATGCTTGTCGGGCCGCAGCCCGGTGACCAGCGTGTAGTGGTTGGGAAAGGTCAGCGACGGAAAGCTCGGCCGCATCGCCCTGGCGCGCACCCCGGTGGCGGCCAGCGCATTGATGTTGGGCGTCACGCCGCGCGCCAGATAATCGGGACGCAGGCCATCGACCGAGATCAGGATGACCGGCGGGCGCGCGGCGGGTGGCGCGGTCGCCAGGCGCGGTGACCCGGTGCAGGCAGCGAGCAACAGGCAGGCGAGCAGCAGCAGGCGATTCATCGGGACCCTCGGATACACAGCGTCACAGGCACACAACCTGCGCCGTCACCACCACGAAGGCGGGGGTGACGGCCAGGAGTTGCTTTGCACAGCCTCATGACACATCCGCGTCAGCAGCGCGATTGCCCTGCCCCGCCCGCGCGCCTAAATCACCACGCGATGGCCCTGCCCCCGACCGACCGCTTTTCCGAAGAAACCGCCACCTTCACGGTGCAGGGCAAGGATGTGCCCGATCTCGATCGCGGGGTCGCCGCGATCCGCAACGTGCTCGCCACGCTGCCTCTGCGGCCCGGCGTCTACCGGATGACCGATTCCGGCGGCGACGTGCTCTATATCGGCAAGGCGCGATCGCTGAAAAACCGCGTCGGCAACTATACCCAGGTCAACCGCCTCTCGCGCCGCCTGCAACGCATGGTCTCGCAGACGCGCGACATGACCATCGTGACGACCAATTCCGAAGCCGAAGCGCTGTTGCTCGAAGCCCAGCTGATCAAGCGCTATCGCCCGCCCTACAACGTGCTGCTGCGCGACGATAAAAGCTTCCCCTTCATCGTGCTGCGCGAGGACCATGGCTTTCCGCGCATCGGCAAGCATCGCGGCGCGCGGGTCGGCAAGGCGAGCTATTACGGTCCCTTCGCCAGCGCTGGCGCGGTCAACCAGACATTGAATGCGCTGCAAAAGGTCTTCCTGCTGCGCTCGTGCACCGACAGTTTCTTCGCCAACCGCACGCGGCCGTGCCTGCTCCACCAGATCAAGCGCTGCTCGGCGCCGTGCGTCGACCGCATCAGCCCCGATGCCTATGCCGAACTGGTCGAGGATGCCCGCGCCTTCCTGTCGGGCCGCACCCAGGACGCCCAGAAAAAGTTGGGCACCGCGATGACCGCCGCCGCCGAAGCCATGGATTTCGAGATTGCCGCGGTGCTGCGCGACCGGCTGCGCGCGCTCACCTTCATCCAGGGCAGCCAGGCGATCAACGCCGAAGGCTCGGCGAGCGATGCCGATATCGTCGCGCTGGCGGTGCATGGCGGGGTCACCTGCATCCAGGTCTTCTTCATCCGCGGTGGCCAGAACTGGGGGCACCGCGCCTTTTTCCCGGCACACACCGACGGGATGGAGGCGGATGAAGTGCTGCTCGCCTTCCTCGGCCAGCTTTATGAAGAACTGCCGCCGCCGCGCGAATTGCTGCTCGACCGGCCGCTGGCGGAAAGTGCGCTGCTCGCCGATGCGCTGTCGGAAAAGGCCGGGCACCGCGTCGGCGTCAAGGCGCCGCAGCGCGGGCCGAACCGCAAGCTGATCGAACAGGCGCGGCGCAACGCCCAGGAAGCGCTCGAACGCCGCCAGGCCGAAGCGACGACGCAGAACAAGCTGCTCGCCGAGCTTGCCGAGTTGTTCGATCTCGATGGCCCGCCGCAGCGCATCGAGGTCTATGACAACAGCCATATCATGGGCACCAACGCGCTCGGCGCGATGATCGTCGCCGGCCCGCAGGGCTTCATCAAGAACCAGTATCGCAAGTTCAACATGAGTGATTCCAGCAAGAATGGGGCGAGCATCACCCCGGGTGACGATTTCGCCATGATGAAGGCGATGCTGTCACGCCGCTTCGCCCGGCTGGAAAAGGAAGACCCCGATCGCAGCGAAGGTGACTGGCCCGACCTGGTGCTGATCGACGGCGGCCGCGGGCAATTGTCGGCGGTCAATGAAGCGCTCGGCGAGCTGGGGGTGGAAGATGTCACCATCATCGGCGTGTCGAAGGGTTTCGACCGCGATGCCGGGCGCGAGACGTTCCATCTGCCGACCGGGCGCGACCTGCATTTGCCGCCGAACGCCCCGGTGCTGTTCTTCCTGCAACGGTTGCGCGACGAGGCGCACCGCTTCGCCATCGGCGCGCACCGGGCAAAGCGGTCAAAGGCGATCGCTGCCAATCCGCTCGACGATGTCCCCGGCATCGGCCCGGCGCGGAAAAAGGCGCTGCTGATGCACTTCGGCACGTCGCGGGCGGTGCGCGGCGCGACACTCGAGGATCTGGAACGCGCGCCGGGCATCAGCAAGGCGATGGCCGAAGCGATCCACGGGCATTTCAACCCGCGTGGCTAGGGCTCAACGCGCCATAAAAGCTTCCCTCTCCCGCTTGCGGGAGAGGGGGGTTTGACCATCCTTTCCGTCATTGTCCGCTGGCTGCTTCGCCACGCGATTCTCTTCCTCCTGATCCTCGCGGCGCTGGCGTTCTACGCCAATGTCGTCGCCGACCGCGTCACCGCCAGCAGCATATCCACCAGCATCGACCGCATTACCGGCGCCGAGGCCGAGTTGCGCCGCCGCATCGACGCGCTCGACGGCAGCGCCGTCACCGCCCTCGCCAGCGCGGACCGCCAGTCACAGCGGGCGCTCACCGCGCGCATCGCCGTGCTGCGCCGCGACCGTGCCGCGCTGACCGCCAAAGCGCCCCGGGCCATCGACCTGCTCTCCGCGCCGCGCGCCACCATAGTCGCCGGCATCGACCGCGACATCCGCCTCGAACTGATCGACCGCGAACTTGCCTTTCTGACCGGCCTGCTGCCCGCCGCCAGCCGCATCAGCGCTCTCGAAGCTGCTATCGCCGCCGATGACGGCAACCTCAAGGCGCTCGCCACCCGCGCTCTGCCCTATCGCTATGCACTCGAAGGCGGTCGCATGGTCGATCTCGGCGCCGTTTATCGTGATCGCCGCGCCGCCAATGTCCGCGCCCTTGCCGCCGCTCGTGCCGCCGCTGCCACGCCGCCGCCGCGCCTCGACGGCGCTGCGCTGGCCGCCCGCCTCGCCCCGCTGACTGCTGCGGCCGAAGCGCAGCGCGCCCTGCTCGGCGCCACCATGACCGCCACTGCCGGACGCTGGTATGACCGGCTGGGCATTGCCGAACTGCTGCGGCCGGCACTGATCGCGCTCATTGCAATCATCCTGACGCCCTTCGCTATCCGCACGCTGTTCTACTGGGTCCTCGCGCCGATCGCGGCGCGTCAGCGTCCGGTGCAACTCCTGCCCGCCGGCACGCCGATCCCGCCGCCAGCGCAGCCCCCGGCGGTGTCGCTGGCGATCACGCTCGCCCCGGGGCACGAGCTTCTGGTCAAGCAAGGCTATCTCCAGGCGAGCAGCCATATCGGCGCGAGGGACGACCAGGCGCTCCTCGATTGGCGCTTCCCGATCACCAGCATCGCCGCCGGCCTGTGGTTCCTCGCCCGGCTGCGCGGCAGCAGCGCGACCGTGTCGGCCACCGCCGACCCCTTTGCCGAGCTCAGCCGGCTCGTCCTTCCCGCCGGCGCCACCTGCGTGCTGCAACCCCGCGCCATCGTCGGGGTCGTGCAACCCGCTGGCCAGCCGCTGCGCATCACCAGCCACTGGCGGCTCGGCACGCTCAATGCATGGCTGACCTGGCAATGGCGTTACCTCGCCTTTCACGGCCCGGCCGAAGTCATCCTCCAGGGCGGTCGGGGCCTGCGCTTCGAGGTGGTCCACACCGGGCTGAAGCTGCCGCAAGACCAGCTTGTCGGGTTTTCGGCCGGGCTACGCTATGCGACGGCACGCGCCGAAACCTTCCGGCCCTATCTGTTCGGGCTCGAACCGCTGTTGAAGGACAGCATCGCCGCCGGCGACGGCCTCGTCATCGCCGAGGAAGCGCCACGCAGTGCCCAGGCCGGACGCGCGCCCCGCGCCGGGCTCGAAGGCGTCACCGATGCGGCGCTCAAGCTTTTCGGCATCTGAAGGCCGTGACGCCACCCCGGTTGCAGCCTAGGATAGCGCCTGTCGCGCTGCGGAGCCTATTGCCATGACCATCACCCTTTACACCGCTGCCACGCCCAACGGCTACAAGGTGTCGGTGGCGCTCGAGGAAATGGGGCTGGCCTATGATGTCCACCGCGTCGACCTGACCCATGGTGAACAGAAATCGCCCGAATTTCTCGCCATCTGCCCCAATGGCCGGGTGCCGGCGATCGTCGATGATGGCTTTGCAGTGTTCGAATCGGGGGCGATCCTCGTCTATCTCGCCGAAAAGACCGGGCAATTGCTGCCGTCGGACCCGCACGGCCGCAGCCGGGTGATGCAGTGGTTGATGTTCCAGATGAGCGGCATCGGCCCGATCATGGGCCAGGCCAATGTCTTCTACCGCTATTTCCCCGAGAAAATTCCCGCCGCAATCGCCCGCTACCAGACCGAGGGCCGCCGGTTGTTCACCGTCCTCGACCGGCAACTGGCCGACAACGAATATCTTGCCGGGGATTACAGCATCGCCGATATCGCCAATTGGTGCTGGGTGCGCACCGCCAAATGGTCGGGAATCGATACCGCCGGGCTGCCGAACCTGCTGCGCTGGAAAGCCGCGATTGCCGCGCGGCCGCCGGCGCAACGCGGCACGCTGGTGCCCGACGCGACCTTGCTCAAGCCTGATGACGGCGATGAAGCCCGGCGGTTTGTCGACCGCGCCCGGACTATCGTCGAAACCGGCCGGCGAGAGGCTTGATGGCGCCGCTTCAGGGCGTAATTAACAATGCCATGTGTCTGAAATTTTTCCTTTTGTTAACCATTTTTCGCTACATCTTGTGTCTGTGCTGAGGGTCCAGCACCTACACTGGGGGTCATAATGTCCGTGCGCTCTTTGCTTCTGGCTGCCTTGCTCGCAGCGCCAGTCGCATCACACGCGACCACCGTGACCCGTTATGATTTCACCGGTGCGATCCAGAATTTCACCGTTGCAACGACCGGCATCTATTCGATTTCCGCGCTCGGCGGGTCGGGCGGCAATGGCCTTGCCAGTGGCCTGGCTAGCACCAACGGCGGTTTGGCGACCTTCATCAACCTGACCGCGCAGCTCAACGCTGGCGTCAGCTATACCATCGTGGTCGGCGGCGCCGGCATCGATGCCGTGATGGCAGGCGGTGGTGGCGGCGGCGGCGGCGGCACGTTCATCTTCGATTCCAGCAATAACCTGCTCGTGGCAACCGGCGGCGGCGGTGGCGGCGGCAGCCTGGAAAACAGCAACGGCAGCAACGCGACGCTCGCCGGCACGGCGAACACCGGCCGGTCGTTCACCACGACGGTTTATGGCATCGCCAATGGCGGCAATGCCGGAACGCTTGGCACCGGTGGGCGTGGCGGCGCATCGGCAATGGCGCCGCACCAGCCGCTGCTTGCTGGCGGTGCCGGCGGTGGCGGCTTCATCACCTATGGCGGTAGCGGCTTTCTCAGCCTGGGCGGCGTTTCGGGCATCGTGGGCGGCGTGCTCGGCGGCATCGGCAAAGCGGGCGGTGGCGGTGGTGGCGGCTATTCTGGCGGTGGTGGCGGTGGCGGTTCGGCAGCCGGGGGTGGCGGCGCGAGCTTTTATGCCGCCGCGACCCAATTGGTCAGCCAGGGTGTCGCCAGCAGCAGCGGTAACGGCTATGCTGAATTCACCCTCGACAGCATCATCGAGCCTTTGCCCGACCCCGCGAGCTGGATGACGATGATCGCCGGCTTTGGCTTGGTGGGCGGGATGCAGCGCCGCCGTCGCCGCGTGGCGGTCGCGTAATCACGATCGATATTTGTCTTCCAGCTGCACGCCGAAGCTGTTCAGCGCCATGCTGATCATCGAGTAATTGCCGACAACGAACACCAGGTCCATCAACTGGGTCTGGTCGAAACGCGCTGCCAGCGCTGCCCAGGTTTCAGCATCGATGAAGTGATCGCCGACGAGCTGGTCGACCGCGCGCAGCAGCACATCGTCGTCGGTCGCGTTGCCAGGGCGGGCTCCGGCCTTCACCGCTTCGATATCGGCGGCGGTCAACCCGGCATGGTCGAGCCCGATCTCGACATGATGGGTCCATTCATAGGTCGCTCGGGCCAGCCAGCCGACGCGCAGGATCGCCATTTCGCGGTCGCGCGCCGGCAGCGATGAACGCAGCAACAGCTGCCCGGCCCAACCCATGAAATGTTTGGCGAGCGCCGGATGATTGGCGATGGTGGCAAGCACATTGAGTACCGGCGCTTCGGGGGCCCCGAGTTCGGGGGCACGACCGGTGGTTGCTGCCTGGCGCAGGTCGGGTTGCCATTGCGCGAGCGGCAGCGGCGCAATGCGCGGCGTGTCGAGACGGTGCGGCAGGTCCATGGCAATCTCCCCCTTTCAGGCAGACTGCGCCGGAAATCCGCGTAGCGCTAGACCTTGTCGGAATACAGGAAGCGCCCGCCGCCAAGGCGTGCCAGCACCGGCTGCAGATTGGCCTCGGTGACCGTAAAGCAGCCCTGCGAGCGGCCGACCTTGCCCATGTCGCGCGCCATGGCTTCGGTGACATAAGGCGCGGTGTGGATGACGATCGCGCGGTCGAGCGCATTGCAATTGCTGGCATCGAGCCCATTCAACCGCAATGAACGACCATGTTTGCCGACATATTCGGCGCCGGTGACGAACGCTCCGGCGCAGCTGGCATAGCTGCCATCCTGGTTGGAAAACTGCTGCAACCAGCCGCTGTGGGCCGGGTCGGAGCCGCGGCCATGCGCGACGAGCATCGAAGTGGTGACCCCCGATACCATGTCGACGAGGTGGAAACGGCGCTCGCGTGACGCCCGCGAATAATCGGCGATGGCGATGACATCGGCGTGGCGCACCGACCCGCGATGCTTGTTGAAGGCCGAAAGCGCCCGATTCATCAGGCGTGCATCGACCGACATGGGCACTGTTGCTCGGGCCGGAACCGCTAACGCCGCGGCACCAGCCAATGCGCCCCCGAGAAATCCGCGCCGTCCGATCGATACAGTGTCAAACAAGCGGGTTTACCCTTCCTGGTCGACGCCCGGCATCACAGGCCGCGAAACGTCGCAAAGTCCGCCAGCGGGGCGCGGTCGGCTCGCGCCGCGTTCGCCGGATCGGTTTCATCCTTATAGCCGATCGCCATGCCGGTGAAGAGCATGCGGTCCTCGGGCGTCCCGAGAAAGGCACGGATCGTCTCGGGATAGATCGCCCAGCACTCCTGCGGGCAGGAATCGAGGCCTTCCTCGCGCAGCAGCAGCATCAGCGATTGCAGGTACATGCCAAGGTCGCTCCACTGCGGCGGCCCCATGGTCTTGGCGACCGTGCAGAACAGCGCCACCGGCGCGCCGAAGAACTGGAAATTGCGGGCGAACCACATCATCCGCTTCATTTTGTCCTCGCGCGGGATACCGAGTGCGCGGTACAACTCCTCCCCCACCGCAAAGCGATAGTCCTTGTACGGCGCCGGCAAGACCTTGGGGTAGATGTCGTATTCGGCTGGCTCGCCGCCCGGTGCCTCGGCCATGCGGGTGCGCATGATCGCCTTCAGCTCGGCGAGCGGTTCACCCGCGACGACATCGATATGCCAGGGCTGCAGATTGCCCCCGGAAGGGGCGCGCGCCGCCTTTCCGACGACCCGCCGGATCACCGCCGGATCAACGGGCGTATCGAGAAAGCCGCGCACCGACCGGCGCGAGGCAATGGCTTCACTGACATTCATGGTGCGACCCCCAAAAGACTAACTTTCATCGAGGCAAAGGATTGCCTAGGGTTGCCTTGTGTTGTCCAGTCTCCCCAATCTGCTGACCCTCAGCCGCATCGTCGCGGTGCCATTGCTCGTGGCGCTGATGTGGGGCGACAACCAGTGGGAATGGCTGGCCGCGTTCGTCGTCTATACCATTGCCGGGGTGACCGATTATTTCGACGGTTACCTCGCCCGCGCCAATGGCACGGTATCGAAGATCGGGGTGTTTCTCGATCCGATCGCTGACAAGATCATGGTCGCTGCGGTCATCGTCATGCTGATCGATTCGAATCTCGTTCACGGCCTGGCGGTCATTGCCGCGCTGATCATCCTGCTGCGCGAGATCATCGTTTCGGGCTTGCGCGAATATCTGGCGACGTTGCAGGTCTCGCTGCCGGTTTCGGCGCTGGCGAAATGGAAGACGGCGTTCCAGATGATTGCGCTCGGGGCGCTGGTGCTTGCCGGCTCGGCTGACACGTTGCTGCCATGGTTGCCGGCGCTGGCAATCGGCATGGCGTGCCTGTGGATTGCCGCCGGGCTGACGCTGATCACCGGCTATGATTACCTGCGCGTCGGCCTGAAGCATATGGCATGATCACGGTGCTGTATTTCGCCTGGGTGCGCGAACGCATCGGGCGGGGCGAGGAACGGCTGGCACTGCCCGCCGGTGTCGCAACAGTCGCCGGCCTGCTCGATCATCTCGCCACCCTGTCCCCCGGTCATGCGGCGGCGCTGGTCGATCGGGATGCGATCCGCATCGCTGTTGACGAAGATTTCGTCGGATTCGATGCATCGGTTGCGAGCGCCCGCGAAATCGCCATCTTCCCGCCGGTGACGGGCGGATGATTGCCACCCGCGTCCAGGCCGAAGCCTTTGACGCCGGCGCCGAAGCCACCGCTTTGTCGGCCGGACGCAGCGATGTCGGGGCGATCGTCAGCTTCACCGGCCTGGTCCGCGCCGATGACAATCTCGTTGCGCTGACCCTCGAACATTATCCCGCCATGACGGCGCGCCAGCTCGCCGCCATCGCGGCGCAGGCCTGGGCACGCTGGCCGCTGCTCGGCGGCACCGTCATCCACCGCCACGGCCGCCTGCTGCCTGGTGAACCGATCGTCCTCGTGGCCATCGCCAGCGCGCACCGCGGCGCAGCGTTCGAGGCCGCCGAATTCCTGATGGACTGGCTGAAGACCCGCGCGCCGTTCTGGAAACAGGAAGACCGCGGCACCGACCAACGCTGGGTGGCGGCCAAGGCGAGCGACGATGCCGCCGCGGCCAGGTGGGAGGCCCCATGAAGCCGATACTCTACCAATATTGGATCTCGCCCTATTGCGACAAGGTGCGCCGCGCCATGACGCTGAAGGGCATGACGTGGGACATCGTCGAAGTCCCCATCCTGCCGCCCGGCAAGTTCAAGCACATCAGCCCGACGGGCAAATTCCCAGCGGTCGATTTTGGCGGCGCGATCATTGTCGATTCGACCGAGATCATCCGCCATCTCGATGAACTGGTACCCGAGCCGCGGCTGATCCCCAGCGACCCGCGTGATCGCGCCGATGCGCTGATCCTCGAGGACTGGGCCGATGAGAGCCTCTATTTCTTCGACCTGACGATGCGCAGCTGGCCGCAGAATGCCGGCCGCTTCGTCGATGACCTGCTGCACATCGAATCGGGCCTGAAAAAGACCATTTTGGGCAAGTTCATCCCCGGCGCGCTGTCGAAGGTGGCGAAGACGCAAGGGCTGGGCCGCAAGTCGGTGGCGCAGGTGACAGCGGAACTGGCGCGCCATTATGACGGGCTCGATGCCAAGCTGACCGGCCCCGACTGGCTGGTGGGGGACGCGATCAGCATCGCCGATATCGCGGTGCGCGCCATGGTCTTCGTGCTCGACCGCACCATCGAGGGCAAGGCGCTGCACGATGCCCGGCCGGCGATGGCGGCATGGGCGCGGCGGGTCGATTCGGCGACGCTGAAGGGGTGATGAACCGCTAAACCGCCCCGGGGCGCCGCGTCGCCGGCGGCAGCGGCTGGCTGCCGAAATCGAGCACCGATTGTGACACGACATCGCCGAGCGCATCGACGATCAGCCGCAGGCGGCGATGTTTGGTCGAAAACGTCAGCCGGAAAGTGCCCAGATCCTCGTCGACCCCGGCTTCGACCGACGAAACAATCGCCCCTGCCTTGAGCAGCGGCTGCACGTCCGCTGCCGTCAGTTTCAGGCCCGCAGCGATGGTTTCAGCGTCAACGGTGAAGGCGCGGGCGCCATCGGCAATCTCGATCATCGCGCTGCTTTGGCGGCTGGCCCTGCCCCGCGCAAGCTGTTAGAGCCGCGGCGCGGTCAGAGGATCGGGCGATCGCCGCTGCCGAGGTCGAAGGATTTTTGGCAGGGGAGGAAAGTCCGGGCTCCACGGAACGCGGTGCCGGGTAACACCCGGCGGGGGCGACCCCAGGGACAGTGCCACAGAGAGCAGACCGCCGATGGGTTCCGGCAACGGAACGACAGGCAAGGGTGAAAGGGTGCGGCAAGAGCGCACCGCGCGACGGGTAACCGAAGCGGCATGGCAAACCCCACCGGGAGCAAGACCGAATAGGGACGGCACGTGGGCGCAAGCCCACAGGGCAGGAACCGGCCCCGTCGTCCGGGTTGGTTGCTTGAGGCGCCGGGTAATCGGCGTCCTAGAGGAATGATCGTCATCTGGTCTTCGGGCCAGGTACAGAACCCGGCTTATAGATCCTCTGGCCGCAGCGACGCGCGCGCGTAGCGCGCCGCGCTACGCGCCGACAGGCGCAAGGCCGGCCAGCGAGACGGCGCGCGCTCCTGCGCGCCGAACTCGTCTGACGTCGGCATGGGCTTTGCCCATGCCTCTTGCTTCTCCTCCTTCTCCTACATTCCCAAGCCCCACCCCGCGCGGGCGGCGCCCGTGGCGCCCACCCCACAGCCGGAGGCGACGCCGTCGCGGCCACAATAAGGGAACCAGAAAGAAAGAAGCGCGGGCAAAGCCCGCGCGCCGGACGGGTTCGGTTGGCGGAGGGCAAACCGCCCCGCCGATCGGCCTTGCGCCTGTCGGCGCATTGCGCGTCGCGCGATGCGCGGCCGCGCTAGCCCCAGGGCCGCCAGGCCGCCCGCTCGGCCTCCAGCTTCGCCAGCACCGGCGCAGGCATTCCCCGCGCCAGCCCCTCGGCAAGCCCGGCAGCCTCAGCAGCCACCGCATCCCCGGCCCCTGCCGCCAACCGCGCCCACACCCAGGCCTGGCCAGGGTTCGCCGCTACGCCGCGCCCGTTCGCCAGTGCCTTGGCCAGCGCCAATTGCGCCGGTGCATAACCCCGATTCGCCGCCCGCAGCCACCAGCCGACCGCCACTGCCGGATCGGCCGCACGGCCTTGCCCTTTGGCCGCCATCACCCCCAGCATGGTTTCGGCAATCGCCGAACCGCGATCCGCCAGCGGCCGCAATTGTGCCCGTGCCGTGCGATAATCCCCCGCAGCATAGGCAGCGAGGCCGCCATCGATCGGCGCAGCCGCTACCGGCGCTGCCAGCAACAGCAAACTTCCAAGAACACGCCACATCATTCGAACCGATCTCATTTCAGCGCCAGCATAGCCCGCCGGACGCCACCCGTCATTAGCCGAGGGTCACCCTGAACGCAGCAGCGCCACGCTCTCGTTTCAGCCGCTGCGTAGCAGCGCCACGCTCTCGTTTCAGCCGCTGCGTAGCAGCGCCACGCTCTCGTTTCAGCCGCTGCGTAGCAGCGCCACGCCGGCATCGCGTTCGAACAGATACAGCAGCACCCGCGCCGCCTGCCCGCGCGGCCCGTCCAGCCCGCCATCGCGATCGAGCAGCAGCCGTGCATCGTCGCGCGCCACGCCCACGAACTTCGCCGTGCGTTCCGGATCGGCAAGCCGGAACGCCGCTTCGCCCGACTGGCGATGCCCCAGAATCTCGCCGGCGCCGCGCAGTTCGAGATCAGCCTCGGCGATGCGAAAGCCGTCATTGGTCTCGCGCATCAGCTTCAGCCGCGCCTTGGCGGTTTCCGACAGGTCGGGCCCGCGCAGCAACAGGCAAACGGAGCGCCCGCTGCCGCGCCCGACGCGCCCCCGCAGCTGGTGGAGCTGCGCCAGCCCGAAACGTTCCGCCGCCTCGATGATCATCAGCGTCGCATTGGGCACATCGACACCGACTTCGATGACCGTCGTCGCGACCAGCAACCCGAGCCGGGCGGCGGCGAAATCGGCCATGACCGCATCCTTGTCCGCGGGCTTCATACGGCCATGCACAAGGCCTACCGTCGGGCCGAAACGCGCCTTCAATTCGGTCGCCCGCAGTTCCGCCGCGGCCTCGTCGCCATTCTCACTGCCTTCGACAAGCGGGCACACCCAGTACGCCTGGCCGCCCCCCGCCAGGTGCCGGCCGAGCGCGGCGATGATTTCCTCGCTGCGCTCCACTGCCGTCACCCGCGTTTCGATCGGTTGCCGCCCGGGGGGCAGTTCGTCGATCTGCGAGCCGTCCATCTCGCCATAATTGGTCAGCGCGAGGCTGCGCGGAATCGGCGTTGCCGTCATCGCCAGCAGATGCGGCGGCGCCTTGGCCTTGCCGGCGAGCATCAGCCGCTGGGCGACGCCGAAGCGATGCTGTTCGTCGACAACCACCAGCCCGAGATCATGATAATCGACCGCTTCCTGGAAGATCGCATGGGTGCCGATCAGGATGTCGATTCGTCCCATCGCGAGATCATCGAGCAGATCAGCGCGCACCTTGCCCTTGTCGCGGCCGGTCAAAATACCGACCCGCACCGGCAAATCCCCGAGCATCTTGGTGATGCTGGCATAATGCTGCCGCGCCAATATCTCGGTCGGCGCCAGCAGCGCCGCCTGCGCCCCCGCCTCCACCGCCACCAGCATCGCCAGCAGCGCCACCAGCGTCTTGCCCGATCCGACATCGCCCTGCAGCAGGCGCAGCATCGGCGATGATTGCGCCATGTCGCCCGAAATTTCCCCCAGCACCCGCGCCTGCGCGCCCGTCAACGACCAGGGCAGGTTCTGCACCAGCGGCCCGGTCAGACGGCCATCCCCGGCCAGCGCCCGCCCGCGGCGCAACCGCGTGTCGCGCCGCACCAGCAGCAACGCCAGCTGATTGGCGAGCAATTCGTCATAGGCGAGGCGGTCCTTGGCCTTGCCCTCCCCGACCAGCGCGTGTGCGGCGCAAAGGCTGTCACGCCAGCCGGCCCAGCCCTGGCGTTCGATCACGCTCGGCTCGATCCATTCGGGCAGCTCGGGCGCGCGCTCCAGCGCCAGCGCGGTCAGCTGCGCCATGCGCTTGTTGGTGACACCTTCGGTCAACGGATAGACCGGCTCGCGCAGCATAGGCCCCATCGCCTCGCCGGGCAGCGCGATATCGGGGTGGCTGATCTGCAGCGTCTGGCCATAACGATCGAGCTTGCCAGTGATGCGCCGTTGTTCCTGGATCGGCAGCTTCGACCGCGCCCACGCCCCCGACTGGCCGAAGAACACCAGGTCGACCCATTGCCCGCCGCCATCGACCGCGCGGACGCGCAACGGACTGCGTGGGCCACCGCTGTCGTGCCGCACAATGGTCAACACGACCACGATCGGGCGCCCGACCAGCGATTCGTCGATACGATCGACCTGCACCCGGTCGATTGCCATGATCGGCAGATGGAAGAGCAGATCGATCGCGCGGTTGAGTTTCAACCGCGCCAATTGCCGCACCAGCGCCGCCCCCACCCCCTTCAGGGCAGCGGTTTCGGCGAACAGCGGGTTGAGGATGGCGGGCCGCATCAGTTCAATCGCCTAGCACGCCCGACGCCATTGCGAAAATGCCGGGACACAAAAACGCCGGCGGCATGATGGCCGCCGGCGTTCCCGTCACCAGCCGTTCAGGCGATCAGCAGCAGCCGAGCACCACATCGCAGCAGGCAGCGGCGATGTCGCAGCACGCGGCGGCAGCCTGTGCCACTGCGGCAGAATCAGCGGCAAACGCAGCCGTGGATGTGAACAGCACTGCAACGGCAGCAAGAATGAGCTTCTTCATGATATGTCCTTCTGGAATGAAACAACGCGATCAGAGCGGCAGATATCGCGGCGGGGGCAGCTCCGGCGGTGTCAAATGCGCGCTTGGTTGAACGATGGCCGGCAAATAATGTGCCATCCGATGCCAACCGCCCTGCGTGCCGATGTGGAGCGGTACCGGCTGCACCAGACAGGCGAGGCAGGCCATATCACAGGATGATGCAATTGGCGGCAAGGCCGGGCGACCCGTGTCGGGTATCGACGTCATCCTCGGCGTTGCCATGTCCGGGCAGGCCAGCGCCGGAGCAACAGTGCCGGTGAACAGGACTACCGCGACCACAATCGTGCGCATCAAAGAGGCAAGCCCGAGCATCGCATGAAGGTATGCGCGGTCGGCGAATGTGACAAGACGGCGCTTGAGCGCATCTACCTGCGCATTTAAGGGATATTGCGCTATTCGACCGCGCCGCAGTTGCTGTGGCGCGGATTTTCCGTTTTCCCGGAGCCAGCCGATGGACGCTGCCAACGACGCCATTACCCACGACCACCGCCTTCGCCGCCTGCGCTTCCGCGCCTGGCACCGCGGCACCAAGGAAGCTGATCTGCTGATCGGCGGCTTTGCAACGCGCTTTGCCGATGGCTGGAACGAGGACGAGCTGCGGTGGTTCGAAGCGATCCTCGATGAACAGGATGTCGATGTCATGGGCTGGGCTTTCGGCACCATCGTGGTGCCCGAAGCCTTTGCCGGGCCGATGATGGATGCACTGCAAAGGCTCGATTATGTCGCCGTCGCGATGCGCTGACACTAAGTGATCGATCTCCGCCGCTTCGTTGCCGCCACCGCCCCGCTTACCCTTGCCCGCTGTGCCCCCGGCTTCCTGCCCTGGCTGATGGCCGATGCCGCGCGCGCGGTCTTCAACCCCGATGCCGAACGCCGCGGCGGCGGCCGTGCGGTGTACATCGCCGCCGATGACAGCAGCGCCCGCGCGCTTGCCGAAGCCGCCACCTATTTCGCCCCCGAGATCGAGGTCATCCAGCTCCCCGCCTGGGATTGCCTACCCTATGATCGCGCCTCCCCCGGCCTGCGCGTCGCCGCCGAGCGCCTTGCCGCCCTCGCCGCCCTCGCTGTGCCGCCGACCCGCGCGCAATTGCTCGTCACCACCATAAACGCCGTCACCCAGCGCACCCTGCCCCCCGATCGCATCGCAACGCTGACCGCGCATATCACTGCCGGCACCCGCATCGACCGCGACGCGCTCGCCGCCAAGCTCGCCGCCAACGGCTTCGTCCGCACCGACACCGTCGTCGAAGCCGGCGAATATGCCGTGCGCGGTTCGCTGCTCGATCTGATGCCCGCCGGCTCGCCCGATGCCCTGCGGCTCGATTTCTTCGGCGACGAGGTCGAAACTCTGCGCCGTTTTGACCCCGCGACCCAGCGCAGTCTCGGTGCCGCCGATGGCTTCACCTTGCTGCCGGTCAGCGAAGTCCTGCTCGACGACGTCCACATCAAGAATTTCCGCAGCGGCTATCTCGAACGCTTCGGCGCCACCGCCACCGGCGATCCGCTCTATGAAGCCGTCTCCGACGGCCGCCGCCTCGCCGGCATGGAGCATTGGCTGCCGCTGTTCGAACCCACGCTCGGCACGGTGTTCGACTATCTCGGCTCCGGCGCCGTCATCATCCGCGAAGCCGGTGCCGACAAGGCCGCCGAGGACCGCTTTGCCGCCATTGCCGATTATCACGACAACCGCACCGCCGCGCTGTCGGGCAAGAAAGGCAGCTATCGCCCGCTGCCGCCTGCCGCGCTCTATCTGTCACCCGATGAATGGCAGGCGATGCTCAAGGCACGCGCGGTGCACATCGCCTCGCCCTTCGGCGTGCCCGATGGCACCCGCAACACCATCGTCTGCGATGCCGACCCGGCGCGCGATTTCGCCCCCGAACGCATCGCCCAGGCCAGTGGTGCCGCCCCGGTGTACGAAGCCATCAAGGCGCATGTCGATGATCGCCGCAAGGCCGGGGACCGCATCATCCTCGCCAGCTATTCGAACGGCGCGCGCGAACGGCTTAAGGGCCTGCTGGGGGATGAAGGCGTCGCCGGTCTCGCCGATGCCGCCAGCTGGCAGGAAGCGCTCGGGCTGACCGCCAAGGGCCAGATCGCCCTCACCGTCGTGCCCCTGGAACACGGCTTCACCCGTGCCGAGCCCAAATCATCGCTGCTCGTCCTCACCGAGCAGGACATGCTCGGCGACCGCCTCGTCCGCCGC
>JANPKK010000004.1:0-81405 GCA_031426015.1 Alphaproteobacteria bacterium
CCTCGGCGGTCGGCCGTTTGGCGTCGGTGATGGTGTCGCCGACGTTGGTCTGCGCGACTTCCTTGATCTGGGCGGTGATGAAACCGATTTCACCGGGGCCGAGGGTGTCCAGCTGTTCGATCTTGGGGCGGAAGCAGCCGACACGATCGACGAGGTGGGTGGTGCCGGCGGCCATCATGGCGATCTGCTGGCCCTTCTTGAGCACCCCGTCGATGACGCGAACGAGGATGACGACGCCGAGATAGGGGTCGTACCAGCTGTCGACGAGCATGCACTTGAGCGGCGCATCGGCGTCACCCTTGGGTGGCGGGATCTGGGTGACGATGGCTTCGAGCAAATCCTCGATGCCGATCCCCGATTTGGCGCTGGCCAGCACGGCATGTTCGGTATCGAGCCCGATGACATCCTCGATCTGCTTCTTCACCCGCTCGGGTTCGGCGGCGGGCAGGTCGATCTTGTTGATCACCGGCACGATGACATGGTCATGCTCGATCGACTGATAGACGTTTGCGAGGGTCTGCGCCTCCACCCCCTGCGCCGCATCGACGACCAGCAGCGCGCCTTCGCAGGCCGCGAGCGAGCGCGACACTTCATAGGCGAAATCGACATGCCCCGGTGTGTCCATGAGGTTCAGCACATAGGTCTTGCCGTCCTTGGCCGGATAATCGAGCCGCACCGTCTGCGCCTTGATGGTGATGCCGCGTTCCTTCTCGATATCCATGTTATCGAGCACCTGTTCCGACATCTCGCGCGCCGTCAGCCCGCCGGTGGTCTGGATCAACCGGTCGGCCAGCGTCGATTTCCCGTGATCGATGTGTGCGATGATCGAGAAGTTGCGGATAAGGGAGATGTCTGCAGTCATAAGCGGCTGCATGTAGCAGAGGGGGCGGGAAGGGCAATGCGGCGTAGCAGCAAGACCGGCGCTTGCGAGCAGCGGCTTTGCCGTGACTTGGCGGTGCGGATGTGATGTAATCCGACGTCGGAGAGCTTGATCGAAGGGCCTGCCATGAACAACCGTGTCGGATCACTGGCTTTGGCGTGCGTTCTCCTTATGGCGTCGTCGCCAGCGGCGGCGGTCACCTACAAGGGCGTGCGCGAACTCGGCGGCAGCCTGAGGGGCACATTGTCGCTGACCACCGATGGCACGATCGGCGTGCTTGGCGCGGCCAATATCGTCGATTTCAGCATCGTCCTGACGGGGCTGGGGGACGATGCCCAGAATTACGGCAATCGTGTCACCATCCAGGCCGATCAATATCACCCGCTGACCGTGATCGGCACCAGCCTGTCGGCCACCCCGTCGCGGCTGTTTTTCGATTTCGATACCGGCAATGGTTATTTCGGGGTGGAATCGCCCTTTTACATCCTGACCTCGGCGAATTGCGGCTGCTTCCAGTCGTCGGTCGAATTTTACGAGCTCGATCCGGAATTCGGCAACCGCATCTCGCGTTCCGGCCTCGTCACCCTGGGCGCGGTACCCGAGCCGGCGAACTGGGCGCTGCTGATCGCCGGTTTCGGAATGACCGGCGCCATGATGAGGCGGCGGGCGCGGATGCAGCGCGAATTGGCCATCTGAAAGCGCGAGTTGCTTGACCGGTGCCGGCGTTGCCGCTTTAGCCTTTGGCACATTTTCCGGAGGCTGCATTGACGCTCAACATCGCCATTATCGGGGCCGGGCCGGCCGGTTACTATACCGCCGAGGCCGCCCAGAAACATTGGGGCGGCACCGCGAAGATCGACATCATCGACCGGTTGCCCACCCCCTATGGCCTGATCCGCGCCGGCGTTGCGCCCGATCACCAGTCGATCAAGGCGGTGACCAAGCGGTACGAGGCGACGAACCTTGGCGCCGGGGTGCGCTTTGTCGGCAATGTCATGGTCGGGCGCGATGTGTCGGTGACAGAGCTGCTGTCGCTCTACGACGCCGTCGTGCTGTCGGTCGGCGCGCCGCATGACAAGCCGATCGGTATTCCGGGGGATGATCTGCCCGGCGTCATCGGGTCGGCGGCTTTTGTCGGCTGGTACAACGGCCATCCCGATTTTGCCGATCTGCAGGTGCCGCTGTCGCACCATGGCGCCGCGATCATCGGCAACGGCAATGTCGCGATCGATTGCGCCCGGATCCTCGCCAAGACGGTGCCCGAACTTGCCGTGTCCGACATTGCCCAGCACGCGGTCGATGCGCTCACCCACAGCGCCATTCGCGACATCCACATTATCGGCCGCCGCGGCCCGCACCAGGCGAGCTTTACCACCAAGGAAGCCGGCGAACTGGGGCATCTCGAGCGCGCGCACCCGATCGTGCGGCCGGGCGACCTGCCGCCGCTGGAGGCCGATGCGGCGCTCGAGCCCGGGCATCGCAAGATGGTGACGCATCTGCGCGGTTTTGCCGGGCTGGAACGCGGCGACAAGCCGGGCACGATCAATTTCGAATTCTTCCGGCGCCCGGTCGCGGTGGAAGGCAATGGCAAGGCCGAACGGCTGATCGTCGAAACGACGCGGCTTGAAGACGGCCCAGAAGGTTCTCGGGCGGTCGGGACCGGCGAACTCCACGCCATTCCGTGCGGATTGGTAATCGCCTGCATCGGCTATCGCACCAGCACGATCGACGGCGTGCCCTATGCCCCCGAGCTCGGGCGTTTCCCGTGCGACGACGCCGGGCGCATCTTTCCGGGGCTGTACGCCAGCGGTTGGGCGCGGCGCGGGCCATCGGGCACCATCGGCACCAACCGGCCCGATGGCTTTGCGGTGATCGATGCGATTGCTGCCGATTTGGTCGTGAGCAAGGGCGGCAGTGGTGGCATCGGGCTCGATGCGCTGCTCGCCGGCCGCGGTGTCGGCGCCACCGATTTTGCCCATTGGCAGCGCATCGACGCCGCCGAGATCGCCCGCGCCCGCCCGGGGGCGCCGCGCGAAAAGCTGGTGCGGGTTGCCGAGATGCTGGCAGTGACGGGGGCGTGACGCGCAGCCGCGCGGTCATGCTGGCGCTGGCGACGGCGCTGGTCCTGCCCGCTGTGCTGGCGGTCGAAATCGCGCCGAAACTGCCCGAAACGGGGGCGCCGGCGGCCGGCCAGGTGCGTGCCGGCCAGGAAAATTTCCGCCGCTTGCGCGATGCGCTGGCGGCGCCGCCGCCCGAAACAGCCGTGCGCTTTGCCGATGCCGATGCGCGGGCCATCGCGACGCTGGCCGGCAATGCGCTGCATCTGCACCGTGTCGATGCCGGCGTGGCGGCGGACCATGCCAGTGCCGCTGCCAGCCTGCCGTTGCCAATCGGGCTGTGGCTCAACGCCCGGCTCGATGCGTGGCCGACGGGCGGGTTCCCGCGGCTGACGGCGCAGGTCGGTGATTTGCCGGTGCCGGGTTTTCTCACGCGCTTCGGCGTGGAAACGGTGCTGCAACTGATGCGCTGGCGGGGCCGTGACCTGCCGGCGCTCGATGACCTGGTGCGCGGCTTTGCCGTGGCGAATGGCGTGCTGGTGCTGACGGTCAAATCCCCGGTCATCACCACCGGTGTCGTCGACAATCTTGTCGGGATTGTCAGCGATCCGGCGGACCCGGCGCGCACGGCGGCGATCTACTGCGCGCTTGTCACCGCCGAAGTCGCCGCGCCGCAACGCGACATCGCCGCGCACCTGGCGCGCGCGATGGCGCTGGGCACGCCGGCCTCCGACACCGCCGCCATTGCCGAAAATCGCGCCGCGCTGGTGGCGGTGACAATGATGGCGGTGGGGCGGCGGGCCGGGCGGCTGGCGGGCGACGCCGGCAAGCGCGTCATCGGTTGCGAGCAGCGGCTGCGCCAGCCGCAACTCGCCGGCCGCGTCGATCTCGCCAAGCACTGGAGCCTGTCGGCCGCGCTCGGCGCGACGCTGGGCGACGATGTCACCGAGGCGATGGGAAACTGGAAGGAATTGTCCGACAGCCTGCCGGGCGGATCGGGCTTTTCGCTTGTCGATGTCGCGGCAGATCGCGCCGGGCTGGCGGTCGGCAAGGCCGCGATCGATCCGGCGCGGGCGCTGGCTTTCCGCGCCGAGATGGCGGCGGCGACCAATGCGACGCTGTTGCCGCTGGATGCGACGGTGCTCGCCGAAGGCATGAGCAACGAAGCCTTCAAGGCGCGATATGGCACGATCGAAAGCGCCGATTACCGCGCCATGACCGGCCGCATCGATGCCTTGCTGCACAGCCGCGGCGTGCTGGGCAGCAAGTGACGCAACAAAAGCCGCCACCGCGGCTTGCGCCTGGGGAAGGGCGCCGCTATACGCCCGCTTCCACTGACGTCGGGGCGTAGCTCAGCCTGGTAGAGCGCTGTCTTCGGGAGGCAGAGGCCGGAGGTTCGAATCCTCTCGCCCCGACCAGTGGAAATCAAGGGATTGTGGCTGCCCGCGCCGGCCCTGAAATACAAGACAAAGGTTCAGTTGAACCTGACCGGGACCGCAGCCCGTCATCGAGACCCATAGTTGCCGCTGTCCGCATGTGCGTCGGACATTGCCCGATGCCCCGTTTTGCGGAGGATCTACAGGCCATGGAGGGCGATCGGCGCCACCAGGGCCGCGCCCAGCAAGAGATTGGGTGATGCGGCATCGGCCGCCGGCTTGTTCGGATCGGCCGGACCGAGGAACACGGCGAGATCCCACAGCCAGTGGCCGATCATGATCGGAACAATCGACCGGGTGCGGATGCGCAATGCGAGATAGCCGAAACCGCTGAGAAAGGCATTGAGCGCCTGCAAGGCTGCATCGCCAAACTGGCCCGTGATGAAGCCATTCAACAGGTGGACGCTGCCGAACAGCGCCCAGACCAGTAGCGCGCCGGGCCAAAAGGCCAGCGCCTTGCGCGCAGCACCTCAGCACGCCGCGGAACGTCAGTTCTTCCGACAAGCCGACGAACGCCGTGTTGATGCCGATGAAGGCCCGTGCCGGCATGGCGGGCTTGTGCGCCACCAGCGCCACACCGGCTTCAGAGCGCCAGGGCGATCAGCGTCGCCGCGGTAGTACCCGCCAGCAGCGCCAGCAGGGTGAAGATCAAGGCCCAGCCGAAGGCGCCGGCAGTCGACCGTTGCAGTCGCCGGGCCACCCATTGGGTCTGCGCCCACCGGAACCAGGCCATCGCCGTCGCGCCCAGCGCTGCCGAAGCGGGCGGGCCGAAGCCGGGCAGGCGATAGAGCAACAGCGCGCCCTGCAGCACCAGGGCAAAGGGTGTCAGCAGGAAACACTGGCTGTAGAAGGGCATGCGCAGCGTCTGCCGATCGATGGCGATGCCGCGCTTGTTCAGCGACAGGCCGGCGATCACCAGCGGGATGATCGCGAAGATCATCGCGCGCATCATCAACAGGTTTTGCGGCGACTTGACCAGCGATGTGCCCAGTTCGCCGACCGCCCTGGGCGCTTCCATCCCGACACCGAGGCCAAGCAGGTGGGTGATCACCAGGGTGATCATCAGCAACAGCGGCGGGCTGAGCGAATCCGCATAGCGATCGGCGGGGCTGTCGTCCTGTTCGTCTTCGGAATAGCGGGTCGCGGCGTCCGGGCGCAGCAGGATGCGCCACAAGGTGCGCGGGTAGAAGATCAGCCAGCTCATCATTTCGTACAGCAGCTCTTCCAGGCTGCGGATGATCCCGATGAAATCCAACTGGCTGTCCCCCTTTTGCCGAGTAATGGTGTCAGCTGTCGTTGCTGGCACGGCAATCGTCAGTTCAAGCCAGCAAGGCAGCAAATGCGGCCAATCGCGCTGCCGGGTGCACCCGGACTCATGACCGGGCTGACGGCCATAGCAACAGCCGGATCAACACAAAGCCCAGCGTGGCCGCCAGCGTGATGGCGGCGTGGAGCCACCAGAAATCCGCCGGTGACATGCCGGTGAAACGCGTGAAGCTGCGGTCCCCCCACACCAGATAGGCGTTGCTCATCTGGAAATTGGGCTGAACGATCAGCGGCAGCAGCAACAGCACGGCTGCGATTCGCCGCCGCTCATTGACGCCGATGTCGTCGGCCGGCGGGGACTGTGGCGCAAATGCTTCAGGCTGTACGGCCTTGGCCCGGCCATAGATGACCACAGACCCGACCATCGCGATCCCGCTTGCCACAAAGCCGGCCGACCAGCTCAACCGTTCGCCAAGCGAACCGATCAGCAGCGGTGCCGCGATGCTGACCAGTGCCACCACGAGGAAGAACAACTGGAAGGCATCCGCCCGGCGGGGATCATCGGGGGCGTGCAATTCGCCGACCTGGGCGACGATGCTGCCCTTGTAGAAGCCGGTGCCGGCGACCAGAAGCAGCAGACCGGGCAGCCATGCCGGCGCCAACGCCAGCAAGAAATAACCCGCCGCCTGCAGCCCGCCGCCCAACAGCACGGCCCGGCGCTGCCCCAGCCAGCGATCGGTGATGATACCGCCGCCCACCAGGGCCAGATAGATCAGGGCCGAAAAGCCGCCGACGATGGCGGCCGCCAAGGGTTGCCCGGACAGGCCCAGCGTGTTCGCCAGCGGCGCCAGTGGCCAGCCGGCCTCGATACGGCCGGGCTGAGCCAGGGACTTCACGAAATACAGCACCGGTAGCGACTGCATGCCGACAAAGGCGAAGCGCTCCAGCGCTTCGGTGAGCAGGATCGTGCGCAGCGCGGTGCCATGCCGGCGGGTCACTGCTTTTCGCGCCGGAAGCGACCCGGGCTATCGCCGAACCACAGTCGGAACTTGCGGCCGAAGCTGGAAACATCGGGGAAGCCGAGCAGGTCGGAAATGGCGCGGAGCGACAGGGCGGGATCGTTGATCAGATTGGCGGCACGGTGCCGCAGCTCCTGATCGACCAGGCCGTGGAAGCTGTGGCCCTCTGCGGCCAACTGCCGGACGAGGCTGCGGGTGGACATGCCCTGGGCCTGCGCGACCTGTTTCAGGCGGGGCACGCGACGCTGCTGCGTGAGCGTGGTGGCAATATCGTGGCGCAGGCCACGGATGAAATCGGCATCGCGGAACACCGGCTTCCACGGCCTTTGCCTGGCCGGCGGCGCTGAGCCCGTTTGGCAATGGCTATCCCAGGGCCGGCGCTGTGTGCCGGCGGCTGGGTGAATCCGCTCTCACCGTCAATTTCCCTGATGACAGTGCCATCCTTGTCGGCTGCCCCGGTGTGCCCGGCGACAGCGCGGCCGCGGCGCTGGTGGCCGGCGGCGGCAAGGTTGTCGGCGAGGCAGAGGGCGTTACCCTGATCTCCATTCCGCAAGGCGATGCCAATGCCGGCAGTGCCGATCATCGCTATATCGTCAATACCCGCGCCGGGCAGACACTCACCGTCACGTTCAAGCCTACCAACGCTTCGGTCTATTTCAATGTGACGGCATCGGGCGCCGATTCCGCCATGTTCATCGGTTCGACATCGGGCAATCGTTTATCCGGGTTGATCAGCGTGTCAGGGCCGCACGTGGTGCAGGTCTATCTGATGCACAACGCCGCCCGCCGCAACGAGGTCGCCAACTACAGCATCTCCATCGGCGTGACGGGCTGCGGTGCGGCGGCCGGCGGGGTCCGGCCCACCCAGACGGCCGGCGGGGTCAGGCCCACCCGCGATGCCCTGGTGCCGGGCACCAGTTACAATGCCACCGCCGAAATCCGCTGCATCACCGCCGCCGGCATGGCGAAGACCCGTTGCAAGGCGGGCGTGATGCGCATGGCCATGGGCGAAGCCACGGTGGAAATTGCAACCGCCGATGGTGGCCAGCGCCACATCTATTTCAAGAATGGCCGCGCCAGCAGCAGTGACGCCAATGCGCCGATGCGCGTCACCCGCCAGGGCGATGTCAGCATCATCCGGATCGGCACTGTGGAGGTCTACGAGATCGTCGACGCTTTCGTGGTGGGCGGCTGATCGCGTTTGCAGGGTGAAGGGAGCTGCGTGATGAAGACAGGCCTGCGTTTCTTGATGGCCACCGCCCTGGTGGCGCTGCTGCAACCGGTCGGCATGGCACAGGCCCAGCCCCGGAAGGCCGCCATCGGGCAATGGGGTGTCGATACCAGTGGTTTGTCGAAAACGGTGCGGCCGGGTGATGACTTCTACCGCCATGTCAACGAAGGCTGGCTGAAGTCGGCGAAGATGTTGCCCGGCATCCCGTTCATGGATGGCTTTGTGGAGGCCTATCTGGCTACCGAACAGCGGGTCGGCGGCATCATCCAGCAGTCGCGCGAGACGACCGACGCGCCGGGCAGTCCGGAGCAGATGATCGGCGATTTCCACCGCTCCCACGCCAACACCGAACGCCGCAACGCACTGGGCATCACACCGATTGCCAGCACTTTGTCGATCATTTCCGGGACCACGGAACGCAACGACATCGCCAGGCTGATGGCGCTGCCATGGATGGATGGCTTCATCGGCGGCGGCGTGACGTCCGATGCGGACGATCCCCGCCGCCAGATCGCCGCAGTCGGCGCTGGTAGCCTCACCATGCCGTCCCGTGACTATTATCTGGCCGATGCCGAGCCCTATATCGGGCACCGCAAGGCTCTGCAGGCCTATATGGCGGATTGTTTCCGCCGCGCCGGCATCCCCGATGCCGACGCGCGCGCCGCCGGGGTGATGGCGCTGGAGATGGCGATCGCCAAGCGCCAGTGGGGCCTGGCCGAGCGCCGGGACGTGGTGCGAATGAACAATGTGATGAGCCCGGACCAGCTGGCTGCCTATGCGCCGGGCTTTCCCTGGGCCGTGTTCTTGGCCGAACAGGGCTTCGCCGGGCAATCCCGCATCAAGGTGACGACAGACACCGCCGTGCGCGACCTGGCCGCGCTGTTCGCTGCGACCGCGGTGGCCGATCTGCAATCCTTCCTGCTGTTCAAGACGCTGGATGGCTGGGCGGATTCGTTGTCCGAACCGTGGGTGCAGGCGCATTTCGATTTCCACAACAAGCGCCTGAACGACACGCCTCAGCGCCGCGCGCCGGAGTTCGAAAGCATCACCTCGGTGAACGCCGCGATGGGCGAGGAGATCGGCCGCATCTATGTCGCGCAATATTTCGGCGCGTCGGACAAGGCCAAGGTCGAGGAGATGGTCGGCTATCTGCGTGCCACCTACCGCGACCGCATCACCCAACTGGACTGGATGGATGCGCCCACCAAGGCGGAAGCGCTGAAAAAGCTGGAGAAGATCACCACCCACATCGGCTATCCCGACAAATGGCATGACCGTTCGGGGGTGCGCATCACCGCCGATGATTTCGTTGGCAACCAGAACCGCCTGATGACGTGGAAGAGGGCGGACAGTCTGAAGAAGCTGGCTGAAGGCACCCGCGATTGGGAATTTCCCTACGCGCCGCAGGAGGTGAATGCCGGCTACAGCCCGTCGACCAACAGCATGACCTATCCCGCCGGCATATTGCAGCCGCCGTTCTTCGATCCCAAGGCGGATCCGGCGGTGAATTTCGGCTCGATCGCGGCGGTGATCGGGCATGAAATCGGCCATGGCTTCGACGATCAGGGCAGCCGGTCCGATGGCGATGGCAAGCTGCGCGACTGGTGGACCGCGGCATCCCGCGCCGAGTTCGAAAAACGCACCGCTGGCCTGGTGGAACAGTTCAACGGCTATGAGGCGCTGCCGGGGCTGACGATCAACGGCCGCCAGAATTTGGGTGAGAATATCGGCGATCTGGGTGGGCTGTCGGTCGCGTATGCGGCCTACCAGACCTATGTGCAGGACAAGCAGGCCGGCAAGGCACCAGTGATCGACGGCTATACCGGCGATCAGCGCTTCTTCCTTGCCTGGGCGCAGGTGTGGCGCAACATCACCGCCGAGGGCGAAACCCGCCGGCGCACCCTGTCCGATCCGCACAGCCCCGGCGAATTCCGGGTCAACGGCGTCGTCCGCAACGTGGATGCCTGGTACAAGGCATTCAACGTCCAACCGACGGACGAGCTTTATCTGGCGCCCGATAAGCGGGTGAAGATCTGGTGAGCGCCGGCACCAGCAACAGGCCGCGCTTGTCCGCCACGATCGGCGCTACGGGCAAGAAGGGGGAGGCGACGATGGCGCCGGCACCCGCAGCCAGCCTGTCGAGACTGCGCGTATAGTCGGCCAGCGTCTTGATCGGGATACGCGCACGGTTGCCAGTTGCGCTCGTGGCATGCGCCGGGCAACGGCGGCGGTGGGCAGGCCGGCCCCGGCGGGGCGTATCGCTGCTGCCTGCAGACCCGCGGCGCGCACGCGATCGACCTGTTCCGCAGGAACCGCGAGCCGCACCGAGGCGCCTTGCGCCGCCAGCGCCCGGCCGATGCCCATGAACGGGTTCAGATCGCCAAGCGGGCCGATGGTCGCGATAAGAATGCGTCTTTCCATCGGTTGTCGCGCGCCCAAACCACGTCGAACCCCCTGTCATTACCATGGTCTGGGTGTGGCGCGGTTCCACGCCTCGGTGCGCTACAGATCGAGCCTGCCTTGTGCGGCCGGCGGCTTGGGGCCTTTGCGGCGGCGGCTGGTATCAGGCAGTCCGGCCTTGCGGCTGCCGTGCTTGACCAGGATGGCGCGTGCCGGCGCGGCGTGGTCGGGGCCACGGCGGATGGCGGTGATCGCGCCGCGGGCGGTACGGGCTGCGTCTTCATGGTCGAGAAAAGGCGCCGGGTAGGCGATGCCGGCGCGCAGTTCGGACGGCGCTGTCCAGGGTTCGTGGAGCAGCGGGGTCGGCAGGCCGGCGAGTTCGGGCAGCCAGCGCCGGATGAAATCGCCCTCCGGGTCCTGGTCATGGCCCTGTTTCACCGGGTTGTAGATGCGCGGAATGTTGGTGCCGGTGGTGCCCGATTGCATCTGCACCTGCGGCCAGTGGATGCCGGGTTCGTAATCGGTGAACAGCCGCGCCAGCACGAGGCCGCTTTGCCGCCAGTCGATGCGCAGATGATAGCTGGCGACCGCCATCACCATCGCCCGCATGCGGAAATTGAGCCAACCGGTGGCGGCGAGGCTGCGCATGCAGGCATCGACGAAGGGCCAGCCGGTGGTGCCGCTTGCCCAGGCCGCCAGTCGCGCGTCGTCATGTTGCGGCAGGTCGGCATAGCCCGGGTGCAGGCAGCGTTCGGCGAGCCAGGGCGCATCCTCGAGTTTCTGGATGAAATGGCAATGCCAGTGCAGCCGGCTGATATAGCTGTCGATCGAGCGGGCGAACTGGCCATCGCCCTGCTCGCGCCAGCGCGAGCGGGCGATGAGCGCCGCCTGATAGACTTCGCGCAGCGACAGCGATCCGAGCGCGAGATGCGGCGACAGGCGCGAACAATGGTCGGCACCGCTGACCGGCGCGGACATGGCGAAACGATAATCGCGGCCGCGATGGTCCAGAAAGCTGGCGAGGGTGGCAAGGCCGGCGCGGCGACCGCCGCGCTGGCGGCCGGGGCAAGGATCGACGGCAAGCCCGTGGTCGGGGGAGGCGGGCAAGGGGTCGCTTGCCATGGCGACCGGTGGCAAAACGGCGGGCGCCGCCATTTTCGGCAGCGCCATCATCGTGTCCCACCGCGAGGCCCAGCCGTTGCGATTGCCATGCGCGCGCCAGACGCCGTGCTGGCGCTTTTCGTGCAAGGCGACCCCGGCCGCGCGTGCCCAGCGCCGCACGGCGATATCGCGGTCGAACGTCCAGCGATTGCCGGTTTCTTCATGGGCATGGAGCGCGGTGATGCCGTGTGCGGCGTGGAGATCGCGCAGCACCGTGACCGCCGCGCCGATGCGGATGACCAGCCGGGAACCGCGCGCCCGCAGGCTGCGATCGAGATCGGCGAGGGATTCGCACAGGAATTCATACTGCCGGCCGCTGGCGTCGGGCTGTGCCCACAGGTCGGGTTCGAGGATGTAGAGCGGCAGCACCGGCCGGCCACTGGCCAGCGCAGCACACAGCGGTGCATGGTCGTGCACCCGCAGGTCACGCTTGAACCAGACAATCTCCATCACGCACTCATAACCAGCGGGTACCGGTACCGCGACGCGCGGCGTGTCGCAGGGTTGCCGAAAAATCGTGCGGCTGTCGGCTTTGCCCGTTGCAGCCCTGCGCGCGGCGGGTTAGCCCAAGGCAAAGACCATTGGGGAGACACGCCATGAAGACACGCATCACCGAAATGTTCGGCATCGAGCACCCGATCATCCAGGGCGGCATGCATTTCGTCGGCTTTGCCGAAATGGCGGCGGCGGTTTCGAACGCCGGCGGCCTTGGCATCATCACCGGCCTGACCCAGCGCAGCGCCGAAGACCTGGCCAAGGAAATCGCCCGCTGCCGCGACATGACCGACAAGCCGTTCGGGGTGAATTTGACCTTCCTGCCGAGCGTATCGACCCCCGATTACCCCGGTTACATCAAGGCGATCATCGATGGCGGGGTGAAGGCGGTGGAAACCGCCGGCAACAACCCGGCAAAATGGCTGCCGGCATTGAAGGAAGCCGGCATCAAGGTCATCCACAAATGCACCAGCGTACGCCACAGCCTGAAGGCCGAAAGCATCGGTTGCGATGCCGTGTCGGTCGATGGCTTCGAATGCGGCGGCCATCCGGGTGAGGATGACGTGCCGAACTGGATCCTGCTGCCGCGCGCCGCCGAGCAGCTGAAGATGCCGTTCGTCGCCTCGGGCGGGGTCGCCAATGGCAAGCAGCTTGTCGCGGCGCTCGCGCTCGGCGCCGATGGCGTCAACATGGGAACGCGCTTCATCGCCACCGTGGAGGCGCCGGTACACGAGAATGTGAAACAGGCGATCCTCAACGCGACCGAGCTCGATACCCGCCTTGTCATGCGGCCGCTGCGCAATACCGAGCGCGTGCTCAACAATGCCGCGGTCGAGCGTCTGCTCGCCAAGGAAAAGGCGCTGGGGCCGAACCTCAAGTTCGAGGACATCATCGAGGAAGTCGCCGGCGTCTACCCCAAGATCATGCTTGAAGGCACGATGGAGGCCGGCGCCTGGTCGTGCGGCATGGTCGTCGGGTTGATCCACGACATCCCGACCTGCCAGCAGCTCATCGACAATATCATGAACGAGGCCAACGCCATCATCCGCACCCGCCTGCCAGGCTTCCTGTGATGGCCGACGCGCCGGTCCTTTACGCCGTTGCCGATGGCGTTGCGGTCATCACGCTCAATCGCCCGGAAAAACTGAACGCGCTGACGCCCGAGATGCTCAGCCAGTTCTTTGCCGCGGTGGCCAAGGCGAGCGAGGACCCGGCGGCCAAGGTGATCGTTGTGACCGGCGCCGGCCGCAGCTTTTCCGCCGGGCTTGACTTGGGGTTGATCGGGCAGGGGGCGTCGGGGTCGGTCGAGACGCATCCCGCGCACAGCCCGCAATGGGGCGATGCTATCGGCCCGGCGCTGGCGCCTTATTACAGCGGCGGCTGGCCGGTGTTGATCACCAGCCGCAAGCCGACGATCGCCGCGGTCAATGGCCCGGCGTTCGGCTGGGGTTTCATCCTGTCATTGCATTGCGACATCCGTTTTGCGGCGCGGTCGGCGCTGTTCAATGCCACCTTTGCGCGCATCGGCGTGCCGGGCGAAAAGGGCTCGGCGTGGTTGCTGACCCGCCATCTCGGCCAGGCGCGGGCGCTGGACCTGCTCTACACGGCGCGGCGTTTCGATGGCGCCGAGGCGGAACGACTGGGGCTGGTCAACAGCGTGCACGACGACGAAGCGCTGCTGCCGCATGTCATGGATTACGCCCGCAACATCGCGGCGTTCTCGGCGCCGCGCGCGTTGGCGGCGATGAAGGCGCAGGTGTGGACCGCGCTCGACGAGGATTACACGACGGCCTTCGCGGCGGCCGATCATGAGCAGGACCTGGCCACGAAGACCGAGGATTTCCGCGAGGCTTTCGCCAGCTATCGCGAAAAGCGCGCGCCGAATTTCACCGGCACCTGAACGTCCTCCCGCCACGGGAAAGGCGTTTCAGCGCTTGCGCGGTTGCGCGAGCCAAAGCCCCGCGCCGGCGAGCAACGCTGCCACCACGCTGGCGAAATGCTCCGGCGGGTGATGCCCGGTCGCCGATGCCTTGCCGAGCCAGCCCTCCCACGCCATCAGCCCGCGCTCCATGATGACCAGCGCCAGAAACAGCGCCACCAGCGGCCGATAGCGCCAGCCGATGACGAATTGCGCGATTCCGTGCGGAATCTGCAGCGCGCCGAGCCAGGCGAAGACCGCGATGATCGTCGCCGCACGGCTCGACAGGTCGATGCCGGCAATCACCCCGGCACCGCCGTCCGGCAGAAAATAATGGATGCAGCCGGGGATGATCGACAGCACGCCGAACAGCATAAGCAGCCGTGCGGCCAGCGGGGAGCCGCTATAATAGGCGTTCGTCGTGGAGGGCAGCAACAGCATGGCAGGGCCTTCAATTTTAAATGGCAGGTCGATTGTCAAAAGTTGCACCCGGGCTGTCGCCGATGCAAGCTGCTGCCGGGGAGTGAAGAATTTGCGCACCGCGCCGATCAACAAGGATAGGCGCAGCGGAAACTCTTGGTTAAGCTCGTGCGAAAGGCATGTGGGCAGGGCATGCAGGGGAGTGTAGCGTGACCTTGGCACAGGGCGGCAATGCGGCGACAGCCGACGTCAGCGCGCAATTGACCGACCAGCGCGCGGTCAATCTGCAACTTCAGGCGACGATCGATCGGCTGCGCGCTGAGCTGGAAGCCGCTGGCGCTGCGACGGCGGCCGCCGTGCAGTTCGCGCAACAGATTTTTTATGATGAAATCAGCGAGTTGAAGGCAACGGCTGCGGCATTGCGTGAAGCCATGGAGGCCCAGGGCGCCGCGGCGGCGAGCCGTGAACAGGCGGTGCGCGCGGCCGCCGAGACCGAGCTTGGCCAACTCCGCGCCGCGGTCAACGCGCTGCGCACCGAGCTTGAACACGAACGTCAGCGCGGCGAGGCGGCCGCCACCGCCGCTGCCGCGGCGGCCGCGCAGGAACGCGCGACGCTGCACGACCAGATCGCGGCGCTGCGCGGCAAATTGGAGACCTTTGCATGACGGCGAATGCAGTGCCCATCAACGCCGGCCGGGTGCGGCGCATCCGCAAGGACCTGGCGCTGCGCCGGGTCGAAGTGCTGCTCGAAGTCTCGCGGCGCTGTGCGCTGGCGACACGGCTCGACGATATTCTTGCCGTGCTGATCGAAATGACGTCACGCGAGATCGATTGCGATCGCGGCACCCTGTTCCTCAACGATGCCGAGACCGGGGAATTGTATTCACGCGTCGCCCAGGGTGATCTGACGCGCGAAATTCGCCTGCTCAACAACAGCGGCATCGCCGGCCATGTCTTCCAGACCGGCGAAGGGCTGATCATCGACGACCCGTACAGCGACCCGCGATTCAACGCCTCGGTCGATGAACGCACCGGGTATCGCACCCGCAATATCCTGTGCGTGCCGGTGCGCACCATGGCCGGCGACATCATCGGGGTGATGCAGAGCCTCAACAAGAACGAGGGCGAATTCAGCCGCGACGACCTGCAACTCCTCGCCGAAATGACCAGCCAGACGGCGATCGCGCTGCAAAGCGTGCGCTATGTCGAACAGATCGACCGGATCCGCATCAAGGAAATGGCGTTTCTCGAAATGGTGTCGGAGATCAGCGCCGAGCTCGATCTGTCGGCGCTGCTCGGGCGGGTGGTCGTCGAAACGACGCAAATGCTCGGCGCCGAGCGCGCGACGATCTTCCTCCACGATCAGGCCAATGACACGCTGTTCTCACGCGTCGCCAGCGGCAGTGATTTCAACGAGATCCGATTCCCGGCGCACATGGGCATCGCCGGCGCGGTGTTCACGTCGGCGACGACGATGAACATTCCCTATGCCTATGCCGATCTGCGTTTTAACCCGGCGTTCGACCGGCAGACAGGTTTCTTCACGCGATCAATACTTTGCGTGCCGATCCTCAACAAGCATGGCAAGGTCATCGGCGTCACCCAGGTGCTCAACAAGAAGGGCGGGGTGTTTACCGACGAGGACGAGCAGCGGCTGAAGGCCTTTACCGCGCAGATCGCCATCGCGCTCGAAAATTCCAAGCTGTTTGACGATGTGCGGCGCATGCAGAGCTATAATGATTCGATGCTGCAGAGCATGTCGAATGGCGTGATCACCCTCGATCCCGGTGGTCGGATCGTCACCTGCAACGCCGCCGGCGGGCGCATCTGGGGTAGCGAACCTGCCGAGATGATCGGCAAGGATTTTGCCGCGCTGGTCGATGACGCCGGCAAGTGGGTGGTCGAGCGACTGGCGACGGTCAAGGAACGCGGCGTCAGCGATATCTTCCCCGATGCGGCGTTGTCGCTGAATGGCATCGCGAAATCGGTCAACCTCACCTTGATGCCATTGCTCGCCAGCGAAGGCAGCAAGGACCTGGGCTCGATGCTGATGTTCGAGGATATCAGCAGCGAAAAGCGCATGAAATCGACGATGTCGCGCTACATGGACCCGGTGATTGCGGCGCAGATGCTCGATGGTGACGCGCATGATCTGCTCGGCGGGGTCAGCGCCGAGGCGACCATCATGTTCACCGATGTCCGCGGCTTCACGACGATCACCGAGGAATATGGTGCGCAAGGCACCGTGTCGTTCCTCAACGAATATTTCAGCCTGATGGTCGAATGCATCTCGAAAGAGGGCGGCATGCTCGACAAGTTCATCGGCGATGCGATCATGGCGTGCTTCGGCCTGCCGATGGCGCATGACGACGATCCCGACCGCGCCGCGCGCACCGCCGTTTCGATGATCAGCGAGATGTGGCGCTGGAATGCCGACCGCCGCCAGATCGGCCTGAAAACCGTCGACATGGGGGTCGGGCTCAACACCGACATGGTTGTTTCGGGCAATATCGGCAGCCCGCGGCGCATGGATTACACCGTCATCGGCGATGGCGTGAACCTGGCGTCACGGCTCGAAAGCGCCTGCAAGGCTTACTCGGCGCGGATCCTGGCGAGCGAATCGACCGTGACCAAGCTGCGCGGCACCTACCGGATGCGCGACATCGATCTCGTTGTCGTGAAGGGCAAGACCCAACCGGTACGGGTGTTCGAACTGCTCGATTACCACGATGCCACCAGCTTTCCGAACCTGTCCGATGTGCTCGGGCACTTCAACGATGGCATCGCCGATTATCGCGCCGGGCAGTGGGACCGTGCGATGGGGCGCTTCGAAAATTGCCTGCGGCTGCACCCCGGCGATGCGCTGTCGCAAACCTATATCGGCCGCTGCCAGACGCTGCGCAAGGCGCCGCCGGTGGGGGATTGGGATGGCGTCTGGGTAATGAAGGACAAATAGCCGGGCTCAGACCGTCATCCCCTCTACCTTGCCCGTCGCCAGCAACCGCACCGTCGAACTGCCCTTGGCGAGCACCTTGCCGGCGCGGTCGCACAGCTTGCCTTCGACGAACCAGGTGCGGCCGCCGCCGCTCTCGACCCAGGCGTGCGCCACGACCAGCCCGGGGTTGGTCGGCGCAAAATAGCTGATCTTCAATTCGAGCGACATCGGCACCATGCCCGGCCGGCATGTCGCCATCACGGCATGCGCCATCGCGGCATCGATCCAGCCCGCGACGAAACCGCCCTGCGCCACGCCGCCCGAATGGCACATGTGGAGACCGCATTCATATTCGATCTCGGCATGGCCGGGTTCGAAGCATAGTATCCGGCGCTGGCCGAGTGTGGCCTGCAGGCTGTCGGCAGGCGGCGGGGTATCAAGGTCCATCACGGGCTTTCAAAACGGGTTTGCCACAAGATGCGGCACTGACACGAAGCTGTCACCTCCAACATATAGAGGGGCAGCCATCCGAAGCGATGGGAAGCCCGCCCGATGGCAAGTCACCCGCTGATTGCGTTCGACCTGGCCGACATCGATGACAGCGATGATGACGAACCGCCAGCGCCGGCGATGGGCCGCCGCCACTGGCGCAGTGGCGGCGAACTGACCCCGCGCGGCAAGCTGAAATTCCGCACCGTCTGGATCAGCGACACTCATCTCGGCACCTCGGGGTGCAACGCCGAATTGCTCCATGATTTCCTGCACTCGATCAAGCCTGAGACGCTCTATCTCGTCGGCGACATCATCGATGGCTGGCGGTTGAAGCGCGGCTGGTACTGGCCGCCGCGCCACAACGACATCATCCGGCGCGTCCTCAAGCTCGCCAACAAGGGCACCCGCGTCGTCTACATCCCCGGCAACCACGACGAAGCGCTGCGCGATTATACCGGGCTGGCCTTCGGCGGCGTCGAGGTGATGCAGGAAGCCATCCATGTCACCGCCGATGGCAAGCGCCTGCTGGTGCTGCACGGCGACGAGTTCGACGGGGTGGTGCTCTATGCGCGCTGGCTCGCGTTCCTGGGCGACGTCGGTTATTCGGTCCTGCTGCGCCTGAACGTCTGGTTCAACGCGCTGCGCCGCCAGTTCGGCCTGCCGTACTGGTCGCTGTCGGCGTATATCAAGCATCGCGTCAAGAATGCCGTCGCCTTCATTTCGCGGTTCGAGGAAGTCGTGGCGCATGCGGCGCGCGAACGCGGCGTCGATGGCGTCATCTGCGGCCACATCCATTCCGCCGAGATCCGCGATTTCGATGGCGTGCTCTACATGAATGATGGTGACTGGGTCGAAAGCTGCACCGCGCTCGTCGAACATTTCGATGGCCGCATCGAGATTCTCGATTGGGCGGCGCGCACCAAGGCGCTGCACGCCGCCGCCGCCGGGCCGGCCGCTGCCCCCCGCTTGCCCGCGCTGGAGACTGCCTGATGCGCATCACCCTTGTCAGCGACGCCTGGAGCCCGCAGGTCAATGGCGTCGTTCGCACCCTCGCAACGATCGTCGATATCGCCACGGCGCGCGGCCACCGGGTGCAGACGATCACCCCCGATCGCTTCTTTTCAGTGCCGATGCCGAGCTATCCCGAAATCCGGCTGGCGATGACGACGCGGCGCAAGATTGCCGCGACGATCGCGGGCTTCGATCCCGATGCCGTGCATATCGCCACCGAAGGGCCGCTCGGCTGGCTGGCGCGCAGCTGGTGCCTGTCGCATGGCGTGCCGTTCACCACCTCGTTCCACACGCGTTTCCCCGATTATGTCGCGGCGCGCACCGGCCTGTCGCCGCGGCCGTTCTGGCGGATGCTCGAACGCTTTCACCGCGCCGCAAGCCATGTCCTGGTCGCGACTCCGCGGCTGGCGGCCGAGCTGGCCGAACATGGCCTGCACCGCACCCGGCCGTGGACGCGAGGCGTTGATCTGCGGTTGTTCTCGCCGGATCGCGCCCAACATCCGGTCTTTGCCGATCTGCCGCGGCCGATCGCGCTGCATGTCGGGCGCGTCGCGGTGGAAAAAAACATCGAGGCGTTTCTGGCCGCCGACTGGCCGGGTTCCAAGGTGGTCGTCGGCGATGGCCCGGCGCTCGAAGACCTGATGGCGCGTTATCCGGCCGCGCATTTTCTTGGGAGCCTGCATGGCGAGGCGCTGGCGTCGACCTATGCCGGCGCCGATGTGCTGGCGTTTCCCAGTCGGACCGACACCTTCGGGCTGGTCATCATCGAGGCGCTGGCGTGCGGGACGCCGGTGGCGGGTTATCCGGTGCCGGGGCCGCTCGACATCCTGGGCCGCGATGCGCTGGGCACGGAAGGCGCGGTGCGGGCGCGGATCGGCGGGGTCGATGAAGATCTGGCGGCGGCCTTGCGGCAAGCGCTGGCGGCACGGCGCAGCGATTGCGCCGCCTATGGCGCGCGCTTCAGCTGGGAACGGTCGTGCGACCAGTTTCTGGCGGCGCTGACGGAAGTGGACATGCCGTTGACGGGGCTGGCGGCGTAGCAACCCCCGCCCTGTTGACGTAAAGGCGTCGCCTTGCGGCGGCGCAAGGGGAGTAAGCTACGCCAGCGTTCGCACCCGGGCATCCATCGCCAGCTGCGTGCGGCTTTCCAGCCCCAGCTTGGCATAGGCATTGTGCAGGTGCATCTTCACCGTGCCTTCGGAAATGCCCAGCGTTTCGGCGATGTCGCGGTTGCGGCGGCCGCCGGCGACATGGCGGGCGATTTCGGCTTCGCGGCGGGTGAGCACGCCGGCGGCGAGCGCCACCTCGCGGCGGGCACGGCGACCGGCGATGGCGCGCGGATCATGCCATTGGCCTCCGGTGCTGACACTGGCGAGACAGTGGAACAGCCATTCGCTGCTGCCGTCCTTCAATACCAGGCCATCGCTGCAGCCGCCGAGCAGCGCGTCGGCCTGCGGATCGTCGGGGCGGGCGGCGACGGCCACCAGGGCAATCATGCGGCCGTTGCGGCGCAGGCCGTTGATGACGGCAAGGATCGGCTCGGTGACCAGATCGGCAGCGAGCAGGGCAATATCGAACGCCTGTTCGCCCAACGCGTTCGCCGCCGCTGCGGTGTCGTGCACCCGCGCATGGACATCATAACCGCGCGCCGACACCAGCGCCGCCAGCGCATCGGCAAGCAAGGGCTGGCTGTCGCCGATCAACAAGCGCGGCACCCGCGCCCCGTTGCCATTCCACCGCATTGCCATAGGCCCCTCTTTATATTTTGGAATATACGGAAGCAGCGGCGCGATAGTTGCAGGGCAATCTTGCACTGGCGCCGCTTTGCTGCGACCTGTCGGGACAAGCAGAAAAAAAGAGTGGGGACGATGCAGACAGGCAAATTTCGCGCGGGCAAACTGGCCGCGCTCATCGCGCTGATGGGCAGTGCGGCGCCGCTCGCCGCCGAAACCGTGGTGATCACCGCCGCCCGGATGGTCGATGTCATCAGCGGTCGGGTGGTCGCGTCGCCGGTGGTGGTGGCGCGCGACGGCCGCATCATTGCGGTGGGCCCGGCGGGCAGTGTCACGGTGCCGGCGGGGGCGCGTGCCATCGATCTCGGCGACATGACGCTGCTGCCCGGCTTCATCGACATGCACGTCCATCTGTCGAGCGATCCGCGGCTGGGGGGCGATCGGCAACTGCGCTATGTGCGATCCTTCCAGGCGGTGATGGGGGTGGCCCACGCCGCGCAGACGCTGGCGGCCGGGTTCACGACCGTTCGCAATGTCGGATCGGACGGTTATGACGACCTGGCGCTGAAACAGGGCATCGAGGGCGGCTATGTGCCGGGGCCGCGCATCGTGGCGGCAACCCATGCCATCGGCGCCACCGGTGGGCATTGCGACACCAACCAATATCCCGCCGAGTTCGAATTTCCCCGCCCGGGCGTCGCCGATGGCCCCGATGCCATTCGCCAGAAGGTGCGCGAACTGCATCGTCGCGGCGCCGAAGTCATCAAGTTCTGCGCCACCGGCGGCGTATTCTCGGTCGGCACCAGTGTCGGTGCGCAGCAATACAGCCAGGCCGAAATGGACGCGCTGGTCGCCGAAGCCCATATGCTCGGCATGAAGGTGGCGGCCCATGCCCATGGCAACAGCGGCATCAACACCGCGCTGCGCGCCGGGGTCGACACGATCGAGCACGCCAGCTTTGCCGATGCGACGAGTTTCGAACTGGCAAGGAAGTCCGGCGCCTGGTTCTCGATGGACATCTACAATGATGATTACATCCTGGCCGAAGGCGCGAAGAACGGCGTTCCCGAGGAAAATCTCGCCAAGGAACGCGAGGTCGGGCTGAAGCAGCGGCAAACCTTCCAGGCGGCCCACAAGGCCGGGGTGAAAATGGTTTTCGGCAGCGATGCCGGCGTCTATCCGCACGGCCAGAATGCCCGGCAATTCGCCAAGATGACCGAATGGGGGATGACGCCGCTGCAGGCGATCCAGGCCGCAACGGTCAATGCCGGCGAAGCGCTCGGCCGATCCGCCGATGTCGGCGCGATCGCGGTCGGCCGCTATGCCGATCTGATCGCTGTGAAGGGCGATCCGCTGGTCGATGTGTCGGTGCTGTTGACGGTTCCGGTGGTCATCAAGGGCGGCGCTATCGTCAAGGACGCGCGCTGAGATGCCGAAGTATTTGCAGGCATTGCTGGCGACCGGGGCGGTGCTGGCGACGGTGTTCGTCGGGCTGGCAAGCTGGGACGGGCTGACCGCCGAAGGGTCGGTTGCCGATCCGGCGCGCACGCATGATGTGCGCATTGTCCGCGATGGCTGGGGCGTGCCGCATATCTTCGGGAAGACCGATGCCGATGTCGCCTATGGGCTGGCGCTGGCGCATGCGCAGGATGATTTCCGCAATCTCGAAGACGTCGTGGCGGCGGTGCGTGGCCGCGGCGGGGCGATCAACGGTGAAGATGGCGCCAAGATCGATTTTGCCGGTGCGCTGCTCGGCGCCAACAAGACGGCGGCGGCGCATTATGGCGAATTGCCCGCCGATACCCGCGCGCTGCTCGAAGCCTATGCGCAGGGGCTCAACGAATATGCCGCCGGGCACCGGTCGGAACAGCGGATCCGCGGGCTGTTCCCGGTCAATGGCCAGGATATTGTCGCGGGTTTCATGCTGCGATCACCGTTCTTTTTCGGGCTCGACAAGCCGCTCGGCGCGCTGGTCGCGGGCGATCCGGTGCCGCGCGATGCGGGGCCAGCCGATGAACGCGGTTCGAACGGCTTTGCGGTGGCGGGCAAGCGCTCCGCCGATGGTGTGACGCGGTTGATCGTCAATTCGCACCAGCCGTGGGAAGGCGGCGTTTCGTGGTGGGAAGTCGTCGTGCATTCGGACGAAGGCTGGGATTTTGCCGGCGCCCTGTTCCCCGGTGCGCCGTTCCCGCTGCTTGGCCACAACAAGACCCTGGGCTGGACCAATACGGTCAATCGTCCCGACCTGATCGATGTCTACAAGCTGGTGGTCAACGACGCCGGCACCGAATATCGGCTCGACGGCAAATGGCTGCCGCTACAGTCCGAACGCGTCTGGCTGCGGGTGAAAATGGGGCCGGTGGTCCTGCCGATACCGCGCACTATCTATCGCTCGGCGCATGGCCCGGTCATCCGCAACGACAAGGGGTTTTTCGCCATCCGCTACGCTGGCATCGACGATGTGCGGCAGGTGACGCAATATTACCGCCTCAACAAGGCGCGCACGCGTGACGAATGGCAGAATGTCATGGACATGCAGGCGATCAGCGGCACCAATTTCGTCTATGCCGATGCCGCCGGTCATATCGGCATGTACTACAATGCCCGCTTCCCGGCACGCGCGCCGGGTTACGACTGGAAGGGCGTGCTGCCCGGCGATACGTCGAAGACGCTGTGGAAATCCTATCTGCCGTGGCGTGCCGATCCGATGACAATCGATCCGGCGGCGGGCTGGGTCGGCAACAGCAACAACACGCCATTCCTGTCGACCGCGCCGGCCGACGAACAGGAACGCGCGGATTTTGCCCCCGAAATGGGCATCGAAACCTATGTCACCAATCGGGCGCTGCGTTATCAGGCGCTGTTCGCCGGGCTGGGCGACAAGCCGATCAGCCGCGACGACCTGCTGCGTATCAAGTTCGACAAGGGCTATGACAAATCAGGCTGGGCTGGCGACTGGTACCGCGAGGTGATGGCGCTCGACACGTCGACTGCGCCCGATCTGGCGGCGGCGCAAAAGCTGATCGGGCAATGGGACTGGACGCTCGATTGCCAGGGGCCGGCCGATACGCTTGTAACGACAGCCTTCGCCCAGGCGGCGCGCTTCGCCTATATGAACACGCCGCGTCCCGATACGGCGGCGGCGCTGCGCGAAGCGGTCGATACGCTGACGAAACATTATGGCAAGATCGATGTGCCACTGGGGGATTTCCAGCGGCTGCGCCATGGCGATGTCGACCTGCCGGTCTGCGGCGGCCCCGAAACGCTGCGCGCCATCATCGGCACGCTGGCGCCCGATGGCCGGCGTGTCGGCAACAATGGCGATGGCTATATCATGCTGATCGAATGGGCGCCCGATGGCGGCGTCACCAGCCGCAGCGTCCACCAGTTCGGCGCGGCGACGGTGCGGACCAAATCACCGCATTATGCCGACCAGTCGCCGCTGTTCGCGGCGGAAAAGTGGAAAAAGCTCGATTTCGATGGCGCCGGGGTGGCACCTGCGACGTCAGTTCCCCGGTAGCGCCGCGCCATTGGCCGGCGAAAACAGCGCCTGCGCCGGCCAGTCGGCGGGCAGGGGTGCGGTGACCGTAAGCGGAGCGGCCGCGTCATAGGGCAGGGTGATCGCGCGGGCGTGGAGGCGCATCGGTCCTTTCCCATCACCATAGACCGGATCGCCGAGGATCGGGTGGCCCATCGACGCGGCATGGACGCGCAACTGGTGGGTGCGGCCTGTCTCCGGGCGAAAGGCGACCAGTCGCGCGGCGCGGTCGATGACCTGCCAATGCGTGACAGCGCGCTTGCCGCGCTTGTCGATGACCATGCGCCAGCCGGCTTCGGCGCTCGAAATCTTGTGGAGCGGCGCGTCGACGGTGCCGCTGTCTGCGTCGGGCAGGCTGGCGAGCACGGCCCAGTACAGCTTGCTGACCTGCCCGGCCTCGAACAGCGCCGACACGCGCTTGATCGCTTTGGGGTGCCGCGCGATCACCAGGCAGCCCGAGGTGTCGCGATCGAGGCGATGGGCGATCACCGGCCAGCGATGGTTGCCGCACGCCAGGTCCTCGAGATAATCCTCCAGGCTGTCAGGAGTTTTTGGCCCCGGGTGCACCGCCAGCCCGGCGGGCTTGTCGATGACCAGCAGATGCGTGTCGCGATACAGGATGGGAAAGGGCACGCCGGGGATGGCGAGGCTGGGGGAAGGGGTCTGCATTGCCCCCTCATAGGGCGCAAATCACCCTTTGCGTAAAACATTCCGCGCTCGCGCCGATATCGGGATCACGGCGCCCCGTAAAACCACGGAGGCCGGGGAAAGCGGGAGAATGCACGATGACTGTCATCAACACCAATATCTCGGCGCTGACGGCCCAGCAGGGCCAGCGTTCGGCACAGATGGGCCTTTCGATGGCGATGGAACGCCTGTCGACGGGCCTGCGCATCAATTCGGCCAAGGACGATGCCGCCGGCCTGGCGATTTCGCAGCGCATGACCGCCGATGTGCGCGGCCTCGCTGTCGCCATGCGCAACGCCAATGACGGCATGAGCCTGGCGCAGACGGCGGAAAGCGCCATGGGCGAAGTCACCAACATGCTGCAGCGGATGCGCGAACTGTCGGTCCAGGCAAGCAACGGCACGGTGACCGGCGATGATCGCAAGGCGCTGCAGGCCGAAGTCAAGCAATTGACCAGTGAAATCGACAATATCGGCTCGCGCACCAACTTCAACGGCATCAAGCTGCTCGATGGCTCGGCCAAGGGCCTGCAGCTCCAGACCGGCAGCCGCGCCGGCGAAACCGTGCGTTTCGATATCGGCTCGTCGCGTTCCGCCGATCTTGGCACCGGCGCCACCGCCGCGCTGTCGGCAAGCGGTGCCTTCCAGGCAACATCGACCAACTTGTCGGCCAACGAAGCGCTCATCGCCGCCGATCTGCTCATCAACGGCGTCAATATCGGTGCGTCTTCCGCTGATGACGACAATCTGTCGTCGGGCGAAAAATCGGCTTCGGCACTTGCCAAGGTGGCGGCGATCAACCGGTCGAGCGCCCAGAGCGGCGTTTCGGCCGTCGTCGGCAAGACGGTGATGACTGGTCAGGCGATGACCGCGGCTGCGTTGACTGGCTCCGTCACCATCAATGGTAAGGCCACGGCAACGGTGGCCACGACCGCCAATGCCGCCGCCAACCGCACGCTGATCACCGATGCGATCAACGCGATTTCGGGCCAGACCGGCGTGCGCGCCATCGACACCGGCGACGACAATGCCGGTGTCCGCCTCGAAGCCGCCGATGGCCGCAACATCATCACCAGCTTTACCACGCTCACCGCTGCCGCAACCGGGGTAAAGGCCGGCGGCCAGACCGGCAGCTTCAACCTTGTCTCGAACAATGGCGATCCGATCGAGATCAGTTCGACCAGTGCCGGCCGCGTCTCGCGTTCGGGGCTGCAGGTCGGCACCTATGAACGCGGTATTTCGGCGGTTACCACCGATGCCCGCGCCATCGCGACCAATGCCGTAAGTGCCTTCACGCTCAATTCGGGTGATTTGAAGATCAACGACATCGCCATCCGCGGCGCCAGCGCCGATGACGACACGTTTTCCGATTCGAGCGCGCTGTCCTCGAAAAAGGCCGGATCGGCGATCGCCATCGCCGCGGCGATCAATGCCTCGTCGGCGGAAACCAATGTCATGGCCAAGGCAAATTCGCTGACGATCGACGGCTCGGCACCCACTACGGTGATCGCCACCACGGCCACCGCAACGCTGGCGATCAACGGCGTGCAGATCGACATCACGCTCGACCAGAACGACACCGCCCAGGCCACTCGCGAAAATGTCGCGCGTGAAATCAACAAGTACAGCGGGCTGACCGGCGTCGTGGCGTCGGACAGCGGCAAGGGCGGCTTGTCGCTCACCGCCGCCGATGGCCGCAACATCGCGGTCGCCTATGACAGCGACGAAGCCACCAGCGCCGCCAACTTCGGCCTGGGCACCGCTACGGTACGCGGCACCAACACCAGCTACACCGTCCAGGGCCTGACCGATCCGACCGATTTTTCGGCCGATACGGTGCAAACCGCCTATGCCACGGTGTCGCTGTCGTCGTCGAAGGGCATCAAGGTCGAAGCCGGCACGCTGGCGTATGGCACCAGCTCCAACTTCACCCGGCTGGGCTTCGAGGAAAACAAATATGGCTCCGATGATGGCGGGCTGAAGGTCGCCGATATCGACCTGTCGACCCAGGAAGGTGCCGTTGCCGCGCTCGATTCGATCGATGAAGCGCTGCAGACGGTCAACCTCGATCGCGCCAATCTGGGTGCCGTGCAGAACCGGCTCGAGGCCACCGTCAACAACCTGGCGTCGAATTCGACCAACCTGGTGTCGTCGCGGTCGCGGATCATGGATGCCGATTTCTCGGCGGAAACCACCAACCTCGCCAAGTCGCAGGTGCTCGGCCAGGCGGCACAGGCGATGCTGGCCCAGGCCAACCAGTCGCAACAGCAGGTCATGTCGCTGCTGCGGTAACGCTACCGGGAGGGCCGGACGCAGGGCGGGCGGTGGCGGGGCAACCCGGCGCCGCCCGCTTTTCGTTGCGGCGCGCGCTTGCCCTCGCGTCTCGCGCGCTTGCCGTCGCGGCCCGGCTGCTTGCCAAGCGGCGATGCCCGCGGTATCGCCCCGCCTCCGGATGGATCGGTGGCCGAGTGGTCGAAGGCGCACGCCTGGAAAGTGTGTAGGGGTTAACGCCCCTCGAGGGTTCGAATCCCTCTCGATCCTCCGGATGCCGGTTTTCGAACCCGGGCTGGCCATGGCGCCGGGGCGCGCGCATAACGCCGCCATGGCAGCCCTGCTACCCTATCGCGATCTTTTTGCCGCGCTTGCCATCGGCCTGTTGATCGGGCTGGAACGCGGCTGGCAGCAACGCGGCACGCGCGCCGGCGGGCGGGTGGCGGGGTTGCGCACCTTCGGCCTGATCGGATTGCTCGGCGGCCTGGCGGGCTTGCTCGGGGCGGATCAACCGCTGGTTGCGGGCGTGCTGGCGGCGGGTGCGGTGGCGGTACTGATCATCGATTTTCGCCGTGCCGACCGGCTTGCCGAACGCAATGTCAGCGCAACGAGCGAGATTGCCGCGCTGGTCACCTTTGCGCTCGGCGTGCTGGCAACCAGTGGTTTTGTCGTGGCGGCGATGGCGGTCGCGGCGGTGGCGGCGCTGCTGCTGTCGCAGCGCGACACGCTGCACGGCTGGCTGCACGGGCTGTCGGAAGCCGATGTCGATGCCGTCATCCGCTTTGCCATCATCGCCGGCGCGATCTGGCCGGTGCTGCCCGACCGCGCCATGGGGCCGTATGGCGCATGGAACCCGTTCGACCTGTGGCTTGTCGTCGTCATCGTCTGCGGTTTTTCCTTTGCGGGCTATATCGCGGCCAAGCGCTTCGGTGCGACGCGCGGCACGCTGGCGACCGCAGCGATCGGCGGGCTTTATTCATCGACCGCGGTTACGGCAGCACTGGCACAGCGGCTGCGCGAGGAGGCGGAGCAGCGCCCCGTGCTGGCGGCGGGCATCGCGGTCGCTTCGGCGGTGATGTTCGCGCGGGTGCTGGCGCTGACGGCGCTGCTGGTGCCGTTTGCGCTGCCGCGGCTGGCGCTGATCGTGGTGCCGGCAACGCTGGTGGCGCTGGGTTTTGCCGGGCTGGGCGTGCGGGCGGCGCAGGCGGCGCCGCCGGCCGAGGCGCAGGAAGCTCGCAATCCGTTTGCGCTGCTGCCGGCGCTCGGTTTTGCATTGCTCGTGGCGGTGCTGGCGCTGGTGGTGCGCTGGGCCGAAATCCGCTTCGGCAATGCCGGCATCGCGACGGTGCTGGCGATCACCGGGTCGATGGATGTCGACGCCGCGATCGTGACGATGCGCGGGCTGGCGCCGGGCACGCTCGATGCCGGCGTTGCGGGGATGATCCTGTCGCTGCCGGTGCTGCTCAACACGTTGTTCAAGGCGGGGATCGTGCTGGTGACGGCGGGCTGGCGCGCCGGCTGGCGAGCCGCGCTGCCGCTGGTGAGTGCGGCGTCGATGCTGCCGCTGGCGCTGCTGCTGACGCGCTAGAAGGGCTTGGTCGCGCCCAGGAAGCACACCCCCGAAATGGTGATCCAGTAGACATAGGCCAGCATGCGGCCCCAGCGTATCTCGCGTTCGAGCGCGGCTTCCTCGGCGGCGTCGGGACCGGCCGCGAGGCGGCGGAAGCGCAGAGTCCACAGCCGCATGATCCAGCGCAGCGCCAGCCCGATGCACAAAGCGAAACTGTAGAGCAACAGCTTGGCCGCATACCAATAGGTACCGGCGTCGACCAGCAAGGGTCCCAGGCCATAAAGCGAGGACAGCGACACGATGGCTAGCGACGGGATGAGGATGTAGCGGCCGATCTCGTCGATCCGCGCCAGACGCAGGCCGAGGTCGGTCTCGCGCGCCAGAAAGGCGCTCCAGGTCAGCGCCAGCCAGCCGATCATCACCCCCCAGATCAGCCACAGCCAGCCGCCAGCAAAGGGTTGCAGGCCATAAATATTCCCCATGTGCAGCCCCAACGGCAGCAACATCAGGATGCCGGTGCGCGCCAGAATGTCGATGCGATACGCCGTCTCCATGTGGCGCCGACGTTCATCGAGCGACAGCGACCGGTTGACGACATTGTACGACGTCTGGAACACCCCCCATTCGCCGCCCAGCCAATAGACCATGGCGAGAATGTGCAGCCAGCGCAGCACATCGAGTTCGGCAATGTTCATCCCCGGTCATCCCCTGCTTATTGGCGGGCAGATTTGCGGATCGGGACAAGCCGGTCTTTGACCGGGATCAAATGTGACTGTTCGGCGACAACGCCCGGTCTGCCGCTTGCCCTTGGCGGCGCAACCCCGCTAAACGCTTGGGAGATGCCAATGCCGCCCAACCCTGTCGTCGCAAACGGCGCTACGCCGGCTGGTGCGCATCCTTTTCCCCATGCCCATCTGCTCGGCCTCGAAGGGCTGCAGCCGTGGGAAATGCTCTATCTGCTCGATGAAGCCGAACAATGGGTCGAGCTCAATCGGAGGGCAGGGGGTGGAGGCGCCAAGCATGACAATCGCCTTGCCGGGCTCACCCAGATCAACGCCTTTTTCGAAAATTCGACGCGGACGCTGCTCAGCTTCGAGATCGCGGGGAAACGGCTCGGCGCCGATGTTGTCAACCTGGGTGTGTCGGGATCGTCGGTGAAGAAGGGCGAAACCCTGCTCGACACGGCGCTGACGCTGGCGGCGATGCACCCCGATGTCATCGTCATCCGCCATGGTTCGTCGGGCGCGGTACAGCTGATCGCTGAAAAGCTCGGCTGCCCGGTGCTCAATGCCGGCGATGGCCGCCATGAACACCCGACCCAGGCGCTGCTCGATGCGCTGACCATCCGTCGCCGCAAGGGGCGGATCGAAGGGCTGACGGTGGCGATTTGCGGTGACATCCTGCACAGCCGGGTGGCGCGATCGAACTTCCAGCTGTTGGCAGCGCTCGGCGCCAAGGTGCGGGTGGTGGCGCCGCCAACGCTGATGCCGCCGCATGTCGAACAATTGGGGGTCGATTGCTTCACCAGCATGGATGAAGGGTTGAAGGGCGTCGATGTCGTGATGATGCTGCGCCTCCAGACCGAGCGCATGGATGGCGCCTATGTGCCATCGACCCGCGAATATTTCCGCTTTTTCGGGCTGACCGAGGAGCGCCTGCGCCATGCCGCCGATGGCGTGCTGGTCATGCACCCGGGGCCGATGAACCGCGGGGTCGAGATCGATGGCCGCATCGCCGATGATATTGCGCGCTCGGCGGTCACAGAACAGGTCGAAATGGGCGTCGCAGTGCGCATGGCCTGCCTCGATGTGCTGACCCGCACGCGGCGCGGGGTAGCCGACTGGCCGGCGGTGGGGGCGGGCCGATGATCGCGATTACCGGCGCGCGCGTCATCGATCCGGCGACGGGTTTCGATGCCGTGACGACCGTGCTGCTGCACGATCGGATGGTGGCGGCGGTCGGGGATCTCGACATTCCCGCCGATGCCCAAATCATCGATGCGGCCGGGCTGGTGCTGGCACCCGGTTTGATCGATGCCGGGGTGTTCCGCGCCGATCCGGCGGCCTGTCATGCCGGCGGCATCACCCGTATCGTGCTGATGCCCGACCAGCGCCCGCCGCTCGACGATCCGGCGCTGGTGGCTTTTGCCCAGGCGATGGGCAAGCCCGATGTCTGGGTGCATCCGCTGGTCGCCGCGACGCGTGACCTCGCGGGCCAGGAACTTGCCGAAATCGGGCTGGGGCAGGCGGCGGGCGCCGTCGGCGTCGCCACCGGCCGCCAGGCGATCGCCAGCAGCGCCGTGATGCACCGATTGCTCGCCTACAGCCGGGCGTTCGACATGACGGTGGTCAGCCATGCCGAAGATCCGGTGCTGACCGCGGGTGCCGTCGCCACCGAAGGCGATTATGCGACGCGCCTTGGGCTGGCCGCCGCGCCGGCCTTTGCCGAGAGCCTTGCCATTGCGCGCGATATTCGTCTTGCCGAAGCGACCGGGGCGCGGCTGCATCTGCGCCAGGTGACGACCGCCGAAGGACTCTATCTCGTTCGCGCGGCACAGGCCCGCGGGCTGGCGGTCAGCGCCGGGGTTACGCCGGCGCATTGGTTGCTCAACGAAACCGCCGTCGCGGGTTTCCGCAGTTTTGCCCGACTGTCGCCGCCGCTGCGCAGCGATGCCGACCGGCGTGCGGTCGAGGCCGCGATCGGCGACGGCACAATCTCGGTGATCGCGTCGGGCCATGACCCGCGCAGCCAGGAAGAAAAGCGGTTGCCGTTCTCCGACGCGCTGCCGGGCATGGCGGGGGCAGAAACGCTGCTGGCGCTCGCCTTGTCGCTCGTCCGCAACGGCACGCTGTCGCTCGCGGCGGCGCTGAAGACGATGACGGCGGCGCCGGCGGCACTGTTCGGCCTGCCCGGCGGCACGCTGGCGATCGGTGCCCCGGCCGATATCATCCTGTTCGACGAACAGGCGCCGTGGCGGATCGCCGGGGACCGTTTCATCGGTGCCGGCAACACGCCGTTCGATGGTATTCCGGTCGCCGGCCGGGTGCGCATGACGATCAAGGGTGGAGACATGGTGTGGCGCGCATGAAACGCGGCGGATTGCTTGTGACGGCGGCGCTGGCGGTGCTGTGCCTCGCGGCGCCGCCCGCCGAAGCGGCTCGCAAGAAAAAGCCCGTGCCTGCCGCCGCGCCGGCACCGGCGCCGCCACCCCCCAGCGTGCGCAGCGGCGTCGATCTGTGGCGTGCCGGGGATTATCCCGCCGCCGTGGCGATCTGGCAGCCGTTCGCCGCTGCCGGCGATGCCGATGCGATGTTCAACATGGGCCAGGCCTACAAGCTGGGCCGTGCTGTTACCAAGGACCTTGGGTTGGCGCGCGATTATTATCGCAAGGCGGCGGCCAAAGGCCATCTGCCCGCCCAGGCGAACCTTGGTATCCTGTTGTTTCAGGCCGGCGAAAAGGTCGAGGCGACACGCTGGTTGAAGTCTGCTGCCGATCGCAACGAGATGCGGGCGCAATATGTGCTCGGCATCGCACACTGGAACGGCGACGGCGTGCCCCGCAGCCTCACGCTTGCCTATGCCTATCTCGCCCGCGCCTCGGCGCTGGGGTTGAGCGAGGCGACCGGCGCGCTCAACACCTTGACCGGGGTGATTTCGCCGCTGGAACGCGCCAACGGCTGGGCGGTGGCGACCAGCCTGATGGCCGGGAACGGCATCCCGCCGGAATTCGCCGGTGGCACGGCCAAGACGCCGGCGAGCGCCGTCGCGCCGCTCAACGACAGCGTGTTGCCAAGCCAGGTGATCAAGCCAATGCCGCGCCCTGCCGAGCCGGCGCCAGATCGCACGCTGGCCAATTCACCGCAGCCGGTCGCTGCGCCGCCGCCCTTGTTGGCGCGCAAGCCGGCGCCGGCACCGAAACCCGAAGTGCGGGTCGAAGCGGAACGAAAGATCGTGCCGCCGCCGGTGCGTACCAACCCGGTGCCCGCGCAGCCCGTGCCGATCACACCGCCCTCCGGCGCCGTGGCGACACCTGCGGTCGTGCCGCCGGCAAAGATCGAAACACCGCCGCCGCGCGCCATCGAACCGCCGAGTGCCCCGCCGGTGACGACGGTTGCGCTGCCGGCGTCGGCGCCTGTGGAAAAGCCCGTCGCCAAGCCGCCCGAAAAGCCCGTCGCCAAGCCAGTCGTGAAGCCGCCGGAAAAGCCGCCCGAAAAGAAGGTCACCGGCTGGCGCGTGCAGCTCGGTGCCTTTTCGAAAAAGGCGCAGGCCGAAGCGTCATGGAAAGAATTTGCCGCCAAGCAGAAGAAGCTGATCGGCGATCGCAAGCCGATCTACGCCGCCGATGGCAATGTCACGCGCCTGCAGGTCGGACCGTACAAGACCAAGGCGGCGGCGCGCGAAGCCTGTGACGATTTCGCCAAATCGGGCCGCGCCTGCTTCGCCACCGACGATTGAGCTCGTGATTGCTCCCTCCCCCTGGGGAGAGGTAGCAATGTAATTACGCCGCCAGCTTGATCCGGTCGCCCGGCCATTGCGCCCACAGCGCGGTGCGGCGCGCCGCGACCGCTTCGCGGGCGGCGTCCTTGACGGGGCCGAAGCCGCGGACATCGATCGGCAGCCGCGCGATGGCCGAAGCGAGCCCGATGTTGGCATCGGTGATGCCCGCCAACAGCTTTTCCACTTCGGCTTCGAACGCCGTGATGTCGGCACGTTCGCTGCGGCGCTCGGCGGTGTAGCCGAAGACATCGAGCGCAGTGCCGCGCAGGCCCTTCAGCTTGGCCAGCACGCCGAAAACGCCGAACACCCAGGGGCCGAAGCTTATCTTCTTCGGTCGGCCGGTCGCCGGGTCGATGCGTGACAGCAGCGGCGGCGCCAGCATCACCCGCGGCGTGCCGCCGGCGAACTGCGCATCGAAGGCAGCGCGGAAGCGACCGTCGGAATAGAGGCGGGCGACTTCATATTCGTCCTTGTAGGCCAACAGCTTGTAATAGCTTCTTGCCACCGCATCTCCAAAGACGTCACCGCCCTTGGCCCGCGCCTTGGTAACCAGGGCTGCGAAACGTGCCGCGTAAGCGGCGTCCTGATAGGCGGTCAGATCGGCGGTGCGGCGGGCGATAACCTCGTCAAGCGATGTCGCCGGCGGCGCGGCGGCGGGGCCGCGTGCTGCTTCGACGAGGTTGGCAACCGTGTCGGGGCGCACCGCGAGCAAGCGCCCGAGGCCGAAGGCGCGCTTGTTGAAATCGACCGCAACGCCGTTCAATTCGATTGCCGCTTCGATGCTGGCGCGCTGCAGCGGAATCAGCCCCTTTTGCCAGGCATAGCCCATGACGAGGATGTTGGCGGCGATCGCGTCGCCCATCAGCGCCACCGCAATCGTGTCGGCGGCGATAAAATCGCAGGCATTGGGGTTCGATGCGGCGCGAATGGCCTTTTCGACCTGCGCCGAGCGGAAATCGAGATCGCGGTTGCGCACGAAATCGGCGGTCGGCGCGATGTCGGCATTGGCGATGACCGCGGTGCGGGTCGGGATCATCAGCGTCTGGGTCGGCTTGTCGGCCGCCACAACGGCGTCGCAAGCGAGGACAAGATCGGCGCCACCGGCGATGATGCGCGGGCTGAGCAGATCGTCGTTCTTCGCGGCAAGGCGCACGTGCGAATAGACGGCACCGCCCTTTTGCGCGAGGCCGGCCATGTCGGCGGTGGTGCTCGCCAGGCCTTCAAGGTGCCCGGCGGTGCCGAGCAGTGCCGAAACGGTCAACACCCCGGTGCCGCCGATGCCGGTGACCATGATGTTATAGCCATGGCCCGGCGCCGGAATGGCGGGTTCGGGCAGGCCCGACAGGTCGAACGCACTGGTCGCCGATTTCTTGATCTCGGCGCCCTCGACTTCGACAAAGCTGGGACAAAAGCCTTTCAAGCAGCTGTAATCCTTGTTGCAGCTTGACTGGTTGATGCGGCGCTTGCGGCCGAACTCGGTTTCGAGCGGCTCGACCGAAACGCAGTTCGATTGCACCGAACAATCGCCGCAGCCTTCGCAGACGGCGCTGTTGATGAAAACGCGCTTCTTGGGGTCGTCCATCGTCTTGCGCTTGCGGCGGCGGCGCTTTTCGGCGGCGCAGGTCTGGTCGAAAACGATGACCGTGCAGCCCGGCGTCGCAGCAAATTCTTCCTGGATGGCGGGCAGGGCCGAGCGATCGAGCAGCCGGACGCTCGGCGGCAGGGTGACGCCCTGGTAGCGCCCCAGGTCCTCGGTCAGCACCACGACCTTTTTGGCGTGTTCGGCGACCATCTGCGCGGCGATCTGGTCGACGCCCAATTCGCCGTCATGCTTCTGGCCGCCGGTCATGGCAACGGCGTCGTTGTAGAGGATCTTGTAGGTGATGTTGACGCCGGCGGCGATCGACTGGCGGATCGCCAAGAGCCCCGAATGGAAATAGGTGCCGTCCCCCAGATTGGCGAAGACGTGCTTTTCGGTGGTGAACGGCGCTTCGCCGACCCAGGTGACGCCTTCGCCGCCCATTTGGGTAAAGGTTTCGGCGCGGTCCATCCACAGCGCCATGATGTGGCAACCGATGCCGGCGAGCGCGCGGCTGCCTTCCGGCGGCTTGGTCGAGGTGTTGTGGGGGCAGCCCGAGCAGAAATAGGGGCTGCGCTTGATCGGGGTGATGAAGGCGTCGGACTTGGCGGTCTGGTCGCTGAAAAACGCCAGGGTCCGTCGGATCGTTTCGGTATCATGATAGCGCTGGATACGCGCCGCGATGATGTTGGCGATGACGCCGGGGGTCAGTTCATTGTCGGGACTGAGCAACCATTGCCCGGTTTCGTCATGCTTGCCGACGATGCGCGGCCGCACCGCCTCGCGCCAGTTGTAGAGCTGCCATTTGAGCTGATGCTCGATGAATTCGCGCTTTTCCTCGATGACGAGGACTTCCTCGAGCCCTTCGGCAAAGGCGCGCATGCCATCGGGTTCGAGCGGCCAGGGCATGCCGACCTTGTAGACGCGCAGGCCGATATCGGCGGCGACGCGGGCATCGATGCCGAGTTCATCGAGGGCTTCCATCGTGTCGGCATAGGCCTTGCCGGTGGTGACGATGCCGAAGCGCGGGCGCGGCGTGTCCCAGACGATGCGGTCGATCTTGTTGGCCTTGGCAAAGGCGAGAGCGGCAAAGCCCTTGAAGCGTTGCAGGCGGGTATCTTCCTCGCGCCAGATATCGCCGCCGCGGATATGGATGCCGCCTTCGGGAAAATCGAACTCGGGAATGATGATCGACCGCGCTTCGCTGGCAAGATCGATGGTGGCGCTGGTTTCGACGGTATCGGCGGTGGCCTTGAAGCCGACCCAGGTGCCGGCAAAGCGGCTCATGGCGAGTCCGAGCAAGCCGTATTCGACGAATTCATGCACCGATGCCGGGGCGAGGAACGGCACGAACGCCGCCTGGAAATTATGGTCGGACTGGTGGGGCAAGGTGGACGATTTGGCGCCATGATCATCGCCGACGACGGCAAGGACGCCGCCGTGGGGCGAGGTGCCGGCGGCATTGGCGTGCTTCAGCACGTCCATGGCGCGGTCGAGCCCCGGGCCCTTGCCGTACCAGATGCCGAAGACGCCATCGACGGTCGCACCCGGGCGCATGCCGACATGCTGCGAGCCCCAGACCGCGGTCGCCCCGAGTTCCTCGTTCACACCCGGCACGAACACGATGTTGCGTTCCGCAAGCATCTTTTTGGCGCGCCACAATTCCTGGTCATAGGTGCCCAGCGGTGAGCCGCGATAGCCCGAGATGAAGCCGCCGGTGTTGAGCCCCGCCGCCTTGTCGCGCGCCTGCTGCACCAGCGGCAGGCGGACCAGCGCCTGCACCCCCGACATGAAGACGCGGCCTTCGGTGAAGCGATATTTGTCTTCGAGCGTTACGGGTGGCAAGCCGGCGACCATATCGGGGCAATCCTGTTGCAAGTGCGAAGTAGGTCAATAATACTGACCTTTCTGCGCCAAGGCAAGTCCCGCCGTCCGGGGGCAATCGTGGCTGGCCATGGCAGCAAAAGGATGGTTCGCTGAAACCCCGAGTCGGGCAAGGATAATCATGTTGCGCCCATCCCCCGACGACAGTTCCGCTTCGGTGCTGGCCGTTTCGTACAATATCCAGAAAGGCATCGGTGCCGATCTGCAGCGGCGGCCTGAACGCACGCTGGCGGTACTGCGCGAAATGGGTGCCGATATCATGGTGTTGCAGGAGGCCGACCGGCGTTTCGGGGCGCGGCAATCGGCATTGCCACTCGACCAGATCCGCAGCGCCGGTTGGCGGCCGGTGCCGTTCGAAACACGCCCCGATTCGATCGGTTGGCATGGCAATGCCGTATTGGTCAGCGAGCGCGTGACGATCACCGGCCACGCCACATTGCCAATCCCGGCGCTGGAACCGCGTGGCGCCGTGCTTGCCGATCTTGCGATCGACGGCGCGCCGCTGCGGGTCATCGGGATGCATCTCGACCTGTCGGGGTTTCGGCGGCGCCACCAGGCGCAGGCGATTCTCGCGCATCTCGTCCGGCATCCGGGCGATCCGCCCGTGCTGGCGATGGGTGACTTGAATGAGTGGCGCGCTACGGCGCCAGCGATTGCCGATTTTTCGGCGGTGCTAACCCCGGTGCCGACCGGCCCGAGCTTTCACGCCCGGCTGCCGGTGGCGGGGCTCGATCGCATCTTCATCAGTCCGGGAATCGCTGTCGCCGGCTCGGGGGTGCATCACAGCGCGCTTGCCAGCGTAGCGTCCGATCACTTGCCGGTGTGGGCACGACTGGTGTTGCCGCAATGATGATGGCACTCGCCGTACTGGCGGTGCTGGTGCTGGTGCACCGGCTGGCGTGCTGGCGCTATCGCCTGCCGGCGGAGAAATTCGCCGATGATGCGCCGCCGCTGCCGGTATTGCCGCCGCGCGCCGCGACACGCCCGGGGCTTACCGGCATCTACCCGCTCGATGATGCGCTACAGGCCTTTGCGGCGCGGGTGCTGATGGTGCGGCAGGCGCAGGCCAGTCTCGATGTGCAGTATTACATCTGGCATCGCGATACCTCGGGGCTGCTGCTGCTCGATGAACTGCGGGCCGCGGCCGATCGCGGCGTGCGGGTGCGGTTGCTGCTCGATGACAATGGCATTGCCGGGCTCGATCCGGTGCTGTGGGCGCTGGCCGGGCATCCGTTCATTTCGGTGCGGCTGTTCAACCCGTTCGTCATCCGCCGACCCAAGGCTATTGGCTATCTGCTCGATTTCCGGCGATTGAATCGCCGAATGCACAACAAGAGTTTCACCGCCGATGGCCGCTTCACCATCCTGGGCGGGCGCAACATCGGCGACGAATATATGGGTGCCAGCGAACAGGCGCTGTTCGCCGATCTCGATGTCTTTGCCACCGGCGCCGCGGTTTCCGACGTCGCGGCCGATTTCGAACGCTATTGGCAATCGGATTCGGCCTGGCCGGCGACACAGTTCCTGCCGCCCGAACTCGACGGCATGGCGCGCTTCGATGCCGAGGTCGCCGGGCTGAAACTTTCACCTCTGGCACGCGACTATGCCGAAGCGGTACGTGAAGGTGTGGCGCAGCGGCTGCTGGCCGGCGATCTGGCGCTTGAATGGGCGCCGACGGTGCTGATCAGCGACGATCCCGCCAAGGGGCTGGGCGATGTCGCCGAAAACCGGCTGGTCGGGCCACGGCTGGTCGCGGCAATGGGGGAGCCCAAGGCCGAATTGTCGCTGGTATCGGCCTATTTCGTGCCGACTGCGGCCGGGATCGCCGCTTTTGCCGCTATTGCGGCCACCGGTGCCGAGGTCCAGGTGATGACCAATGCGCTGAAAACCAACGATGTAGCCATGGTCCATGCCGGCTATGCGCCGAGCCGCAAGCCATTGCTGCGCGCCGGGATACGGCTGTGGGAGATGAAGGGCACCGACCCGGCAAAGCGTGCTCGCCTGCGTTTCCGGCGGCGGCGGCCGGCACAAAAGGCAGGCACGATCTTCCGCTCGAGCGGGTCGGCGCTGCACGCCAAGACCTTTGCCATCGATCGCCAGCGCATTTTCGTCGGATCGTTCAATTTCGATCCGCGATCGGTGCGGTTGAATACCGAAATGGGGCTGATGATCGACAGCCCGGAGCTCGCCACCCGGCTGCAGGAAATGTTCGACAATGATATCGCTGGGGTCGCCTATGAAGTGCGGCTGCGCGGGCGGCGGCTGGTCTGGGTGGAGGCAAGCGAGGGTGGCGAGATTGTCCACCGGCGCGAGCCAGGGACGGGGCCGTTGCAGCGCGTGGTGATGGCGGTGCTGTCGCATCTGCCGGTGAAGTGGTTGTTGTAGTTTATCAGTCTGTGATGCCAGCGAGCGGCCTCAATCCAGCCCGGTAATCATCCCGTTCGCATCGACCCCGATCCGGTTTGCCGCCGGCTGCTTCGGCAGCCCGGGCATCGTGTTGATATCGCCGCACAGCGCCACGACGAAGCCCGCACCCGCGGACAGCCGTACTTCGCGGATCGGCAGTCGGTGCCCGCTGGTGGCACCGCGGATATTTTCGTCGGCGGTGAAGCTGTAGGGCGTTTTGGCCATGCAGACGGGCAGTTCGCCGAAGCCTTGTTTCTCGAACAGCGCCAGTTGCCGCGCCGCTGCCGGGGCGAGCGCGATATCGGCGGCGCGATAGATTTTCTGCGCAACGGTGCGCAGTTTGTCGGCGAGCGACAGGTTATCGGCATAAAGCGGCCGGAATGCCGCCTTGCCGGCATCGGCGAGCGCGGCGACGCTATGCGCCAGGTCTTCGGCCCCGGCTGCGCCCTCGCCCCAGTGACGGCACAGATGCGCCGGCACGCCGAGCACATCGCGGCAATGGTCGATGACCATGGCGTGTTCGGTGGCGGTATCCGACGTGAAGACATTGAGCGCGACGACGACGGGAATGCCGAAGCCCGTCATGTTCTCCACATGGCGCGACAAGTTGGCGAGCCCGCTCGCCAGCACCGCAGGGTTCTCGTCGCCCAGTTCCGCCAGCGTCGCGCCGCCATGATATTTGAGCGCGCGCACCGTCGCGACGATGACCGCGACATCAGGGGCCAACCTGGCGCTTCGGCACTTGATATCGCAAAATTTTTCCGCTCCCAGATCGGCGCCGAAGCCGGCTTCGGTGACGGTGAAATCGCCCAGCGCCAGCGCGGCGCGGGTCGCAGCGACCGAATTGCAGCCATGCGCGATATTGGCGAACGGCCCGCCATGGATGAGGGCAGGGGACCCCGCGATGGTCTGCACCAGATTGGGCTGCATCGCTTCGACGAGCAGCGCCGTCATAGCACCGGCTGCGCCGATATTGCCCGCAGTAACATATGCCCCCGTTTCATCCCGGCCGATACGGATACGGGCGAGGCGGGTTTGCAGATCGGCAAGATCGTCGGCGAGGCAGAGGATCGCCATGATTTCCGACGCGACGGTGATGTCGAAACCCGTTTCGCGCGCCGGGGCATTGCCCGCCCCCATGCCGGTCGCGATCTGGCGCAGCGCGCGGTCGTTCATGTCGAGCACTCGCCGCCAGGTGATGTGCCGGGCATCGAGCGGCAGGCCGGTCGCGGTCGGCAGGCGATAGTGAAGCGCATTGTCGATCAATGCCGCGAGCAGATTGTGCGCCGAGGTGATGGCGTGGAAATCGCCGGTGAAGTGCAGGTTGATCTTGTCCATCGGCAGCACCTGGGACTGGCCGCCGCCGGTGGCTCCGCCCTTGCGCCCGAACACCGGCCCCAGCGACGGTTCGCGCAGCGCGATGACCGCCCGGCGTCCGATGCGGTTGAGCGCATCGCCGAGGCCGATCGTCGTCGTCGTCTTGCCCTCCCCCGCCGGGGTCGGGTTGATCGCGGTCACCAGCACCAGCTTGCCGGGGGAAACCCCGCGCAGCCGCGCCAGTGTCGGCGCCGCCAGCTTGGCGACATGATGGCCGTGCGGCACCAGGTCGTCCGCAGCAAGCCCGATGCCGGCGGCAATCTCGGTGATCGGGCGCAGCGGCGCGGCGCGGGCTATTTCGATGTCACTGGCCATGGTGCTTCTTCCCCGGTTCCGGGCTTGCTCTATCGCATCGTTCGCGGAAATCCAGTCGCAAGCGGCACGCTGTCAAAGCATTCAGGTGCGGCGAAAAGCCTGCTATCCCTTTGGCGGCTTCTGCTATGGAGACCGAAATCGACGCAGCAGGGGCCTGCCATGTTCGACGCTATTTCCGCTCTCACCCTGGCCCGGATGCAATTCGCCTTCACGGTGTCCTTCCACTTCATCTTTCCGTCGTTCACCATCGGGCTGGCCAGCTATCTGATGGTGCTCGAAGGCCTGTGGCTGCGCACTGGCCGTGATGTTTACCTGCAATTGTTCAAATATTGGCTGAAGATCTTTGCGATCACCTTCGGCATGGGTGTCGTTTCGGGCATCGTCATGGCCTATCAGTTCGGCACCAACTGGGCGGTGTTTTCGGATAAGGCCGGCCCCGTCATCGGGCCATTGATGGCGTATGAAGTGCTGACGGCGTTCTTCCTCGAAGCCGGTTTCCTGGGGGTCATGCTGTTCGGGCTCGAAAAGGTCGGCAAGAAACTGCATTTCGTCGCGACGAGCATGGTGGCGCTCGGCACGGCGATCTCGACCTTCTGGATCATCGCGGTGAACAGCTGGATGCACACGCCGACGGGCTATGCGATCAATGCCAAGGGGCAGTTCTACACGACCGATTGGTGGGCGGTGATCTTCAACCCGTCGATGCCCTATCGCCTCGCGCACGTGCTGCTGGCGGCCTACCTGACCACCGCGCTGGTCGTCGGCGGGGCCGGAGCCTGGCACCTGCTCAAGGACCGCCGCGAGGCGCGTGAGCCGCGCGAGGGCACGCGCATCATGTTCTCGATGGCGATGTGGATGGCCGCCATCGTCGCGCCGCTGCAGATCTATGCCGGCCACGCCCATGGCGAGAACACGCTGGAATATCAGCCCGCCAAGATCTCGGCGATGGAAGGCCATTACCAAAGCTACCCGGGTGGCCCCGGTGGCGGTGCGCCGCTGATCCTGTTCGGCATCCCCGATGATGTGAACCAGGTCATGCGCTACAAGGTCGAGATTCCGCAGGTCGGTTCGATCATCCTCAAGAACGATATCGAGGCTCCGCTCGATGGACTCGACAAGGTGGCGCCGGAAAACCGCGCGCCGGTGGGGATCACCTTCTGGTCGTTCCGCATCATGGTCGGGCTTGGCCTGCTGATGCTCGCCATGGGGATGTGGAGCCTGTGGGCGCGGCTGCGCGGCACGTTGCATGAGAGCCCGTGGTTGCACCGGCTGGCGCTGCTGATGGGGCCATCGGGCTTTGTCGCCGTGCTGGCGGGCTGGACGACCACCGAGGTCGGCCGCCAGCCCTTTACGATCTTCGGGCTGCTGCGCACCGTCGACAGCGCCTCGCCTTTGGCTGCGCCCGCCGTGGCGGCGTCGCTGATCGCCTTCGTCATCGTCTATTTTGCGGTGTTCGGGGTCGGCACCTGGTTCATAATCAAGCTGATGGGCCATGAACCGCATCCGGGCGAATCAGGGCCGACGCGCGGCGATTCGGGGCGCGCCGGTCTGGCGATCAACCCGCCGATCGGCACTGATACGGCACTGGCGGAGTAGAGGCTCCAAACACATTAAGGGAAGGGGTCGTCACGTTGTCAGGTAACCCGACAGAAGTGAGCGAGTGCAGGCAGATAGCATCGCTATCTGACAATCGAGCGAGCGCGCTGTCGGGTTTCCTGACAACGCCCGCAGGGTGGGCTGGAGCGACGAACTGGCGTCGTTGCGCCAGCCCGCCGCGTTTCGCGGCATCCGCCGCTGGGCCGGGGGGCGAAGCCCCGCCAGCGCTGTCGCGCCCAGCCAGTTCGTCGCTCCAGCCCACGCCGACCCCTTCCCTTAATGTGTTTGGACCCTAGAGATGGAACCCAATGACACGTTGTCGCTGATCTGGGCCGGCATCATCGCGCTCGCGGTTTTCGGCTATGTGGTGATGGACGGCTTCGATCTGGGGCTGGGCATCCTGTTTCCCTGGCTGGAAAAGGGGGATGACCGCAACACCGCGATCAACACCATCGCGCCGGTGTGGGACGGCAATGAAACCTGGTTGGTGCTGGGCGGCGGCGGGCTGTTTGCCGCCTTTCCGCTCGCCTATGCAATCGTCATGCCGGCAGTTTATGCGCCCTTGATCGCCATGCTCGTCGGGCTGATTTTTCGCGGCGTTGCCTTTGAATACCGCGCCCGCACGACGCGGCTGTGGATCTGGGACCGCGCCTTTGCCGGCGGGTCAATGCTGGCCGCCTTTTCGCAAGGCGTGATCCTGGGCGCGATCCTGCAGGGTGTGAAGGTCGAGGGCCGGGCCTATGCCGGGGGCTGGTTCGACTGGCTGTCGCCGTTTTCGGTATTGTGCGGGGTATCGGTGGTGGCGGGCTATGCGCTGCTGGGGGCCTGCTGGTTGATCTACAAGACGGAAGGGCGCTTGCAGGACAAGGCGTTTGCGCTGGCGCGAGTGACCGGCGGTGCGACACTGTTTGCGGTGGCCAGCGTCAGCCTCGCGACGCCGTTCCTCAACCATGATTACTTCAGTCGCTGGTTCACCCTGCCGGGGATGATCTATGTGGCGCCGGTGCCGATTCTTGTCGTGGTGGTCTCGTTGCTGTTCATCCGCGCCCTTCGGCAACGCCGCGAGGGCCAGCCGTTTCTGCTCGCGCTGGCGCTGTTTTTCCTCAGCTTTACCGGGCTCGGCATCTGCATGTTTCCCTATCTGGTGCCGGGAAAGGTGACGATCTTCCAGGCGGCGACCGCGGAAAATTCGCAGATTTTCATGCTCGTCGGCGTCGCCATCATGTTGCCGATCATCATCGGCTACACCGCCTATGCCTATTGGGTGTTCCGCGGCAAGGTTGGCCATGATGGCTATCACTGACAAGCCACCAGCGAATCGCCCCGCCGGTGAGACGAAACGCCGGCTGCTGTGGTTCGTGGCGCTGTGGGCGGCCGGCGTCGGGACGGTGGCGCTCGTCTCGCTCCTGCTGCGGGCGTGGATTGCGCCATGATGGATGAAATCGACGCTTGAAGCCGGCGCAAAGCCGTGATGTGGTGCTGCCTACGCGCTGTCGGTTACCGGCGCGTCGATGGGGGCAGGGATGGCCGATTGGCAGTTCTGGACGCTGTGGACGGTTTTCGTCTTCCTTGTTGTCTTCAACTTCCTGCCGGCGGTGATCGCCCAGGTCGATCGCCATCCCGAACGCGACACCATCGCGATGCTGAGCGTGATTTCGCTGTTCTCCTTCGCGCTGTGGCTGGCGCTGATGTACTGGACGGTGCGCGGCACGCGCGATGACGCGGTCATCAATCGCTTTCTCGGCAAAAGCTCCAACCGCCAACTCGTGCACTTCGGTATCGCCGGCATTCTGGCCCTCGGCATGGGGTCGGCGCTAGCGGCGATGGACTTTGTCTGACAGCGCGGCGGCGATTATATCGGCCGCGATTGCAGGCGCGGCCTTGCGCCCGCCACCTGCGTTGCTATAGACGCGCGCTTCACTCCTAAGCGGGCGTGGCGGAATTGGTAGACGCGCTGGTTTTAGGTACCAGTGTCGAAAGACGTGGGGGTTCGAGTCCCTTCGCCCGCACCAGTCAGCCCATGATTCGAGCCGGAAAGACGAGATAGACAGACATGCAGATCGCCGAAACGTTGAACGAGGGCCTTCGCCGCGAATATTCGCTGGTCATTCCGGCGGGTGCGCTTGCCGCGCGGGTCGATGCCCGTCTCGCCGAAGTGTCGAAGACGATCCGCATGCCGGGTTTCCGCCCCGGCAAGGTGCCGCCGAACCTCGTGCGCAAGATGCACGGCGAAGCGCTGCGCGGTGAAGCGCTGCAGGCGGCGGTCAACGACGGTGTCCAGCAGCTGTTGACCGAGCACAAGCTGCGCCCGGCCAATCAGCCGCAGGTCGATCTCGAAGGCGATCTCGCCGAAGGCAGCGACATCGGTTTCAAGGTTGCACTCGAAGTGCTGCCGTCGGTCGATGATCTTAAGATCGACGATCTTTCCCTGGAAAAGCTCATCGTCGGCGACAATAGCGCCGCCATGGACGAAGCGCTGACCCGCCTCGGTGGCCAGGCCCAGCGCACCGAGCCGGCCGCTGCCAAGTACAAGGCCAAGACCGGCGACACCGTCGTCATCGATTTCGAAGGCCGCGTCGATGGCGAGCTGTTCGACGGTGGCAAGGGCGAAGGCATGCGCGTCACCATCGGCTCGGGCCAGCTCATTCCGGGGTTCGAAGACCAGCTGGTCGGCGCCAAGGCCAATGACACCAAGATCGTCAAGGTCAGCTTCCCCGACGATTACAATGTCGCTTATCTGAAGGGCAAACCGGCCGAATTCACCTGCCTGGTGCAGGGTGTCGAAACGCCGGTCGAAACCAAGTTCGACGATGAATTCGCCAAGATGTTCGGGATCGATTCGATCGATGCGCTCAAGGACATCCTCAAGGACCAGCTCGATGCCGAGCTCGCCGGGCTGACCCGCACCCACATGAAGCGCAAGCTGCTCGACACGCTGGCGGCGCGCCACGATTTCGACGTGCCGGCCTCGATGGTCGATGGCGAATTCGACCAGATCTGGGCCCAGCTCGAACAGGAAGCCGATCAGGATGCCGATCCGGCAACCGCGCGCGCCCAGATCGAAGCCGAGCGTGGCGATTACCGCCGCATTGCCGAGCGCCGCGTCCGTCTCGGCCTGCTGCTCAGCGAAATCGGCCAGCGCAACAGCATCACAGTCAGCCAGCCCGAAATGAACCGGCTGATCGGCCAGGAAGCGGCGAAATACCCCGGCGAACAGCAGAAGGTCGTCAAGTTCTTCCAGGAAAATGCAATGGCCGCCGCCCAGCTGCGCGCGCCGCTGTATGAAGACAAGGTCGTCGACTTCCTGCTTGCCAAGGCTGAAATCATCGAGCGCAGCGTTACCCGTGCCGATCTCGAGGCCGCGATCGAGGACGAAGACGAAACGCCCGGCACCGCGCATGTCCATGATCATGGCCATGCTGGCCACGTTCATGGCCCCGATTGCGATCACGACCATGATCACGCCCCGGCCAAGCCCAAGAAGGCCGCCAAGGCCAAGGCTGTTGTCGAAGCGCCCGTCGAAGCCGCTGCCGATCCGGTTACCGAAGCACCGGTGAAAAAGGCTGCCAAGCCCAAGACCGCCAAGGTCGCGGCCGAAGCGCCTGTCGTTGAAGTTGCGGCTGAAGCCGCGCCGGCCAAGCCGAAGCGCGCCAAGAAGGCTGCCGAATAGGCGCAAGCGCAACGGCTCTGCGCCGCGGAAAAAAATGGCTCCGCGCCGCGACAGAAATGGAAAACGGGGTGGTGCCGGCAGGTCTCACCCCGTTTTCATGTGGACAAGTCGGCAACAATGCCGCTGCCTTTGCCGCAGCCGGCGTTCCCCCCCTTGAACTTCCGCGCCAAACGTCCGACGTTGCCATTGATACGGAAAGGGTTCCCATGCTCGATATTCACGCCGGCCTCATCCCCATGGTCATCGAGACCTCCAACCGTGGGGAACGCTCGTTCGACATCTATTCGCGCCTGCTGCGTGAACGCATTGTTTTCGTCACCGGCCAGGTCGAAGACCATATGGCGTCGGTGATCGTCGCCCAGCTGCTGTTCCTTGAATCGGAAAATCCGAAGAAGGACATCTTCATGTACATCAACTCGCCGGGTGGCGTGGTCACGGCCGGCATGGCGATCTACGATACGATGCAGTATATCCGCCCGCGAGTCGGCACGGTATGCGTCGGCCAGGCGGCGTCGATGGGCAGCTTCCTGCTTGCCGCCGGCGAACCCGGCATGCGCGTGGCGCTGAAGAACGCCCGCATCATGATCCACCAGCCGTCGGGCGGCGCCCAGGGCATGGCATCCGATATCGAAATTCAGGCGCGCGAGATCTTGCGCACCCGCCATGCGCTCAACGAACTCTACGTCAAGCACACGGGGCAGGAGCTCGACACCATCGAACGCGCCATGGATCGCGACAAGTTCATGTCGTCCGACGAAGCCAAGGTTTTCGGGTTGATCGACGAAGTCGCCGACAAGCGGCCGCTGCCGACCGACGCCGATGCCCTGAAGGCGGCGTGATCGCCAACGGTCCTGGCGGTGCCCGGAATTCCGGGAACGACAGGGCCGGCTTATCAGTTGCAACCATTGCGTGCATCGGTGCTCTTGCCGATAACGTACTTGCAACGCTACACTCGCCATCACGCGAGGAAGGAAAGTCATGACCAAGCTGAGTGGGGGCGATTCGAAGAGCACGCTCTATTGCAGCTTCTGCGGCAAGAGCCAGCACGAGGTGAGGAAACTCATCGCCGGGCCGACGGTGTTCATCTGCGATGAATGCGTCGAATTGTGCAACGACATCATCCGCGAAGAAACCAAGACGGCGCTCGTCAAAAAGGCCGGCGATGTGCCGACCCCGCGCGAGATCTGCAAGGTGCTCGATGATTATGTGATCGGCCAGATGCATGCCAAGCGCGTGCTGTCGGTGGCGGTGCACAATCACTACAAGCGGCTGAATCACGGCGGCAAGGGTGCCGAGGTCGAGCTCGCCAAGTCGAACATCCTGCTCGTCGGGCCGACGGGTTGCGGCAAGACGCTGCTCGCCCAGACGCTGGCGCGCATCCTCGATGTGCCGTTCACCATGGCCGATGCAACGACGCTGACCGAAGCCGGCTATGTGGGCGAAGATGTCGAGAACATCATCCTCAAGCTGTTGCAGGCATCGGACTACAATGTCGAACGCGCCCAGCGCGGCATCGTCTACATCGATGAAATCGACAAGATTTCGCGCAAGGCCGACAATCCGTCGATCACCCGCGATGTCTCGGGCGAAGGCGTCCAGCAGGCACTGCTCAAAATCATGGAAGGCACCACCGCTTCCGTGCCGCCGCAGGGCGGGCGCAAGCATCCGCAGCAGGAATTCCTGCAGGTCGACACGACGAACATCCTGTTCATCTGTGGCGGCGCGTTCAGCGGCCTCGATCGCATCATCGGTGACCGTTTGCAGGGCAAATCCATCGGCTTCGGTGCGCATGTCGCGGCGCCCGACGAACGCCGCGTCGGCCAGTTGCTGATGACGTGCGAGCCCGAGGATCTGCTGCGTTTCGGGTTGATCCCCGAATTCATCGGGCGTCTGCCGGTCATCGCGACGCTGGAAGACCTTGATGAAGCCGCGCTGATCAAGATCCTGACCGAGCCCAAGAACGCGTTGTCGAAGCAATATGCCCGCCTGTTCGAGATGGAGGGCATGAAGCTGACCTTCCAGACCGATGCGCTATCGGCGATCGCCAAGCGCGCCATCGAACGCAAGACCGGCGCGCGCGGCCTGCGATCGATCATGGAATCGATCCTGCTCGATACCATGTTCGAACTGCCGGGCCTTGAAGGTGTCGAGGAAATCCTGGTCGACCAGGAAGTGGTTGCCGGCACCAAGGAACCCGTGCGCCTGCTGGTGGCCGACAAAGCCGCCTGAGCGCTTTACGGCTATTGAAACCGGCCCGTCCCGCGATCGCGGGGCGGGCCTTTTTCTGTCCGGCTCAGGCCGGTGTGTGGCGCAATTGCCGCCAGACCAAAAGGGTCATCGTGCCGTTGCGCACCACCACCGAAAGCGATGTCGCCATGGCGGCGCCGGCAACGCCGTAGAGCGGGATAAGGATCACCCCGGCGAGCCCCAGCACGGCCAGCGACAGGATCCCGAGGCGCAGGGACCAGCCTTCGCGGCCGGTCATCATCAGCACGGCACCGACCGATCCAGTGGCGATATTGAAGATCTGGCCCAGCGCAAGGATGCGCAGCGCCGGCGCCGCCGCCACGAATTCGGCACCGAACAGCCCGAGCACCCATTCGGGCACCGCCAGCACGACGACGAGCAGCGGCATCGAGCCCAGCGTCATGATCAGCGCCGATTGACGCCAGAGCTTTCGAATGGCGTCGATATCCTTGATCCGGCTGGCCGCGGCGATCCGCGGGCCGCTGACGGTATCCAGCGTCGCCACGACAAGGGTAACGAGCGCGGTAATCTGCCAGGCGGTGCGAAACAGCCCGATCTCGACCCGCCCGAAATATCGACCAAGCAGCAGCAGGATGAGCCAGTCGGCGACCATCGCCGCCAGCACCGTCAACGAAATCCGCCAGCTTTTCGACAGCATCGGCCGCGCCGGTACAGCCGCCGGTGGCGCCCAGTTGCGGGTGCGGCGACGATAGGCACCCCAGGCGACCACGGTGCTGATCGCGGTGGTTGCGCCATACAGCAGCACCAGTTCACGCACATCGCGTTGCATGCCGGAAAGGAGCAGCGCGCCGAGGCCCACCAGTGCCATGGCCATCGCCATCGGCCCGTCGAACCATTGCGCGGTGACGATGCTGCCGGCGCCGCGCAAGCCCGCAACAGCGATACGCGTCAATGCCAGTGGCACGATGGCAAGGGCTGCCAGATGCAGGACGCTGAGGTCGCCGGCCTTGCCGAGCAATTGTTGCAGCACCGGGGCGCCGACCGTGGCCAACAGCAAGGCCACCAGGACAGCAAAGCCGGCAACGACCTGCGCCACCTTGCGCACGCTGCCCGCCGCCGCGGCGGTATCGTTGACCTGGACATCGCCGGCAACGGTGCGGAGCAGGATATAATCGAGCCCGAACAGCGCGACTGTCGAACCGATGATGGCAGTTGTCTGGGCGAGTGCGAAGCTGCCGGTGCCGGCGGCGCCGAAGGTGCGGGCGATGACGAAGCTGAAGGCGAAGCTCGCGACCGCGCCGAACAATTTGACCGAGAATGCGAGGATGGTCTGCACCAGGCTGTCGTGCCGGCCGGCGAGCTTTGCGATACGGGCGCGCACTATGGCTGGAAACGACATGGGTTCTGGCTGTCCAAAGCGGCGGTGCCAGCGATGCTTAGCGGTCGGAAGCCGGGTCGCCAAGCAGTCATCGCTGTCCAATCCGATAAATTCTGCTGTTGAATTCACGAGGATTTCCAGAGAATTGCGGCTATACTGCAATCGTCAGCAAGGATGAACGAGATGGCTAAGGGTCAGGCGAAATCGAACAAGGAAACCAGGAAGCCAAAGGCGGCCAAGCCCAAGCCGCCCAATGCGTCGAACCCATCGACCAAATAAGCGGGCTATTCCCGGCGCTTGCGCCGCGATAGCGCTGTGCGCACCGGCGTGTTGCTGTCACCCTGGATGCGGCCGCGAAGTTCGGCACGCTTTTCATGGATCGAAGCGATGACCAGTCCCATGGGTACGCCGAGATCGACGAGCACGGCTTCGGCGAGTTGCAGGCTCGATTCGACCGTTTCGGGCACGGCATCGGTCACGCCCTTGGCATACAGCCGCCGGGCGTGATCGGCATCGCGGGCGCGGGCGACGACGCACAGCCCCGGATGGCGTTCACGGATCAAGCGCACCAGTGTATCGAGGCTTTGCGCTGCGTCGATGGTCAGCACCACGGCGCGGGCGGTATCGAGCCCCAGCGCATCGAGCAGTTCGGGGCGGCGGGCGTCGCCATAGATGATCGGCTTGCCCGCTAGGCGCAGGCGGATGACTTCATCGGGATCGCTGTCGACCGCGAGATAGGGCTGGCCATGCGCTTCGAGCATGGTGGCGACGAGCCGGCCGACGCGGCCATAGCCGATGATGACGGTGCGGCCGGGCACGGGGGCTTCGTCGGCATGATCGCTGTTGCGGGCCGGGCCGAAGCGGCTTTCGAGCCGTTGCCCGACAAGGCCGAGCAGTGGTGCAATCGCCAGTGACAGGCCGGTGACCAGCAGCGCGATCGCCGAAACGCCGGCAGGCAACAGGCCGCCGGCGTTGGCGGCGGCAAGCAGGATCAGGCTGGTTTCGGATGGCGCCGCCAATAGCAGCGCGATATGTGCCGCCACGCCGCGACCGCGGCCGAAGCGTTGCAACAGGACATAAAGCAGGCCCGATTTCAGCAGGCAGACGGCAGCGACGCCGCCGAGGATAAGCAGCGGATCGGCAGCGATCGCGCCAAGATCGAGCTGCATGCCCACCCAGATCAGGAACACCCCGAGCAGGAGGCCCTGGAACGGCGCGATCGCCGCTTCGATCTGGCGGCGATAATCGGTTTCGGCGAGCATGATGCCGGCGACCAGCGCCCCGACGGCCGGCGACAGGCCGGCCGCGGTGGCGACGCTGGCACTGCCGATGAGGACGACGAGCGCAGCGGCCAGGAACAATTCGGGGCGCCGAGTGCGCGCCGCTTGCAGGAACAGCGGTGGCACCAGCAGGCGCCCGGCAACGGTGATCGCACCGATGGCGAGCAGCCCGACAGCAAGCGCCGGGCCGAAACCGCCTGCGGCACTGCCGGCGCCGAACAGCAGCAGTACTGGCGCGATGGCGATGTCCTGCAGCAGCAGGATGCCGAAGGCGGTGCGCCCGGCCTGGCTACCCATGCGGCCACTGGCGCTGAGCATTTGCAGGCCGACCGCGGTCGACGACAGCGCCATGGCGATGGCGAGCACCAGGGTCGGCACGGCGCCGAGCGCAAAGGGCAGCAGCAGCAAGGCAAGCCCGAGCGTACAGACCAGCAGTTGCGCGCTGCCGAGCCTGAAAACCAGGTGGCGCATGGTACGCAGCCGCTCCGCCGACAATTCAAGCCCCAATGCGAAAAGCAGGAGCGAGATGCCCATTTCGGCCGGTGTCGCCAACGCTTCCGCATGGGAAATGGTGATATAGGCCAGCTGAGGATACGCCCCGACCAGCGCGCCGAGCCCGAAGGGGCCGGCCAGGATACCGAACAGGATGAAGCCGACCACCGGTGAGATGCGCAGCGCCGCAAAGGCCGGAATGACGAGACCCGCCGCACCGAGAACGATGACAATATCCTTGAATGCCGATGATTCGAGCGGAAGGGCCATGACCGCACAGTGGCAGGTCGCACTCGGCCTGCCCACAAAAAGCCACCGAAACGATTGTTTTCGCGACCGCGCCACTCTGGGCAGGGACACGCGTGGCGGCTATCAAGGAACGGGGATGATCTGCAACGGGGGAATGCTCGCATGCGTAACCGGATGATTGCGTTGCTGCTGTTCGGACTATCGACCGCTGCCGCCGCGGCGGATGCACCGAAAACCGTGCTGGCCGCCGATCCGGCAGGGGTTGCCGCAGCGGTCCAGGCCGCGGGCTACAAGGCGGAATTGAAACCGAACAAGCGCGGCAAACCCTTTATCGCCAGCGCCACCAACGGTTCCGACTATGCGATCGATTTCTGCAACTGCGATGACGATGACAAGGCGGTCGGCTGCAAGACGCTGATGTTCAGCAGTTGGTGGAAGGCGCAGTCCTGGCACACGATCGCATTGGCCAATGCCTATAATGCCAAATATACCTTCGGCCGCGCCTATATCGACAAGGATGGCGATCTCAATCTCGAGCTGGCGGTCACCACGACCGGCGGCCTGACGCTCGACAATTTCAAGGACGTGATCGACTGGTGGTCGACGGTGGATGCCGATATGGCCCGGATGGTCAACGCCGCCGAAGAAGCTGCGAAGGCCACGGACAAGAACAAACCGGCGAAGCCCGATGTGAAGGTCTGATCAGCGCTCGGTGAGGCGCGGCATCAGTTCGACGAAATTGCAGGGGCGGTGGCGGCTGTCGAGCTGATCGCGCAGGATCCCGTCCCAGCCGTCCTTCACCGCGCCGGTCGAGCCGGGCAGGGCGAAGATATAGGTGCCGCGCGCCACCCCGGCACAGGCGCGGGACTGTATCGTCGAGGTGCCGATCGACTGGAAGCTGAGCCAGCGAAACAGCTCGCCGAAACCCGGAATTTCCTTTTCCTGCACCTGCGCCAGCGCTTCGGGGGTGACATCGCGGCCGGTGACGCCGGTGCCGCCGGTGCTGATGATGCAATCGATGGACGGATCATCGATCCAGGCGTTGAACTGCGCCACCAGCAGCGGCACTTCGTCCTTGCAGATGGTGCGCGCGCCAAGGGTATGGCCGGCCCCGGTCAGGCGTTCGACCAGCGTATCGCCCGACCGGTCATCGGCCGCAGTACGCGTGTCGGATACCGTCATGACCGCGATGCGGACGGGGATGAAGGCGCGGCTGGTATCGATGGGCATGGCGCCAGCCTATCACCGCCCGGCCGCGGCCGTCACGATGTCATCACCGTCGATGCGCAGATTGGGGGTGATGCGCAGTCCCGGCACCGGCACCGGCACGCTGACGGGCTGCGCCTGGCGCTTCACGCCCGGCGCCCCCGGCAGGCCCGGAAAACGCGGCCATAGCCCGGCGACGAGCGCATCCATGCTCGGCGGCACAACGCCATCGCGCAGCTGGTACATCCAGTAATTGCGCATCACTATTTCGACGTAGTGACGGGTTTCCGAAAACGGGATGCTTTCGATGAACAGCAACGGGTCGCCGCGATCATCGAGGCTGGCGTTCCAGCGCTGCACGCTGCCCGGCCCGGCGTTGTAGGCGGCGACGACCTTGGGCAGCAGGCCCTGCGTATAGCTCATGTCGCGCAGCGCCTCGAGATAGGTCTGGCCGACTTCGATGTTGAACGCCGGGTCGGCCATGTCGCCGACAACGGCTTCGGCGCCGCTGGCCAATGCCTGTTCGCGGATTTCGGCGGCAACCTGCTTGCCGGTGGCGGGCATCAACTGCATCAGCCCCTTGGCGCCGGTGCGCGAGGTGGCGGTGGTGATGAAGGCCGATTCCTGCAGGGCATGGGCAAAGACCAGCCCGCGATCGACCCGCCAGCCACGCGCCGGCTGCCAATCGGGCGCGGGATAGCGCGCCGAAAGCGGCGCTTCGATGCCGACAGGGGGGCGCACCGCCAGCTGATACTGCGTTGCCGGCAGACCGAGCCGGGCCGCCAGCCGCAGCAACGCCGGATACTCGCCTTCGGGCGCGATCTGGGTGAGGTGCCGCAGCTCGCGATCGCCGAGCCCGATCTGGCCGATCTCGATCAACGCCGCGGCGCGGCGTGCGCCGGCAATGGTTTTCAGGTGGTTCCAGTCGGCAGTGATGAAATCGGGTTCGTCCCAGGTCTGCGCCGGGGCAAGGCCAAGGGCACGCCGCGCGAGCAGGCCGTAAAAGCCGTTGGGCTGGCGGGCGGCGGTTTGCAAACGATCGGCAACCAGTTCGGGGCGGCCGGCGGCGAGATGCGCACGGCTGGCCCAATAGGCGGCAGCGGCGGCGGTATCGGCGGCGGGGGCTTTTTCGGCGATCAGGTCGAACGCCGTGGCGGCAATATCGTAGCGGCCGGTGCGGAACGCCGCGAGCCCGGCGGTCCAGGCGCCCATGGCGGCGAATTGGGTATTGCCGAGCGTAGGGCCTCGCGCCGCCTCCAGCCCGAGTCGAATCGCGGCATCATTGTCGTTGGCGCCATAATAGCTCCACGCCAGCCGGTGCGCCCATTGGCTGCGCGCCAGCGGTGACAGATCGGCAGCGGACCAGCGCGCTTCGGCTTCGGCGTTGCGGTCCATGGTGAGCAGCGCCTTGAGCGTCGCGCCGGTGGCGAGATCGCTGGCGGGCGTGTCGAGCCGGGTTGTGCTGGCGCGCACTGTGCGGAATGGCCGGATGGTGGGCAGCAATGGCAGCGGCGCTGAATCGGCACCGGGCAGTTTGCTCGCCAGTTGCGCAATGCGCGGCGCTTGCGGCAAGTCACGATAGGTTGCCAGCCATTCGGCCAGTTCGGCGCGGCCCAGTTTGCCGGCGCCGCGGGCGATGATCAGTTGCGCTCGTGCGGTTTCGGTGAGCAGCCCGGGGCCGATCGCGGCGATGCCGGTTTCAGCCTGCGACAGCCGGCCGGCTTCGATATTGCGAAATATCTGTGTGTAGGCGGCGCGCTCGGCGGGCGACAATTGCGGTGGCACGGCGCGCTGGCGGGCGGTGATGCCGGGGCGATCGGCGGTGACCGTCAATATCTGGTCGCCGGGCGCCGCTGCCATTGCCGGTGCGGTCGTGAACAGGAGCGCAAGCAGGGCAGGACGAATCATGCTGCCAACCTTGCAGCGAAGGCCTGCAGATCGGCCCAGGCGAGGCGCTTCAGTTCGGGCTGCTTCAACAGCAGGCGCGGGTGGAAGGTCGCGAGCAGCGGCACATCGCCCACCGCCAGCCATTTGCCGCGCAACGTCGCGATGCCGCCGCTTTCGCCTGTCAGCGCCGCGGCATTGCCACCGAACGCCAGGATCGCACGCGGTGCCGCCAGCGTGATGGCCCGCGTCACAAATGGCGCAAAGGCGGCAAGTTCTGGTTCGCGCGGCGGTCGCCCGGCGGGGGGCGCCCAAGGCAACAGGTTGAGCTGCCGGTAAGCGCCGGACTCGAGCCCGATCGCGGCCAGCATGCGCTGCGCGAGGCGCTGCACCGCCGGATCTTCATCGGGCAAATCGGTCAGCACCAGCGCGTCGCCGTCGCCGCCGATCAACCGCGGCGGGCTTGTCTGCCGCAGGGGATGGACGAAGCCGGTAACCGCGTCGGCAAGCGCGGGCAGGCTGAGTGCAGCCGTTGCCAGCGCCATGGCGGGATTGGCCGAGGCCCGCGGCGCAGCGGTGCCGGGCAAAGGTGCCCGCGCTGGCGATGGCTGCACCACCGGCGCCGCCGCGACCGCTACCGGCGCTGCCAGCCAATTGCGCGGCATTTCATCGACCGGACAATCGACGCCGGCGGTTACCAGCCAGGCGAGCGCATCGGCGGCTTCGAACGCGGATATTTGCGTGGACATTTGCACAGCGTCATGATGCGACCGATGATGCTCTGGTCAAGCCCGTCCGGCTTCCGTATCTGTTGAATCATGGCAAAGCCGCGACGTGCCGATGGCAACATCGACAACCGCGCTTCGCCAAGGGGACGCAAGAAGGCAAAGCCATGACCACACGTGAATCGATGCCCTATGACCTGGTGATTGTCGGCGGCGGCCCGGCCGGCCTGTCGGCGGCAATCCGCGCCAAACAGGCGGCGGCCGACCATGGTATCGAATTGTCGGTCTGCATTCTTGAAAAGGGGTCGGAGATCGGCGCGCACATTCTGTCGGGGGCAGTCGTCGACCCCAAGGCGCTCGATGAACTGCTGCCCGAATGGCGGACGATGGACAGCCCGATGACGGTACCGGTGGTGGAAAACCACCACTGGATTCTCAGCGAAACCGGCAAGACCGAATTTCCACACGCGCTGATGCCGCCGTTCATGAACAACAAGGGCTGTTATACCGTCTCTCTCGGCAATCTGTGCCGTTGGCTGGCGGGGCAGGCCGAAGCGCTGGGCGTGGAGATTTTTCCGGGCTTTGCCGCCGCCGAAATCCTGTGGAACGACGATGGCAGCGTCAAGGGCGTCGCCACCGGCGATATGGGCATCGCCCGTGACGGCACGAAAAAGGACAGCTGGCAGCCGGGGCTGGAACTGCACGCCAAATACACCTTCTTTGCCGAAGGCGTGCGCGGCCATCTGTCGAAGCAGCTGATCAAGCATTTCGACCTGGCGAAGAACAGCCAGCCGCAGATCTATGGCATCGGACTGAAGGAACTCTGGGACATTCCGGCTGAAAAGCACAAGCCGGGCTTCGTTACGCACACCCAGGGCTGGCCGCTCAGCGATGCCAATGGCGGCGGCTTTCTCTATCATCAGGCCAATGGCCAGGTCGCGCTCGGCTTTTCGGTGTGGCTCAACTATTCGAACCCGTATCTGTCGCCTTTCGATGAATTCCAGCGCTGGAAGACGCATCCGGCGATCAAGGCGATCCTGGAGGGTGGCCGCCGCGTTTCCTATGGCGCACGCGCGATCAACGATGGTGGCTGGCAATCGGTGCCCAAGCTGACCTTCCCGGGTGGCGCGCTGATCGGCTGCAGCGCCGGTTTCGTCAACGTGCCGCGCATCAAGGGCAGCCATACCGCGATGAAGACCGGCATGATGGCCGCCGAGGCGGCCGTGGAGGCAATTGCCAGCCAACGCGCCAGCGACGAACTCGCCGACTATGGCGAGGCCTACAAGAAGAGCTGGGTCTACGAAGAGCTCAGGATGGTGCGCAACACGCTGCCGCTGGTGGAGAAATACGGCAATCTGGTCGGCACCGGGCTGGCGGGCGTAACGATGTGGATGGAATATCTGGGCTATGGCCTGCCGTTCACGATGAAGAATCATCCCGATTACAAGTCATTGAAGAAGGCCGCGGATGCCAAGCCGATCGCTTATCCCAAGCCCGATGGCGTCTACAGTTTCGACAAGCTGACCAGCGTTTTCCTGTCGAACACCAATCACGAGGAAGATCAGCCGATCCACCTGACGCTCAAGGACCCCAGCATCCCGATCGAGGTCAATCTGCCGGTGTGGGCCGAGCCGGCACAGCGCTATTGCCCGGCCGGGGTGTATGAAGTCGTCGGGCAGGACATCGGCGAACCGCGCTTCCAGATAAACGCGCAGAACTGCGTCCACTGCAAGACGTGCGATATCAAGGATCCATCGCAGAATATCACCTGGGTGGTGCCTGAGGGGAGTGGGGGACCGAATTATCCGAATATGTAAGGCGCAGCGCGGCCAAGCATAGCGAAGCTATGCGCGGACTCGCGCAAGCCCAGCCAGCGAGGCGGTTGGCCTAAAGCCAACCGGACTCGTCTTACGTCTGCTTGGGCTTTGCCCAAGCTCTTGCTTGCTTTCTGCCTTCAACCCGTCCCAAAGTCCCAAAGCTAGACTTCCCCCTATAACCCCGCCACTCTCCCCCCATGCATCGCCCGCTCATCCTGCTCCTCGCCGCCACCGCGTCCGCCGCCTCCGCGCGCCCGACCGACATGCCTCCTGACAGCGCGCTCCACAGCTATGTCCTCGGCCGCTACGCGCAGACCGCCGACTCGCTCGATCGCGCCGCGCGCTATTTCAACACTGCGCGCGCCCAGGATGGGCAGCAGGCCGAGCTGACCCGCCGCACCTTTGAAATCGCCGTTGCCGCAGGTGACAGCAAACTGGCGTTCGATACCGCCCGGCAGCTCGCCGCCGCCGGCCAGCAGGATTCGGACCTGGCGCTGGTTCGGCTCACCGAAGCGGTGTTGAAAAAGGATTGGCCAGCCGCCGATGGGCTGCGAACGGGCATCGCCAGCGCCGGCTATGCCGTGGTCGTCGGCCCAATCGTCGAAGCCTGGATGCTCCACGCCCGCGGCAAGACCGGGCAGGCACTCGCCAAGCTCGACCCCGGCAATTTCAGCGGCTTTGCGCGCTCCTATATCGCCGAACAGCGGGCGCACATGCTGGCGGCCTCGGGGAAATATGCCGAAGCGGCCGCCGCCTATGCCGACCTGCGATCGGGAACCGGCGGCGGCATCAGTTTCCTGCGACAAGGCGAGGCTGACGCGCGCGCCGAAGCCGGCGATCGCGATGGCGCGATGAAGGTGCTGGAGGGCAATGATCCCACGCTCGCCGTCGCCCGGGCGCGGCTGGCCGCCGGCAAGCGCATCGGCGCGCTGGCGCCCGATCCGCGGCGCGGTATCGGCTGGATGGCGGCGCGACTGGCGACCGACCTGTCGCGTGACAAGCCAGTGCCGCTGGCACTGCTATTCGCGCGCATCGGCACTTTCCTCGCGCCCGATGTCACGGCGAGCTGGCTGATTTGCGGCGATGTGCTGGCGCGCAGCGGGCGCAATGCGACGGCTTTGCTCGCTTATGACCAGGTGACGCCGGGGGATGCGCTGGCTGGCGCCGCCGCGACCCGGCGTGCCGAAGTGCTGGAAGCGATGGGCCGGGACAGCGATGCCGGCGCGCTGTTGACCGCCGCCACAAGCGCGCCGGCTTCGACAAGCGAAGACTGGACGCGCCTCGGTGATTGGCACCGCCGCGGTGAGCGCTTCAAGGATGCGATTGCTGCCTATGACAAGGCGATCGCCGTGGCAGGGCAGGGGTCGGCGGGCTGGAGCCTGTTCTTCCTGCGCGGCAGCATGCACGAGCGCGGCGGCAATTGGCCGGCGGCCGAAGCCGATCTGCGGGAGGCGCTGTATCGTTCCCCCGATGAACCGACGGTGCTCAACTATCTCGGCTATTCGATGCTCGATCGCGGCAGCAATCTGGTCGAGGCGACGAAGCTGATCGAGCGCGCCGCCAAATTGCGACCGGGGGATGGCGGCATCATCGATTCGCTCGGCTGGAGCCATTATCGCCAGGGCCACTTTGCCGAAGCCGTCACCGCGCTCGAACAGGCGGCGATCATCGAGCCGACCGACCCGACGGTGACCGAACATCTCGGCGATGCCTATTGGCAGGTCGGGCGGCGCATCGATGCGCGCTTCCGCTGGCGCGCCGCGCTCGATCTCGATCCGACCCCGGCACAGCGCAAGGCGCTCAATGCCAAGCTCGATGTCGGGCTCGAAGCGGCGCTGGTGATGGCCGCGCCCTCCTGAACCTTGCCCGGCGCGGTGGTGACGGGCAAGACACGCGCCATGCGCCTCACCGAACTCGCTCCCGCCAAGCTCAACCTTGCCCTGCACCTGCGGCGCAGGCGCGATGATGGCTATCATGATCTCGAAACGGTGTTTGCCTTCACCGATTTCGGCGACCTGTTGTCGGTGGCGCCCGCCGACACGCTGTCGTTACAGGTGTCCGGCGAATTTGCCGGGCCAGCGGGGCAGGGGGACGACAATCTTGTCCTGAAGGCAGCACGCGCGCTTGCCGCGGCAGCGGGTATCAAGCCTGCCGCAGCGCTGACGCTTGAAAAACATATTCCGGTCGCGGCCGGGCTCGGTGGAGGCTCGGCCGATGCGGCGGCGGCGCTGCGCCTGCTCGATCGCTTCTGGGGTCTCGATTGGCCGGTGGCACGGTTGCTGGAACTTGCCGATCCACTGGGTTCGGATGTGCCGGCCTGTGTCGCCTCGCAGACCTGTTTCGGCAGCGGGCGCGGCGAAGCGCTGGCGCCCTGGCCGGTGGCGCTGGCGGGCACGCCGGTATTGCTTGTCAATCCGCGTGTGGCGGTGCCGACCGGGCCGGTATTCGCTGGTTGGGATCGGATCGACCTTGGCGGCATCGCCCCCGGGGCTGCGCTTACCTGCCTGCGCAACGACATGACCAACGCGGCAATCGCAATCGCGCCGGTGGTGGCCGATGTGCTGGCGGCACTCGAAGCCGCCGGCGGTGCATTGCTGGTGCGGATGAGCGGATCGGGCGCAACGTGCCTGGCGCTCTATCCCGATAACCAGGCCCGCGCGGCGGCAGCGGCGGCTTTGTCGGAGCGTGGCTGGTGGCTGGCGGAAACGCATCTGGTCTGATCCGCGCGACTGCTGGCAGTTCTGGCCGATGCATGCTGCTGCATCGCAGCAATATTTGCTTGACGTAAACGTCAACCAGGCCGACACCTGTCATGTTGCGTCGCAACAAAATTTATTTTGATTGGCACTCAGATTTCTGCTTGACGGGCTTCTGAGTGTCACTTAAAGCTCCACTCAGTTGAACTGAGTAATGCTCAACCGGGCATCCCCCGCCCTGATTTGACCGTCGAAAGGAAGACATCATGACCAACCGCCTCATCCTCGCCCCGCTCGCTTTCGCCATCAGCGCTGCGTTCATCGCCGCTGCCGCGACTCCCGCCATGGCCGCCGAAGCCGGCATCTGCGCCACCGCCCCGGGCCAGATCCGCACCGTTGCCACCACCGCCCAGCCCGACCAGGCACGCAAGGCGCTCAACCTTGTCAACGTCGGTGAAAAGCTGTGCGAAGCCGGTGCCCGCAACGAAGCCGGCAAGAAGTTTTCGGCCGCTGCCAAGGCGCTCGGCACCGACATGGCGGCGCTGACCTCGGCTGCGCCGACCGCTCAGTAACGGCGGAGCCGACCGCTCAGTGACGGCTGCGCAGACCGCTCAGTAACGGCGGAACTGACCGCTCAGTAAGTTTCTTCTCCCCGATATCCTGACCCCAGGATGCCTAAGGGCCCGGCTTCCCCCTCAGCCGGGCTCTTTTTCTTTGTGCCGCGCGCCGGCTCGCCTATGACAGGCGGGACAAGAAGGATCGCCCGTGCACGATAATCTTCGCCTGAGCAGCGCCGGCGGCATCGCCCGCTTGCAGATCGACCGCCCCGACAAACGCAACGCCATGGACCAGGCAATGTGGGAGGCGTTTCCGCAACTGGTCAACGCCGCCATGGCCGACCCGTCGGTGCGGCTGCTGGTGGTCGGATCGGCGCACGTGGGGCCGTTCTGCGCCGGTGCCGATATCGGTGAATTCGCCGCGCGGTCGGCCGAACCGGTGTGGCGCGACCGCAACCAGGCGGCGATTCGCGCCACGCAGATCACGCTGGCGCGGGCGCCCAAGCCGACGATCGCGATGATCGATGGCGATGCCGTCGGCGGCGGCTGCGGCATTGCGCTGGCCTGCGACGTGCGCATCGCTAGCCCGCGGGCGCGGATGGGCATCACCCCGGCCAAACTGGGGCTGGTCTATCCGCTGCACGATACGCGGCTGCTGATCGATCTGGTCGGCACGGCCCAGGCCAAGCGCCTGCTGTTTTCGGCGATGCTGATCGATGCCGCCGAAGCGCTGCGCATCGGGCTGGTGCAGGAACTCGCCGATGATCTGGAAGGGGCGGTGAACACGCTCGCCAACCAGATGCTCGCCATGTCGCCCGCCAGCCAGCGCGCCAGCAAGGCGATCGTCCAGCGCATCATCGAAGGCGTGCACGATGATGATTCGCATTCGGTGACCGGCTTCAACGCCGCCTTCACCGGGCCGGATTTTCACGAAGGCGTCGCGGCCTTCCTCGAAAAACGCAAGCCGGTCTTCGGGCAATGACCGCGCCGCGCCTGATCGCCGGCGGCGCGCCGATGCTGATCATCGCCGATCATGCGTCGAACGCCGTACCGCCGGGAATCGACCTCGGGATCGATCCGGCGCTGCTCGAGAATCACATTGCCGTCGATATCGGCACGGCCGCGCTCAGTGAAGCGCTGGCGGCGCGACTCGAGGCGCCCGCGCTCATCGCCACTGTTACGCGGCTCGTTGTCGACCTCAACCGCGATCCGGCGGTGCGCGATGTCATTCCGGGCGCCAGCGATGGCCATGTCATCCCCGGCAATCTGGCGCTGTCGGCGACCGAGCGCGACTTGCGCATCGCAGCCATTCATATGCCCTATCATGCCGCCATCGCGGCGCAGATCGAGGCCATTCGCCCGGCGCTGATCGTGTCGGTGCACAGCTTCACCCCGGCGCGCGCGACCTTTCCCGATGAGAAACGCCCGTGGCCGATCGGTATCCTGTACAATCGCGATGATGCGGCGGCGCGTATCGCCATGCGCGCCTTGCGGTTCGAGGGGCTGGAAGTCGGCGACAACCAGCCTTATTCGGGGCGCGAATTGAATTACACGATGGATCGCCACGCCGAAATGGCCGGCATCCCGTATCTCGGGCTTGAAATCCGCCAGGATGGCCTTGCCACGCCGGTCGATGTCGCGCGCTGGGCCGATCGGTTGGCGCCGATAATCGCCGAAACGCTCGCGGTCGCGCTGGGGGGCTAAACAGCGCCTTGACCGGCAAGCCGGTTGTGCGCAACGAAGCGCCGGATTGAAAAGGGGATCGCCCGTGCCGCGTTTCGACAAGTCAAAGCTGCCCAGCCGGCATGTTTCGGTCGGCCCCGAGCGCGCGCCGCATCGCAGCTATTATTATGCCATGGGGCTGACCGAGGAAGAAATCGCCCGGCCGTTCGTCGGCATCGCCTCGGCGGGCAACGACAGTGCGCCGTGCAATACCACCCTCGATGCCCAGGCCGATGTCTGCCGGCAGGGGGTAAACGAAGCCGGCGGCATGCCGCGGCGTTTCAACACCATCACCGTCACAGATGGCATTGCGATGGGCCATCAGGGGATGAAGTCCTCGCTGGTCAGCCGCGAGGTGATTGCCGATTCGATTGAATTGTCGATGCGCGGGCATTGCTATGACGCGCTTGTCGGCTTTGCCGGATGCGACAAGTCGCTGCCCGGGATGATGATGGCGATGCTGCGGCTCAACGTGCCGTCGATCTTCGTCTATGGCGGGTCGATCCTGCCGGGCAGTTTCGAGAACAAGGACGTTACCGTGGTCGACGTTTTCGAAGCGGTTGGCGGCTTTTCGGCGGGCACGTGTCCGCTGGCGCGGTTGACGGCGCTTGAAAAGGTCGCGTGCCCTGGCCATGGCGCCTGTGGCGGCCAGTTCACCGCCAACACCATGGCATGCGTGGGGGAGGCGATCGGCCTGTCGCTGCCGCATTCGAACATGGCGCCGGCGCCCTATGCCAGCCGCGCCGATATCGCCATCGCCGCCGGCAAGCAGGTGATGACGCTGATCGAGCGCAATATCCGCCCGCGTGACATTTGCACGCGGCAGGCGTTCGAGAACGCCGCGCGTATCGTCGCCGCCACCGGCGGGTCGACCAACGGCGCGCTGCATCTGCCCGCCATGGCCAATGAAGCCGGTATCGATTTCGACCTATTCGATGTGGCGGAGATATTCAAGACAACGCCTTACATCGCAGACTTGAAACCCGGTGGTAAGTATGTCGCCAAGGACATGTACGATGCCGGCGGCGTCTACATGCTGATGAAGACGCTGTTCGACGCCGGTTTCCTGCACGGCGACTGCATGACGGTGACCGGCAAGACGCTCGCCGAAAACATCGATGAAATCACCTGGAACCCCGACCAGAAGGTCATTTACCCGGTCTCGAATCCACTGTCACCGACCGGCGGTGTCGTCGGCTTGAAGGGCTCGCTTGCCCCCGATGGCGCTATCGTCAAGGTCGCCGGCATGGCGCGCCTGCAGTTTAGTGGCCCGGCGCAAGTGTTCGATTGCGAGGAAGATTGCTTCGCCGCGGTCGAGGCCCGCAAGATCGAAAAGGGCAGCGTCGTCGTCATCCGTTATGAGGGCCCCAAGGGCGGTCCCGGCATGCGCGAGATGCTCTCGACGACCGCGGCGCTCTATGGCCAGGGCCTGGGCGAGCATGTCGCGCTGATCACCGACGGGCGCTTTTCGGGCGCGACGCGCGGCTTCTGCATCGGCCATGTCGGCCCGGAAGCGGCCGAGGGCGGCCCGATCGGCCTCGTTGTGGACGGCGACATCATTCATATCGATGCCGCCGCCGGCACGATTGACCTTGATGTGCCGGCCGATGTGCTGGCGGCGCGCCGGGCCGCCTGGCAACCGCGCCAGCATGATTATCAATCGGGGGCGATCTGGCGCTTTGCCCAGAATGTCGGCTCGGCACGGCAGGGGGCGGTGACGCATCCAGGTGCACGCGCCGAAACGCACGTCTTTGCCGATATCTGATCGCGACGGCGAAGCGCCGCGCAGATCAGTTGTGCGGAGGAATAATCGGGATGCCACCGGCGGGCGGTTGCGGCGCCTGCGGGATGACCGCAGGCGCGGGGCGGATCGCCGACCAGATCGGTTCACCTCGGCCATCGCGCGGGATTTCGCCGACGGTGCCGCCCCGACTTGTGCGAACATAGAGCGGCGATGGCGCACAGGCCGACAGGCCGAGCGTCAGCGCCAGCAACGATGCAGAGATGAATTTGGTGCGCGCCATGATCGGCGCGGCTTGTTACACCCCGCCGGTATGAAGACAAGCCCGTCATGCTGACAATCGGTCGAGGTGCGGCACTGCTGAGCCCGGACGCCATGCGCGCAGCGGAGGCAGCGGCGGTTGCCGCGGGTACCCCGGCGCTGCGTCTGATGGAACGCGCGGCTGCCGCGGCGGCGCTGGCGATCGACCGATTCGCGCCTGCACGGCAGGTGTTGGTGTTGTGCGGGCCGGGCAACAATGGCGGCGACGGTTATGCGGTGGCCGCTTTGTTGCAGGCAAGCGGTCGCTCGGTGCGCGTCGCGGCGTCAGGCCCGGTGCGCAGTGCGCCGGCGGCGACGGTGGCGGCGCGCTGGACTGGACCGGCGGAGTCGCTGGAGGAGGCCGCGCCGGCGCCGCTGATCATCGACGCGCTGTTCGGCACTGGCCTGCAACGGCCGCTAGATGCGGCGGTACAGGCGGCGCTCGATCGCTTGCGCGGCTGCGGGGCGACCGTCGTTGCGCTGGATACGCCATCGGGGATCGATGCGTTGACGGGCGCCTGTCTCGGCCGTCCGCTGGCGGCAGACATGACGATCTGCTTCGGTGCCATGAAGCGCGGCCAGGCGCTGGGGGCAGGGCGCGCGCTTTCGGGACGAATCGTTATTGCCGACATCGGGGTGCCGCTGCCCGAGAACGGCGCGCGCCGCGTGCCGCCCCCCCGTCGCGCGGATCTGCCGGCGGATACGCACAAATATCGCCGCGGCGCGGTGCTGGTGATCGAAGGCGCACCGGAACGCGGCGGCGCGGCGCAGCTGACCGCGCTGGCGGCGCTGCGCTCGGGCGCCGGCGTGGTGATGCTTGCGGGTGCGGGCGAAAGCCAGCCCGCAGCCGCCATCATGCGGCGCAGCGATGCGCAAGCGGTGGCAATGCTCGCCGATCCGCGGCTTGGCGTCATCGCGATCGGGCCGGGGCTGGTCGCTGACCAGCGCGGGCGCGACTGGATGTATCGCCTGCTCGCCGGCGATACGCCGCTGGTCATCGATGCCGGGGGTTTTGCGGCGCTGCCGTCGACCGGCTTTGGCGAAGCGACGGCGCCGCGCGTGTTGACGCCGCATGACGGCGAATTCACACGGCTGTTCGGCGCGATTGGACCAGACCGGGTCGGCGCCGCGGCGGCGGCTGCCGTTACCAGTGGCAGCGTCATCGTGCTCAAAGGCGCCGAAACCATCATCGCGGCGCCTGATGGCCGCATCGGCATCAACCTGCATGCCGCGCCTTGGCTGGCGACCGCGGGGTCGGGGGATGTGCTGACCGGCATCATCGCGGCGCTGCTGGCACAGGGCATGACACCCTTCGACGCCGCCCGCGCCGGGGTGTGGCTGCACGGCGATGCGGGGCTGCGGGGTGGCCCGGGGCTGATCGCCGATGATCTGCCGGGCCTTTTGCCCGCCGTGCTGGCCGCATTGTGAGCGACGCGCAGGCCATCGTTCGCCTTGCCGGACGCGGCGATGGCGTGACCGAAGACGGGCGCTTCGTCGTTGGCGCCACCATCGGAGACACAGTCACCTTTGCGGGCGATGTCGCGACCATCATCCCCGGGCCGCGCCACGTCGTGCCGCCGTGTCGCCATGTCGCCGATTGCGGCGGCTGCCAGCTCCAGCACGTCAACGCTTTGGATTACGACGCCTTTGTTGTCGATCGCATCATCCGGCCGCTGGCAACACTGGGGATCGTGGCGGGTACTATCCACCCGGTCGCCGTATCGCCGCCGCGCAGCCGGCGCCGCGCGTCGCTGCGTGCCGTGCGGCGGCAGGGGAAATTGACACTGGGGTTCAACGCCGAGGCCAGCCACCGCATCGTCGATATCGAGCAATGCGAGATCCTGCTGCCTGCACTCCAGGCGCTGCTGGCGCCGCTGCGGCAGTTGCTCAAGGGTTCGATCGGCGAGGGGCAGGGGGCGGGCATCACGCTGACGGCAAGCGACAGCGGCACCGATGTGCTGCTCGCCAATGTCGCCGCCGAAACCCTGGCCCAGATCGAGCGGTTGACGGCCTTTGCGGCGGCGCACGACCTGGCACGGCTGTCGGTCGAAGGCGCCCATGGCGTCGAAACGGTGGCGATGCCGCGGCCGCCGCAATTGGTGATGGGCGGCGTGCCGGTGATGCTGCCGCCGGCGCCGTTCCTGCAAGCGACCCGCGAGGGCGAGGCAGCGCTGGTGGCCGCCGTGCTGGCCGCGGTCGGCCCGGCGCGGCGGGTGGCCGATTTGTTCTGCGGGCTGGGCACTTTCGCGCTGCCGCTGTCGGCAACGGCGCAGGTGCTCGCCGCCGATGCCGCCGGACCGGCCGTCGCGGCGCTAGGTGCGGCGGCGCGGCAATTCGGCCGCCGGGTGACGATTGCGCATCGCGACCTGTTTCGCCGACCCTACCAAGCGGCTGAACTCGCCGGCATCGATGCCATCGTGTTCGATCCGCCACGCGCCGGGGCACAGGCGCAAGCGGCGATGATCGCGCAATCGAAAGTGCCGATCGTGGTTGGCGTGTCCTGCAATCCCAATACCTTCGCGCGTGATGCGGAGATTTTGGTCAAAGGCGGTTATCTGCTTGAAACACTTTGGCCGGTGGCGCAATTTCGCTGGTCCACCCATGTCGAACTGGTGGCGCGCTTCATCCGTTAGAAGGCGCTGAGGGCGCCGTGCAGCGCCAGTGCCATCAGCGGCAATGTGCCGATGAAGTGCAGCACAAAGCGGATCGGCACCTTGTTGACCGTTGCCTGCACCAGGCTGTGGACGATGCGCAAAGCCACATAGGCCCAGGCGAGTTGCGCGTTGAGGCCATTGCCCTGGCCCGCCTCTGCCAGCAGAAGCGCCGCTGCGTAAAAGATCGTCGGCTGTTCCATCAAGTGATTGTAATTGTGCGCCTTCCACTGCACCGGACCGGGCAGGGCGGCATCGAGATCGGCGGCAGTGCTGCCGACCATCGCCTTGGCATCGATTCCGGACCGCGCGATAGCGGGCAGGCGGGTGGCATACATCCACAGCCACATTACCAGCGACCAGAGAATGAGCACCGCCACTGGCTGCAGGATTTCGGATTTCATCGCCAACGTCCCCCTGTTATGCTGGCAAAGGTTAGGCAGTGCCGTGCATCGGCACAAGTCTCGCACGGGGGAGGTGCTGATGCCGCACGATGACCGGATCACCGCATATATCGCCAAGGCAGCGCCCTTTGCCCGCCCAATTCTCGACCATATCCGGGCGCTGGTCCATGCTGCGGTGCCCGAGGCGAGCGAGACAATCAAATGGGGCATGCCCTTTTTCGAGCATCAGCGCCGGCCGCTGGCGATGATGGCGGCCTTCAAGGGCCATGCCGGGCTGGGCATCTTCGACGGCACGCCGATGGCGAAGGGCGAGGGAATGGGCCAGTTCGGCAAGCTGACAGGCGTTGCTGATCTTCCGGGCGATACGGTGCTGACGGACTGTTTGCGAGCGGCATCGACGCTCGCCGCCGCAGGCAAACCGGCGATGCGTCGGCAGTCTGCGCCGAAGCCCGCGCTGGCGATGCCCGATGATCTGGCGGCGGCGCTGACGGCCGTTGCGGATGCCAAGGCTGGGTTTGCCGCGCTGACGCCGGGTGCGCAGCGCGAATATCTCGAATGGGTGCTGGGGGCCAAACAACTGGCGACGCGCATGAAGCGGATCGGCACGACCGTCGAACAGGTCGCGGCGGGCAAGAAGCTCAACTGGCGCTACGAGAATTGCTGAACGGAGTCGTCGGGTCTAAGGACTGGTTTTCAGACAAGGTTCAGCCATGGAAACACGTGACAGCAACGGCACACTTCTCGCCGATGGCGATAATGTGACGCTCATCAAGGACTTGAAGGTCAAGGGAACCTCGACGACTCTGAAGCGCGGCACCATTGTAAAAGGCATCCGGCTGACCGGCGATCCGGAGGAAGTCGATTGCAAGGCCGGCGGCATCAAGGGCCTGGTGCTGCGGACCGAGTTCCTCAAAAAGGCGTGACCCTCAGCCGGCGTGCAGCAATGCAAAGCCGGCATGCGCCGTCAGCATCATCAGCACGATGGTGCTCAGTCCGAACAGGGCGAAGCGGAACTTGATGATATTGCTCGTCGCCTGCACCAGGCTGTGGGCGATGCGCAGCGCCACATAGGCCCAGGCGAGCTGTGCGTTGAAGCCGCCACCGGCTTCGGCAAGCGCCAGCACGCCGCAGATCGCGTAGAACAGCACCGGTTGTTCTACGAGGTGGATGTAGTTGTGCATCTTCCACTGCGCGCTTTCATCGAGCACGCCGTCGAGCCCGCCCGGGCGGCCCCCGCGCGCCGTCGCGACATCGATGCCGGCCTTTTTCATTGCCGGTAGCCGGGCGATGACCGCCCAGACCAGCATGACGAGCGTCCAGCCGACCAGAGCGACGACCGGCGCCAGAATTGGACTGTGCATGTGAAAAGACCCCCCGTTTGTGAACGGAGGGTCTATGCTTTTGGGTGGGGGAGTCAAATGGGGGAGGGTGTTACCCCTCTCCCGGCTCGCTTCGCGAGTCCTTGCCTCTCCCTCAGGGGGAGAGGTGGATCGTTTCAGGCGAACATCTTGCCCCAGGCGCGTTTGGCGCGGGTGTTCCAATAGCCACGGTGATAGGCGTCGGACGCGAGTAGCGGCATGACGCTGCCGGCTTCGGCAAAGACCATCTGCTCGATGCCGGTGTTGACCTTGCCCCAGCTGGCGGCTTCCTGCAGCGTCGACGACGAGCAGGCACCGTCGCGCACATCGGCAACGGTGATCTGCACGGCATATTTGTGCACCTGGACATCGTCGTGACCGAGGATTTCAGCGCAGACGACGGTGTCCTGGATGAAGTTCTTCGGCACGCCGCCGCCGATCATCAGGAGCCCGGTGGTGCCGGCCTTGATCTTGATGTCGGTCAGTTCGCGGAAGTCGGCAATGGCATCGAGCACCATGTACGGCTTGCCTTCCTTGGCGCGGTCGACCTGGTGCTTGACGAGGCCGAAGCCCGCCGAGCTGTCGACGAACGCCGGGCAGAAGATCGGCACGTCATGCTCGTACGCCAGCTTGACGAGGCTGTTGGCCTTCTTGCCATGCTCGGCGAGATACTTGCCCATTTCGCGGATGAAGGCGCGCGACGAATAAGGCTTGGGCTCGAGGCTGTTGGCGATCTCGTAGATGGTGTGGTCGCAATCCTGCAGCTGCTCTTCATCGATGTAGGTGTCGTAGATACGATCGATGAGCAGCGAGCGCAGCGTGTCGTCATCGGGCACTTCGAGCGCCTGATAATGCTTGTGGCCAAGGCCTTCGAAGAAATCCATGTCGACGATGCTGGCGCCGGTGGCGACGATGCCGTCGATCATGTTGTTGGCGAGCAGCTCGGCATAGAGATCCATGCAGCCGCCGGCGCTGGTCGACCCGGCGATGACAAGGAAGATCGAGCAATCGGGGTCCTGCAACATCTGGTTGTAGATGTCGGTGGCGCGGGCGAGATCACGCGAGGTGAAGCTCATCTTGGCCATGCCGTCGATGATCGGGCGCGCGTCGAAGCTCTTGATGTCGATGTGTTCGACGAGCGTCGAAAGCAGCTCGGCCTTGCGCTGGCGGTTGATCTGATCAGTCATGAAAGTGCCTCCAGTGGCGTGTCACTGGCACGACGCTGGCAACAGCGTCGCCCGCGGCCGGATCATTCCGGCGCCGAGCGGGTTTTGAACTGCCCCGGCACGCGGGCCGGGGCAGGGATCAGCGAATGCTGATAATGCGCGACGGCGACTCTTCCGTGACACCATAGACCGTATCCATCGGTTCATCGCGGGCAATGACCGTGGCACCGGCGGTGAAGCCGTTGAAGCCCGTCCGCATCGCCGAACCATAGGCGCCGAGCATGCCGATTTCGACATAATCGCCGGCCTTGATGTCGGCCGGCAATTCGAACGGGCCGCGCATGAAGTCCATGTCGTCGCAGGTCGGGCCGTAAAAACTGAAGCCCACCGGCTTGGCGCGCGATTCGGTTTCACGCACCAGCGCGACCGGGAAGCGCCAGTCGATATGCGCCGCATCGAACAGGGCACCATAAGCGCCATCGTTGATGTAGAGCACATCGTCCTTACGGGCTTCGACGCGGACCAGCACGCTGGCATATTCCGCCGACAAGGCCCGGCCCGGCTCGCACCAGAGCTCGGCCGAATACGACACCGGCAGCGCTTCATAGGCGCGGCTGATGACATCGAAATACGCATCGAGCGCACCCGGCTCCATGCCGGGATAGACCGACGGAAAACCGCCGCCGACATCGACGACATCGACCGTGACGCCGGCGCCGACGATGGCAACGCGAACCTGTGCCAGTGCTTCGGCATAGGCCTGCGGGCTCATCGCCTGCGAACCGACATGGAAGCAGATGCCGAGCGCATCGGCGACCTGGCGGGTGGCCATCAGCAGCGGCGCGGCTTCATCGGCGGCAACGCCGAACTTCGACGCCAGGCTGAGCATCGAATGCGACGACGATACCCGCAGCCGGACGCAGAGCGTCAGGTCGGTGGCATCGATGCCATCCTTGCGGGTGGCACCGACGATCTTGTCGAGTTCGCTCAACGAATCGAGGCTGAAGGTGCGCACGCCATGGACGTGATACGCCTCGGCAATGGCTTCCTCGCCCTTGATCGGGTGCATGAAGCACAAAGTCGCGGTCGGCAGCAGGCCACGCACCAGGCGCACCTCGGCGATCGAGGCAACGTCATAGGTCGTGATTCCGGCGTCCCACAACGACCGGATCAGGTCGGGGGAGGGATTTGCCTTGACCGCGTACATCGACGTACCCGGAAATTTCTCGAGGAAATAACGGGCAGCGCGATGCGCGGCGTGCGGGCGAACCAGTGTGACGGGTTGTGTCGGCTTGTGGCCGAGCGCTACCCCCAGCGCGTTATGGTTTTCGTGCAATTCAAGGGACCTCCAGGTCGAGCAAAGTTGCCGGGAAACGGCCGGCACCAAAGCTGCCTTGCGGTGGAAGTCCCATGGGGCAGCGGAGGGCGTATCTAGGGTCGCGTTGCCAACGTGTAAAGAAGTTTTTTGTTACACGAAAAAATGATGTTTTCGCTTGGCGTTTCAAAGGCTTGCCTATAGCCTATTTGAAACCGGAAAAGGCCGTTTTTCAATGACTTCCACCGTCGTACATGACGATATCGTGACAGCCGCCGCGCGCATCGCCGGCGTGGCGGTGCATACGCCGCTGCTGCGGTCGGATGCGCTCGATACTGCGACCGGCGCGCGGATCTTCCTGAAACCCGAGAATCTGCAGCGCACCGGCTCGTTCAAGTTTCGCGGTGCCTACAACCGATTGTCGGCGATTCCGGCCGATCACCGCGCTGGCGGCGTCGTGGCCTTTTCGTCGGGCAATCATGCGCAGGGTGTGGCGCTGGCCGCGAAATTGCTCGGCATGCCCGCTGTCATCGTGATGCCGAGCGACGCGCCGGCGATCAAGGTGGAGCGCACTCGCGGTCATGGCGCCGAGGTGGTGTTCTATGACCGGCTGACCGAAGATCGCGATGCGATTGCCGCCGGTATCGCGGCAACACGCGGCGCTGTCGTGGTGCCGCCGTTCAATGATCCCCATGTCATCGCCGGGCAGGGCACGGCCGGGCTGGAAGCGGTCGCCGACCTTGCAGCGCTGGGTGGCACCGCCGATCTGGCATTCGTGTGCTGTGGCGGTGGCGGGTTGGCGAGCGGTTTCGCCGCGGGCTCGCAATTGCCGGTGATCGCGGTCGAGCCCGAAGGGTATGACGATGTCGTGCGCAGCCTTGCCGGCGGCGCCATCGTGCCGGTGGAAAACCCAGGGCCGACGCGCTGTGATGCGCTGCAGACGCTGAAAATGGCAACGCTGACTTTCGACACGCTGCGCGCACATGGCGCGACGGCAATGGCCGTCAGCGAGGCCGAAGCGGCGCGCGCGGTCGCCTTTGCCTTTCGTGAACTGAAATTGGTCGTCGAACCCGGCGGCGCGGTGGCGCTGGCGGCGGCCTTGTCGGGGCGCGTCGACATCGCCGGCAAGACGGTGATCGTCATTCTGTCGGGCGGCAATGTCGAAGCCGCGGTGTTTGCCGAGTGCCTGGCGGAAGCCGGCATGGCGTAAGGTGCCAGGCTCGATTGCGCTTTGGTTGAAACACCAGACCCGCTTAGCCCGAGCGACGTCGAGGGACGCGCAATTCTTGTGGCCACGTCCGTCGCCTTCGCTCGGGATAAGCGTTTTGGTCGAGCTAGATGGTAACGAAATTCAGGACTTGGCGTCGGGATCTTCGGTGAAGCTTATCCTGATCCGCACCCAGCTGCCGATCTGCGGCTTGCCATTGATGCGCGGCGGCAGCACGCGGAATTGCCATGCCGCCTGGCGGATGGCCTCGCCCATGCCCGATCCGGCCGGGCCTTCGCCAATGGCGACGCAATCATCGACGCGGAAGCGTTCGACGGTGCGGCAGGCGATGACCGCCCAGCTGTTGCGCGGGGCACCGCGCGGCAGATAATAGTTCAGCTCGGCATTGGTGGGCTCGCGCTGCCATTCAGCCTGGTACAGCGTCTGGCCCTGCGGGCCGCCGCCGGGGCCCGATACCGCCACGCTGTCGCCGGCGCGGCCGCTGCCTTCGCTGACGCTGGCATCGGCATTGGCGAGCTCGTCGCGGCGGTTGGGCAGCTTGGTTATGTCGATCGCTTCGAACAGATGCACGCTGAACGGCCGCGTTTCGGGGGTGTCGGTGACATCCACCGGCGGCGCCTTGGCGACGGGGGCAGCCGATTTCGGTGCCGCCTTGGCGGCTTGCTGCGGCTTTTCGGCAGGCTTGGGGGTCGGCTCGCTTATTGAAAAGGCTTCGAACGTCTTGGGCGATGCCGCCATCTTGGCAAATTCCGGCGCCAGCGTGATCAACATCAGCACCAGCAACGCATGGACGATGACGACGACGATGAATGCCAGCAGCCGCCGCGACACCGGCATCGGCGCCAGGTCGCCGGCCGGTTGCGGGCGCCAGCGTTCGCTGGCCAGTTGCGGGCGCCGGCTCTCGCCGGTCAGGCCCAGTTCGGGCCGCACCGTATCAGCCACCCGGCGTGGCGAAACGGTGGGTCAGCGGCAGTTCGGGCTCGGTCGGCCCCGGCGCCTCGCCGAACCAGCGCGCCACATCGGCCTTGCCGGCGTTACCGATATGCAGCCCCATCTTGGTGCGCCGCCACAGCACGTCATCGGCGCACGTTGCCCATTCGTTGCGGACATAATGGTCGAGCTCGGCTTCGAACATGCCGCCGACATTGGCGCCGAGGCCACCGGTGAGCAGCGGTTCGGCAGCGGTGCCCAGCGTCAGCGCCAGCCGCTTGACGAGTTTGGGATCATAATTTTCCTGGGCCGCAACCAGGTTTTCGAGCCAGCGCTGGAAGGCCTGTTGCCCGGTTTCTCCGGCAAGCTTTTCCACCGCGCCACCGGGCAGGGCGGCGGTCGCCGTCCAGGGCTTCGATTTAGGCGCAATGCGCTTCAAAACGTCTTCGGCAAGCACGCGATAGGTGGTGATCTTGCCGCCGACCACCGTCATTGCCGGCACGCCATCATGTTCGACAAGCCGGTAATCGCGCGTTGTTTCGCGATCGCCCTTGCCCTGTTCGAGGATCAGCGGCCGCACACCGGCAAAGCTGTGGACGATATCGGCGCGAGTCAGCGGCCGTGACAGATAGCGATTGGCGGCGGCAAGCAGGTAATCGCTTTCCGCCTCGGTGATCGCAGCGGCTTCGGGGGTGGCGATGTCGCGCTCGGTCGTCCCGATCAGCGAATAATCGCGTTCATAGGGAATGACGAAGATGATGCGGCCATCGGGCTGCTGGAACATGAAGGCATCGCGGCCGAGATGAACTCGCTTGGTGATGATATGCGAGCCCTGCACCAGCCGCAGTGCCGGGGCGTCGTTGCGGCCCAGCACGCTTCGCGCGACATCCGAGGCCCAGGGGCCGGCGGCATTCACGACGCGGCGCGCCTTCAGGTTGCTGCCATCACCCAGTGTGAGCGTCCATAATTCGCCGTCGAAATCGGCGCGGACAACGCGGGTTCGCGGCAAGATCAGCGCACCCTTGGCCCGCGCATCCTGCAGATTGGCGATGACCAGCCGGGCATCATCGACCCAGCCATCCCAATAGCGAAAGGCGCGGGTGAATTGCGGTGCCAGCGCGCGGCCGGCGCGGTCCTGCCGCAAGTCGATCCGCTCCGATCCCGGCACGATCTTGCGGCGGGCGAGGTTGTCGTAGAGGAACAGCCCGGCACGCAGCATCCATTCGGGCCGGTCGCCAGGGGAATGCGGCAGCACGAAGCTTTGCGGCCAACTGATCTGCGGCGCGATATCGAGCAGCACCTCGCGTTCGGCGAGCGCCTTGCGCACCAGCCCGAAGGCGTAGAATTCGAGGTAACGCAGTCCGCCGTGGATCAACTTCGTTGAGGCACTCGAGGTAGCGCCACCAAGATCATTGGCTTCGATCAGTGCCGCCGTCAGCCCGCGGCCGCTGGCATCGCGGGCGATACCGGCGCCATTGATGCCGCCGCCGATGATGGCGACATCGTGGATACGGGAAAGAAGGGCCAGGTCGGTCATGCGCGGGCTTAACTAGTCGCCGCGGGCGGTTTAGGGAAGGCGGCATGATGCCCGATCTCCTTCTCGTCCTCGACGCCGGCACGACCTCGACGCGTGCCATCGCCTTCACCGCCACCGGCGATATCGTCGCCAGCGCCGGCCGGCCGCTGACCCAGCATTATCCGCAGCCGGGCTGGGTCGAGCATGACGCCGCCGAAATCTGGCGGATGAGCCGCGATTGCCTGATCGAAGTTGCCGATGGCGTCGGCGCGCCGCGCATTGCCACGATCGGCATCACCAACCAGCGCGAAACGATGGTGTTCTGGGACAAGGCCAGCGGCGAACCGCTCGCCCCCGCCATCGTCTGGCAGGACCGGCGAACGGCGGAGTTCTGCGCGGCGTTGAAGGCGCAGGGCCATGAGCCCGCCGTGCAGGCGAAAACCGGGCTGTTGCTCGACCCCTATTTCTCGGGCACCAAGATCCGCTGGGCGCTTGATAATTGGCCGGCGGTTGCCGTGGCGCATGCCGAAGGGCGGCTGCTTGCCGGCACGGTCGAAAGCTGGCTGATCTGGAAGTTATCGGCCGGCAAGGCCCATGTCAGCGATGCCACCAACGCCTCCCGCACGCTGCTGATGGATCTCGAGACATGCCGTTGGGACGATGGCCTGCTGGCGCTGTTCGGCGTGCCGCGCGCCATCCTGCCGGCGATCGTCGATTGTGCCGGGCCGCTCGCCACGACCGCGCTGCTGGGCGGTGAAACCCCCATCACCGGCAGCGCCGGCGACCAGCAAGCTGCCGCCATCGGCCAGGCGTGTCTCGAACCCGGACGGTTGAAGGCAACCTATGGTACCGGCTGTTTCCTGCTCGCCCATGCCGGTGCCGTGCCGCCGCGGTCGACGCACCGCCTGCTTTCCACCGTCGCGTGGCGTCTTGATGGCGTGCCGGCCTATGCCCTTGAAGGCGCGATCTTTACCGCCGGGGCTGCTGTGCAATGGCTGCGAGACGGGCTCGGCCTGATCGCCAGCAGCGCCGAAAGCGAAGCGTTGGCGCAAAGCGTGCCCGACAGCGGCGGGGTGGTGTTCGTGCCCGCGCTCGCCGGCATGGGAGCGCCGCACTGGCAACCCGGCGCCCGCGGACTGATCAGCGGTATCACTGGTGGCACCACGCGCGCCCACATCGTTCGCGCCGCACTCGAAGCGATGGGCCAGCAGACCGCCGATCTCGTCGATGCGCTTGCTGCCGATGGCGTCACGGCGGCGGCGCTGCGGGTCGACGGCGGCATGGTTGCCAACAACTGGCTGTGCCAGGACCTTGCCGACAGCCTGGGGATTGCCGTCGAGCGCCCGCGGGTCATCGAAACGACAGCGCTGGGTGCAGCGATGCTGGCGGGCGTGGGAGCCGGCGTCTTCGCCAATCTTGCAGCCGCTGCCGAGGCGATGTCCGCGCCCGATCGGCGTTTCTTGCCGCAAGGCGACGGCACGGTGCGCACGGCACGGCGCGAGGCATGGCACCGCGCCGTCGACCAGGTGCTGGCAGGGGTTCCCGCATGAACGACGCACCCTCGATCCTTTTCGGTCTGTCCGCCGCAGCCGCCTTTGCGCTGATGGCGATGGGCATCTGGCTGTTGCGCCAGCCCGGCGGCAACAAGGTGAAGGCCGCGCTGATGATCGTGGCGGCGATTGTCATCCTGTTCAACGCCTGGATCAATACGTTGCCAGTGCCGACCGCTTGACGCGCGGCGACGTGCGGTCGGCGAGTCCGACGATGGCGTTGCACCCTTCTCGTGGCGTTCTAGTAGGTGTTGTAGGCCGGCACGCGAGGGATTGACGGTCAAACTGGCTGTCGCTGCTTACCGTGACTCACGCAAGCGTCGGCCGTGCGAAATTACACTTTCTCGACGGAACCTGTCTCTACGATGAACGTTTTCGAATTGCGGACGCATGGACTTGTCGCAAGTCGGGCCTTCGCAAGTTGTATGTTGTTTATTTATGAGGAGGACATCGATGCGTAAAATACTGCTTGCCGCTTTGTCAGCGGCTTCCCTGGCCACCGGTGCAAACGCGCTGACACTGACCAGCGCCGCCGTGACGGGCCCGACCGGCACGATCTGGACGACCGCCCAGACCGGAAATTATACACTGTTCCTGCAGAACCCGGGGTTGGGAGATTATCTCAATCCCAATGATGAACCAATAAATCTCGCGGTTGCCCAGAATGGCATCACCCGCGCGCTGCTCGCCGGTGAAGGGTTCACGCCGGGCACGACCATCGATTCGGACCCTTTTTATAATCTCACCCTGACGTTCGATGGCGGGCAGACGCTCACCGGCCAGTACACGCCGACCACGAACACTTTTCTCGGCGGCGGTTCGATCGTTTCCGGTGGATCGAAATTCCAGCTTATCGAGTTTTCCTATCGGCGTTTCCTCGGCGATGCCGTCCAGCCGAATGTCGCTGTGCCGGGCGGTGATGGCAATGACTATGTCGGCAACTTCCGCATCAGTGCCGGTGCCGTTCCCGAACCGGCGAGCTGGGCAATGATGATTCTGGGTTTTGGCGCTGTCGGTACCGTTGCCCGTCGTCGCAATCGGATCGCCGTCACTTACGCCTGATTGCCCTCTCAAGCACGGAAAAACTCGCCGCCGGTGGCAGCATCGGCGGCGCTTTTTTGTGTCTGGCGCTGCCCGCGCAAGCGCCCGTCAGATGATCGGCGGTCCGCCTCCAGGCAAAGTGCCACGCATCGCGCTTCACTGTGATATTGATGTGCTTGTCAAAGCCGGTGCGCCTGATAGCGTAGCATAAAACAAGTCGGCTATTTGGGGATGGGCAGATGCGGTTAGCGGCGACGACGGGCATGGTTGCACTGGCAACAGCATTATGGCTCGCGCCCTCAGCGCAGGGTGATGCCGCCGGGCCGATCCGCTACGCCAGCATCAATGCCGAGCGCCTGGCCAATGCCGCATCGGAACCCGGCAACTGGATGACCCACGGCGGCACCTACGACGAACAGCGCTACGCCAATCTCGAACAGATCAGCGCTGCCAATGTCGGCAAGCTCGGGCTGGCCTGGTCGTATGATTTCGACAGCAATCGCGGCCAGGAAGCAACGCCGCTGGTGGTCGATGGAGTGATGTACACGACGTCGGCCTGGTCGAAAGTCGTCGCGCTCGATGCTGCCACCGGTGCGGTGAAATGGCGTTTCGACCCCGAAGTGCCCAAGGATCGCGGCCATTCCGCGTGCTGCGATGTCGTCAACCGCGGCGTCGCTGCCTGGGGCGGGATGATCTTTGTCGGCGCGCTCGACGGCCGGCTGATTGCGCTCGATGCCGCCACCGGCAAGGTGAAATGGTCCCAGCAGACTTTCGACAAGAACCAGCCCTACACCATCACCGGCGCACCGCGCGTGGTGAAGGGCAAGGTGCTGATCGGCAATGGCGGCGCCGAATTGGGCGTGCGCGGCTATATCACTGCTTATGATGCGGCCACGGGGAAGAAGGCCTGGCGCTTCTACACCATCCCCGGCGATCCGGCGAAGGGCCCCGATGGCGAAGTGTCCGACGAAGTTTTGAAGGCCAAGGCGGGTGACACCTGGTCGGGCAAATATTGGGCGGCGGGCGGCGGCGGCACGGTGTGGGATGCCATCGTCTATGATGCCGAACTCGATCATCTGTATATCGGCGTCGGCAATGGCAGCCCGTGGAATCACGAGGTCCGGTCGGAAGGCAAGGGCGACAATCTGTTCCTGTCGTCGGTGGTGGCGCTCGATCCGAACACCGGCAAGTATCTCTGGCATTACCAGGGTACGCCCGGCGAAACCTGGGATTTCACCCAGACCCAGCCGATCATGCTGGCGACGCTGAATATCGACGGCCGCCCGCGCAAGGTGCTCATGCAGGCGCCCAAGAACGGCTTTTTCTATGTCATCGACCGCGAAACCGGCAAGTTGATCAGCGCCAAGGGCTTTGTGCCGCAGACGTGGACGACCGGCGTCGACATGGCGACCGGCCGGCCGATCGAGGTGCCCGAACAACGCTATCGCACCGGCACCGCACTGGTCACACCCTCGGCGCTCGGCGCGCACAACTGGCACCCGATGGCGTTCAGCCCCAAGACCGGGCTGGTCTATCTGCCGGCGCAGGAAGTGCCCTTCGCCTATCAGAACGACGCCGGCTACAACCACAAGCAGGGAGCGTGGAACATCGCCGTCGTTGCCGCGCTCAATGCGCCGCCGAACAGCGCCGAAGCCACGCGCGCGACGCGCGCCATCTTGAAGGGACAGTTGCTCGCCTGGGATCCCGTCAAGCAGAAGGAAGTCTGGCGCGTCCAATATGATGGCCCGTGGAACGGCGGCGCGCTGGCGACGGCGGGCAATCTGGTGTTCCAGGGCAATGCCAAGGGCAAGTTCCAGGCCTTCGACGCCAGCACCGGCAAGAATTTGTGGAGCTTCGATGCGCAGACCGGCGTGATGGCCGGGCCGGTGAGCTATACCGTCAATGGCACGCAATATGTGGCGGTGACGGCAGGCTACGGCGGCGCTTATGCGTTGTCGACCGGCTATGTCGACGGGCCGCAGCGCATCCAGCCCAATGGCCGGATGCTGGTCTTCAAGCTGGGCGGGACGGGCAAGCTGCCGCCCTATGACGCCCCGGCGCTGGCCCCGGCCAACCCGCCAGCGGGGCCGTTCACCGCGCAACAGATCGCCGCGGGCGGCAACATCTTCGAAGGCAATTGCGGCATCTGCCACGGCGCCGGCGCGCGATCGAGCGGGCTGGTGCCCGATCTGCGGCGCTCGGGCGCGCTGTCGGATGCCGAAACCTGGGCGGCGGTCGTCCATGGCGGCATCCTCAAGGATCGCGGCATGGTCAGCTTCTCAAAATGGTTTACCCCGGCGGAGATCGAATCGGTGCGCGCGTACGTCGGCGAACAGGCGAAATTCCTCGCCAGCGCCGAAGGTCAGGCGCTTGCCGACAAGGGTGCCGATTCAAAATAGTTCCGCCCAACGGTTTCCTGCTCGCAAGCGCGGGTCTATCAGACGGCATGGACCGGGCCGCCCAGATCGATGCCGCGCTCGCTGCTGGTAATGTCGCCGCGGCAGTCGCGCTGTCCCGCGCGGCGCTGGCAGCGGGTTCGCCCGATCCGTTTGCCTAGAACATGGTCGCCTGGGCCGATATCGAGTCCGGCAAGGCCGTAGAGGGTGAGGCGTTGGCGCGACGCGGGCTGGCGCTGGCACCCGACGATCCCGGGTTGCTGACGACGCTGGGGTTGGCGCTGCGCCGCCAGAGCCGGCTGCGCGAGGCATTGGCCACCTATGACGCGGCCATCGCGCTGGCGCCCGATTATGCCGTCGCCTGGCTCGAGCGCGGCTTTGCACTGCACCAGGGCAATTCGCTGCAGCTTGCGGCGCAAAGCTATGGCCGGGCGGCGGCGCTCGATCCGGGGCAGGCGCCGGCCTTTGCCGGGCTGGCAGCAATTGCCTCGACGCAAGGGGAAGGCGCCGAAGCGCGGCGCTTTGCCGGCGAGGCACTCGCGCGCGACCCCCGAGATGCCGTGGCGCATTGCGCGATCGCGCGCGCTGATGTTGCCGACGGTGCTGCCGAGGCGGCCGTGGAGCGGTTGCACGCGCTGTTGAGTGCGCCAGGGCTCAATATCGACAATCGCAGCGCGGCGTTGTCGCTGCTCGGCGATGCGCTTGCCAAGACCAGTGACCCGCAGGGCGCGCACGATGCCTGGGCGGCCGCCAAGGCGTCGCTGCCCGATCGTTTCCCGCAGATGGCGGCCGCGGAACCACTAGTCGAGATGGTGGCGCGCATCGATGCGGCGGTGCTGGCCGGGCCGGATCGCTTTGCGTCACCGGGGGCGCTCGACACGCGCGGCCATGCTTTCCTGCTCGGCTATCCGCGCTCGGGCACGACGCTGGTAGAAACCATTCTCGCGACCGCCAATGGCGTCGCGACCCTCGAGGAACTGCCCACACTGTTGGCCGCCGAAACGCAGTTCTACCTGCCCGCCGACGGCCCGGCGCAGTTGACTACCCTCGACCCAGCGACCGCCGAACGCTTGCGCACCGCCTATTGGCAACGCGTTGCGGACTTCGGCGTCGCGCCAGATTCCCGGCTGTTCGTCGACATGGACCCGTTGAAGACGATGGACTTGCCGCTCATCGGTCGACTGTTCCCGGCGGCAACGATCATCGTCATGCGCCGCGACCCGCGCGATGTGCTGCTTAGCTGCTTTCGCCAGAATTTCGCCGCGAGCCCGATTGCCTTTGAATTCACATCGCTCGCGCGCGCTGCCCGCCATTACGATGCCCTGATGCGGCTGCAACGCCACAGCCTGGCGCGCATGGCGAACCCGGTCTTCGAGCTGCGCTACGAAGAACTGGTCGCCGACTTCGACGGCGTGACGCAGCGGCTGTGCGCCGCGCTCGGGCTCGAATGGAGCGAAGCGCTGCGCGATTTTGGCGCCATCGCCCGGCAACGCAACGTCAGCACCGCCAGCGTCGGCCAGGTCCGCCGCGGGCTCTACAATGGCGGGGGGCAATGGCAGCGCTTCGCGACGCAACTGGCACCGGTGTTGCCGGTCTTGCAGCCCTGGATCGACGAGTTCGGCTACGCCTAGCGCCGCCGCGTCAATTCCTTCATGGCCTTGTCGAGGCCTTCGAGTGACAGCGGGTACATGCGGTCGTTCATGATCGTCTTGATCATCTGGATCGACTGGCTGTGGCCCCAGCTTTTTTCAG
>JANPKK010000005.1:0-50717 GCA_031426015.1 Alphaproteobacteria bacterium
CCGCTGCCCGGCAGCCGCAAGGTGCATATTCCCGGCACCCTGTTCCCCGATATCCGCGTCGCCATGCGCGAAGTCGCGCTCGAACCCAGCGCCAAGGAACCGCCGGTCCGCATCTACGACACCAGCGGCCCCTATACCGACCCAACCGCCCGCATCGATATCGAAGCCGGCCTGCCCGGCTTCCGCACCCCCTGGATCGAAGCGCGCGGCGATGTCGAGCGCTACCCCGGCCGCGAAGTGAAGCCTGAGGACAACGGCATCTTCGGCGGCAAGAAACAGCCCGAAGTCGTGCAATTTCCCAACGTCAACGCCATGCCGTGGCGCGCGAAGGGCAACGCTGCCGTAACGCAGATCGCCTATGCCCGGCGCGGCATCATCACGCCCGAAATGGAATATGTCGCCATCCGCGAAAACATCGGCCGCGCAAAGCTGGCGGGCCATATTCGCGATGGCGAGGATTTCGGCGCCAGCATTCCCGATTACGTCACCCCCGAATTCGTGCGCGATGAAATCGCCCGCGGCCGCGCCATCATCCCGTCGAACATCAACCACCCCGAAGCCGAGCCCATGGCGATCGGCCGCAACTTCCTCGTCAAGATCAACGCCAACATCGGCAACAGCGCCGTCGCGTCGAGCATCGCCGAAGAAGTCGAAAAAATGGTCTGGGCCACCCGCTGGGGTGCCGATAACGTCATGGACCTGTCCACCGGCCGCAACATTCACAACACCCGCGAATGGATCCTGCGCAACTCCCCCGTCCCCATCGGTACCGTCCCCATATACCAGGCGCTCGAAAAGGTCGGCGGCATCGCCGAGGACCTGAACTGGGAAGTGTATCGGGATACTTTGATCGAACAGGCCGAACAGGGTGTCGACTATTTCACCATCCACGCCGGCGTGCGGCTCGCCTATGTGCCGATGACCGCCAACCGCGTGACGGGCATCGTCTCGCGCGGCGGCAGCATCCTCGCCAAATGGTGCCTCAGCCACCACAAGGAGAATTTCCTCTACACCCACTTCGAGGAAATCTGCGAGATCATGCGCGCCTATGACGTGTCGTTCTCGCTCGGCGACGGCCTGCGCCCCGGCTCGATCGCCGACGCCAATGACCGCGCGCAATTCGCCGAGCTCGAAACCCTGGGCGAACTCACCCAGATCGCCTGGAAGCATGATTGCCAGGTGATGATCGAAGGCCCGGGCCATGTCCCGATGCACAAGATCAAGGTCAACATGGAAAAGCAGCTCGAAACCTGCGGCGAAGCGCCCTTCTACACCCTCGGGCCTTTGACCACCGATATCGCCCCCGGCTACGACCATATCACCAGCGGCATCGGCGCCGCGATGATCGGCTGGTTCGGCTGCGCCATGCTCTGTTACGTGACCCCAAAGGAGCATCTCGGCCTCCCCGACCGTGACGACGTCAAGGTCGGCGTCATCACCTACAAGCTCGCCGCCCACGCCGCCGATCTCGCCAAGGGCCACCCCGCCGCGCAGCTCCGCGACGACGCGCTCAGCCGCGCCCGCTTCGATTTCCGCTGGCGCGACCAGTTCAACCTGTCCCTCGACCCTGAAACCGCGCTCAAATATCACGACGAAACGCTCCCGGCCGAAGGCGCCAAGGTCGCCCACTTCTGCTCGATGTGCGGCCCAAAGTTCTGCAGCATGAAGATCACGCAGGATGTGCGCGATTATGCGGCGAAGCAGAACACCGACGCGATGCTGGAGGCGGGGATGGCGGAGAAGAGCGCCGAGTTCCGGGCCAAGGGTGGGGAGATTTATCTGCCGGCGGCGGAGTAGTTAAACAATCGCTCCTTACCGTTAGATTTGACCAAGGCAATATTTCCGAAACAAATCGGCCCTGACGACGCGTGCTTTTCTAGCATGGGTGGCCTGATACATATAGGAATAATACTGATAAAACTCTGACTCCGTGTTTCTCTTATTACTCATTACAGAATCTTCAAATGCAACAAGTCTATTTTTGAATTCTCGCGGCAATCTATCTATATTATTTGCGATCTCGACGACAAACGTGAAAAAATTAGACTTGCGGAACCACATTGAGTCCAGAGGCAGATCAAGTTGTTTGATAGCATTAAAAGTCTTGGTTAACGTATCTATCATCACTAGCTCATTACTGTAACCTTCATTGAATCCGGAAACTTTGGGTTCAACCTCCTTATCTTGAGCAAAATATCCGCCGTTTTCGATCGTAGACATGACTAACAGAATAAAATGAAGATCTGCCATTCGTGTAAATTCGGACTCTTTTAGCACGCCGTAGTTCTCAAGCGAAACTCTATCCAGAATAGACTTTGCCGTCTTGATAAACCGACCGTCATACACCGCATTATGAATTTCAATATCATCAAGTTTAAATTTCGTAAGGTTTATGCGTCTAAATATCTCTCTCGTTGTTTCTTCATCGATCTTACCAAGATCTCTCATCACAACCTGATAAGATAAGAATTCTTGCTTCTCATCTTTAGTAAGCTGTGCGTATGTTTTTATTTTTAGCCAAGGATGGTCACCGCGACCTTCGATATAATTTCGAATAGTCGTGAGTCTTTGTTGTCCATCGATCACCAGTCGCGTCGTGCGCAGCCGTTCGACGTCCACGTCACCCTCACATACATAGATCTCTGGGAACGGCAAACCTCCCAGCACGGTATCGATAAATGCCTCTTGGTGCTCATGCGTCCAAACGAACTTTCTCTGGAAGTCCGGCCGCAGCTCCAACCGCTTTTCGTCTATTAGCTGATAAACATCAGCGATAGTAGGGTTGGTGACACTAGGCTTTATTTGTATCGGCATCGATTTTCCCTACCTGGAGCCGCATTCTTAGAGAGCGCATACCGCTCAATGTGTATCTTTCGAGATGATGGTAACTTCTAAAAGCTCCTGCCGTCACCTTATAGTTTCCCACCTCACTTTTCCCGTGCGAAACTGAGTCAAAAAAATCAAACCAATCTTTTCTGAGGGAATATAACTGAAAGGAAGATGGCAGGAGGTCTGGCCTCATCCAACCGATAGCACTGTACTCCAGAAATTTATGATAATTATACAACTCCACAACGGAAACTGCTTTTCTGTTTTCTCGCAGTTCCATCTGATAACCATGAATACTATTCATTATGTAGTCATATAAGTCTGTCGATATTAAAGCGACATCTATGTCCGAATCAAGATCAAATGCTTTAGCTTTAAATGGACTAAATCCAAGCTTTGCAGAGCCTGTGATGTAAACTTCATGAAAACTGATTGAAAAATTCGAAGCAATGCGTTTACGGAAAGAATAAAAATCGTCCTCACGTCCCTTAAATACCTCAGGTGTGCCATGAAGAGTACGGCGGCGACAAAAATCCTCAAGATCGGATTCGCTGGCACATTGGGCCAAGTCTCGAAAGAAATTTTCCATCCAATGCCCGAAAAACTATGAACAAATCGGATACTGCATCGCAAGCCGAAAGACCGGTGTCAAGTCGCGGTGGGAATACCGTGACAGTGCAATTATTGCCCTCATTCTAGCGCCCAAACCGGCGCCTGCAGCGCCTCCGCCACCTTCCGCCGCGTCGCCGCCGAGCCCGTGCCGCCGCCGCTTTCGATGCGGCTCAGCCAGACCTGACTCAGCCCGGTGCGCCGCGCCAGTTCGGCTTGGGACAAGCCGCGATAGCGCCGCCACGCCGCAATCGGGTGCAGACCGTCATCGAGGATGGCGCCAAGGACTTCGCCCGGCATCGTCCCTTCCCCGGCGTCGATGCGCGCCTGAGGTATCGGTCAAGCCGCGCGCTGGACTGCGCTGGCCGTGGTTTCAGGCTCGGCAACGATAACGTGGAGATAGGTTAATACCGCCGGCGGCGGCGCGAGGCGCACGCTTTCATAGCCCGCATATTCATCGGCCGGAATGCCATAGCGATCCGCGAACGCCTCAAGGCTAAGCCCCATGCCGGTGCGCAACAGGCGCAGGCGGCGGCCGAGCAGGCCGCGTTCGAGGCCGGCCGCCGACACATCGAAATCTTCGCGGTCATTCGGGTCGGCTGGCTGCACTATGGTAGAGTCGTTCTTCACCGGCATTGCTCCTGCGCACCGATATAAACCGAATGACGTTTCCGCGCCATACATGGACGCCGGTGTAGAAATTGCCATCGACAAGGCCGATCACTTTCCAGCGCTCTTCGCCATCATCCGGTCGGAATGATGGCACGACAAGGTGACGCTGGTCGGCAAAGAGGCGCGCACCGAAGGCCAGTGAAAGCGCATGTTGCGCGCTGTTCAACGCGTCCTTGTCGGGATCGAACTCGAAATCCATGGGCCTTTGTTGCACGGCATTCTGGCAGGCCCAATTACCAAATTTATGACCCCTCTCGATTGCGGAAGAGGCGAGACGCGCCAGCGCGCCTGGTGAGGGTGTTTACTCTCGGCGACACGGAAGAGACACCCTCACCCGCTTGGCCAAGTGGCCGAGTCGCCTCTCCCGCAGGCGGGAGAGGGACGGCACTTAATGGGGGCCGAAGCGTCAGGCCTCGGCCGCCGGCGGCGTTTAATCGTCCTCCAACGCCCACACCGGCGCTTCCAGAGCCTTCGCCAGTTTCCGCCGGGTTGCAGGCGACCCATGGCCGCCGCCGGCTTCGATGCGGCTGACCCAGACCTGGCTGAGCCCGGCGCGCGCTGCCACCTCGGCCTGGCTGAGGCCGCGATAGCGCCGCCAAGCCGCCAGCGGTGACAGGCCATCGTCGATCATCAGCTTGACGACTTCGCCCGGCACGGTGCCTTCGCCGCCGGCGATGCGCGCTTCGGCGGCAAGGGCGGCGACAACATCCTCGCCATCTTCGGCCAGCGCCTGCAGCCGTTCGAAATCACTGGCGCGAAGCACGACCATTTCGGTGCCATCAGGGGCGGAAAAACGCTGTGGCTGATAATTCATCGTCCTGCCTCCTCATTCATACGCCGACCCTCGCGGTGCGATCCGCACGATGCGCAGCACGACACCATCGCGATAGATCACCCGCCAGTCGCCGACCCGCAACCGCATCAATCCGGCCCCGCCCTTCAACGACCGCACATTGTTGGCGAGCGTGTCAGGCGCTGTGGCCAACTGCTCGATCTTCGCCACAATCCGCGACGCCGTCGCCCGGTCCATCCGCTGCAACGCCTTGAGGGCGTCACGATGATAGTCGATCGGCTTCACATGACTTTCTTATAACAATATGTTCTATTTAGCAATAACAAAACGGAAAATCGCAAGGCTGAATTTGCTCTCCCTCTCCTTCCTGCGGGACAGGCGAGAAGCGCGACGTGGCCGAGGGTGAGGGTGTTTGCGCGCGCCGACGCAGAAGAGACACCCTCCCCGCTCGCGCAAGGGCGCGAGTCGCCTCTCCTGCAAGCGGGAGAGGGGCGTCCATCAATCGGGGTCCGGGGCCTGAGGCCCCGGCCGCCGGAGGCCCCTGCCCGTCAGAAATGCCCCACCCTTCGCATCGTCGTCACGAAGAACGCCGTTGACCAGCCGAGCAGGATGACGCCGTTGATGCCTTCGATGGCGGCGAGGAGGTGCCATTCGGGGCTGAGCAGTTCGTCGCCGAAGCCGATGGCGGCATAGGTTTGCGTGGAGAAATAGACCGCGTGGCGCAGCGTATCGATGGCGCCGAGTTCGAGGTAAAGCACCGCATACAGCCAGATTTCGAGCGCGTGGAGGGCGAACAGCCCGAGCACGATTGTCATGGTGAGCGACACGCCGGTGGCCGAGAGCGGCCGGACCTTCAGCTTCCTTTCCTCAAGCGCTTCATAGCGCGTCAGCCGAGCAAGCAGCACCAGGCCGATGGCGTGGAGGAACACCGTTGCCAGCACCATCGCGGTCGCCGCGGCGAGTTCGGCGATCATGCGCGCGGGTCGGTGAAGTGTGGTGCCGTCATCATCGGACCTGTTGCGCCGCCACGGCGGGGATCGTCAAGCGCCAGGCCGGGCGGTGGGCCCTGTCCTACACGCCTGATTTATGCAACAAAGGCTGCGTATTCGCTCTTTGACATTGCCAACCCGATAGCGGTGCGCGCGGGCTTCGCGAAACCGCGCCTGGGAGACTTTTGCCGGCAGAGGGGGGCGTTTTGAAAAACGTACGAAATCGTGACTTTCGTGAACTTTGCGGCGCGGCCTAGCCGCCGAGCTTCGCCTTGAAAAAGTCGACGATCGCGGTCGTGCTGCGCACCCGGTTGGGCAATTTGCGCCAGCCATGGCCTTCATCGGGGAACAGGATGTAACCGACCGGCACGCCGCGCGCCTTCAGGCTGGCGACGATCTGTTCGGCCTCGATGACCGGGACATTGGTATCATTGGCGCCGTGCAGGACAAGCAGCGGCGTCGTCACCACGCCAATCTTGCCCAACGGCGACAGGCGCGCCAGCATCGCCTTGTCCTTGACCGGATCGCCATATTCGACCGTCGAAATCGCCGCCATCCACGGCTGCGTATTCTTGAAGAACGTGTCGAAATTGACGACGCCGAACAAATTCACCCCGGCAGCGAACATCGTAGGAAATTCGGTGACGCCGGCCATGACCATATAGCCACCATAGCTGCCCCCCATGATGCCGAGCCGTTTCGCATCGGCGAGCCCGGCCTTGACGACATGGGCGCTGGTATCGGCAATATCGGTGACGCCGTTGACCCGCAGCGGGCCGTTATCGAGCTCCATGAACGCCCGGCCGGCCCCCGTCGAGCCGCGGACATTGGGCAGCAGCACCGACATGCCGCTTGCCACCAGCGCCTGGACATCGCTGCTCAGGCTGGGCCGCGACTGGCCTTCGGGGCCGCCGTGATAGATGAACACCATCGGCTGCGGCCCGGTTGCCCCCTTCGGCGCATACAGCCAGCCCGACAGCTTGACCCCGTCGCGCGCCGTCCATTCGAGTAAGCGCGGCCGCACCAGGCTGGCGAGGTCGACGCAGTCATGCGCCGATGCGGTCAGGCGACTGATTGCATTGTCGGCAACGGCGACCCGGTACAGATCGGCCGGGGCAGCAGCGCCCGATCCGGTGATGACCAGCGAACGACCATCGGGCGCAAATTCGGCGGCGCCGACCAGATCGACCGCCAACGCCGGCCCGGGACGTTCCGTGCCCGTGGCGGTATCGAACCACGCGAGCTCGCTGCGGCCGCCGCGGTTCCAGACGAGTGCGATGGTGGCGCCATCGTCGCTGAGCACGGCGTCTTCAAGCTCGGCATCGGCGCGGGCGAGCACGGTGCGCATTGCCCCGGCCTTGCCCGCGGCATCGATATCGACCGCGACCAGCGCATAGCGATCGGTCGCAGCATTGCCGACCAGCCACAGCCGCCGCGAATCGGGCGACAGGCCGATGGTGCTGAACTGGGCGCGGCCCTGGTGCGGGGTCACCAATTGCTCGGCGCCGCTGGCGCGATCGACCAGCCAGACATTGCTGTCACCCCGCGTCACCGCCCGGTCGATGACGGCGAGCCGGCCATCATTGCCGAGCACAAGCCCGCCGAGCCCCGACGAACCGGCGCCGACAGCGGTTACGGCGCCGGTCGCCGGGTCAATGAATTGCGGATCGAAGCGCGCTGGGTCGGCGGCGGCCGAACCGATGCGCAACAGTTTGCCGTCGTGCGACCAGCCGAAAAAGCGATTGTTGCTCTGCCCGCCGGCGGTAACGATCCGGTCGCCGCTGCCATCGGGCCTGACGACATGGACCTGGACGTTCAACCCGCCGCCGGGCGCCACGTCATAGGCGAGCCAGTCACCCGCCGGGCTCCAGCGTACCGACTGGACCGGATCGGCAAGGCGTGTGACCTGCACCGGGGCAGCGTCGCCACCGATCATCCAGACCTGCGGGCTGCCGGCGCTGTTCGAGATATAGGCAATTCGCCGGCCATCGGGCGCCGGGCTGGCCCCTGTGCTGCTGCGGATCGACGCGATCGCGGTGACGGTGGCGCCGATGTCGGCCGCGCCAACCGGGCCGGACAGCAGGGCCGCGCCGATCACCATGCCGAAAAACCGCTGCCGCATCACCATCCCCTTGCAAATCGCACCGACTGGAAGCTTCAGGCGGCGCGCATCCTGTCCTGCACCACCAGCTCCTGGGCGATCAATTCCGAAACCTGCTCCATGACCGGCGCGAACGGCGCATCGCGAACGAGGCCATATTCGCGGCGCAGCTCGTCAAGCGGGCGGTCGAGCATCTCTTCGAAGCGGATGAATTGCAGGCTTTTCGTGCGGCGGCCAAAGGCCCAGCCATCGGTGATTGCATCCATGCCGGGCTTGATCAGCCAGGGATCGACCAGCGCCATATGACTGACGATCACCCCCAGCGTCATCGCCGCATAGGGATAATCCATCTGCCCCAGTTGAAACGCCTGAAGGGCAAGTTCATGCGGCGGGGCGGTAGTATAGCCCGTGAGCACATGGTGAAGATCGTGCGTCTGGTAACCGCGCAACACCTTGTACTTGATGACCGCCGGCATGCGATCGAGCTTGCCGCCGGCTTCGAAATCCGCCGTCAGTCCGGCATAGCCTTCGGCCAGTTTCTCGGCGAGGCCATTGTCGACCATGTGCGCCCGATAGGCCGCGCCGAGCGTGCCGGGGGCACAATCATCAAGCGAGGCAAGCCGGAACGGCGGCGCCATCCAGGCTTCACGTGCCAGCGGGCCATGTTCGGGGTGGGCCTCGATAGCCGCGACATATTTGTCGATGGTTTCCTGCGGCGCCGTTTCCCACCATTCGTTGAACAGCAGATGGACGCCGTAACCATAAAAGTCGTTGGCGGACTTGATGTATTTCTGCCCGAATTCGGGGTCGATGGTCGGCAGCATAGCGGATCCTTTCGATCGGCGGCATCAAACGCCGCGCCAACCGCCGGGTCAACTACCAATCGAGCCCGGCAAGCATCGCGGCATAAGCATCGATCCCGTCCCACAGGTTCTGCAGCCGCAGGTTCTCGTTGGCGGCGTGCTGGCTGTTGTCGTGATTGGCGATCGGGAGCGTAATGATCGGCACCCCGAAAAGCTGGTCGAACATGAAGATCGGCACGCTGCCGCCCATCATCGGCAAGGCGACGACCGGCGCCCCGGCGGCAGCGCTGGCCGCCTTGATGACGGCACTCCCGGCCGGGCTCGCCATGTCGGCGCGCAAGGCCGGATAGCCTTCGTCCCAAGCCAACCGCAACAGCCGCGGGTTGGCGCGGCGCTGGGCGAGATCGGGTTCGGCGGCGATCAGCGTCCAGCCGCGGGCTTTCAAGAAATCCTCGACCCGGCTGCGGACTTTTTGCGGCGTCTGGCCAGGAACGAGGCGGAAATCGAGTGACACTTCGGCGGTCGTCGGGATGGCGTTGACAGCGCTGCTGCCGGTGCCGCCGGCCTTCAGCCCACGCACATTGAGCGCCGGACGCATCGTCGCCATGGTCAGGCCATCGGCGCCTTCGTGCGTCGCAATGCCGAATTCGGCCATCAATCCGGCGTCGACCGGCGGCAGCGCTGCGATCGCAGCGCTTTCGGCCGGGGTGAGCGGGCTGACATCATCGCCGAAACCCGGAATGAGGATCTTGCCCTGATCATCACGCAGCGAGGCGATCAAATTGGCCGCCATAGCGGCTGGATTGGGCACCCAATTGCCGTAATGGCCATCATGAAGCGCCCGCACCGGGCCATAGAGCGTCAGGTCAAGTCCCATCACGCCGCGGGCACCGAAGCTGATCGTCGGGCGGCGCGACTGGTGCACCGGGCCGTCGCCGATCAACCAGAGATCGGATTTCAACAGATCGCGATGCGCCGCCAGTGCCGCGGCGAGGTGCGGCGAACCGGCTTCTTCCTCGCCTTCCCAGACGATGCGAATGTTGATCTTCGGTTTGCGCCCCGTGGCTTTCAGCGCGTCGAACGCCGCCAGGAACGCCACCAGCGGCGCCTTGTCATCGCTGACCGCGCGGCCGAACAGCCGCCATTCGGGGTCGAAACGCCCATTTGCCGGCGCTTCGACAATCGGCGCCGTCAGCGTGCCGGCGCGCAGCACCGGGGCAAAGGGCGGTGTCGCCCAATCGACGGGCCTTACCGGCTGCCCATCATAATGGGCATAGAACACCACCGTCCGCTTTGCCCCCGGCACGTCGAGCGTGCCGTAAACGATCGGCGGCCCAGCGCCGGCCGGCAGCAGGCGCGCCGCAAAGCCGCGTGCTTGCAATGCCGCGACCAGGCTGTCGGCCTGTAGCGCCAGCCCGGTGGGGTTGGCGGCGACGCTTTCGATGCGCACCATGGCGGCGAGCTGTTCGACGATCGCGGCTTCATGCGCCTGGCGCCAGCGGGTTACCCCGGCGTCGCTCGCCGCCGCCGGGGTCGCGAGCAGCGCGAGCCCCGCCAGCGCGGCTTTCAAGTGGATGCGCATCTTCGTTACCCCTCAATCGTCGGCTCAGCACGGTGACCAGCCCGGCGGCGCCAACACGAACCCGGCAAAATCGAACCCCGGTGCGACGACGCAACTGACCAACGCCCAGCCCTGTTCGGCGCGCGCCGCCTGCCAGTCGCCGGCGGGCACGACCGCTTGCACCGCATCCCCCGCCAGAACGTCGCCGCCCAGGCGCAGCCAGTCGGCAGCGCCGCCCGCGCCTGGCGCAATACCGAGCGCCAGCGGAGCCCCCGCGTGCCAGCACCAGATTTCAGCGGCATCGACCCGGTGCCAATGCGATTGCTGCCCGGCTTCGAGCAGGAATTGGATCGCCGTCACCGTGCTGCGGCCGTTCAACGTGCCCGCGCGAAACGTCTCGCGATACCAGCCGCCTTCGGGGTGCGGTGCCAGCCCCAGCGCCGCGATCACCGCCGCGGCGTCGCTCATCCCGCCAGCGCGGCGCGCACGGCGGCAACCGCCGCTGCCGCCTCGGCACCATTCGGTCCGCCGGCCTGGGCGAAATCGGGCCGGCCACCGCCACCCTGCCCGCCGACCGCTGCCGATGCGAGCCGCACCAGATCGACCGCCGAACGGCTGCCGACCAGATCATCGGTCACGCCGATCGCTACCGACGCTCGGCCATCATTGACCGCCACGAACACGACCACGCCCGATCCCAGCGATTTCTTGGCATCGTCGATCAGGCCGCGCAGGTTCTTGGCTTCCAGACCTTCAAGGACCTGGCCGAGAAAACCCACGCCGCCGATGCTTTCAGGTGCCGCCGCCCCGCCCCCCGTTGCCGGGCCGGCGAGCGCCAGCGCCTTCTTGGCTTCGGACAACTCGCGTTCAAGGCGACGACGATCCTCCGTCAAGGCCTCGAGCCGGGCCACGACCTCGTCGGGGCGCGCCTTGAGTGTCGCCGCTGCCGCCTTCAAGCGATTTTCCTGCTCGACGAGGAACAACCGCGCCGCTTCACCCGTCAGCGCTTCGATGCGGCGCACGCCGCTGGCGACCGCGCCTTCGGAGGTCACCTTGAACAGCCCGATATCACCGAGTGCGTTGACATGCGTGCCGCCGCACAATTCGGTCGAATAAACGTCATCCCCCGCCGCGCCCATGCTGAGCACGCGCACTTCCTCGCCATATTTTTCGCCGAACAGCGCCATCGCGCCGGCTTCGATCGCGGCTTCGGGAGTCATCAACCGGGTGGAAACAGCGCGATTGCCGCGGATCTGGGCATTCACCTCGGCCTCGACCACCGCGATGTCTTCCGGCGTCAGCGGCTTCGACTGGCTGAAATCGAAGCGCAAGCGCTCGGCGGCGACCAGCGAACCCTTTTGGGTGACATGGCCACCAAGCCGGTGGCGCAACGCTGCGTGCAGCAGGTGGGTCGCGGAATGGTTGGCGCGCAGCCGGTCGCGCTTGTCGGCATCGACATGCAGCCCGACGGTATCGCCGACGGCGATCGCGCCACCCGTCACGCTGCCATGATGGACGTGCAGTTTGCCGAGCGGCTTTGACGTGTCGGCAACGGTGATGGCGAGGCCATTGTCCCCGCTGATAGTGCCGGCATCGCCCGCCTGGCCACCCGATTCCCCGTAAAAGGGCGTCTGGTTGGTGACGATATCGACCTTCTCGCCGGCGCTGGCGCTGGCAACCTGGACCCCGTCCCGCACCAGCGCGATGACCTGGCCTTGCGCCGTGACGCTCGAATAGCCGGTGAATTCGGTGGCGCCGCTGGCCTCGACGATATCGAACCACACCGTGTCCGATGCCTTGGCGCCGCTGCCGGTCCAGGCGGCGCGGGCGGCGCGCTTCTGTTCGGCCATAGCGACATCGAAACCGGCGCGATCGACGGCGCGCCCCTGCGCCCGCAGCGCGTCCTCGGTCAGATCGTACGGAAAGCCGAATGTGTCATACAGCTTGAAAGCGACATCGCCGGGCAGCGTCGCGCCGGGCGCCAGCCGACCGGTCGCGTCGTCGAGCAGGCGCAGGCCGTTGACCAGCGTCTGACGGAAACGCGTTTCTTCGAGCTTGAGCGTTTCCTCGATCAGCGGCTGGGCGCGCGCCAGTTCGGGATAGGCCAGCCCCATTTCGGCAACCAGCGCCGGCACGAGCCGGTGCATCAGCGGTTCGGCGGCACCGAGCAGATGAGCATGGCGCATGGCGCGGCGCATGATGCGGCGCAGCACATAACCGCGACCCTCGTTCGACGGCAGCACGCCATCGGCAACGAGAAAACCCGACGCGCGCAGATGGTCGGCGATGATGCGATGCGACGCCGTGGCTTCGCGACTGTCGGCCGGGCGCGTGCGTTCCTCGCTGGCGCGGATCAGTGCCTTGAAGGTGTCGGTGTCGTAATTGTCGTGAACACCCTGCAACACCGCGGCGATGCGTTCGAGGCCCATGCCGGTATCGATGCTCGGGCGCGGCAGGTCGAGGCGTGTCGCAGCGTCGACCTGTTCGTATTGCATGAACACGAGGTTCCAGATTTCGACGAAACGATCGCCGTCTTCATCGGGGCTGCCTGGCGGGCCACCGAAGATATGGTCGCCATGATCGTAGAAGATTTCGGAGCATGGCCCGCACGGCCCGGTATCGCCCATCGACCAGAAATTGTCGTTGGTGGCGATGCGGATGATGCGGCTGTCGGGAAGCCCGGCGATCTTGCGCCACAGCGCCGCCGCCTCGTCGTCGGTATGATAGACGGTGACGGTCAGTTTTTCCGGCGCCAGCCCCCATTCGCGGGTCAGCAGGCTCCAGGCATGTTCGATCGCATCGGCCTTGAAATAATCGCCGAAGCTGAAATTGCCGAGCATTTCGAAGAAAGTATGGTGGCGCGCGGTGTAGCCGACATTGTCGAGATCATTATGCTTGCCACCGGCGCGGACGCATTTCTGCGACGAGGCGGCGGTGACATAGGGCCGGGTTTCAAGGCCGGTGAAGACGTTCTTGAACGGCACCATGCCGGCGTTGACGAACATAAGTGTCGGATCATTCTGCGGTACCAGCGGCGCCGACGGCACGACCCGGTGCCCGGCCTTGCCGAAATGATCGAGGAAGCTGCGGCGGATATCGTTGGTCGAAGTCATGATTAACGACTTAGGCGACGCAGGCGTCAGGCTCAAGCCGCCTCGTCACGCCGCCATATCTAGACCGGGCCGAAACGAGCCACACCGCTGCAGGCAGGCCGACGCTGCCGTCGTAAAGATGGCCGGACAGAGCGGCGGCCAACGCGGCGCGCGCTTCGGGTTCGATTTCGCGGCCAGCTTCGCGAATGGCACGCGCGGCGGGGCCGATGCGCAGGTTGAAATCGACCGCGGCGGTAACCGGATCGTCCCCCTCCCCGATCACCATGGTGAAGGGTAGGGCGTGGAAGGCGATGTCGGTCCAGCCTGCGGCGGCCAGGATGCCGTGCACGCGCTCGGGATCGGCAAAGGCGAACGGCCCGGGGGCGTGGGGGTCGGCGGCCGGCTGCGACGGCAGCAATGGCGCCAGGGTCGTCAGCGGAAAGGTCGCCCACCCGTTGTCGGCCGGGGGCTGCCAGCAGGCGAAGCACAGCCGGCCGCCGGGCGCGGCGAGCGCATGCATGTTGGTGAAGGCCGCCACCGGATCGGCAAAGAACATGATGCCGAAACGCGAGACGATCAGATCGAAGCCAGGCTCTTCCTGAAAGGTCGAGGCATCGGCGCAGATGAAATCGGCTTCGCTGAGCAATTCCTCGGCGCGGGTGCGGGCGCGGGCCAGTAGCGGTTCGGAAATATCGACGCCGGTGGCATGGCCGTCGGCACCCACCGCGCCGGCGAGCGCCAGTGTTGTTTCACCACTGCCGCAGCCGATATCGAGGACATCTTCGCCGGGTTGCGGCGCCGCGAGCGACAGCAGCGCCGCGGTGACTGGTGTGAGCGCGCGGTCCATGCGCTCCTGCATCCTGGCCCAGGTCTCGCCAACCTTGCCGTTCCAATATTCGATCTGTTCGGCGTTCGAAACGTCAGGCGACATGGCGGGACCTTATGGCAGGCGCTGGAACAGGCCGGTCAACCGGCGCACGAAAGGCGTGAACAACTTGGCCTGGCCGGGCTGTTCGGCGGCAAAGCGCAAGGCTTCGGCAAGCGTGGGATAGGCCAGGGTGCGATTGGCGAGATCGGACAGCGACAGTTTGCCGGCAACGGCGAACGTGGCGAGAGCGAGCAATTCCCCGGCATGGGCGCCGACGATGGTGACACCGAGCACGCGGTTGCCGCGCGCCATGATCTTGACGAAGCCGCGCATGTCGCCCTCGGTCACCGACCGGTCATTATGGTCGAAATCATGACGCCAGACGCCGACATCGGGGTGCGCCGCACGCGCCTTGGCTTCGGTCAGGCCAACCTGGGCGAGTTCGGGGTCGGTGAAGATCGCGGCGGGCAAGGCGCTGTAATCGGTCGCCTTGCGGAACGGGAACAGCGCATTCTGGATGACGGTGCGGGCATCCTGATCGGCGGCATGGGTCAGGCGCGGGCCGTCGCGACAGTCCCCGATGGCAAAGATGCGCGGGTTGGAGGTGCGCAGATATTTGTCGACGCTGATGCCGTTGCGGCCGGTGGTGACATTGGCAAGATCTAGCCCGAAACCAGTGGAGCGCGCCTTGCGTCCGGTAGCGACGAGGACATGGCTGCCGGTCAGCGCGCGGCCATCGCCAAGCGTCAGCGTGATGGCGCCAGCGCCACCCGTTGCGGCGGCGATTGCCGCTTTTTCATGCAGGGACACACCATCGGCAAGCAGTTGCGTCCGCACGACGGCGACGGCATCGGGGTCGTCATTGGGCAGGATCGAGCCGACATCGACAAGCGACACCTTGATACCGAGCCGGGCGAAGGCCTGTGATAGTTCGCAGCCGATGACGCCGCCACCGATGACCAGCAGATGATCGGGCGTCTCGTCGAGATCGAACATGTTTTCGTTGGTGCGATACGGCAGGTCCGCCAACCCGGGAATCGGCGGGATCGCTGGATCGGACCCGGTGGCAACGACAAATCGCCGGGCGGTGATATCCCGATCGCCGACACGGAGTGATTTCGGGCCGGTGAACACGGCGTCGCCAAAGGCGATCTCGACGCCGAAGCCGCGAAAGCGCTCGGGCGAATCATGCGGTTCGATGGCCGTGATGGACGCCTTTACCGCCTCGCGAGCAGCGGTCCAGTTGGCCTCAGGTGAACCGCCGCCACGAATATGCGCCATCGCGGCCACGGCGATGACAGCCTTGGAAGGAACACAGCCGGTGTACAGGCATTCGCCGCCAAGACGGTGACGCTCGATTAACAAGGTGCGCGCACCAAGCTGTGCCGCCCCACCCGAGGTGACAAGACCGGCGGCGCCGCCGCCGATCACGACAAGATCGAAATGTTCCTGAGCCATGACAAGCTTTCGACCCCGATTGGCGATGCCGGTCAATGGTGAAACGAAGGCGACAGCGCAAACCGGCATGCCGGAGAGCAACTATCCGCCATCACCACCGCAAAAAAAATCCGGCCCGGCACCATGGAAGGCACCAGACCGGAAAGGAACAAGGCAGACTTTCAACTCATTCCGACAGCGCCGGTTACCCGGGCGCTGTCGGAAAACATCACATTTCAGCATCATCGGCATCGGGGCCGGCCATCAATGCTTCGGAAATCCCGGCCGAATTGTCACGAATGGCCTTTTCGATCTTGGCGGCCATTTCCGGATGTTCCTTGAAATATTTCTTGGCGTTTTCACGGCCCTGGCCGATCCGGATCGAATCATAGCTGAACCAGGCACCCGACTTTTCGACGACACCGGCCTTGACGCCGAGATCGAGAATTTCGCCAAGCTTGGAAATGCCTTCACCATACATGATGTCGAATTCGACCTGCTTGAACGGCGGCGCCACCTTGTTCTTGACGACCTTTACGCGCGTCGTGTTGCCGACGACTTCGTCGCGATCCTTGATCTGACCGGTACGGCGAATGTCGAGACGCACCGACGCATAGAATTTCAGCGCGTTGCCGCCGGTGGTGGTTTCCGGGTTGCCGTACATCACGCCGATCTTCATGCGCAGTTGGTTGATGAAGATCACCATGCAACGCGACCGGCTGATCGAGCCCGTAAGCTTGCGCAGCGACTGCGACATCAGGCGTGCCTGCAGGCCGACATGGCTGTCACCCATTTCGCCTTCGATTTCAGCGCGTGGCACCAGCGCCGCCACCGAATCGATGACCAGCACGTCGATCGCGTTCGAGCGCACCAGCGTATCGACGATTTCGAGCGCCTGTTCGCCGGTATCCGGCTGCGAAACGATCAGTTCGTCGATGTTGACCCCAAGCTTTTTGGCATAGGCCGGATCGAGCGCATGTTCGGCATCGACGAAGGCTGCCGTGCCGCCGCCGCGCTGCGCTTCGGCAATCGCGTGCAACGCCAAGGTCGTCTTGCCCGAGCTTTCGGGCCCGTAGATTTCGATGACCCGGCCGCGCGGCAGGCCACCAATGCCAAGCGCGATATCGAGACCCAGCGAACCGCTGGAAATCGCTTCCACTTCCATGGTTTCGCGCGAGCCCAGCTTCATCACCGAGCCCTTGCCGAAGGCGCGATCGATCTGCGCCAGCGCCGCTTCGAGAGCTTTTTGCCTGTCCATGCCGCCGTCTACCACTTTCAAAGCCGCTGCCATCGGGGAGACCTTTCCTAGTCGTTCGTCACTTCACGTCAATGACACTTTCGTATCTGATTTGTTCTACAAGAACAAGAGCGGAACAAAAAGAAAATTTCAGGACCGTATTGCCGGGTTCAGATTCGCCGGCGCTCGCGATTCGCCTCAACGATCGCCTGGGCCAGATCTGCCAGGGCGAATGGCTTGGACAGGAAATGCACATCCTGCGCGCTGACGGCGCGATGCAACGGCGCTTCGGCAAAGCCAGACATCAACACGATACCGATATCGGGGCGCATCTGCAGGCAACGCGACGCGAGTTCCACACCGTCGATGCCGGGCATCATGATGTCCGATACCAGCACATCGAATTCGGCGCCGGTATCGAGAATCGCCAGTGCGATCATTGCATCTGCCGCTGGCGTAATGATCGGCCCAAAGCGTTTCATGCCGCGCTCGAGAATGGCGCGCACGGCAGGATCATCCTCAACCAGCAACAAACGCACCCCGGCCAGCGAATCGGCATGCAGCGCCGGCGTCGGCGATACAGGCTGTGCCTCCTGCGGCCGATCGCCGAGCGGTACGGCCGGCAGGAAGACACTGAATTTGGTGCCGACGCCGCCCGGCGCCGGTGTGGCAAAGATATAGCCGCCGGTCTGTTTGACGATGCCGTAGACGGTCGACAGGCCGAGCCCTGTGCCCTGCCCCATCGGTTTGGTGGTGAAGAAGGGTTCGAAAATCTTGCCGGCGATTTCGGGGGGGATGCCGCTGCCGGTATCGGACACATCGATGGCGACATGATCGACCCGCGGAATGATGCGATGGCCTTTCGCAGCGATATCGGCGGCCGGAACATCGCACACGGCAATCCGCAACCGGCCCTGGTTGACCATGGCGTCGCGGGCGTTGATGGCCAAGTTGACGATGACCTGCTCGACCTGGCCCGGATCGGCGAGCACGGCCGATTTCAATTCCGAGCTGTCGATCTCGAGTTCGATACCCTTGCCGAGCAATTGTTCGAGCAGCGGCCGCAGCGCGCCGACCAGCGGTGCCAGGTCGAGCACCTGCTGGCGCTGCGGCTGGCGCCGGGCAAAGGCCAGCAATTGCGCCACCAGGCCGGCAGCGCGCAGTCCGTTGCGGCGAATTTCGGACAGGCTGTCGTGTTCATCGTCGCCGGCGGGATGCCGTTCGAGCAATTGTTCGGTCATGCCGAGCACCGCTGCCAGGATATTGTTGAAATCATGTGCGATTCCGCCGGCAAGCTGGCCCACGGCCTGCATGCGGGTTACCGCTGCGACTTGCGCTTCGAGTCGCAATTGTTCGCGAATGTCGCGCATCGCGAGCAGCGCCGAAATGCCGAAACCCGGCGGCACCGGCACGATGCTGACGATCTGTTTTTCATCGGGACGATCGTGCAGCGCGGCGCGCACTTCGGTACGTTCGTTGGCATAAAGCGTTTCGGCAACGGCGCGGGCGATCCTGTCGGCATCCTCGGCCACGAACAGCCATTCGGGCCGGGTACCCGGATGATAGGCCGAACCGACCGTCGCCCTGAGTGCATCATTGCCGCTGATGACGATGCCGGTACTGTCGATCAGCGCGACTGCAATCGGCAACCCCATCATCGGCAGGTTGAGCGCCAACGGCGTGCGCCCGGTGTCGGCATAGGGTGCCGGCCAGAGCGCGAGGGACAATGGCGCCAGGGGTTCGTCAGCCATAACGTTCTTCGGTCCAGGGGTCGCCTTCGTTGTGATAACCGCGGGTTTCCCAGAACCCGGGTTTGTCAGTCGAAACAAATTCGATGCGTTTCAGCCATTTGGCCGATTTCCACAGGTAGAAGCGCGGAATGATCATGCGCACCGGGCCGCCATGTTCGCGGGTGATTTGCCCACCGTCATGGCTGTGCGCGAGCAAGCAATCGGCATCGGCGAAATGATCGAGCCGGACATTGGTGGTATAGCCGTCATAGCCGTGCAGCACGACATGGTTGGCGTGCGGCAGCGGTTGGGCGACCGACAGCAGATGCAGCGCCGAAACGCCTCGCCAGCGGTTATCGTAGCGCGACCATTGCGTCACGCAGTGGATATCCGACACATCCTCGAACGCCGGCTGCGCCAGCAGGTCATCCCAGGTCCAGACCAGCGGGTTGGCTACGGCACCATCGACCGTCAGCCGCCATTCGGCGCGCGGCACATCGGGCTGGATGCCCAAGTCGAGCACCGGCCAGTTGGTGACCAGGCGCTGGCCCGGCGGCAGGCGATGTGCATGGGCTTCGTCGGGGGTGCCGGTGAGCAGCCGGCCGGCGCGTGCCCATGCCTGTTTGACGGCGACGAGCTTGTTCCTGATGCCGCCCTCGTCGCTCATCAGCCGCGTTCCCGCATGATCCGCGCGGCATCGCGCTTCCAGTCGCGGGTTTTTTCGGTCTCGCGCTTGTCGTGGAGTTGCTTGCCCTTGCCGAGCGCCAATTCGATCTTGGCGCGGCCGCGATCGTTGAAATAGATCGACAGCGGCACCAGCGTCATCCCCTGCCGGGCGACGGCGGCGCCCATCTTGTGGATCTGGCGTTCGTGGAGCAGCAGCTTCCTGGGCCGTTTCGGTTCATGGTTGAAACGGTTGCCATGGCTGAATTCGGGGATATTGGCGTTGACCAGCCAGACTTGGCCGTCCTTCACCTCGGCATAGGCTTCGGCGATGCTGCCTTCGCCGCCGCGCAGCGCTTTCACCTCGGTGCCGGCGAGTGCAATGCCGGCCTCAACGACATCCTCGATGTAATATTCGTAGCGCGCGCGCCGGTTCTCGGCGACGGTCTTGACCTTGACGGTTTCGTGGCGAGGGCGAGCCATCAGGCGAGGCCAGCGTATGCCAGCCCGGCATCGACCGCAGCCTTTGACGCCGCGGAGGGTTCGCAGATCGGCAAGCGCACATCAGGCGCCATCAGGCCCAACCGGGCAAGCGCGTACTTGGTCGGGCCGGGCGAGGCATCGCTGAACAGCGCCGCATGGAGCGGATAGAGCCTATCGGTGATCGCCAGCGCCGTGCGAAAATCGCCGGCGAGGGTCGCCGCTTGCATCTGGGCACACAGCCGGGGCGCGACATTGGCGGTCACCGAAATCGCCCCCACCCCGCCCATGGCGTTGAAACCCAGCGCCATGTCGTCATTGCCCGAAAGCTGGATGAAGTCCGCCCCGCAGGCTTCGCGCTGTGCCGACACCCGCGCCAGATTGCCGGTGGCGTCCTTGACGCCGATGATGGAGGGCAATTGCGCCAGTTCGGCCATGGTTTCGGTGCTCATGTCGGCGACCGAGCGGCCGGGGATATTGTAGATGATGATCGGCAGGCTCGAACGTTCCGTAAGCGCCTTGAAATGCGCGATCAGCCCGCGTTGCGACGGCTTGTTGTAATAGGGCACGACGATCAGCGCGGCATCGGCGCCGACCCTTTCGGCATGGGCCATGTGTGCGATAGCGGTGGCGGTATCGTTCGATCCGCAGCCGGCAATCACCGGCACGCGCCCGGCGGCAATTTCGACCGTGCGGGTGATGACATCATAATGTTCGGCATGGCTGAGGGTCGGCGATTCGCCGGTGGTGCCGCACGGAACAAGCCCGGTCGAGCCTTCGGCGATCTGCCATTCGATGAACGCGGCAAAGGCGTCGAAATCGACTGCACCGGCCTTGAAGGGCGTGACCAGCGCCGGAATCGAACCCTGTATAGCAAGCTGCGTCACGTCACTTGTCCCATTCATCCTGCCCGCGGCGGCCGGTCGCCGGGCATTTGTCGCCTTCACCCGGGCGCTGCAACCGCCTATGCCTTGGCGAGTTGTCGCCAGGTAAGTGTGATATGGAGCGCGTAACCCAGATGTCCAGCAAAGTCTTGTTGCTGGCGCTTGCCCTGGCCAGTTGTGCCCCGGCCACGGCGCAGATCAACGAAGCAACGCGCAGCCTGTACGTCGCCCGTCTCGCCGACAATGCCGCCGGGCGCTTCGATGGCATGGCAGGATCACCGCTGGTCGGCGTCGCCAGCGTGCCGGCACTCGATGCCGTCGTTGCCTGGGATCGGCTGCGCCGCGACAGCTATACGCCGGCCAAGGGGGCGCGCTTTGCCGAATACGCGCAATTCCTGCGCGCCAACCCCGATTGGCCGCAGTCCACCACCGTACGCCGGCTGGCCGAAAAACTGATCGACGAAAGCGTCACGGCGCCCGAACGCATTGCCTATTTCAACCAGTTCCCGCCGCTGTCGGCACTCGCCAAGCTGCGGCTTGCCGAGGCGCAACTGTCGCTCGGCAAGAACGGCGATGCCCGGGCGACGGCGCGCGATGCCTGGGATTCAGCCGGGCTCGACAGTATCGCCGAACAGCAGTTGCTGGCACTTTTCGACAAGGACCTGCGCCCCGAGGACCATCTGTCGCGTGCCGACCGGTTGCTGTGGAGCAACCAGACCAGTGCCGCGGCGCGCCTGCTGCCGCGTATCGACATGGACCGGCGGCTGTGGCTGCTGGCGCGCATGGCATTGCGCGCAAATTCGCCCGATGCCACCAATCGCCTGGCCGGCGTGCCGCCGCAGTTGCGCAACGATCCGGGGCTGATCCTTGATCGCGCCGCCTGGCTGCGCCGCCGCGGCTTGACCGAGGAAGCCCAGAGCCTACTCGCCAACGCCACCCCGGCGCCCGGCCCGATCGTCGATGGCGAAAGCTGGCTGAAGGTGCGGCTGGAGTTCGCGCGGTTGGCGTGGCGCACCGGCGATTTCGAGACGGCCTATCGCATCGCCTCGCGCCACGGCGCGCTGACCAGTGGCAGCCCGATCGCGACCCGCAGCCTTGGCGAACGCCAGCAGTTCATCGACAGCGAATGGCTCGCCGGCTGGTTGGCATTGCGCAAATTGGGCCGCGCGAGCGATGCCATCGGCCATTTCCGCAACGTCCGCGCCGCCGCCCTCACCCCGCTCAGCCAGACCCGCGGTGATTACTGGATCGGCCGCGCCGCCGAAGCCGCAGGCCAGGCCAGTGCCGCGCGCACTGCCTATGAAGCCGCCGCCAGCCATTTCGATTATTTCTATGGCCAGCTTGCCGCCGAACGGCTCGGCCGGGCGCTGGCGATAAAGCGCACCGCGTCAGCGAGCATCAGCGCCGACATGGCGAGCACGTTTCGGGCCGATCCGCTGGTGCGCGCCAGTTTCGCGCTCGGTGATCTGGGGGACCGGCGCCGCCAGGGCCTGTTCGTGCGCAGCCTCGCCGAACGCGCCGCTACGCCGCGCGACCAGGCGCTTGTCGCCGGTCTGGTCAAGCCGATGGGCCGCCCCGATCTCGGCGTGCTGCTCGGCAAGGCGGCGCGGAGTGATGGCGAACTGGCGCTGATCGACACGGCGTTCCCGATGCTCGACCTGCCGGCCAGCCTCGCCGACAGCTGGACGATGATCCACGCCATCGCTCGCCAGGAAAGCCAGTTTGACCAGACCATTGCCTCGAGCGCCAATGCCCAGGGGTTGATGCAGTTGCTGCCGACGACCGCCGCCGAACAGGCCGGCAAGATCGGCCTGACGGCGTCGACGGCGCGGTTGACCGAGGACCCGATCTACAATGTCATGCTGGGATCGGCGTTCTTCCGGCGCTTGAAGGACAATTTCGGCGGCAGCCATGTGCTGGCGGTGGCGGCGTATAACGCCGGGCCGGGCAATGTCCGCAAGTTCCTTGCCGCCAATGGTGACCCGCGCCAGCCGGGCATTGACGTCATCGACTGGATCGAAGCGATCCCGTTTTCGGAGACGAAGAATTATGTCCAGCGCGTGCTGGAAAATGCCGTGGTCTATGATCTGCTGCACCCGGAAACAGCGGTGATGCCGAAGACCAACCGGCTTTCGGCCTATCTCGGCAAATCGACACCGTGCTGACGTCACCTCTCCCGTTGGTTGCACCTTCGCCCCCGCCCGGTTAACAGCGGCGAATGACCGCAACCGCTCCCGCCGCCGAAACCGCCCCGCTGCCGATCTCGCTCGCCGATGTCGAGATCGCGGCGCAGGCGATTGCCGGCGCCGTAGTGCGCACCCCCTGCCTGCGCAGCCAGACGCTGTCGGAACTGACCGGCGCCGATGTCTGGCTGAAGTTCGAGAACCTGCAGTTCACCGCCGCCTACAAGGAGCGCGGCGCGCTCAACAAATTGCTCAGCCTGACGGCGGAGGAGCGCAAGCGCGGCGTCATCGCCGCGTCGGCCGGCAACCATGCGCAAGGCCTCGCCTATGGTGCCAAACGGCTCGGCATTCCCGCTACGATCGTCATGCCGAAATTCACGCCCGTCGTGAAGGTGCAGCAGACCGAAGGCCATGGCGCCAATGTCGTGCTTTTCGGCGAAAAATTCGAGGAAGCCGCCGCTCACGCCCATGAACTGGCGGCCAAGCGTGGTTTCGTCTTCGTCCACCCGTTCGATGATCCCATGGTCATGGCCGGGCAAGGCACCGTCGGGCTCGAAATGCTCGACGATGTGCCCGATCTGGAAACGCTTGTGGTGCCCATCGGCGGCGGTGGCCTCATCTCCGGCATCGCAACGGTCGCCAAGGCGCGCAATCCGAACATCGAAGTCATCGGTGTTCAGGCCGAACTCTATCCCTCGATGTACGCCTTCCTGAAGGGCGAAACCAGCGTTTGCGACGGCGACACCCTCGCCGAAGGCATCGCGGTCAAGACGCCGGGCAAGCTGACCTCGCAGGTCGTGCGCGCCCTGGTCGACGATATCGTCCTCGTCGGCGAACGCGATCTCGAACGCGGCGTCGCCATGCTGCTCAACATCGAAAAGACCGTTGTCGAAGGCGCCGGCGCCGCCGGTCTCGCGGCGCTTCTCGCCCATCCGCGCCGCTTTCGCGGGCAAAAGATCGGGCTCGTGCTGTGCGGCGGCAATATCGATACGCGGCTGCTCGCCAACGTGCTGCTGCGCGAACTGGCGCGCTCGGGGCGGTTGGCGCGACTGCGCATCCGCTTGAAGGATCGGCCAGGGCAATTGTTCGAAGTGGCGCGGATTTTCGACCAGCAACAGGTCAACATCCTCGAAGTCTATCACCAGCGCGTTTTCACCAGCCTGCCGGCCAAGGGCCTGATCGCCGAGATCGAATGCGAAACCCGCGATGCCGATCATCTCCAGCGCCTGCTCGAAGCGCTGCGGGCCGCCGCCTATGAAGTGCGCATGGTCGAAGCGGACTGACCCGCAAACGGGACCATTGATCGCAGTTAACCGTCAATTGCCCTATGGTCATTGCCGGGCGTGCCGCATTAGACTGTGTGAACGGCACCGATCCGGGAGGGGAGCTTTGTGACCGACCAGAGCTTTCGCTTTCCGCGCTTTTTCGTCACCGCACCCGCCCCCTGCCCCTATGTACCCGGCCGCACCGAACGCAAGGTGTTCGCCGAGCTGAAGGGCGGCAGCGCCGTTGAAATGAGCGAAGCGCTCGGCCGTATCGGGTTTCGCCGCAGCCAGAATGTCGTCTACCGCCCGAGCTGCGATTTCTGCCAGGCCTGTGTCTCGGTGCGTGTCATGGCGCCGATGTTTGCGCCCACGACCACCCAGAAGAAACTGTTGCGCCGGCACGCCGATCTCGAAGTCAGCGCCTGCGAGCCCTGGGCGACTGCCGAACAATGGTCACTGCTGCGCCGCTACCTCGCCGTCCGCCACCCGCAGGGCGGCATGGCGGCGATGGACGCGCATGATTATGCCGACATGGTCGAACAGACGCCGGTCGATACGGTCGTTGTCGAATATCGCGAGCCTTCGACCGATGGCCTGCCCGGCAAGCTTGTCGGCTGCTGTCTGACCGACAAGCAATCCGATGGCCTGTCGATGATCTACAGCTTTTACGACCCCGAAAGCGTCACCCGGCGCGGCCTCGGCAGCTTCATCATCCTCGATCACATCATCCGCGCCGGCGAAACGGGGTTGCCCTATGTCTATCTCGGCTACTGGATCGATGATTGCGACCGCATGGCCTACAAGAAAAGCTACCAGCCTGCCGAAGCGCTTATCGGCGGCGTGTGGAAACGCATGGACTGATCAAGCGAGCCCGCGCGCCATCAGCGCGGTGGTCGACTTGTCGAACCCCGGCCCGGTCCCCGCCAGCACAGCGCTCGCCATTTCCTTGCCAAGCTCCACCCCCATCTGATCGAACGGGTTGATGCCCATCACCACCGCCGCCACGAAGGTGCGGTGCTCGTAGAACGCCAGCAGCGCCCCCAAGGTCGCCGCATCGAGCCGGTCGAGCAGCAGCGTCGCCGACGGGCGGTTGCCGGGAAAGCTTTTCGCCGCCGCCAGCGCCGCATCGCCGTTGCACAGCGCCAGTGCTTCGGGAAAGCTGCGCCCGCGCATCAGCGCCGCGCCTTGCGCGAAGCAGTTGGCGAGCAGCTGGCGATGATGCGTCGCCGGCAGATCATGACCCGGGGTGCGCACCGCGACGAATTCGACAGGGCCGACCACCGTGCCCTGGTGGATCAGCTGGAACACCGCATGCTGGGCATCGGTGCCGGTGCCGCCCCAGGTCACTGCCGCGGTAGGCGCCGCCACCGGTTCGCCGTCGCGGGTGACGCGCTTGCCGTTGCTCTCCATTTCGAGTTGCTGGAGAAAGCTCGGCAACAACCGTAACCGCTCGTCATAGGCAAAGACGCCGCGCACTGCCTGGCGTTGATACCGCGCCGCCCAGACATCGCAGAGCCCGGCAAGCACCGGCGCATTCGCTGCCAGCGGGGCATCGCGAAAATGCGCATCCATCGCAGCCGCGCCGGCGTGGAGGGCCTGCCAGACCGGCCAGCCACAGCGCAGCGCCAGCGGCAGGCCGACGGCGGACCAGAGCGAATACCGCCCGCCAACCGTCTCGGCAAAAGGGAACACCGCGCCGACACCCCAGGCCATGGCCTTGGCAGGCGCCGCCGTCACCGCGATGCAACGGCCACGCGGATCGGCGACCCCGGCCGCCGCAAGCCACGCCAGCGCGGTTTCGGCATTGGTGATCGTTTCCGTCGTCGTGAACGTCTTCGATACGATGATGATGCGGGTGCGCAGCGGATCGCACTCCGCCAGGGCGCGGGCCAACGCCTCGCCATCGATATTGGCGACGATATGGATCTTCGGCCCGTTTCCATCCCGGCCCAGCGCATCGACGAGCAGCGCCGGCCCCAGCGCCGAGCCGCCGATGCCGATATGGAGAATATCGCTGACATCCTCGCTGCGCACGGCGTCGACCAGCGCCCGGATCGCGGCGTGCCCCTGCGTCGCAGCGTCATTGTCGGCGGGATTGCCCATGCCGCGCTCGGCGACATGCGTTGCGGCGCGGCCTTCACTCGGGTTGACCACGGCGCCAGCGAACAATCTGTCCCGCCACCCGGGCAAATCGGCGTCGGCGGCGAGATCGTGCAGCGTCGCCAGCACCGCCTCGCTCACCGACAATTTGGCGAAATCGAAATGCACCCCGGCGACATCGAGGCTGAGCGCGGCGAGCCGATCGGGCTCGGCTTCGAACAGGCTGGCGATGGGGGACAGCGTGGCGGCAAGCGCAGTCAGGCGGGCATCGATCGACATGCGTCGCACCCTGCCGCAAAGCCGTGACGGGCGAAAGACACGATATCGCGGCTACCGCCAAATGCAGTTGATGCTTGACCGCGCGCCCGCCCCGCGCCACGCCGCAGCACGCATGACGACACCCCTGCCCCCCGACCTCGATAGTCATCCCGAAGCCCGCACCGCGCATTTCGCGCGCGCCGCCGCGCAAAAGGCCGTGCTCGGCGATGCGGTGCGGCTGGTCGGCACGGCGGTGCTGCTGGCGCTGGGCTTGCGGGCGCTGGTCTACGAACCGTTCAACATCCCCTCGCAATCGATGCTGCCGCAACTGCTCGTCGGCGATTATCTGTTCGTCGCCAAATGGCCCTATGGCTACGGCCGCTATTCCTTCCCGCTCGGCCTGCCGCTGTTCGACGGCCGCATCGCCGAGGCGCTGCCGGCACGCGGCGATATCATCGTGTTCAAGACGCCGCGCGACAACCGTACCGATTTCATCAAGCGCGTCATCGGCCTGCCCGGCGATCGCATCGCGATGCAGGCCGGCGTCATCATCCTCAATGGCCAGCCTGTCACCCGCCAGCGCCGTGGCGATGTCACCCTGCCAACCGATGGCGAAGGCTGCGATTCCGGCCCCGGTCGCCCGGATTTCCGCACGCGAGACGCGGTCGGCCACAGCATCTGCCGCTATCCGGCGTTTGTCGAAACGCTCGCCAATGGCAAACGCTATGCCGTCATCGACCAGATCGCCAATGATGTCCGCGACACGACCGACACTGTCATCGTGCCCGCCGGCCATGTCTTCGTGCTCGGCGACAATCGTGACGACAGCGCCGACAGCCGCTTTTCGGCGGCCGAAGGCGGGGTCGGCCTTGTCCCCACCGGCAACATCATCGGCCGCGCCGACCGCATCTTCTTCTCGATTGCCCCGTCGGCGCACCTTTCGGCACCCGCCGGCTGGGGTGTCGCCCTGCGCACCGATCGCATCGGGGCGCGGCTGTGAGCGCCAGCGACGCCGAACTTGCCGCCTGGGCATGGCAAACACTCGGGCACGACTTCGCCGATATCAGCCTGGTGCGCCGCGCGCTCACCCACAGCAGCTCGGCGCAAGGCCCGAACAGCTATCAACGGCTGGAATTTCTCGGTGACCGCGTGCTGGGCTGCGCGGTGGCGGCCTGGCTGTTCGCCGATCATGATGAACCCGAAGGCCGGTTGACGGCGCGGCTGCATGCCCTGGTCGAAGGACCGGCGAACGCCGAAGTGGCGCGTGCCCTCGGCGTTCCCGAACAAATCATCATGGAAAGCAGCGCCCGCGCCAAGGGGCTGCACCGCTCCGAAAACGTCCTCGGCGATGTTGCCGAGGCATTGGTTGCCGCGCTCTATCTCGATGCCGGCTGGGCGGTTGCCGATGCATTCGTGCGCCGCGAATGGGCGCGCCTGCTCGAACGCGGGCCACGTTTGCTCGATGATCCCAAATCGCGCCTGCAGGAATGGGCCTTGAAGCGCCGCGCCGGCATGCCGATCTATGCAGTGGTCGATCGCCAGGGGCCCGACCATGCGCCGCGCTTCACCATCGAAGTCGTCGTGCGCGGCCAGCCTCCGGCCCGCGGCGATGGCGCCAACAAGCAGGAGGCCGAAAAGGCCGCCGCTACCAATCTCTTGAGCGCTTTGCTCGCAAAGGCACCGAAATGACCGAAGAAACCCCCCAGAGCTGCGGCTCCGTCGCCATCGTCGGCGCGCCGAATGCCGGCAAATCGACCCTCGTCAACGCGCTCGTCGGGCAAAAGGTCGCGATCGTTTCGGCCAAGGTGCAGACGACGCGCACCCGGTTGATCGGCATCGCCACCGAAGGCGCGGCGCAGTTGCTGCTGATCGATACGCCCGGCATCTTCGCGCCGCGGCGCCGGCTCGATCGCGCCATGGTGCGTGCCGCCTGGGAAGGCGCGGAGGGCGCCGATCTGATCGCCTTTGTGGTCGATGCCAAGACCGGCTTTCGCGACGATGCCACCGCGATCCTCGAAAGCCTCGCCAACCGGCCCGAACCCAAGCTGCTGGTGCTCAACAAGGTCGATATCACCGCCAAGACCCGGCTGCTCGAACTCGCCGCGCACGCCAATGCCTTTGCACGCTTCGACGACACCTATTTCGTTTCGGCCGGCACTGGCGATGGCGTCGCCGAACTGAAGGCAACGCTGGCAGCGCGGATGCCGCCGGGGCCGTGGCATTTTCCCGAAGACCAACTGACCGATGCGACGACGCGCCTGATGGCGGCGGAGATCACCCGCGAACAGCTTTATCACCAACTCCACGCCGAACTGCCCTATGCCAGCGCCGTCGAGACCGAGAAATGGGAAGAACGCCGCGACGGCAGCATCGCCATCCACCAGCAGATTCTGGTGGAACGCGACACCCAGCGCGCCATCGTGCTCGGCAAGGGCGGCCAGCGCCTGAAGGAAATCGGCAGCCTGGCGCGCGCCGGCATCGGCGAATTGACCGGCAAGAAGGTGCATCTGTTCCTCCACGTCAAGGTGAAGGAAGATTGGTCCGAAGATCGCGCCGTCTACCGCGATTCAGGGCTCGATTGGGTCGATTGACCGATCAGGCGGAAACGCCGGCAACCCGGCGCTGGCGGCGCCGCGCGGCCCCGATCAGGCCGAAGCCGGCGATCAATTGCACCCAGGTGCCGGGTTCGGGCAGTACTTCGACAAAGACGTTGCCGGCGACAAGCCCGGCGCCCGAAGGTTCGGTGCCCGTTCCCGTGATGGCGTTATAGCGCACCGTGAAATTGTTGAGCGTGATCGATTGCAGCGCTGTGGCGAAGTTCAGCACGAACGAGCCAGTGGTCAGCGACTGACCGATATTAAGCCCTCCGTTACCGGCCGAAGCGCAATTGTTCCCGGGACTGAAACACACTTCGATGTTCTGGTTTATCTGCGGGAAAGACCCGTTGTAGACGACATTGGTAAATGATCCGGCATTGCTGATCGTCGCTGAGCTCAGCGCGGCATTGGTTACATCGAAGCCGAACCCGGCAAGGCGCGCCTGAGTTGCGGGCGCGGTCGTGGTATTGGCGTACCGAACAATCTGGAAGGTCCAGCTCTTCTTGTCGGCCGAAACAGCCGACAGGCGTACGACCTGATTTGCCGTCAAATAAGGCCGTAACACCTCGGCGCTGTAGCCGCTGTAATTGATCGTGTAGCGCGATCCCAGTTCGTTATAAGCGAAGGTAACGGGCGTGTTTACTTGTGAAACGGCTGCGGCAGGCGCAGCCGAGCCGAGCGCCACGACCGCCAGAACGACAAGACCCCGCATCAAATATTACCCCGAAGTTAACAAGGGTGGTGCCCATTTTAGTGCAGCGGCGTTTGCAAGTTTATATTTTCGAAACGATTGGAATTGTAATTTATTTACAATTGAACGTCATTTTCAGGCGAAGCGATATTCAGGTCAGCACGGCAATCTGATGCAGATTCTGGAACGTTCCAACGCAACCAGGACCGGCGTTCCTCCGTACGCCGATCCGGTTCGAAGGAAAGGTCGACGCAACCGAAGATTGCCGGCAGGTCGTGAACCGGATTGCGCCATCCCGGCGCCGTCGATCAGGATTCAGGGCTTGATCGCGTCGATCGGCCTTGGCTCAAGCCGCGGCAGCGCGACCGGTTTCGAGCGCGTGAAGCAGGCTCTGCAAGCGGCGTACCGCCGAGAATGATGAAGCTGGCTCGACCGTTCGAGCAACATTAACCGGCTCGGCCAGCGGCGACCGGCGTGGCGGCATCTTGCCGTTCAACGCTGAAAACAACAGGTCCGCCGCGTTGGCAAGTTTGCCGATCGCCGGGTCGGCGGTCGGTGGCGACACGAGCAGGCGCAGTTGCGACCGCGAACCTTCGACGAATTCCACCTGGATCATGACGATAGTTTCCCCAACGTTTTCTGGTGAATGCCCGCTTTCTCCACTGCCACGCCACAAACCACAAATTCCGTCTTGAGCCGTCTTTCCTGCCGCCAAACAGGCGACCATCGTTGCGCGAGACGCCTCGTCAATCGGTGCTCACGCCGCAACCGGCCGCTGCTGCCGACGCCGAAAGGTACCAACCAGCCCGAAGCCGGCAATCATCTGCAACCAGACACCGGGTTCGGGAAGCGGGTCGGTAAAGCTGACGGTCTGCACGATGCCGACACCTGAATTGCCCTGATTGACGCCGGTAATCGATTGATAGCGCACGAAGAAATTGTTGAAGGTCAGGCTTTCGGCGGCGTTCTGCAGTTTCAGCGTGAAGGTTGGGACGATCGATGGCGCGGCATCGCCAAAAGCCACACCGCCGCCGCCGCCGCCCGAACAGTTTCCGCCACCGCCGCCGGCCCGAAAACAGATATCGAGGAGCGGACCGATCTGCGGAACGTTGCCGTTGAGCGAAACGGTACCGAAAATCTGGCTGGTCGTTGATGACGTACCAAGCAAGGAAATATTCGACCCGTTTCCCGGGTTGGTATCATCGTCGATATCGAAGCCGAAAACCGAAACACGGCTGGTGACGGGCGCAACAGTCAAATTCTTGATCGATGTGATCTTGAAAACCCACGTCTTCTTGTCGGCCGACACGCTGTCCAGCGTAAAGACTGTCTGCGCCTTCAGGGCACCGATCGCCGTTTCATTGACAAACCCGCCATAATTGGCAGTGATTGTCCAACCCACCCGGGCCTTGACCGTAATCGGGCTATTGACCTGGCTCACGGCCATTGCGGGCGCTGCGGAAAGCATGCCCAACGCCATTGCTGCTGCCATCGCTGGCTTGATGAAATATCGAAGGTTGGACATCACATTCCCCGGCTATGTGAATTCCTTAACAATTCATTTATTGTAGGTCAAACAAAATTATATTTTTGTTTATTAATATAACAAAAATTTAATCCTGCGGTTTCGGCATTGTCTGCCCCCCCCCAAACCGTTCGCACCAGGGTCCGAACGGCGCTAGGCTCGGGCCATGCATGTAACCACGCCCGCCATCATCTGCGCGCTGGTCGCCCATGGCGAAAATGGCGCGATCGTGCGGTTTCTGACGCCAGAACACGGCCTTGTTGCCGGCTATGTCCATGGTGGCCGCTCGCGGCGGCTGCGCCCGGTGCTGCAGGCCGGCAATGGCGTCGATCTGCGCCTCGAAGCCCGCACCGAAAACCAGCTTGCCGGCGCCCGCGTGGAACTGACCAGCAGCCGGGCAGCACTCGCCACCAGCAGCGCGGCGCTTGCCGCGCTCGATTGGCTGACGGCGCTGACGGCAACGACGCTGTCGGAAGGCGTGCCACATCCGGCGCTCTATACCGCGCTCGATGCGCTTACCGCCGCCATTGCGGCCGGCGCTGGACCGATGCCGCTCGGCGAAGGCATCGTCCGCTATGAACACCGCCTGCTCGCCGAACTCGGCTTTGGGCTCGATCTCGCCAGTTGTGCCGCAACGGGTGTGACCGCCGATCTTGCCTATGTCTCCCCCAAATCGGCGCAGGCGGTATCGCGCGGCGCCGGCCTGCCCTGGGCGGCGCGGCTGCTGCCCCTGCCCGGTTTCCTGGTCGGCGCTGCCCCCGCCGATGCCGACAGCATCCGCGACGGGCTGAAGCTGACCGGCTTCTTCCTGCGCCGCGACGTGCTCGGTGGCCGCGACATCTGGCCGGCACGAGATCGCTTCATCGCTCGGCTGTGAACCCGGATCGCTGGACGCGCCGGCACCTGCACGCTATCCCGCGCCATGGCCAAAATCACCGCTGAACCACCCGAAACCGACCGCATTCTCGATACGCCCTTCGATACCGCGCTGGGCGATCGATACCTCGTCTATGCCCTGTCGACGATCACGGCGCGCTCGCTGCCCGATCTGCGTGATGGCCTGAAACCCGTCCACCGCCGGCTGCTCTGGGCGATGCGGCTGCTCAAGCTCGATCCGAGCCAGGGCTACAAGAAATGCGCCCGCGTCGTCGGCGATGTCATCGGCAAATATCACCCGCACGGCGACCAGTCGGTCTATGATGCCCTCGTCCGCCTCGCCCAGGATTTCGCGTTGCGTTATCCGCTTGTCGATGGCCAGGGCAATTTCGGCAACATCGACGGCGATAATGCCGCGGCGATGCGTTACACCGAAGCCCGGTTGACCGCGGCCGCCGCCGAATTGATGGACGGCCTCGACGAAGCCAGCGTGGCGTTCCGCACCACCTATAACGGTGAGGAGGAAGAGCCCGAGGTTTTCCCCGGCCTGTTCCCCAATCTGCTCGCCAACGGCTCATCGGGCATCGCCGTCGGTATGGCGACGAGCATTCCGCCGCACAACGCCGCCGAAATCCTCGATGCCGCCATGGCGCTGCTCGCCGATGCGGACCTGCCCGAAGCGGCGCTGATGCAATGGGTCAAGGGTCCCGATTTCCCCACCGGCGGGGTGTGTGTCGAACCCGCCGCCAGCATCGCCGAAAGCTATGCCACCGGGCGCGGCAGCTTCCGACTGCGCGCCCGCTGGCGCAAGGAGGACCTGGGGCAAGGCACCTGGCGGATCATCATCGAAGAAATCCCCTACCAGGTCGTCAAGGGCAAGCTCATCGAAGCGCTCGCCGAGCTGGTGACCGAGAAAAAGCTGCCGATCCTCGGCGATATCGACGATGAATCCGATGCCCAGATCCGCATCATCATCGAGCCGCGATCGCGCAACGTCGATCCTGAAGTCCTCATGGAAAGCCTGTTCAAGCTGACCGATCTCGAGGTGCGCGCGTCGCTCAACATGAACGTGCTCGATCACGGCCGGCCGGGTGTGCTGTCGCTGAAGCAGGTCATCGCCAAATGGCTGGTCCACCAGCGCGGGGTGCTCATCGCGCGCTCGCAATACCGGCTCGACAAGATCGACGCCCGGCTCGAAATCCTCGGTGGGCTGCTCATCGCCTATCTCAACCTCGATGAAGTCATCCGCATCATCCGCGAGGAGGACGATGCCAAAGCCAGCCTGATCGCCACCTTCGAACTGACCGCGACCCAAGCCGAAGCCATCCTCAACATGCGGCTGCGCAGTCTGCGCAAGCTCGAGGAGATGGAGATCACCAAGGAGAACAAGGCGCTGACTGCCGAAGGCCGGGGCCTGCGCGCGCTCATCGATTCGCCGCTGCAACAGACTGAGCGGTTGGCGCGCGATCTTGCCGCGCTGCGCCAGCTTTACGGCCCCGATACGGTGCTCGGCCGGCGCCGCACGACGATCACCACGGCCCCCAACGTCAAACTGCTCAGCATCGAAGACATGATGGACAAGGAACCACTGACCATCATCACCAGTGCCAAGGGCTGGGTACGCGCGCTGAAGGGCCATGCCGACCTTTCGGCGGGCGATGCCGTCAAGTTCAAGGAAGGCGACGGCCCGGGCTTTGCCTTCCACGCCCATACAACGGACAAGATCATCGTAGCGGCCTCCGACGGCCGCTTCTATACGCTGGGCGCCGACAAACTGCCCGGCGGCCGCGGCTTCGGCGAGCCGTTGCGGTTGATGATCGACCTTGGCGAAGGCGTTGACATCGTCCTGATGATGGCATGGCGTGCCGAAACAAAGCTGCTCGTGGCCGCCAGCGACGGCCGCGGCTTCGTCGTCGAAAGCGCTGATATCCTCGCCGAAACCCGCAAGGGCCGCCAGGTGCTCAACCCCAAGGACAAGGCCAAACTCGCCATCGTGCGGGTGCTGGCCCCGACCGAGGACATGATCGCGGTCATCGGCGAAAACCGCAAATTGCTGGTCTTCGGCATCGATGAACTGCCGGTGATGGCGCGCGGCCAGGGTGTCGCCTTGCAGAAATACAAGGATGGCGGCCTGTCGGATGCGCGCGGCTTCGTGATGGCCGAAGGACTCAGCTGGGCGATGGGCGGCACCAGCGCGCGTACCCGCACCGAAAGCGACCTGTCGTTCTGGAAGGGCGCGCGCGGCAGCGCCGGGCGCCTGCCGCCGACAGGCTTCCCCCGCGACAACAGGTTCGGGTGATGCGGCTCGCCAAGGCCGGGGCGGCGCGTTAGGTTCAGCAGATGTCCACGCTGCTCCCCATCCTTGCCCTCAACGTCATCCTGCTCGCCTGGATCATCCGGATGGTGATCAAGGACCCGGCCAATGTCTGGCGCGGCAAACCGCGGCACCACAAGGAAAAGAAGAAACTGCGCCGCGCGCGCCTGCCCGGCGAAAAAGGCTGACGCCGTGATGATCGTCGCGATCCTGATGGTCGCGGCGGTTATGTTGATCCTTGTCGGCCGCTGGCGCCGCGCCGCGCCGGGGTCGGCGCGCACTGTCGATGCGAACCGGCGCCGCGACGATGGCATCATGATCGTGCCCATCGATGTGCCGACATCGGGAAATGATGTTACCTCCGCTGGCGATGATTTCACCCCGGGCGGCGGCGATTTCGGCGGTGCCGGCAGCAGCGGCAGCTGGGACAGCAGTGACAGCAGCAGCGATGGCGGCGGCGGAGATGGCGGCGGGGGTGGCGACTGAACCGCTCTTGCGTCCGGACCGTAATCTGATATTAATGTGATATCACTTTATCGGGGGCGATTCGCATGACGACGACGACGACCACACCGCATCAGAGCAGCCGCGAGGTCGCCGGCGCCGGGGCCAACGGCTATCTGATGCTGTTCGTGACGCTGGCGCTGGTGGTGGCTGCGCCGCTGGCCGTCTTGGCCGGCGCCGCCAGCGGCAGGGGCGGGCTGGTCCTGCTCGGCATTCTCGGCGTCGCCGCCTTGCTGTTCATTCTCGTCGGCTTCTACATGCTGTCGCCCAACGAAGGCGCAGCGATCACTCTGTTCGGCGCCTATCGCGGTACCGACCGTTCGACAGGCCTGCGCTGGACCCTGCCCTGGATGGGCAAGAAGAAGATCTCGCTGCGTGCCCACAACCTGATTTCACAGACCATCAAGGTCAACGACCAGCGCGGCAACCCGATCGAGATCGCCGCGCAGGTCGTCTGGCGCGTCACCGATTCGGCGCAAGCGCTGTTCGATGTCGATGACTACATGGGCTTTGTGTCGGCGCAGATCGAAGTCGCCGTGCGCACCATCGGCGCGCGCTATCCCTATGACGATTTCGAGCACAAGGAAGTCACGCTGCGCGGCGACCATGAACGGATCAGCGGCGAACTTCGCGCCGAATTGATGGAACGCCTGTCGGTGGCGGGGATTACCGTCGATGAATGCGGCTTCACCCATCTCGCCTATGCGCCCGAAATCGCCGGCGCGATGCTGCGCCGGCAACAGGCAGCCGCGGTGGTCGCAGCGCGCGAAACCCTGGTCGCCGGCGCCGTCGGCATGGTCGAAATGGCACTGGCAATGCTGAGCGAGAAAAAAGTTGTCGAGCTCGACGACGAGCGCAAGGCAGCGATGGTTTCCAACCTGATGGTCGTGCTGTGTGGTGAGCGTGACACCCAGCCCGTGCTCAACACCGGCTCGCTCTACCAGTGAGGTGACGGCGCGCAAGCCATTCGCGTTGCGGCTCGACCCAGCGCTCCACGACGCCATCGAACGCGCCGCCGCCACCGACTTGCGCAGCGTCAACGCCGAGATCGAGGCGTTGCTGCGTGAGGCGCTGGCGCGACGCGGGGTGAAGGTCGGGGTCAGCCCCGTCCCGCGCCGAGGGCGGCCGGTGGTGGAGCGGTAACAAATGCCCTTCCCGTTGACGCGAAGGCGTCGCCCGCGGCTGCGTTGAGGGCGTTCGGGCGCCCTACCCGTGCCGCGCCGCCGCATCGAGCAGCGTCGCCACCTGCGCTGCATCGTCCGGGAACCCCGCCGCGACCCAGGCACGCTCGAACACGCCGAGCCGACGCGCCACCTCTGGCCCCGGCACGACTCCACGCGAAATCAGGTCGCGCCCGGATGCCGGCAGCTTCGGCCGCTGCCACCCAGCCAGTTCAACTACCTCAGGCCCCGCCTGCCCGGCGATCAGCAACCGATCGATCACCGCCTCGGCCCCGATCCCCCAGGCCAGCGGCAGCAGCGCCGCCCCGTCATGCGGAACCGCCGCCAGCGCCACCCGCGCCCGATCGGCGTTCGACAGCCGCAACCGCCCGGTCACCGCATCGACCGACGCGCTCGACAGCAGCGCCGCGAGCCGCCGCCGCCAATCACGCGGCAAGCCGCTCGCCGCCTCCGCCGCGATCGTCCGCGCCAGCACCGGCAAGCAGTCGTGCGCAAATTCGGGCAGCACCGGCCGCCAGATACCCTGATCGAGCATCAGTTCCATGATCGCCAACGGATCGGGCAGCGACAAGATCCCGCGCAATTCCAGTGCGATCCGCTCGCGCGACAGCGCCATCAGGTCGTTGGCGCGCGCCGCACACGCCGCCAGCCCTTCGGCATCGACCACCGCGGCAAAGCGCGCCGAAAACCGAAAGAAGCGCAGGATGCGCAAGTGATCTTCGGCAATCCGCTGCAACGGCGCGCCGATGAAGCGCACCCGCCGCGCATTGAGATCCGCAAGCCCGCCGAAAAAGTCGCTGATTTCGCCCCCCGGCAGCGCAGCATATAGGGCGTTGATGGTAAAATCGCGCCGGCTGGCGTCTTTCTGCCAATCATCGGTAAACGCCACTTCGGCGTGCCGGCCGTCGGTCGCGACATCGCGGCGCAGCGTCGTCACTTCGGCGGTCAGCATCTTGCCCACCGCGGTCACCGTGCCATGCGCCAGCCCGGTCGGCACGGCTTTCAGCCCGGCAGTCTTGATCCGCTCCATCACCTGCTGCGGCGTCAGACGCGTCGCCAGATCGATGTCGGCCCCGGCAACGCCGATCAGCGCATCGCGCACCGCGCCGCCGACGAGCCGCGTTTCGCCCGCCGGCGCATCGAGCGCCGCGAGAAGCGCTTGGCCCTCCGGCGACAGCGCCCAGGCGGGGACCGGCAGCGTCACAACCGCTTCGACAGGTTGACGATCATCCCGGCGGTCGCCCCCCAGATCTCATGCGCGCCATGGCGGATGATGAAGAAGTTGCGCTTGCGGCCCTGCCATTCGCCGGTGTGCAGTTCGTGATTGGCGGGGTCGATAACGTGCGCGAAGGGAACATGGAACACCTCGGCCACCTCGGCTTCGGCGCGCCGCAGCACCAGCCCCGGCGGCACGATGCCGACCACCGGGGTGATCGCATAGCCGGTGCCAGTTTCATACGGCCCCAACGTGCCGAGCACTTCGACATGGTGGCGGGCGAGGGCCACTTCCTCCTCGGCCTCGCGCAGCGCCGCGGCGACATGGCCATCGTCCTCCGGGTCGACCCGCCCGCCCGGAAAGGCAATCTGCCCGGGGTGCTTGGCCATGTTGGCATTGCGCCGGGTCAGCAGCAACTTCGGCTCGGCCTCATCCGTAATCGCGATCAGCACCGCGGCGGGAGTAAGAGCGGCGACACGATCGAAGCCAGTATCGGCGGTGACATCCCAATCACCGCGATAGCCCGGCCAGTCGGCCCCCGGGGCCCCGCTGGCCAGCAACGCGGCGCGCAGGCGATCGATCGGCATCAGGCGGGCATGAACGGGAAGAAGGCACCGTCGCTCCACAGCCCGGGCGGCGTACCGCCTTCGTCCAGCGCCAGATCGGCAAGCTGGTAGAAAACCGGGCGGTTGACCAGCGCCTCCAGCCCGGCGCGAACATGCAGATAGGGCCGCGGCGTGCCATCGGGGGCGGTATCAACGCGCAGCATATTGGCTGGCCCGGCCGCCACCAGATCGTCGGTATTGGTGCGAAAGATGATGCGGCGGGCACGCCCCTCGCCTTCCGTCGTCGCCTCGACCGCGACGAACGGCGCGTCATCGACCTGGATGTCGAGCTTTTCGCCCGGGGTGACGAGCACGAAGCCGCCATCGGGTTCACGCCGCAGGATCGTCGAGAACAACCGCACAAGTTCCTTGCGGCCGATCGGCGAGCCTTCGTGAAACCAGGTGCCATCGGCGGCGATCCGCATCAGCGAATCACCGCAATGCGATGGATTCCATAAGTGCACCGGCGGCAGCTTGCCGCCCTTCAGCAGCGCCGCCAGCTCGCCGAGCGAACGCCCGGCCGAATCGCGTGTGGGTTCGGTCATACTGGTGTCTTAGCGCGGCTGACGCGCGGGGCAAGCGGGGGGGAGTCGCATCTATGCCGCGCGTCGAAGCCCATCCTTGCCTTCGACCCAGGCAACGCGCGGCAGTGCCATGGCATCACCACGCAACAACAACCGGGTGCGATCGACCGCGCCCGGCATGATCCAGTCGGGGGTAGCCGCAGCTGAAAATCCGAAGCGGCCGTAAAAGGGTTCATCGCCGATCAGCAAGATCGGCTGCGCCCCGGCAGCATCGGCCGCGGCCAGTGCGCGACGCATGAGCGCCGAAGCGATCCCTGCGCCACGCTGACCCGCCGCAACCGCGACCGGGCCAAGCAGGACCAGGGGCGCGCGTGCGCCCGAAACGCTGCGCAGTGCAATATCCCAGCATTGCAGCGATCCGATGAGGGTTTCGCCGTTGCGCGCTACGCACGACAAGCCGGCAATCGGCACGGCGCCGTCGCGCAGCCGATAGGCAGTGCGGTTGAGCCGCGCCGGGCCGAAGCAGGCGTCGAGCAATGTTTCGATGGCCGGCTGGTCGGCAGCCGTCGCAAAAGTGATCGTGATCAATCCGGGGGAATCTTTTCAATGGCAGGACAAGGAACGCCGGGCCACCTGGGCGGTGGCACGGGGGTCAGCCTCGTCGGCTCATCGGATAGTCCAGGATCATGATGGCATGGCCGATATCATGCTCAGGCTTGCCGCGCAATGAATGGACCGCGCGCAAGCCGCGCAATGAATGGACCACGCGCAAGCCGCGCAATGAACGGACCGCGCTCAGTGCAGGCGGCGCTCGAGCCCGGCAATGGCGTCGTCGGTCAGCTTCGCTGCCAGCGCCTTGTCGGTATTGGCAGCGATCAGCGCGGCCGCGGCAGCGGTCACCCGGCGGGCGACATCGGCGCGCAGTTCGGCTTCGGCAGCGCGTTCGGCAGCAGCAATCTTGGCTTCCGCAGCAGCGGTGCGGCGTTCGATGGTCAAGGTCGCGTTCTTTTCGGCGGTGGCAACCAGTTCGCTGGCTTCGCTGCGGGCACGCGCAACGATCGCTTCGGCGTCGAGCGTCGCGGCTTCACGGCGCGCGTTGGCATCGGCGAGGAGCGCTTCGGCCTCGGTGCGCAGCGTGCGGGCTTCATCGAGCTGACGCTTCACCCCGGCAATGCGTTCGTCGAGCCCGGCAGCAATGCGCTGCGGCAGCTTGCCAAGCACGATGGCGAGAACGAAGAAGATCGTCATCGAGACATAAACGTAGAATTCGGCGCCCTGCCCGAGCAAAAGCGCTTCTTCGTGATGCTCGCTGCCGGGCGCCGTGGTGCCGGCGTGCGCTTCGGCCGCCGCGACGGATTCAGACGACAGCGCAGGCGTTTCGGTGCGCGGCAGCGGCGAAGGCATGGAGTCGATCACGCTGCGAGATCCTGGTTCTGTGCCGCCAGCGCCGCTTCGATATCGGCAGCGGAAAGTTCGAGGCCGGTGAGCCGCATCACGGCATCACCGGTCAATTCGGTAGTGGTGGCTGCCAGCGCAGCCCGGGCAGCAGCCCGCGCACCGGCAAGCCGGGTCGCCGCTTCGGCGGCCTTGGCATCGAGCACGCCGGCCAGTTCGGCCATGCGGACTTCGCTGCGACGGGCGGCTTCGGCCTGCGACGCGGCGACTTCGGCCTGGGCGGCTTCACGCGCCGTGGCCATGCCATCGTCGTAGCGGGCGCGAATGGCGTCCGCTTCGCCCTTGGCCGATTCGGCCGCATCGAGATCACCCGCCACCCGGCTTTCGCGCTCGTCGATCACCTTGCCGACCTTGGGCAACGTGGGACGCACGATGGCGAAGTAGAGCACCGCGAAAATCGCGGCGAGCCACACCAGCTGGGAAACAAAATTGGCGGGGTCAAATTGCGGCACGGATCAACCTGTCATTGCAGTACGGCCTGCCCGGAAAAGCCCGGACAGGCCTTGAGCGTCGGATGGATCAGCCGAAAGCCAGCGCGAGCGCGACGACGGCGGCGATCAGGCCGAGTGCTTCGGTCACGGCGAAGCCGAAGATCAGGCGGGCGCCGAGCTTGTCGGCAGCGGCCGGGTTGCGCAGCGCGCCCGACAGGAACATGCCGAAGATCAGGCCGACGCCGATGGCGGCGAAGCCGGCACCCATGGCAGCAAGACCGGCACCGATGAGCTTGGCAGCAGCGATATCCATTGTAAGTCCTTTTGAGTTATTCAGTTGGAGTTGGTTGTCGGGGTAATTTGAACAATACGACGCTTAGTGAAGGTTCACGGCATCGTTGAGATAGATCGAGGCGAGCAGCGCGAACACATACGCCTGAACGACCGCGATGAGCAGTTCGAGCGCCGTCAGTGCGACGTTGACGGTGAGCGGGATGATGCCGAGCACCAGCGGCAACGCTTCGAACGAGCCGAGCGCGACGACAAAGCCGCCGAACACCTTCAACAGCACGTGGCCGGCGGTCATGTTGGCGAACAACCGGATGGCAAGCGTGAAGGGCCGCGACAGGAACGACAGGAATTCGATGGCGGCAACGAGCGGCAGCACGAACACCGGCGTTCCTTCGGGCAGGAACAGCGAGAAGAAGTGCAGGCCGTGCTTGGCAAAGCCGACGACCAGCACCAGCACGAAAACGATCGTCGCGAGGCCGAAGGTGACGGCGATATGGCTGGTCGGCGTGAAGGCGCCGATGAACGGAATGAGGCCGAGCAGGTTGCAGGCGAGCACAAAGATGAAGACGGCAAAGATCAGCGGGGCGTATTTCAGCCCTTCCTTGCCGACATTTTCACGCAGCATGTCGCGTATGAAATCATAAAGATATTCGACAGCGGCCTGGGCGCGGCCCGGCACGAGCTGCGGCTTGGCGGTGCCGATGTAGAGGAACGCCGCGACGACGAGCATCGCGATCAGCATCCACAACGACGAATTGGTGAAGGACAGGTCGGTACCGGCGACGTCCAGGGGGACGATCGGCTCGATCGCGAACTGTTCCATCGGATTGGCCATGGCGCGTCTATTTCCCGTCGAATTTCTTCTGTTGGCGCAGCACCGAGCGCAGGCCCGTCGCAAACCCCAGCAACAACAAGACAATCAGCCCCCAGGGACCGGTTCCCGCCTGCCGGTCGATGAACCAGCCAAGCAACCCGCCGACCAGCATCGCGCCGACAAACTCGACCGCGATCGACCAGCCCTGGCTTTCCTCGCGCTTCGAGGCGTCACGCTTTGACGCTTCGGCGGCGCGGGCCGCAGCGATCCGGCGCGCAAGCGCATCGTCGTTGTCGGCGTTGTTGGCCAAGTGGGTGAGACCCCTGAAGATTGAAACTGGCCGCCCCGGAGTCTTCGGCAAGGAAGGCTCCGCAACAGGCCAATAGCCCCGGGCGGCGAGCCACCAAAGGTTGCGCGGCGTCTATCCATGGGGGGCGGGGCTGTCAACTCTTGTGCAGCGCACACAAGCTATGGTGCGACCGGCAGTCGGCTGGTTTTTCGTGCGCCGGCGCCGGTTTGCGCTAACATGCGGTCATGAAAATCGCTCTCGCCTCGTTCGCCTTGTTGTTCATCTCGGCTGCCGCACCAGCGCAGACGGTGCTGCCTGAGCCGGCACCCGCCCCCGTGCCCGCCCCAGTGCCCGCCCCTGCCCCGCCGTCAGCGCCCCCGGGCCCCCGCGTCGTGCTGTCCACCAAGGCCGGACCGATCACCATCGAACTGGCGCGCACCAAGGCGCCCGTCACCGTCGCCAACTTCCTCAAATATGTCGACCAGAAGCGCTATGACGGCACCAGCTTCTACCGCGCGCTCAATTTCCCAGCGCCGGCGCCGGTCGGCCTGATCCAGGGCGGCGTGCGCGGCCGGTCGGACAAGGTGCTGCCCGGCATTGCCCATGAACCGACGTCGAAGACCGGCCTGACCCACACCGACGGTGCCGTTTCGATGGCGCGCGGCGCACCGGGCACCGCGGCGGGCGATTTCTTCATCATCATCGGCAATCTCAATACGCTCGATGCCAATGACAAGGACCCGGGCTATGCCGTGTTCGGCCAGGTCATCGAAGGGATGGACGTGGTGCGCACGATCCTGGCGGCGCCGGTTTCCGCCAGCGAAGGTACCGGCGCAATGAAGGGCCAGATGATCAGCGCGCCGATCGTGATCACCAGCGCGAAGCGGGCTAAGTAATTCGAAATCTCCACCGTCACCCCCGCCTGCACAGGGATGACGACGAAGTTTCGGCGTTTTACGCGCGAATGCGGCTCAACGCGGTCCGCGTCGCTGATACCGCTGCGCACGCCGTTCCCAATAACGGCGCTGGCCTTGCGACCAGGCCCGGGCTTCGCCGCGGCGATTATAAACCATGGCGCCGGTGCCGGGGTAATAATAGCCGCTCGACCAGCCGAAATTGGAACCGGCATAGCCATAAGGCACGCTGCTGTAGCCGCGCGCATCGCCGTAGTAGCGATCATAACTGTTGTTGTAGCGCCCATAGCCCGAGGCACAGCCGGCAAGGCCGATAGCCACGGTGCCGATAAGAATCGCGCGAGTCAGAAAGCTGCGTTTCATATGTCCATCTCCTGATGTCGTGACGTCTCAACGCCCCGACACCGGGTTCGGACGCAATCAGACCGTGGCGAGCAGCCTTTCGGCAGCCTGGAGATCGACACTGACCAGCTGCGACACCCCGGGTTCGCCCATGGTGACGCCGTAAAGCCGGTGCATCCGGCTCATCGTCACGGCATTGTGGGTGACGATCAGGAAGCGTGTCGCGGTATCGGCGGCCATGCGGTCGAGCAGATCGCAAAAGCGTTCGACATTGGCGTCATCCAGGGGCGCATCGACTTCATCGAGCACGCAGATCGGCGCCGGATTGGCGAGGAACAACGCAAAGATCAGCGCCGTCGCGGTCAACGCCTGTTCGCCGCCGGATAGCAGGGTGAGCGATTGCAGCTTCTTGCCCGGCGGCTGCGCCATGATCTCGAGCCCGGCTTCGAGCGGATCGTCCGATTCGATCAACGCCAGTTGCGCCTCGCCGCCGCCGAACAGATCGGTGAACAGCCGGCGGAAATGGCTGTCGACCGCGGTGAACGCCGCCGCCAGCCGCGCCCGTCCTTCGCGGTTGAGCGCGCCGATCGAGCCGCGCAGCCGCGCGATGGCGGTATCGAGCTCGGCCTTTTCGGCGATGATGGTGGCGCCTTGGGTTTCCAGCTCGGTCAGCTCGATATCGGCGCGCAAATTGACTGGCCCCAGCCGCTCGCGCTCGGCGAACAGCGCGTCGTGCGCCTGCGCCAGGCTGTCGGGGTCACCGGCATCATGGCTGAAACCGAAGCGGCCGGGCAGCACCGGCGGCGGGCACTGGAAGCGCTCCCCCGACAGCCGCTCGACCTCCAGCCGCGCGGCATCCTGGTGCTCGGCCTCGGCGCGCGCCGTGGCGCGGGCTTCGCGGGCGGCGGCCACGGCTTCATCGGCAGCGCGGGCCTTGCCGGTCAATGCCTGAAGCCCGGCTTCGGCACGCGCCAGTGCATCGGCAGCTGCCGCGCGGGTGGCGTCGGCCTCAGTGGCGCGGCTGGCGATGCCGGCAATGCTGTCGGCCACAACAGCGCTGCGGCGGCTGATTTCGGCCTGTTCGGCACGTGCGGCATCAGCGCGGCGCGCCAATTCGGCTTGCTGCCCGGCGCTGGCAGTGCGGCGCGCCTGCCAGCCGCTGCGTTCCTGGGCGATGGCGGCAAGGCGGCGGCGGGCGCTGTCGGTCTCGCGTGCCAGTGCCTCGGCAGCAGCGCGGCAGGTGGCGACGGCAGCACGCGCGGTTTCGGCGGCGTTGCGCGCGGCAGCAAGTTCCGCCGCAAGCCCCGCGAGCGCATCATTGGCGGGCACTGCCGCGCGCGCGGCGGTGAGTTCGGCGCCAAGCCTTTCCTTTTCAACGGCGGCGCGCGCGGTCGCCGATTGCAGGCTGGCTTCCTCCCCGGCGCGGCGGCTGGCCGCGGTTTCGGCGGCAGCAAACCGCGCGCGCGTTTCGGCCAGAGCGCGCGCGGCAGCATCGCGCGCGGCGCGCGCGGCACGTTCGCCATCATGGGCGCGGCCCGCCTCGGCTACGCCAGCAGCAAGCGCCGTCGCGGCGGCGGCAACATCGGCCTCGGCGCGTTCGCGTTCACGGGCGACTTCCGTCGCGCGGCGGCGAGCGCGCAGCCGGGCGGCGGCGGCATCGCTGCGCCCGCCGGCATCGACAAAACCGTCCCAGCGCCAGACCGCCCCGGCGAGCGTCACCAGCCGTTGTCCGGGGCGCAGCTGCGCCGCCAGCCCCACGGCAGCGTCGGCATCGACAACGCCGATCTGCGCCAGGCGCCGGGCCAATTCGGGCGGAGCAGCGACGCGAGCCGCGAGCGGCTCGGCGCCAGCAGGCAGCGCAGGGTCAACTGCTGCCACCGCTCCGGTCCAACGCCGCGTGCCGTCGCTGTCGGCCGGCCCGGCATCAAGATCATCGCCGAGCGCCGCCGCCAGCGCAGCTTCGTAGCCCGGATGGGTTTCGACCCGGTCGGCGATGCGCGGCCCCTTGCCCTGGTCGGCCGCCAGCCGTCGCGCCAGCGCATCGGCTTCGGCGGCAAGGCTGGCCAGCGTGGCACGGTTAGCGGCGTGGACGGCGGCCGCTTCGGCACGGGCGGCCTCCGCAACAGGGCGCGCGGCTTCGGCGGCTGCCAATGCTTCCTCGGCCGCAGCCACGGCCGTCGTCGCTGTCTCGACGGCTCTCGCCAGTCCGCCAGTATCGGGCGCCGGCGCCAACCGCGCCAATCGCGCTGCCAGATCGCGACTTTCCGCCTCGGCGCGCGCCAGTCGGGCAGCGGCGGCCTCGACCGCGGCTTGCGCGCTGCGCGCCTGTGCCGCCGCTGCCGCGTGGCCATCGAGCGCCGCGCCCAGCCGGGTTTCCGCCGCTTCACCGGCTTTCACTGCCGCCACCACCGCAACCGCTGCCTTGGGCACCGCCGCTTCGGCCGCCGCCAGTTGCGCCGTCAGCGCCACGGCTTCACCATCGAGCCGTGCGTCCGCCGCCGCCGCATCATCGGCCAGGCTCGCCTCACGCGCCGCATCGCGCGCCACCGTCGCGAGCAGTGCCTGCAATTCCCCCTGCCGCCGCGCCGCGCCCGCCGCCTCGGCATCGAGCAGGGCGCGCGACTGGCGCAGCGCCTGCACCGCGGCTGCCGCCTCCGCCTCGGCCATGCGCAGTTCGGGCAGGCCGGCGCTGGCATTGGTCGTTTCGGTCGCCAGCGCGGCAGCGATGCGGGTCAGATCCCCGGTCTTGCCTTCCGCATCACGCGCCGCCGCCTGCGCCGCGGCGGCGGCCGCCTGCGCCGCCCGCCAGCGCGCGAACAACAGCGCGGCTTCGGCGATCTTCAACCGGTCCGACAGCGCGCGATAGCGTTCGGCGGCCTTGGCCTGGCGGCGCAGCGAATTGGCCTGCGCTTCCAACCCGCGCACGACATCATCGAGCCGCGCGACATTGGCTTCGGCCGCACGCAGCCGGATCTCGGCCTCGCGCCGCCGCACATGCAGCCCGGCGATGCCCGCGGCTTCCTCAAGCAACATGCGACGCTCGGCGGGCTTGGCGGCGATGATCGCGCTGATCCGCCCCTGCCCGACGATCGCCGGCGAATGTGCCCCCGTCGCACTGTCGGCGAACAGCAGCCGCACATCCTGTTGCCGCGTGTCGCGGCCATTGACGCGATAGTCCGATCCGGCGCCGCGCTCGATGCGCCGCGACACTTCGATCTCCTCACCGGCGGCGCCGGCCAGCGCCAGCGTCACCTGTGCGAAGCTGCGCGATGGCCGCGCCCCGGTGCCGGCGAAGATGACATCGTCCATCCCGCCCGACCGCATCGATTTCGGGCTGGCCTCGCCCATCACCCAGCGCAAGGCTTCGAGCAGATTGGACTTGCCGCAACCGTTGGGGCCGACGACCCCGGTCAGCCCGGGTTCGATGCGCAATTCGGTCGCTTCGACAAACGATTTGAAGCCGGCGAGCCGAAGTTTGCGAAATTCCAAGTCAGCGAGCCCCCGTCACGCCGTCGCGCCGACTACTGCAGCGCAGCTTGCAGCTTGGGTTCGAGCGTCTTCCAGTCATAGACGTCGGTCTGCACGGCGCCGTTGATGATGAAGCCGGGCGTACCGGTCAGCTTGTAGGTATCGGTCGCCTGCTTGCGCAGTTCGAGCAGCTTGTCGAGCGCGCCCTTGTCGGCAAGGCACTGGTCGAACTTGGCGCGTGGCATGCCGCGGGTGCGGACATAGGTATCGAGCTTGCCGACTTCGGCGAGCATGGCGATCTGCTTGTCCTCGGGCAGCGCCGAAAGCCGTGCGCTGTCGGCGTCGGTCAACTTGCTGAACGGCTCGGTCCAGCTGGCCTGGTCCTTGTAGAAACTGTCGAGCAAGCCGAAAAACGGCTCGGCGCCCTGGCAACGCGCCAGCATCGACGCGGCATAATCGGGGCCGTTGAGGACGAAATTGCGATATTCGTAAGAGACATTTCCCGAAGCGACATATTTCGCCTTGATCGTTTCAAAGGCCTGCCCGTGGAAATCGGCACAGTGCGGGCAAGTCAACGACGCAAATTCGACCAGTTTCACCTTGGCATCGGGGTTGCCCATCCGGAAACCACCCTCAGGGGTGGCGGCGTTGACGGTCAACCAGTCGGTCTGCCCGGCCGGGCTTGCCGGGGTGGTGGTGGTGGCTGCGGGCGCAGCCGGGTCGGCCGCCTTGTCACCGCAAGCAGTCAGGGTCAGCGACAGCGCCAGGCCCAGCATCGTCGAACGCGAAATCGTCATCAATCACCCCTAATGCGGCACAGCCGCGTTACGCCATGGTTTAGGCCAAAGCCCCCGTTGCTGCAAAGCCTCTAGCGCTGCAAAGCCTCTAGCGGAGCGCGGCCTGCAGCTTGGGCTCGAGATTGGCCCAGTCATAGACACCCGAAACCGTCTTGCCATTGATCACGAAGGTCGGCGTGCCTTCCAGCTTCCAGGTCTCGATCGCGTCCTTGTAGATCGCCACGAGCCGATTCTGCGCCGTCTTGTCGGCAAGGCAGGCCTGGACGCGCGTTGCCGGAAGCCCCTTGGCCACCGCCCATTTGTCGAGGCCCGAGGCTTTCGCCATGCCGAGCGGTTGCTGATCGAGCGGCAGCTTGCCGATCGCATCACCATCGGCGGCGCTGATCGCGCCAAAGCCCTGCGTCCACTTCGTCTGTTCGGCGAACAGCGCATCGGCGATGGCCAGCCCCTTGGCACCGGGCTGGCAGGCGACGAGCAGCGACGCTGAAAAATCCGGCCCGTTGCGCATGAAACTGCGCATTTCGATCGAAACGGTGCCGTTGGCGATGTAGCGCGCCTTCAATGCCGGCACGCCGGTTTCATGGAAATCCTTGCAGTGCGGGCAGGTGAAGGAGGCAAATTCGACGATCTTCACCTTTGCCGCCGGGTTGCCGATGCGGATGCCGCCTTCGGGCGTGGTGGCGACGGTGTTTGCCCAATTCAGCTTGGCCGGCGGCGCCGCGAGGGCCGGCAGGGCCAGTGCCACACCGGCAAGCAGGAACAAGGTGGCGCGGCGCGGCAGCATCGACGAAATCTCCTGAAGGATCGGTAACGGCTTACCCTAGCCACCTGTCGCGCCGATGAACAGGTCAGCGCACGATCGGCGGCCCCTTGCTCGCCGACAGCGCCTGCGCCAGCGATTCAAGGCTGGCGCGCAGTTCGGGATCGGCAATATCGCGCAGCGTCGAACGGGTTTCGGCAGACAATTCGACGGGTGGCGGCGGCACCGCGGCGCGGCGTTGCGGCTCCATATCGGCGTGGCGCAGCATCACCTTGGCCACCGCGGCATAGCCGAGCAGGCGGTTGACTCGTTCGATGACCTGCGGCTCGACATGCTTGAGCATCGGCGCCAGCGCACCCGTGACGGCGATCTTCAGCGTGCCTCCGTCCTTCTTGCCGCGCGGAAAGCTCAGCGATTCCGGGCGGCTGTGGCGGGCATATTGCGCGCCGACGATTTCTTCCCAACGCTCGACCAGCGCGCTTTGCGTGAAACCGAAACGCTTGAACGCCAGCCCGCCGATCGCCGGCACCAGTTCGGCAACGGCGCGCGGACGGCGCGAGCGCTCGGGCGCAACAGAATCGGGCTTTTTGGCCATGCCGGGTTCCATGCCATAGGCAGCGCGTGACCGATACCGCGACTCGTCTGCAAATCTGGTACGGGGCGCATGCCCGCGACCTGCCATGGCGTGCGCCGCCGGGAGCACCGCTGCCGGCGGACCCCGATTGGCCGTATCGCGTCTGGTTGTCGGAAATCATGCTGCAGCAAACGACCGTGGCGACGGTGCAGGGCTATTTCGCCCGCTTCACGGCACGCTGGCCCAATGTCGCTACGCTGGCGGCGGCGGACGATGCCGAGGTGATGCAGGCCTGGGCCGGGCTCGGCTATTATGCCCGCGCCCGCAATCTGCTTGCCTGTGCACGCGCCGTGGTTGCCGACCATGGCGGGCGCTTTCCCGCCGACGAAGCCCTGCTGCGCAGCCTGCCCGGCATCGGCGATTATACCGCCGCCGCCATCGCCGCCTTTGCCTTTGGCCGGCGCGCCATCGTCATCGATGGCAATGTCGAACGCGTCATCACCCGCCAGGCCGGTATCGACTCCCCCCTGCCCGCCGCGCGACCCGCGATTCGCGCCGTGCTCGAACGGATAACCCCCGCAAACGCCGGCGATTTCGCGCAGGGGCTGATGGACCTGGCGGGCCGCATCTGCACGCCGCGCAATCCCCGCTGCGGCGATTGCCCGATCGCCGCCGGCTGCCACGCCGCCGCCAGCCCCGACCCGACGCGCTGGCCGGTCAAGCCGGTGAAAAAGCCGCGTCCGCTACGCCACGGTTTCGCCTGGTGGATCGAGGCCGATGGCGCCGTGCTTACCGTCACCCGCCCGCCCAGGGGCCTGCTCGGCGGCATGATCGCACTGCCGTCGAGCGACTGGAGCGCCACGCCCGATACGGTCCCGCCACTGCCGGGCGACTGGGTCGATCTCGGTGCCGTAAGCCATGGTTTCACCCACTTCGAATTGCTGCTCAATGTCCGGGCGCTGCACCTTGCCGCGCGTCCCCCCCTTGCCGGAAACTGGCTGAGCGTCGATGAGATGGCGGGCGCCGGCTTGCCGACGCTGTTCCGCAAGGCCGTCACGCTGGCGCTGGCGTACAAATCAGGTGGGGAGGCAGAATGAGCGACCTATTTTCCGGCTGGAGTGTGCCCGAAGTCGGCATCACCGGCTCCCCGCTCGATCGCGCCGACCATCTGCGGCGTGACCCGGCGGCGATGATCGCGCTGCGCGCCCGCCCCGATGCGCGCTGGCTGGTAATGGACGATCTCAAGCCCGTGCTGACCCAGGGTGAACGCCCCGACATCCTGTGGGCCTATCGCTCGGATGTGCCGCACAACGCCACCAGCGTCTTTCTCGGTCTTGCCCCCGACGCTTATGGCGGGGCGCCGCGCTTTGCTGCCGCCTGCAGTGGCGCCGAACTGGTCAGCGATTTCGGTGGGATCATCGTCGATGCCCGTGCCGCTGCGGTGCAACTCGGCGATGGCCGTGCCGAAATCGTCGCCCAGGCACGGTCGCTGCTCGATTGGCACGCGCGGCACCCGTTCTGCGCTGTCTGTGGCGGCAAGACCGAAATGGGCAAGGCCGGCTATTCGCGCACCTGCCTTGGCTGCGGCGCCGAACATTTTCCGCGTACCGACCCGGTCGTCATCATGCTCGCCATCAAGGGCGACCATGCGCTGGTCGGCCGCCAACCCAATTTCCCCAAGAAATTCTTCTCGGCGCTGGCAGGTTTCGTCGAACCGGGCGAGAGCCTGGAGGAAGCCGTGGCGCGCGAACTGTTCGAAGAAGCCGGCATCCGCACCGCGCGGGTTCGCTACCTCGCCAGCCAGCCCTGGCCGTTCCCGTCCTCCCTTATGATCGCCGCCTTCGCCGAAGCGGTGAACCTCGACATCACCCTCGACACCGACGAACTCGAGGAAGCGCGCTGGGTGACGAAGGACGAAGTCCGCGCTGCGCTTGCCGGCACCGGCGACTGGTTCGCGCCGCCGCCGATGGCGATTGCGTATACGTTGCTCAAGGC
>JANPKK010000006.1:0-53700 GCA_031426015.1 Alphaproteobacteria bacterium
TCGGCGGTCGCGGAGTTGATACCACAGCCGGATTTCCGCATCTGGCATGGTCTGCCGAAGCGGTGCGGCATGACGGCTGACGATGCGGGTAACGCGCGACATAGCGCGAAAGCTAAAGCACCGCCCGCGCCAAGCAACCCCTCTCCCGCCTGCGGGAGAGGTCGAGAGGCGCGTCTCCGCGCCCCGGGTGAGGGCGGTCTTCCTTCGGCACAGGCAGGCACACCCTCACCCGGCGCGCTGGCGCGCGTCTCGCCTCTCCCGCAAGCGGGAGAGGGGCGCTATCAACCCGCCCGTTCGACCATCATCAATTTAATTTCGGCAATCGCCTTGGCCGGATTGAGCCCCTTCGGGCAGACATTCGAGCAATTCATGATCGTGTGGCAACGATAGAGCCGGAACGGATCTTCGAGCGCGTCGAGCCGCTCCCCGGTCATCTCGTCACGGCTGTCGGCGAGCCAGCGATAGGCCTGGAGCAGGATTGCGGGGCCGAGGAACTTGTCGCTGTTCCACCAATAGGACGGGCACGAGGTCGAGCAACAGGCGCACAGGATGCATTCGTACAGCCCGTCGATCTTGGCGCGATCTTCCTCGGATTGCAGCCGCTCTTCCCCCGAAGGCGCCGGGGTGACGGTCTGCAACCACGGCTTGATCGAGGCATATTGCGCGTAGAAATGCTTGAAATCGGGCACCAGGTCCTTGACGACTTCCATGTGCGGCAGCGGCGTGATGCGCACTTCGCCCTTGATATCGGCAATCGCCTGGGTGCAGGCGAGCGTGTTGAGCCCGTCGATGTTCATCGAGCACGACCCGCAAATCCCCTCGCGGCACGAGCGGCGGAACGTCAGCGTCGAATCGACTTCCGACTTGATCTTGATCAGCGCGTCGAGAACCATCGGCCCGGTATCGGCCAGATCGAGTTCATAGGTGTCATAGCGCGGGTTGGCGCCATCATCGGGGTTCCAGCGATAGATCTTGAACGAGCGGACGTTCTTCGCCCCCGCCGGCGCCGGATAGCGCTTGCCGGCACTGGAAATCTTGCTGTTCGCGGGAAGGGAAAATTCAGCCATACCAAGTCCTTATCCGATAGTCCGCAAGTCGCTCAGTACACCCGCGCCTTGGGCTTGATATACTCGATCTCGTCGGTCAGCGTGTATTCGTGCACCGGGCGCTGGGCGAGTTCAACCTTGCCGTCGCGGTTCCAGCCGAGCGAATGTTTCATGAAATTGACATCGTCGCGGTTGGGGAAATCCTCGTGCATGTGGGCGCCGCGGCTTTCGTGGCGGGCGCGGGCCATGTGCATGGTCAGCACCGCCTGCGGCATCATGTTGTCGAGTTCGAGCGTTTCGATGAGATCGGTGTTGAACACCAGGCTGCGGTCCTCGATGCCGATATCGGCCATGCGCTGGTTGACCGCGTCGACCTTGCCGACACCTTCCTCCAGGATTTCGCTGGTGCGGAACACGGCAGCGTTCGACTGCATCGTCTTCTGCATCGCCAGGCGGATTTCGGCGGTCGACTGGCTGCCCTTGGCGTGGCGGAAGCCATCGAGGCGGCCGAGCGCGAAATCATCGGCGGCCTTGGATGCCGGCTGGTGCGGCGTGCCGGCCTTCAGCGTCGCGCCGATCCGGTGCGCCGTGGCGCGGCCGAAGACGACGAGATCGATCAGCGAGTTCGAACCGAGACGGTTCGCGCCATGCACCGAAACGCACGCCGCTTCGCCGACGGCGAACAGGCCGGGGACGACCGTATCGGGGTTGCCATCCTTCAACGTCACGACTTCGCCATGATAATTGGTCGGGATGCCGCCCATGTTGTAGTGCACCGTCGGCACCACCGGGATCGGTTCGCGGGTCACATCGACCGCAGCGAAGACCTTGGCGGTTTCCGAAATGCCGGGCAGGCGTTCGTGGAGCACTGCCGGGTCGATATGGTTGAGGTTGAGGAAGATATGGTCCCCATCCTTGCCGACGCCGCGGCCTTCGCGGATTTCCATCGCCATCGAGCGCGAGACGACATCGCGCGAGGCGAGGTCCTTGGCTGACGGCGCATAGCGCTCCATAAAGCGCTCACCCTGCGAATTGGTCAGGTAACCGCCCTCCCCGCGTGCGCCTTCGGTGATCAGCACGCCGACGCCATAGATGCCGGTCGGGTGGAACTGCACGAATTCCATGTCCTGCATCGGCACGCCGGCGCGGATCGCCATGCCGCCGCCGTCGCCGGTGGAGGTATGCGCGCTGGTCGCCGAGAAATAGCAGCGGCCATAGCCGCCGGTGGCGAGCACGGTCTTGTGGCTGCGGAAGCGGTGGATGCTGCCATCGTCCATGTTGATCGCAATCACGCCGCGGCATTCGCCGTCGACCATGATGAGATCGATGGCGAAATATTCGATATAAAAATCGGTGCTGTACTTCAGGCTCTGCTGGTAGAGCGCGTGGAGCATGGCGTGGCCGGTACGGTCGGCCGCGGCGCACGTCCGCTGAGCGGGAGGGCCGGCGCCCATGTTCTGCATCATGCCGCCGAACGGGCGCTGGTAGATGCGGCCGGCTTCGGTCCGGCTGAACGGCACGCCGAAATGTTCAAGCTCGTACACCGCCGCCGGGGCTTCACGGCAGAGATATTCGATCGCATCCTGGTCGCCGAGCCAGTCCGACCCCTTCACGGTGTCGTACATGTGCCAGGTCCAGTGATCGGGCCCCATGTTGCCGAGTGACGCCGCAATACCCCCTTGTGCCGCCACGGTGTGGCTGCGCGTCGGGAACACCTTGGTGATGCACGCCGTCTTCAACCCGGCTTCGGCGATCCCCATGGCGGCGCGCAGGCCAGAGCCCCCGGCACCGACGACGACCGCATCATAGACATGGTCGATAATCTGATAGCTTGCCGCCATTATGCCGCTCCAAGCGCAATCTTGAGGACGGCGAAAACGGCGGCTGCCGCCCCCGCCACCGTATAGAAATTCAGTGCCAGCATGCCGACGACCCGGGTCGAACCATGCACATAATCTTCGAGCAATACCTGCACACCCAGACGCAGATGCCAGAACACCGTGGCGATGAGGAGGATCATCGGCACCGCAGCGACAGGCTGCCGCAGCCATAGCGTCACGCTCGAATAATCCAGGCTCGGCAGGCGCACGAGCGAGAAGATGAACCACAGCATCAGCACGAGATTGCTGACCGCCGTGACCCGCTGCAGCCACCAGTGATGCACGCCATCCTTGGCGCTGCCCAGGCCGCGCACCCGGCCGAGATCTGTCCCTGCGCCCATGGTCAGAACCCCTTGGTGATGAAGATGAAGCCCCAGGTCAGCACCGTCAGCGTGATCGACGCGCCAAACGCGGCCAACGCCATCGTCTTGCTGGTGACAAGGTCGAAACCCTGCCCGGTATCCATGATCAGGTGGCGGATGCCCGAGCACATGTGCTGGAAAAACGTCCAGGTGAAACCGATGGCGATCAGCTTGCCGAGCCAGCCGGTCGCGATCGACATGAAGAACAGATAGGCTTCGGGGCCGGTGGCGGCGGCGATCAGCCACCAGAGGAAGAACAGCACCGCGCCCATCGCCATGGCGTTGCCGGTGATGCGATGCGTCATCGAAACGACCGCGTGGATCTGCCACTTCCATATCGACAGATGCGGCGATAGCGGTCGCGGTGATGTCGGACGGCCGGCCATGGATTCTCCCCCCGGGGTATTCAAAAACGCTTCAAGCGCCTGCAAGCGGCGTACTCTAACGTTTCGTCGCCATGGCGCAACCATTCATCGCCCGCGCCCCTGTGCAATCGCGGCTCGCATCGCTGCGCAAAGCGCGATATCGTCGCAGTGATCCGGCGGCACGACCGGTACGGCACGATTGGGGAGATTGGGCAGATGGCAACGCAGTTGCGCGCCGGCGATCCGGCAGAAACCACCGCGCTGGCGGCAATCGACGTCACCGACCCCGGGCTATATGCGCACGACAGCTGGCGGCCGTGGTTTGCCCGTCTGCGCCGCGAAGCCCCTGTGCATTTCTGCGCCGACAGCCCATTCGGCCCCTATTGGTCGATCTGCAACCACGCCGATATCCAGGCGGTGGAGGCGCGGCCCGACCTGTTTTCGTCGAGCCATGTCTTTGGCGGCATTACCGTTGTCGACCTGCTGGGGGATTTCAACCTGCCGCAGTTCATCGCCATGGACCGACCCAAGCACGGCGAGCAGCGGCGCGTCGTTGCGCCCTCGTTCGGCCCGTCCGAAATCGCCCGCATGGCGCAAAGCGTGCGGCAGCGGACGGTCGAACTGCTCGACACGCTGCCGTTCGATACCGAATTCGATTGGGTCGATACGGTCAGCGTCGAACTGACCACCCAGATGCTCGCAATCCTGTTCGATTTCCCTTGGGAAGACCGTCGCAAGCTGACCCTGTGGTCGGACTGGGGCGGCGACATCGAAGCCGCGCTCAACCCCGCCACCAAGGATATCCGCCAGCAGCATCTGATCGACATGACGGTCTATTTCGACAAGCTGTTCGCGGAGCGGAAAGCGCTGCCGCCGACCGCCGATCTCGTCTCGCTGATGGCGCATTCCGATGCCATGGGCGACATGGATTTCCAGGAACGCACCGGCAATCTCATCCTGCTCATCGTCGGCGGCAATGACACGACGCGCAATTCGATGTCGGGGGCGGCACATGCCTTTCACCACTATCCCGGCGAATGGCGCAAACTGATCGACGACCCGTCCAAAATCCCCGCCGCGGTGCCCGAAGTCATCCGCTGGCAGACGCCGCTGGCCCATATGCGGCGCACCTGTGTCGAGGATACCGAAGTCGGCGGCCAGATGATCCGCAAGGGCGACAAGGTCGTGATGTGGTACATCTCGGGCAACCGCGACGAGAGCGTCTTCCCCGATGCCGAACGGCTCGATATCGGCCGGCCCAACGCGCGGCGGCATCTGGCCTTCGGCTTCGGCGTCCACCGCTGCGTCGGCGCCCGCCTCGCCGAATTGCAGATCCAGATCCTGTTCGAGGAAATGCTCAAGCGCCGGATGACGGTGACGGTGACCGGCGAACCCGATTATGTCGCCCAGAGTTTCGTACATGGCTATCGCAAGCTGCCGGTGGTGATCCGAAAGCACTGACGCCGATGCCTCTCCCCGCCCGGAACGGGAGGGGGCTGCCTTGCTTCTCCCCTCCCGTTTCGGGCGGGATCGGGGTGGGTTACACCGCGAGAACCAAATGCCGAAAATCGACCCCACCACCCTCCCCGAAATCCGCCGCAGCGGCTACCTTTCCCCGCACCACATACCCGTCGCCGGCCGCCGATGGCGCGCCATCGGCGCCGCGGCCGGCCTCACGCATTTCGGCGCCAACCTCGTCACCCTCGAACCCGGCGCCTGGAGCAGCCAGCGCCACTGGCACAGCCATGAAGACGAACTCGTCGTGATGATCAGCGGCCAAGCCGTGCTTGTCGAGGACCACAGCGAAACCCTGCTCCACCCCGGCGACATCGCCACCTTCAAGGCCGGCACGCCGGGCGGCCACCACCTGCAGAACCGCAGCAACGCCCCGGCGGTCTTCCTCGCCATCGGCAATGACGATCCGGTCAACGACCAGTGCCATTATCCCGATGTCGACATGCACTATGCGCCGGCGACCGGCTTCGTGCCTAAGCCGCGTTGACGAAACTCCAGACTTTCGAAATCACCACCGAGCCTTCGCCGACCGCCGAGGCCACCCGCTTGACCGATCCGGCGCGCACATCGCCGACCGCAAAAATGCCGGGGCATGACGTGGCATAGGGCGAGTCCGCCCCGGCCGCCGGCCCGGTGAGCACGAACCCCTTGTCATCGAGCGCCACCAGCCCCGCCAGCCAATCGCTGTTCGGCGCTGCGCCGACCATGATGAACAGCGCCCGGCTCGGCACCTCGGTGGTTTCGCCGGTCTGGCGGTTGCGCAGGGTGACGCCTTCGAGATGCTCGCCGCCGTGCAGCGCCGTCACCTCGCTGTGGTAGTCGATGCTGATCGCCGCATCGGCCTCCAGCCGGCTCGACAGATAGCTCGACATCGAATCCGCCAGTGATCCGCCGCGCACCACCACCCGCACGCGCAAGGCGGCGCGGCTCAGGAACATCGCCGCCTGGCCGGCCGAATTGCCGCCGCCGATGATGACGACTTCGGTGCCGCGGCAGTAACGCGCCTCGATTTCGGTGGCGGCATAATAGACTCCGGCGCCTTCGAAATCCGCCAGCCGGTCGATCGGCAGGCGGCGGTACTGCACCCCCGTTGCCACCACCACGGCGCCGGCGCGGACGCGGCCACCGCCCTCGAAATTGGCGCAAAACGCGCCATCGTCGAGCCGTTCGAGCTTTGCCACCCGCCGCGGCAGCGCAAACCGCGTGCCGAACTTCATCGCCTGGACTTCGCCGCGCCAGACGAGGTCGGCCCCCGAAATGCCGGTCGGGAAGCCCATGTAATTCTCGATCCGGCTCGATGTGCCGGCCTGGCCGCCGACAGCAATATCCTCGACCACCAGCGCGCACAGCCCTTCGGCGCCGGCATAGACGCCGGCCGCGACGCCAGCCGGGCCGCCGCCGACGATGATCACGTCGAAATGCTCATCATCGTGGAGGTCCCGGTTGATGCCGAGCAGCCGCGCCACCTTGTCGGGGGTCGGATCGGCAACCACCGTATCGCGCCCGAAAATCAGCGCCGGCTGGCCGGGGGCCAGCGCGCAGGTCGCGGCGAGTTCCACCGCCTCGGGGCTGTCCAGCGCGATCGATCGATAGGGAATGCGGTTGCGGCTGGCGAAGATGGCGACGGCACGCAGGTTGCGGTCGCCGTCCTCGCCGATCAGCACCAGGCTCGAATCCCCGGCATCGAGCTGCCGCCGGCGGCGCGCCGAAAACACCGTGATGATGATGTCGGACATTTCGGGAATTTGCGACATCAGCGCCAGCATCGCCTCGCGCGGCACTTCCACCACCCGGGTATCGACCGCAGCGCGCATCGCGAGCGAGGTGCTGCCGCCGTTCAGAAAGCCGATTTCCCCCATGAACTGCGTCGGCCCCAGCGCCGAGGCCAGATGACGTTCATCGGTATAGGGATTGACGACCTCGACCTCGCCGGCCTCGACATAGGTGAAGCGGTCGGCCGGGTCACCGGGCCGGGTGAGGAACGCCCCGGCGGGATAATCGACGACCGTGCCCGCCGCGCGAATGGCGGCGACATGCGCCTCCGCCAAGGGCGTGCGCTGCATCTGCCGCAGATCGGCACCGATGGTTTCCATGACTGTTCGATTCCCGAGTTGGCGCAGGGCGGTTTACAATCCGGCACCCATCATGCGGGAAAACATGACAATCGTGCAATCGTCGGCCTCGGGCTGGCGTCGGGCTCGCGCGGGTCGCCGCGACATGCCGAAAACGCCGGGCCGCTACCTCGCGCTATTCCACGCGCTCCGGCGGGATTGACATTGGTTTGAGCACAGCTTCACATCGCCGCGATGGCCAGCGTCTTCAAATCGATCAGCACGAAGATCTTCGGCCTGTCGGTCTGCCTGCTGCTGATGCTCGCCGGCACCGCGATCTGGTCGACGCAGGCGAGCGAGCGGGTGCAGCGCGAACTCGAGACGCTGAGCCACTCGCTGTTCCCGCTGGTCTCGACGCTGGCCGATCTGCGTCAGGTGACCCGCGACCTCAACAATATCGCGATATTCATGCTGGCCACCCCCGACCAGGCCGCGGTCAACCGCTGTCTCGTCGAAACCCGCCGACAAGGAGACGCGGCGGCGCGGCTCACGACCGCGGCCGAACGCCATCGCAAGCTCGGCGCCGAAATCGCCATCCTCGAACGAAACCGTATCGAGCTCGCCCGGCTCGAGCCGATGATCGCCGAACTTCGCCTGCAGGAACGTCGCCTGTCGGCCATGACCAGCGCTGCCTGCTCGATCGATGCCTCCGACGCCCAGATGCAGGCGGTGCGAGCGCAGGCGCTCGATGTCGAACGCATGGCCGATGCGATCACCGATGAAATCACCATATTCGTCCGGAACACCGCCGAGATCGTTGCCGCCGACCATCGCGTCGCGCTGCGCGCCAATATCCTGCTCATCGGCGTGGCGACCCTGCTCGGCCTGTCGCTGGCCTGGCTGGTGGCGCGCGGCCTTACCCGCCCGATCATCCGCCTCCAGGCCGGGGCGCAGGCCGTGCGCGCCGGCAAGCTCGACGGTGCTGATGTGCCGGTGACGACGCGCGACGAGATCGGCGATGTCAGCCAGGCCTTCAACGCCATGGTCGTCGACCTGCGCGAGAAGGAACGCATCAAGGAAACCTTCGGCCAATATGTCGACCCGCGCGTCGTCAGCGGGCTGATCGCCGGCAGCAATCACCCTTCGGGCGGCGAAAAACAGATCGCGACGATCTTCTTTTCCGACATCATCGGCTTCACCGGGATCGGCGAGCGGCTGGCGCCGAGTGCGCTGGTGGCGCTGGTCAACGCCTATTTCACCGAAATGTCGGTGCCGATCCGCGACCATGCCGGCATCATCGACAAATATATCGGCGATGCGATCATGGCTTTCTGGGCGCCGCCCTTTGCCGACCCGACGCAACAGGCGCGCTCCGCCTGCCTCGCGCTGCTCGAACAGCGCGACCGGCTGCAGGCGTTTCGCGCCAGGGTTCCCGACATTGTCGGGCTGCGCCGTGACGTGCCGCTGCTCGATTTCCGCGCCGCGATCGCTACCGGCGAGGCCGTTGTCGGCAGCATCGGCCCGGCGTCGGCGCGCAGCTTCACGGTGATGGGCGATGTCGTCAATTTCTGCTCGCGGCTCGAAGGCGCCGGCAAGGTCTATGGCACCCGCATGCTGATCGACCAGACGACGCGCGACATGGCCGACGACGCCATCGAGACCCGCGAAATCGATACCGTCGTTGCCGTCGGCAAGACCGAACAGGTGCGCATCTTCGAACTCGCCGCGGTCGCCGGTGGCCTCGCGCCCGAACGCCGGCAACTCTTCGATCTTTATGCCGAGGGGCTGGCGAATTTCCGCACCGGTGACTGGACGCGCGCCAGCGGCGCCTTCACCGCGGCGCTGGCGCTGGCCCCCGACGATGGCCCGAGCCGGGCGATGCTGGGCCGCATCGAAGCGCGCGGCGGTGTGCCGCCCGCCGACTGGGCCGGCGTCTGGCTGCTCACGAGCAAATAGCGCCGCCCGCGGCGCGGCTTGAACTACCTTGGCCCATGGCTTAACCGGCGGCCATGACCACGCCCATCCGCATCGCAATCCTTGGCGCCTCCGGCTACACCGGGGCCGATCTGGTGCGCCTGGCACTGACGCATCCGCGAATTCAGATCGCGGCGCTGTCGGCGAACAGCAAGGCCGGGCAGACGATGGCAGAAATCTGGCCGCATTTCGCACCCTACCCCCGGCTGCCGCGCCTCATCGCCAGCGAGGCCGTTGATTATGCCAACATTGACGCGGTGTTCGGCTGCCTGCCGCACGCAGCGTCGGCGAGCCTGCTCGGTACGCTCAAGGGTGTGAAGATCATCGACCTGTCGGCGGATTTCCGTCTGAAGGATGCCGCCACCTATGCCGACTGGTACGGCGGTGAACATCCGGCCCCGGCGCTGCTGCCCGGCGCGGTCTATGGCCTGACCGAATTCGCGCGGGCTGCGCTGCCGGGCGCGACGCTCGCCGCCTGCCCCGGCTGCTACCCGACCGCGGTGCTGCTGGCGCTGCTGCCGCTCGTCGCTGCCGGCGCAATTTCGCCCGAGCGCATCACCGTCAACGCGCTGTCGGGCGTGTCGGGCGCGGGTCGCAGCCTGAAAGAGTCCAATCTGTTTCCCGAAGTTGCCGAAGCGGTCCATCCCTATGGTATCGGCCGCCACCGCCACATGCCCGAAATGGAGCAGGAGCTGAGCAGCGCCGCCGGCCGGCCGGTGACGATCAGCTTTACCCCGCACCTCGTGCCGATGAATCGCGGCGAGCTCGTCACCTGCATCGTCGAAACCGGGCACAGCGTCGCCGAACTGCGCGCCATCCTCGTCGACCGCTATGAGGGCGAGCCGTTCGTCCACCTGCTCCCCGAAGGCGTCGCGCCGGCGACTCGGATGGTGCGCGGCTCGAACCATGCCGTCATCAACGTCTTTGCCGATCGCGTGCCCGGCCGTGCCATCGTCATCGCGGCGATCGACAATCTTGTGAAGGGTTCGTCGGGCCAGGCGATCCAGAATTTCAACGTGATGTTCGGCCTGCCCGAAACCATGGGACTCGAACAGGCACCGTTGTTTCCGTGAGCGAAGCGAACCACAAGCGATGATAGAGACGCCGCGCCTGACGCTGCGGGACTGGCGCGACGCCGATGCGGCGCCGTTCAACGCGATGTGCCGCGACCCGGAGGTGATGCGCCATCTCGGGCCGCTGCAGACCATGGCCGAAACCGAAAGCACCATTGCCCGCATACGCGCGCTGCACGCCGACACCGGCTACACCTTCTGGGCGATCGAACGCCGCGAGGATGGGCGGTTCCTCGGCTTTTGCGGGCTGAAGACGCCGCCGCCGGGGATTGCCGTGCTGGTCGGCGAGATCGAGATCGGCTGGCGGCTGGCGCGCGACGCCTGGGGCGCCGGCTATGCCCGTGAGGCGGCGCAGGCGAGCCTGGCCTGGGGGTGGGATAATCTGCCCAATGACCGGATCATGGCGATGACGGTCACTGCCAACACGCGCAGTTGGGGGCTGATGGAACGGCTCGATATGGGGCGCCGGCCCGACATGGATTTCGAGCATCCGGCGCTGCTCGATGGTGACCCGCTGAAGCCGCACATCGTGTATGTGATCGACCGGCCGTGAGCCTGTATCGCTTCGGCGAGCACTTCCCGAGCGTGCCAGACAGCGCCTTCATCGCGCCCGGCGCGCGGATCATCGGCAATGTCAGCATCGGCGAGGACAGTTCGGTCTGGTATAATTGCGTGCTGCGCGGCGATGTCGAGGCAATCCACATCGGGGCGCGGACGAACATCCAGGATGGCAGCGTCGTGCACGTCAGCGGCGGCGCGGCGACACCTGGAAGCGGCGGAGCCGCGGGGGCGCGGCATCCGACGGTGATCGGCGATGATGTGCTGATCGGGCATCTCGCGATGGTGCATGGCTGCATCATCGAAGACCGCGGCTTTGTCGGACTTGGCGCGATCGTCATGGACGGCTGTGTGATCGAGAGCGATGGCATGCTGGCGGCGGGGGCAATGCTGACGCCGGGCAAGCGCATCGGCGCGCGCGAGTTGTGGGCAGGCCGGCCGGCAAAGCTGCTGCGGATGCTGAGCGACCAGGACCTCGCCCGCAACCGCAACGGCGTCGCGCACTATGTGGGCCTGGCCCGGAAACACCGGGCGTCCTGAATGGGGTGCAGGGCTTCAGGCCCCGCCCGGGTCCCATCGAAGTATTACTTCGATGGGTGCCCGTCCGCCGGAGGCTCTGTCACTCCGGCCACGCTGCCTGCTGCGCCACCACCCATTCCCGCCACGCATCATCCTTGGCTATCGCGGCGTCCGCGGCAGCAGCGGCGGCGGCGGCAGTGTCGAAAGATACCCACCCGCCGGCCGTGCAAGCGGCGTCAGCAGCGCCGGTGGCGGCTTCGGAAACGGCAGTTGTTCCACCCGCGCCGGGGCGACCGGGATCGGCGCGGGCCGCGGCCCAGCGCAGGCGGAGATCGTCATGGCGGCGCCCAATGGCAGCCAGGCGGGGGGCAAGCGCATTATCGGTCTCCTGGGAAATGCGGGTCTGGCGTGCGGCGGTGGCGGTGATCAGGCGCCGCTGTGCAGCGGCGGCCTGGGCGGCGGCATCGGCGACGTGCGCTGCATCGGCGCTGGCCTGGACGCGGGCGCCCTCGGCGCGGGCGTCACGCACTTCACCGCGGTGCCAGAGCGCCAGCCCGGCGAGCAGCAGCAGCGCCGCCAGTGCCGCCCATCCGGCGCGCGGGATTTTGCGGGCGAAAGCGAGCGCGGCGATCATGGCGTGTCCTCCCCGCCGGCCGCACTGAAATCTGCGCCCAGAAAGCGTGCCGAAACCTGGCGCAGCGCCACCGTCATGCTCAGCCCGGTCAGCACGAGGCCGGTCAGCGCCATGCTGGCATAAAGCGCCGCGCCGATGATGCGCAGCCGCGCCGCCGCCAGCGCCGCCGGCCAGGGGTTTTCAAGCACGGCATGGATGAGCCACAGGCTTTGCGCTGTCAGCACCCCGCCGGCGGCGGCAAAGACCAGCGCCAGCATCGTGCGCCGCCATTGCGGATCGCGCCACCAACGCGTCATGCGACCCGCTCCGCCAGCCAGCCGAAGACGAATGCCTGTTGCGCGGGGTGGTTTTCGGCGATCTCGATATAGCGTGCGCCCTGCAAGGCGTTGAGCGCGCGCAGCAGTACCGCCTCGCCGCGAGCGCCGCGCCGGACAAGCAGCGCGGCAACGGCGGCCAGCGTTGCCGCCCCGATGCGGCCATCGACCAGCACGGCGCCATCCCGGTTCAACACATTCAGGCTGCGTTGCAGGAAGGCGATCGCGGTGCCGACCCCCATGTTGACGCCGGTATCGAAGATTTCCGCCGCCACCCCGGGCGCAATCGCCGCGAGCGCATCGAGCCGCGGCGCCTGCCAATAACGTTCGCGATAGATGGCCAGCGCCGTGTCGCGCGGCAGGTCGCGCATCGGCCCGGCCCAACCGGCGGCGCGCGCGACCTTTTGCGTGATGCCGAAATGGGTCGGCCCGCCGCGATCATCGGGATGGTCGACAAAACCGCCTTCCCGCCGCAGCAATGCTGCGAGCAGGGCCTCTACATCGGACATGCCGGCCTCCTGGTTCAGGAACAGGCGGGCTTACTATCCAATATGGTTATAAATGTCAAGTAAAATGTGCCAAAAATTGATTGACGCGCGCCAGCCAGCCGCCGTAGCAGCGGCGCTGGTTTCATGTTTTCCATAGTCTGGGGGAAGGCTGGTCGGAGCGACAGGATTCGAACCTGCGACCCCTTGACCCCCAGTCAAGTGCGCTACCAGGCTGCGCCACGCTCCGACCGAGCGGCGCGCTTAGGCCATGCCGCGCCGGGATGCAAGCGCTGGTGGTGAAAGAACCCCTCCCTCCCTCTCTGTGGGAAGGGAGTTGCTAGACCGTCTCCAGCCCGTATTGCTTCATCAGGTCGTACAGCGTCGGCCGGCTGATCCCGAGCACCTTGGCAGCGTTGCTGACATTATTTTCGGCCCGCGCCAGCGCCTTGCGGATTGCCGCCTTGTCGGCGGCCTCGCGTGCCGCCTTCAACGACAGCAACTGGTCGTTCTGCGGCGTACCGAGATCGAGATCGGCCGCCGACAGCCGCGCCGAATCGGCCATGATGACGGCGCGCTTGAGGCGGTTTTCAAGCTCGCGGACATTGCCCGGCCAGCCCCAATCGCTGATCGCCGCAATCGCATCGGGGGTGAAGCCCTTGAAGCTGCGACCGTTTTCACGTGCGAACTTGCCCAGGAAATGATGCGCCAGCAGCACCGCATCGCCATGGCGTTCGGCCAGCGCGGGGATGCGCACGACGATTTCGGCAAGACGGTAGAACAGATCCTCGCGGAATTTCTGCGTCGCGATCATTGCGTCGAGATTCTGGTGAGTGGCGCAGACGATGCGGACATCGACCGGAATCGACTTGCGCCCGCCGATGCGCTCGATCACGCGTTCCTGCAGGAAGCGCAGCAATTTCACCTGCAACGGCAGCGGAATATCACCGACTTCATCGAGGAACAGCGTGCCGCCTTCGGCAAGCTCGATCTTGCCTTCCTGGAGCTTGACCGCGCCGGTGAAGGCGCCCTTTTCGTAACCGAACAGTTCGGATTCGAGCAGGTTTTCGGGGATCGCGGCGCAATTGATCGCCACGAACGGCTTGGCGGCGCGCAACGAGGCATTGTGCAGCCCGCGCGCCAGCAATTCCTTGCCGGTACCGCTGGCGCCGAGCAGCATGACGCTGACCTGCGCCGTCGCCACCCGCTCGATCATCCGCGCCACCTTCATCATCTCGGGCGAACCGGTGATGATGCCGCCAAGCACATCGCCGGCGCCGGCGTTGACCGTATCGGCCAGCCGGCGATTTTCGGCCTCGAGATCGGCGACATGAAAGGCCCGCCGCACGATCATGCCGAGTTCGTCGATATCCACCGGTTTCTGGTAGAAATCGAACGCCCCTTCGGCGATCGCCCGCCGGGCGCTTTCGCGCGCGCCATGCCCCGAGGCGACGATCACCTTGGTCGCCGGGCGCAGCCGCAGGATCTCGCCGAGCGTTGCAAAGCCTTCCGACACGCCATCGGGATCGGGCGGCAGCCCCAGGTCGAGCGTCACCACATCGGGATCATGCGCCCGCAGTGCCTCGATGGCGGCCTCGCGCGATCCGGCGATGACGACATCATAATCGTCGTAGGACCAGCGCAACTGGCGCTGAAGCCCCTCGTCATCCTCGACAACCAGCAGTTTGCGCGATGCGGTGGTCATTGCGCTGCCACCGCCGCTGCCGGCAGGCGCTGCGCCGCGACGAGTGGCAGGCTGATGGTGAACACCGTGCCCTCGCCTTCACGGCTGGCGACGTCGAGCCGACCGCCATGGCCGCGCACGATTTCGCGCGCTTCATAGGCGCCGATGCCGAAGCCATTGGGCTTGGTCGATCGGAACGGCTGGAACAATTCGTTGCGGATGAAGCGTGGCGACATGCCGATACCCTGGTCCTCGATCCTGAAAATGGCCCGTTCGCTGCCGCCGTCCCCATCGCCGTCGCTGGCCCGGTCGAGCACCACCCGGATCGGCGCCGCGGGCTGCGACGCATCGATGGCGTTCTGGACGAGGTGCAGGAATAACTGTTCGATCTGCACCGGATCCCCCATGACGCGTTCGTCCAGGATGCTTTCATCCGCCGCCATCACCAGTGTCAACGACGGATGCGCGTGGCGCTTGACCGCAACCACCTGTTCGAGGAGCGCCGCGACCGCCACCGGCTGCCATTCCGGGGTAGTGCGGCTGCCGGGGCGCTGCGACAGCCGGGCAAGCATGTCGTTCATCTTGCCGACCGAGCTTTGCAGCGTCTTGACCATGTCGGCGCGAAATTCCGGGTTGTCGGCATGGCGTTCGGCATTGCGCGCCACCAGCGACAACTGGCTGACGAGATTCTTGATGTCGTGCATGATGAAGGCGAAGCGCCGGTTGAATTCATCGAACTTGGCGGCATCGTCGAGCGCCATCTGGGTGGAGGATTCGGCGATATAGCTCGCTGCCTGGCGCCCAAGGGTGCGCAACAGGTCGAAATCTTCCCAATTGAGCGCCCGCGGCGCCAGCGAGCGTTCGATGACCAGCACGCCGACCATGGCATCGAGATGGATCAACGGCACCGCCAGCCAGATGCGCGGGTTGACGGCGATCCAGCCCGGCATCGAGATGGCGCCGTAATCGCCGGCCCCGGCGCGCAGTTCGTCGAAATTGATGATGCGCTGGCGTTGGACGAGGAACTGCACCAGCGGCGATGTCATCGCCAGTGCTTCGGTGTGCAGGTTGCGCGTCTGCCATTCCGCCAGCGGCACCAGCGTATCGTCGTCGGGGACGAACAGCACGCCGGCGGGCGAATCGAGCACCGCGCACACCGCCTGGATGACCCGTTCGTTGAGCGCGGCGGCGTTGTCGCTGGCCGGCGACGCCGCCCCCGATGCCGCCGGCGTGCGCGAGACGGTGGCGATGAAGCGCAGCCATTCGACGCGATAATCATATTTGTAGGCGAAGAAATTCTTGGCGATCTGCAGCCGCAGCGCCGCGCGAAACCGCGGGCTGAACAGGATGATCGCGCCCAGGATGACCGTGCCGAACAGGAAGGCGACCTGGAACAATCGCCCCCAATCACCGCCGAACAGCCGCAGGCCATAGGCGAGCAGCGCCATGGCGATGAGATAGATGCCGATCATCGAGAACGACAGGGTGTGGAAGATGACTTGGCGCGACACCTGCATGCGCGCCGCCCAGCCTTCGCGCGAGGCGATCAGCAGCAGCGGCACCACCAGCGCGAACACCGTGCCACGGATATTATAAAGATCGCTCGATGGCGGCGGCAGCAGGAACGCCAGCGTATGCAGGTTGAGATCGTAGATGAACATGCCCGCCAGCGCGATGGCGAGCAGCCGCACCCCGCCGCGGGCGCCTTCATCGGTGTTGACGTACAGATTGTGGATCAGCACCAAACCCGAAACCGCCACGGTGATGCGCAGGATATGGAATAACGCCGCGACCGCCGAGCGTTCGCCGGCGAGCACATTCGAGGTGCCGCCGACAAGATCGAGCGCCAATTGCAGCGAAACGATGAAGCCGACCGCGCTGGCAATGACAAAGGACGACCGCAAGCGATCATCAAGCCGCCATGTCGGGCGCAGTACCGCCACCAGAAAACCGATCCATGCCGCCGACCGCAAGGTGCCGGTGGGGGTCAACCAGAAGGCGAAGCGGCCGGGGTCGATCACCGAGACCACGAAATTCAGCGCCCAGAGCGCCGTCACCGCCGCCGCCAGGCTCATCCAGCGCGCCGACAGGCTGTGCGTGCGCCGCCACAAGGCCGACACCGACAGGATCGAAAAACCCAGGAAGGCGAGAAGATGGCCGAACAGGCCGACGTCGGTCAGTTCCATGTCAGTCCCCGTGGCATGGCGTATAGCCTAGCGGGAGCCGCCCGGTGACGCTAGGGGAGTGGCGGTGTTCAAGCGAAAGCCATCATGACCCTGCCCTCCGTTGCGTCTTCGATCTGGCCGGTCATCCTGTCGGGCGGGGCCGGCACCCGGCTATGGCCGTTGTCGCGCGCCGCGCTGCCCAAGCAACTGCTGGCACTGACCGAAAGCGCGACGATGCTGCAGGCGACCGCCGCGCGCGTGGCGGGGGTGGCGGGTTTCAATTCCCCTGTCGTCGTTACCGGGCCGGCGCATGTGGCGGCGATCCGCGAACAATTGGGCGATGCCGTGACGCTGATCGTCGAGCCGGCCGCGCGCAACACCGCCGCCGCGATCGCGCTGGCCGTGCTGGCGATCGCGGCGGATGACCCCGATGCGATATTGCTCGTCATGCCGTCCGACCATCAGGTGGCGGCGCCGGCGGTGTTTCGCGCCGCCGTCGCCACCGCCCTGCCCGCGGCGCGCGCCGGCTGGCTGGTCACCTTCGGCATCCGCGCCGCGACGTCCGAAACCGGCTATGGCTATATAAAGGCCGGGTCGGCGATCATGCCGGGGGTGCAGCGCGCCGAACGCTTCATCGAAAAGCCCGATCTGGCGCGGGCGCGCGAACTGGTCGCCGATGGCAGCTTTGCGTGGAACGCCGGCATCTTCCTGTTCTCCGCCGCCGCGATGCGCGCCGCGCTGGCGGCGCATGCTCCTGATGTTCTCGCGGGCGCGCAAGCGGCGCTCGCCGACAGGCGCTTCGATGGCCGGCGGATCGACCCCGACGCCGCCGCCTTTGCCGCCGTGCCGTCGATCTCGATCGATAACGCCGTGTTCGAACATGCCGACAATGTCGCCGTCTGCCCGGTCGATCCCGGCTGGTCGGATATCGGTAGCTGGGATGCGCTGCACGGCCTCGGCACCGGCGACGCGCACGGCAATGTCTGCCATGGCCGGATCGAGGCGGTCGACAGCTTCGGGTGTTTGCTGCGTGCCGATGGCGTGCTGCTCGCCACCATCGGAGTCAACAATCTCAACATCATCGCTACCCCCGATGCCGTGCTGGTAACGGCGCGCGGTCGCAGCCAGGATGTGCGGACGATCGCCACGGCGCTGGCCGGCGACCCGCTGCTCGACCGCCCGGTCATCGAGGCGCACCATTGGGGCGAGGCACGGCTGGTCCATGATGGCGACGGGCTCAGCGTGCGCCGCCTGACGATCACCCCCGGCGCCACCCTGCCCGCCCCCGGCGGCATGCTGACCCTGGTCAGCGGCGGCGCGGGGTCGCTGGTTCCCGGCGTGGCACAGCCGGGCGATGTGGCGCTGCACAGTGCGAATGGTGCGGTGATCATCCAGATCGGTTGAAATTTCGCTGCCGAACGGGTGACCCGTGCGCCGGTATCGCCTAAGACCCGAAATGTGAACCGGCTTTTCCCTTCGTGAGCATCTGGGCGACCCTTGCCGGCGCGGCGGCCGGGCTGTTGCTCGGCGGGCCGTTCGGCGCGCTGGCCGGGGCCGCTGCGGGCGGCGCGATCGACCTTGGTGTGCGCCGCGCCGCCAATCCCGAGCGGCGGCGCGTGGCCTTCACCATCGCCGCCATCGCGCTCGCCGCCAAGATGGCGCGCGCCGATGGCGAGGCGTCGGCTTCCGAATTCGCCACGTTCCAGCGATTGTTCCAGGTCGACGCCGGCGAAGCCGACAACGCGCGGCGTTTCTATGAACTCGCCCAGCAATCGGTGGCGGGGTTCGAGGCCTATGCCGAGCAGGCCGCCACCCTCATCGGCCCGGGCTCGCCGCTGCTCGAAGATCTGCTCGATGCGCTGTGGTTGATCGCGGCTGTCGATGGCCTCGACCCGCGCGAACTCGATTATCTCGACAAGGTGGCGGCGCGGCTGGGCTTCGATGCCGCCGCCGCCGCGCGGGTACGCAACCGCCACACCGCGCCGGCCGACGATGACCCGTGGGCGATCCTGGGGGTGGAGCCCGGTGCCGATGCTGCCACGCTGCGCCGCGCCTATCACGCGCTGGTCAAGGAATATCACCCCGATCGCCACCTCGCCGAAGGGGTGCCGGCCGAATTCATCCGCGTCACCGAAGCGCGCATGGCGGTGATCAACACCGCCTATGCCCGCGCAACAGGCCGGTTGGCATGAAGCCGCGCCACCTCGCGCTCATCCTGCTCATCGATCTGGTCTGGGCCTTCAACCTGGTCGCGGTGAAACTGGCGGTGGAGGATGCCCAGCCATTGACCGCGGTTGCGCTGCGCTATGCCATCGTGCTCATCGCCTGCCTGCCGTGGTTGCGCTGGCAACCGGGGCGGATGGGCATCATCCTCGTCACCGGGCTCGTCGCCGGCGCGCTGTTCATGGGGCTCGGCGGGCTGTCATTCGCGCTCGCCGACAATGTCTCGGCGCTGGCCATCGCCGGGCAATTGGGGGTGCCGTTCAGCCTGTTGCTCGCCGTCGTCATCTATCGCGAACAGATCCGCTGGCCGCGCATCACCGCGGTGGCCTTGTGCTTTGCCGGGGTGGCGGTGATGGGTTTCGACCCCGCCATCGCGCATGAAAGCGTCGCCTTGTGGCTGACCGTTGCCGCCTCGCTCGCCTGGGCGGCAGGGAACCTGCTGTTCCGCAAGCTCGCCGGCATCTCGGTGCTGACCATCCATGCCTGGCTGGCGCTGGTAAGCGTGCCGGTGCTGGTGGCCGCGAGCCTGGTCTTCGAGCCCGGCGCGCTGGCGCATGTCCCCGACCTGAAACTGTCGACCTGGGGCTGGCTCGCCTACTCGGCGCTTGGCGCGTCATTGCTCGGCCATGGCGGCATGAGCTGGCTGTTCCAGCGCTATCCGGTATCGACGGTTTCGCCGCTGACGCTGCCGACGCCGTTGCTGTCGGTGATGGTCGGCATCGCGGTGTTCGGAACGCCGATCACGCCGCAGATGATCATCGGCGGCATCCTGACCATCATCGGCGTCGGCATCATCACCCTGCGTACCGCGCAGAAGCGCGATATCAATGACTCGCAATTGCGCGATATCATCGAGCCATGATCTCCCGCCCCAGCCCCAATTTCGATGTCCGCCGCCACCCGGTATCGCTGATCGTGCTGCACTATACCGGCATGCAGAGCGCCGCCGAAGCGCTCGACCGGCTGACCGACCCCGAGGCCAAGGTATCCGCACATTGGGTCGTCGCCGAAGACGGCCAGGTCGTCAGCCTTGTCGACGAAACCAACCGCGCCTGGCACGCCGGCAAGGCCTGGTGGCGCGGCATCACCGACGTCAACAGCGCCAGCATCGGCATCGAGATCGTCAACCCCGGGCATGAATTCGGCTATCGCCCCTTCCCCGATGAACAGATGGCCGCGGTCGAAGCGCTCGTCGCCGCGGCGGTAGCGCGCTTCGGCATCCACCCGTCGAACGTCCTCGGCCATTCCGATGTCGCCCCGGCGCGCAAGGACGACCCCGGCGAATTGTTCGATTGGCTCCGCCTCGCCCGCGCCGGGCTGGCGACTCCCGTACCGGCAGGCGGCTATGACCCCAACTGGACCGACGAAGGCACCCTCGCGGCGCTGCACCGCTATGGCTATGACGTCGCCGATCCGCGCAGGGCGGTGGTGGCTTTCCAGCGCCGCTTCCGCCCGGCGAATATCGACGGGGAGATCGACGCCGAAACCCGCACGATCCTGCGCGGATTGCTGATCTGATATCGGCTGTCACCCCCCGCCTGCGCAAGGGTGATGCTCACTCTAAGGCCGCAACCCGCGCCCCTTGCGCCCCGGCTTCAACGCGCGCTGCGCCAGATTGGCGAATTCGCACAATTCCGCCCGCGTCTCGCGCGGATCGATGATTGCCTCCACCCCGAACTTTTCCGCCGTGCGGAAGGGTGATTTCACCCGCTCCAGCCGCGCCTTTATCTCGGCGAGCCGTGCCTTGGGGTCCTCGCTGGCTTCAAGCTCGGCGCGATAGGCGGCTTCGAGCCCGCCCGAAATCGGCAAGCTGCCCCAATCGCCCGACGGCCAGGCCAGCCGCCAGCGAAAGCGGTCGGCCGGGGCATGGCCGCTGCCCGCCATGCCATAGGCCTTTCGCAAAACCACCGCACACCAGGGTACCGATGATTGATATATGGCTGCCAACGCCCTGGAACCCCAGCGAATTGTGCCCTCGTCCTCGGCGCGGCGGCCGATCAGGAAACCGGGGTTGTCGACCAGATGCACCACCGGCAGATGAAAGGTATCGGCCAGATCGACATGGCGTTCGACCTTCCTCGCCGTCGCCGCCGTCCACAATCCGCCCAGCGATTGCGGGTTCGACGCGATCACCGCGACCGGCCAGCCATCGATCCGCGCCAGGCCGGTGACGACCCCCAGCCCCCATTCGCGGCCGATCTCGAACCAGCTGTCGCGATCGACGACCGCCTCGATGATCGGGCGGATCGGATACAGCTTGCGGCCGTCGCGCGGCACCGCCGACACCAGCCAGTCCTCACCCTTCCGGCGCTTGTCCTTCACCGGTCCGCGCGCCGGCAGTTCATCGACCGATGACGGAAGGTACGACAGGAAACGCCGCAGCCGCATGAAGGCCTCGGCCTCGCTCTCCACCCGATCATCGATGGCGCCATTGGCGGCATGGATATGCGCGCCGCCCAGTTCTTCCTTGGTCCGCACCTCGCCCGCCGCCGCCACCACCGGCGGCCCGGCGACGAACATCTGGCTGACACCTTCCACCAGCAGCGAATAATGCGCCATGACCTGCCGTCCGGCGCCGAGCCCCGCGACCGGCCCCAGGCCCAGCGCGACGACCGGCACATTGGCCATGTTCTCGACCATCACCTCCCAGCCTGGGATCTCGGGGATATAGGTGTGGCCCATGGTTTCGAGCGTGCGGACCGATCCGCCACCGCCGGTGCCCTCGATCATCCGGATGAGCGGCATGCGATATTCGCTTGCCATGCGCTCGGCATCGGTGAGCTTTCGGTGCAGGCTGGCATCGGCAGCGCCGCCACGCACGGTGAAATCATCAGCCGTCAATACAACGGGACGCCCATCAACCGTTGCGCGCCCAAACAGGAAGTTTGCCGGCTGGAAACTCAGCATCTCGCCGTCATCGGCATAGGCGGCAAAACCCGCCAGCGCGCCGATCTCGCGAAAGCTGCCTTCATCGGCGACCGCGGCAATCCGTTCGCGCGCGTTGAGCCGGCCCATGGCACGCTGCTTGGCGAGCTTGGCGTCGCCCCCCATCAAAAGTGCTGCGGCGCGACGCCGCGCCAATTCATCGAGTTCGGGGGACCAGGTCATCGCGCAACTCTAGGCCGCTCCCCGGCAAAAGGAAGGCAGCGGGCACGGCGAGGCGCTCGCCAGGCATTGATACCAGCCCTTGATACACTGATATCAACCTATAAATATACATAAATTCAATGTGTTGTCGACCATTCTCGCGCGACGACACCGGTGGGTTCGGCTGCTGCAAGTTGCGGGCGCGCGCTGATCGAACCCGCCCCAAGGGCGGCCGGCGATGCGTTGGCGGCGGGCGCAATGCCACTTTCCGACAGCTCGCAGCCTCGGTCGGCCGACGCCCGCTGCGCCGGCGCCGCGCCCGAATGAACCGATTCGTTAAGCAAAGGCAAAAATTCGGCACCGAAGACCGTCATTGCGCCACTTTTACCCCGGCGATTCGAAGCGTGATCGACACTGATTCGCACTCAAAAGCACAGGATCGCTATCCGCGGCGGGAGTTATGATAGCAAAATTGCCATAAATTCACTTCATATAACAGTTTGTTGCGCGGCACCTCGGGCTGCGTGGCCGGCGCGGGTGGTGCCGCGAATCGTTCGAGGGGCAGTAAACTTGCATTGCAGTGCAAAATCGGTGAAAATGCGTAGTGGTTCATACATGCACGATCACAGCGAAAGTCGGGTCAGCAGATGCGCATCGGGTTCGATGAAAATTTGGCGGACAGCCTTGACATTCCGCGTCCAACCGGGCGGTGTATTGCTGTGACAACACGGCAGAACTCGATCCAGGCGGAGCTTGCACAGTTGACCGATGGTCAGCGCGATTGCTTGCGCCTCGTCTATCAGCACATGAAATCCAAGGACATAGCACGGGTTCTTGGGGTTTCGCCGCACACCGTCGACATGCGTTTGCGCACGGCGATGAAGACGCTTTCGGTCGGCAGCCGCATCGAAGCGGCCCGTCTGCTGGTGCAGGAAGAAGCCGGTGGCGCCGGTGCCGATGCGTATCAACCGTTGATATATCACACACCGGATGTTGTTTTCGGGTCGGAATCGCCGATTGTTGGGTCACCGGCCTCAAGCAGCAGCGGTGATCACGGCCTCCACGATCACCACTTCGGTTTCAGCCCGGATGTCGATCCAAACGTCAGCGGCCCTCCCCGCCAAACATTTGCATCGGTGGCCTCGGAAGCAGCGCATCCAACCAGTTGGACGGGTGCTTACGCCACAGACCCTGGCGTCGGTACCCGTCCTCTGGCTGGCTCGCTCCCCTGGGGCAAGAAGAATGACCTGTCGATCGGGGCTCGCCTTGCCTGGATATTCTTCATTGCCATTGGTTCTGCGTTGGCATTCGGCGCCATTCTCGCCGCCCTCGCCTCGCTGAAGACACTCCTCTAACCTTTCGGACGATGGTCGTCCGCAAGGACGCTCATCACCGCGCTTCGGCGCGAACCGAAGGATTTTGCCTGTGACCGTGCAGACCCTGACCGCTCCGTTGGCCCAGACCCGGATCGCCGCCAATGAAATCGCAGTCAAACTCGCCGCCGCCGAGGCAGCCATCGATGCCGCGATCGCCGCTGTCGCAAGCCTGACGGCAACCATGCCGATCGCCGCGCAGCAGGCACAAGCCGGCACCCATGTCGGCCATGAAGCGCTGATGCACGTGATGGAAAGCTGCCAGCAGCTCGTCAAGTCGCGGACCAACATCATTCGCACGCACAAGGCGCTCTCGGCCGCACGCCACGACGTTGGCCTCGGGGCTGTCAGCTTCAATGGTGACTGCCCTGAAGAACGGTTGGGCATCTTCCGCCAGCGCGGCGAACTCGCAGCCTGAAGCCGCTTCAAGCCGAGGCCGGTGCCGGAAGGCGCCGGCCGATCGGCATGCAGTTGGCCTTGTTGGGAGGATATATCTCATGTTCCTGAATTACCTGGGGCTCATCGCCCTGTTCGGCAGCTGCGGCGTCGCCTTTCGCTGGGGTGGCACCGATGAACGCATCGCGTCGTTGGCATTCATCGCCGCGACCTTCGCCTCCAAGCTCTTCACGGAAAGCAATTACGTCCACACCGAAACCATCGTGATGGCCATTGATGCCCTGTTGCTGCTCGCGCTCGTCGCGGTGGCGCTGCGCAGCGATCGCTTCTGGCCGATGTGGGCGGCGGCTTTCCAGCTTGTCGGCACCAGCGTCCATCTCGCCAGCATGGCCGAAACCGGCGATTTCAAATGGGCCTATGCCGTCGGACTGATCTTCTGGACCTATCCGGTGCTGATCGCGCTGATGGTCGGCACCTGGCTCGAGGCGCGCCACCGCCAGCGTTGGGTGCAGCCGGCCGAATAGGCCACGGTTCGACCCGCCCGTTTTACCCGGCGCCTGCCCCCTGCGGCAGGCGCCGGCATTTTTGCGCCCGCGCGACAGCGTGCATCATCGACCGGCAAGCGTGGCGCGCCTAGAGAAAGCCGGAAACGCCGCTTGCAGCGCGCGAACAAATCTGGAACAAACTTCTCATGCTGACTCATATCCAGGTGCGCGGCGCGCGCGAACACAATCTCAAAGGTGTCGATGTCGATCTGCCCAAGAACAGCCTGACGGTCATCACCGGCCTGTCGGGCAGCGGCAAATCGAGCCTTGCTTTCGATACCATCTATGCCGAGGGCCAGCGCCGCTATGTGGAATCGCTGTCGGCCTATGCACGGCAGTTTCTCGAATTGATGTCAAAGCCCGATGTCGATCATATCGAGGGCCTGTCCCCCGCGATCAGCATCGAACAGAAAACCACCAGCAAGAACCCCCGCTCCACCGTCGCGACGGTTACCGAGATCTACGACTATATGCGCCTCCTGTGGGCGCGCGTCGGCGTGCCCTACAGCCCCGCCACCGGCCTGCCAATCACCGCGCAGACCGTCAGCCAGATGGTCGACCGCGTCATGGCGCTGCCGGAAGGCACCCGCCTGTTCCTGCTCGCCCCGATCGTGCGTGGTCGCAAGGGTGAATATCGCAAGGAACTGGCGCAGCTGCAGAAGGACGGCTTCACCCGCGTCAAGATCGACGGCGAATTCCACGACATCGACGCCGCCCCGGCGCTAGACAAGAAGTACAAGCACGACATCGACGTTGTCGTCGACCGCATCGTCGTGAAGACCGGCATCGAAGCCCGCCTCGCCGAAAGCTTCGAAACCGCGCTCAAGCTGGCGGAGGGCCTCGCCATTGCCGAACCCGCCGACGCCAAGGATGGCGAAGCGCCCGACCGCATCACCTTCTCCGAAAAATTCGCCTGCCCGGTCTCGGGCTTCACCATTGCCGAAATCGAACCGCGGCTGTTCTCCTTCAACGCCCCGCAGGGCGCCTGCCCGGCGTGCGACGGCCTCGGCGAAAAACTGCTCTTCGACGAAGACCTGATGGTCCCCAACCACGCGCTCAGCATTGAAAAGGGCGCCGTCATGCCCTGGGCGAAATCCAACCCGCCCAGCCCCTATTACATGCAGGTCCTCGCCAGCATCGGCCGCGCCTATGGCTTCAGCCTGAAAACCCCCTGGGCCGATCTGCCCGCCGAGGCGCAGCGCGCCATCCTGCACGGCACCGGCGGCAAGGCGATCGCGCTGCGTTTCGAAGACGGCCGCAAGAGTTATGAAGTGCTCAAGCCGTTCGAAGGCGTCATCGCCAACCTCGAAAAGCGCCTGCGCGCCACCGAAAGCGCCTGGATGCGCGAGGAACTGTCGCGCTACCAGTCCGCCGCCCCGTGCGAAGTCTGCCATGGCGACCGCCTCAAGCCCGAAGCGCTCGCGGTCAAGATCGCCGGCGAAACCATCGCCCAGGCCGTCCGCCGCCCGGTCAGCCAGGCCTTCGCCTGGGCCAAGGGCCTCGCCGAACAGCTCACGCCGAAACAGCGCACCATCGGCGAACGCATCCTCAAGGAAATCACCGAGCGGCTCGGTTTTCTCGACAATGTCGGGCTCGATTATCTCAATCTCGATCGCAAATCGGGCACGCTGTCAGGCGGCGAAAGCCAGCGCATCCGCCTCGCCTCGCAGATCGGCTCGGGGCTCTCGGGCGTCCTCTACGTCCTCGATGAACCCAGCATTGGCCAGCACCAACGCGACAATGACCGGCTGCTCGTCACGCTGCGCCGCCTGCGCGATCTCGGCAACACCGTGCTCGTCGTGGAGCATGATGAAGACGCGATCCGCACCGCCGATTACATCGTCGACATGGGGCCGGGCGCCGGCGTGCACGGCGGCGCCGTGGTGGCGCGCGGCACCCTGGCGGATATCCTCGCCACCCCGGGCAGCATCACCGCCGATTACCTCTCCGGCCGCCGCTGCGTCCCCCTCCCCGCCAAACGCCGCAAAGGCACGGGGAAGAAGCTGACGGTGAAGAACGCCCGCGGCAACAATCTGCAAGGCGTGACGGCAAGCATCCCGCTCGGCACCTTCACCTGCATCACCGGCGTGTCGGGTAGCGGCAAAAGCACTTTCACCATCGATACGCTCTATGCGGCGGCAGCGCGGGAACTCAACGGCGCGCGGCTGGTGATGGCCCCGCACGATGGCGTCGACGGGCTCAAGAACCTCGACAAGGTCATCGATATCGACCAGTCGCCGATCGGCCGCACGCCGCGCTCCAACCCCGCCACCTACACCGGCGCGTTCACGAATATCCGTGACTGGTTCGCCGGGCTGCCCGAGGCGCAGGCGCGCGGCTACAAGCCCGGGCGCTTCAGCTTCAATGTGAAGGGCGGCCGCTGCGAAGCGTGCACTGGCGACGGCCTCATCAAGATCGAAATGCACTTCCTGCCCGATGTCTATGTCACCTGCGACGTCTGCCACGGCGCCCGCTACAATCGGGAGACCCTGGACGTGAAGTTCAAGGGCCGCAGCATCGCCGATGTGCTCGACATGACGGTCGAAGACGGCGTCGAATTCTTCAAGGCCGTCCCGCCGATCCGCGACAAGCTCGCCATGCTCCACGAAGTCGGCCTGGGCTATGTCAAGATCGGCCAGCAGGCGACGACCCTGTCGGGCGGCGAAGCGCAACGCGTCAAGCTCGCCAAGGAACTCGCCCGCCGCGCCACCGGGCAAACCCTCTACATCCTCGATGAACCCACGACCGGCCTCCACTTCGAAGACGTCCGCAAACTTCTCGAAGTCCTCCACGCCCTCGTCGACCAGGGCAACACCGTCGTCGTCATCGAACACAATCTCGACGTCATCAAAACCGCCGACTGGATCATCGACCTCGGCCCCGACGGCGGCGACAAGGGCGGCCAGATCGTCGCCACCGGCACCCCCGACGTCATCGCCGCCTGCGCCGCGAGCCACACCGGGCATTACCTCAAGCCGCTGCTCAAACCCGCCCTGCCTTCTCCCCTCCCGGCAACAGGAGGGGAATCTGAGCCGGAGGACACCCCCGCCCCCAAAAAACGCCGCACCACCAAAGCCTAGAAGAAAGCGCCTCCGGCGGCTGGGGCCTGGGGCCCCAGACCCCCATTCTTTCCTGTCATCCCGGGCGTGACCCGGGACCCAGCTTCTACCCCTTTCCCGCCTGCGGGAGAGGAGAGAGACGGCGAAGCCGGCCCGAGTGAGGGTGTTAGAATCTAGGCTCGGAACTTCGCCCGATGCCGCTGCAACTGCTCACGTGGGCCAACACTCAACTGCGCCAGGTTCCCCGGCCCTATCTGAAGTTATGCTAAGTCAAGATGTTGCTTGAGTGACTGTCGTCGCTACCGATAGCCCCTTCTTAGGTCGCTTACCGGGCAAAGGCTGCTCGCCAACCGGAAACTCGCGACATACTTCTGTTAGCGCTCTACCAAACGAACGAAAGAAGGCAACATCCGACAATATACTGTCTGGACGGCTTGACGACCGTAATGATATTGCATGTGCGATAGTGTTTCTTTGCCTATAGAATTCGTCAATCCGGAGTTTTAATTTATCTCCCCCATTCTCTTCAGGTCCTAGCAAAAGATCTCTACGAATAGAAGCGTTGTTTCCAACTTGCCCGAATACGTTACCGACACCAACCGCCGAAAAAAGCTCAGTGATTTGAGATGATGTCATATTTCGTTCATTATGTGATATTGCTGCGCCAACATCTGCATCCACTTTACCATCGATACAGAATGCCGTCATTGCCTGCACTTGAGCAGCGATTGAATGCGGCTCAGCCAACAGCTCGTCAAGAGAAACGCGAGATAATTTGGAGAGCGATTTCCTCCAAACGGTACCCTGAATCTTCTTACCCAAATCTGTTATTGCGTCAGCGGCGCTAACTTTTTTGACAAAAGATTCCTTAACCGTTTGACGAACGAACTCTTCAAAGATGGCAGCAAGCAAAAGTACCGAAGCATTTGCCCCAGAAATTCTTGCCTTTGGCGAAACAGATTCAGGATTTGGTTGTGACAGTCCGTCCAATACGACCTTTAAAGCGTCAAGTTCTTCACAGAACTCTTCAAATATCGCATCAAACTCAAAGATAACCTTACGAGTCATCGGACACTAATAATAGATTCGACAAGGTCGATGCGTTCTTTAACCGCTTGCGCGGTGTTGGCCTGCCCGGTCAACAATTTAGTCAACTCTTCATTTTGAAACGCCCGCGCTAACTCCGCTCGGATGGCCTCTGCTGCGCCGAGCATTGCTCCCAAGTCAGACCAAGTGCGATCAATTGCGACCATTGTAGAGTCAAAAAGGGCGGCAGACAGACGAGAAACACCCTTCTCATCGGGTGGAAGCATAAATACACCCTGCCCGAACAGTTCGGCGGCCGCGGACAACCTCGCCAAAAATTCGCCTTTTGCCGCTAGAGCGTCACTCTCACTCATGCTCATCCGGCTTTCCATAGCTCTATCAAGCATCGCTTTCATCGAGCCACGAATATTGCTCACGTCGCGCAACGCAAAATATCTAAGAACCAGCTGACAGTCACCCATAGAAGCATACAACGCATTCTTCTGTCTTTGTGGATTCTCATAATATTCGTTCGGATGAGTTTCCTTGTAAGGCGGTATCCGGAATATCGAAGTAAACATATCTTCTCGCGCGATATCGACGATGATACGATTAAAGGCACCTGGATAAATCGCATTCCTTATTTCTTGTGCATTTAACTTCGCACCACCGGTATTTAACCTATCAAATATAAATCGACGAATTTCTGTTACGCTTGTCTTGTTTTTTGTTTCAAGCTCCGAACTGCTCTCCGTGAGAAGAATAATTGCAGCCAAAGAAGCGCGGTCTAGCGCGCGCTTCACTCGCGGAGGGAATCTAGAATACCTGTAGCCATTTAACGGAGTCAAAACTTGAAGGCTGGATAGAGCGAAATCTCCTTCCATGAACTCCTTGACGGCATTCAGGCGTTGCTGACCATCCATGACTTCGTATCTCGCCTCTTCCCGTTCATAGAGAAAAAGAGACGGGACGGGAATATTTAAAAGCAGAGATTCAATAAGTCTTGATTTTTGAGGCGTAGACCAGCGCAATCTTCTCTGATACTCTGGCCTAAGGTTAAGTATTTCACCTGTTTTAATAAGATCACGAAGCTGGGGAAGCAAAAAATTATTTGTTTGATACACGACTCGAAAGGCATTTTTCGCAAAAAACTCATCCGGATCGGCGCGACTGTTTTTTGTGGGCGCAGCCTCCTCCTCAGATTCCTCGATCTCGTATTCGAGATCAGCCAGATCAATTTCAGCCATTGCGAAGCCCAACCTACACTAGATGCGTTGTATCTTGAGTTCAGACTAGCCCTAGTTTGAATGAATTCAAAGGCCTGTTGAATCGATGCCCTTAACGCCCTGTTGATGCAAACAACCGACGCTCTGCATCAGCTTGGTAGAACCGGAAATGCCGTAGCAGAACCTCACATCCGAGCAGGTTCGGGCGGCAGGTGCGCCGCCCGCCCCGCCGGTCGAGCGCTGCGGCGAGTCTCGAAATAGCTGCGCTATTTCTCGCCGCCTTGGCCTCACTCGCTCATGATCTTATCCGCCTTCTTCTGAATATACCGCTGGTGGCTTTTCGTCATCGTGCCGCCGTCGGCGAGGGCCAGTGCCTGGGCTTCGGCCTTGAGGGCGAGGGCTTTCTGGAGGCGGGCTTCGCGTTGTTCGGGGGTGTCAGGGCGTTTCTTCAGTTGGGCGTTGCCCTCGATTGCGGCCTGGTTGTTGCGGTCTTTGAGATAATCGGGGATCGGGCTGGGGGTTGCAGAGCGATCTTATGGCGGGCTGATGATGGCTCCGGTCGCTGCACCGACTGCCTGGGCGTCACCCGGCGCCAGTTGCCCGGCCTTGCGAACCACCAACCCGGCCTCCAGCGTGAACAGCTTCATCCGCACCACGCAGGGCACGCCCAACCCCGCGGCGGCGAGATCGGTGATGGGAACATCGCTCGCCCACGCCGACTGTTTGGCGCTGGTGATCATAGCGGCGATGACATGGCCGGTGGCGGTGTTGAAAGCGGCGTTGCTCAGCACCAGTGCCGGGCGGCGCTTGGTGGTTGCACGGTCGGTGAAGGGAAACGGCACGATGATGACGTCGCCGGCATCAAAGGTCATGCCAGGCTGCCTCGTCCTCCGGGGTGGCCCATTCGCCGAGCGTGGCGGACAGAGCGGCGGTGAAGCCGTCGTCTTTCGGCGTGGCGCGGCGCAGGACGACGGTGTCGCCTTCCACCACCCACGCCAACCGGTCCCCGGCGCCGACGCCGAGGGTGCGTCGCACGCTGGCGGGGACGGTGGCCTGATATTTGCCGGTGAGCCGGCTGAATTCTGCGCCCATGATCTGCCTCGGTGGTAATGGCGGGGTAATACCGGAGTCTGCGTCTGCCGTCCATCGAATGAGGTTGCCAAGGGGTCGCCCCCTGCCCGCCCGAGGCTTTCTTGCTTCCGCTGCCCCCTCACCCCGCTCGCTGCGCGAGTCGCCCTCTCCCGCGGAGCCGGAGGCGACCTACGTCGCTGGGGGAGAGGGTAGAAAAAGGGGCTGTCCTACAGGTAACCAGATAGGTTACGCGGTAGGACATGAGCCAGAAACCCTTCCTCCCCATCACTGTTCATCACCGCTTCGATGGCTGGACGCCGGACAAGCAATGGGCCTTTGTCGAGGCGCTGGCGCGGACCGGGTCGGTGAAGGAGGCGGTGCGGTCGGTGGGGATGAGCCCCAAGTCGGCGTACCGGTTGCGCAACCATCCCGATGCCACCGAGTTTCGCGCCGCCTGGGACCGAGCGTTGCAGCAGGTGTGGGGGTTGATCGAGCAGACGGCGCTCGACCGGGTGATCAATGGCGAGCGCGAGACGATCGAGCGCAACGGCTATCTGGTCGCCGAGCGGCACAAGCCGTGTTCGGACCGCTTGCTGATCCGCATGTTGGCGATGCGCGAGCGGGCGCAGGTGGCCGAGCGGGCCGAGCGGGCGGCGGCGCACAAGCTGGCGCTCGCCGAGGCGACGCTGGCGCAGGCGCAGGCCGAGTTCGAGCGCAACAACCGGCGCCGCAAGGACGTGCCGTTGCCCGAGGTTCCAGCGCTGCCGGTGCTGCCCGACGATGCCACCGCCGCGACGGCGGCGTTGCAGGCGTTCCAGGCGATTGCCGACCGCTTCACGCACTTTCCGGCGTTTGACGAATATGCCGAGGGGGAACGGGCGAACCGGGAACGGGACGCGGCGCTGGCGGCCGAACGCGCGGCTGGCGGGCTGTCCGAACATGAGGGGGAGACCGCGGCGCGGAAAGCGGCCGATGCGATCGCCTTTGCCAGCCGGCCGCGCTGGGAAGATTTCGTGGACGACGCAAAACCGCGTTCCGCGTGACTTTCGTGACTTAGTTAACGCCCTCTCCCCGGAGCCGAAGGCGACCTACGTCGCTAGGGGAGAGGCGAGAGGCGGCGAAGCCGACCCGGGTGAGGGTGGGTCTTTTGTGGCCGCACAAGAGCCCCCTCACCCCGCTCGCTGCGCGAGTCGCCCTCTCCCGCGAGGGGAGAGGGGGTTATAGTTCGAGCAAATCCCGCCCGACCACGATGGTGCCGGCGAAATGCGGGCGGACGGCGTCTCGCCACACCTCATCGGCGATGGCCGGCACGCCGCCGGGAACGAAGTGGGAGAGGACGAGGGTCTTGACGCCAGCCGCCGTCGCGGCGCGGCCGACCTGGGCGGCGGTGCTGTGGCTGGCGAGGAGGTGTTGCCGGAGTATTTTGGCGTCGGGGGCGTTGCTGACGAGGCGGTCGATGGCGCTTTCGAGCATGATTTCGTGGACGAGGACATCGGCGCCGCGGGCCAGCGCGACCAGGCCCGGCGAGGCGCTGGTGTCGCCCGAGATGACGATGCTGCGATCGGGGCAATCGAAGCGGTAGGCGAAGCTGGGCACGACGGGGGGATGATCGACGAGCGCGGCGGTGACGCGGACGCGGCCATCGTCGAGGACGAGGCCGGCGCGCTTGATTTCGTGGCTGCGCATCAGCGGCGCGAGCGGCGGGCGGCCTTCGTCCTTGATGCGGGTGGTGATGTCGGCGGCGTTCATCGCCAGGAACTGCCGCTGCATCCGGGCGAGCGGCGGCGGGCCGTAGCTGTTAACCGGCGTGGTGAGATTATCGGCCCAGGCCAGCCATTGCAGATTGCCGAGATCGGCGACGTGATCGGAGTGCATATGGGTGATGAAAATGGCGCTGAGCGAGCGCAGCGGCACGCCGGCGAGCACAAGCTGGCGCGGCGTGCCGTTGCCGCAATCGACGACATACGCCGCGCCATCGACGATGATGACCTGCGCCGCGGCAGCGCGGTTGGGCTTGGGCGTCGGCCCGCCGGCGGTACCGAGGAGGATCAGCCGCGAGGCTGCGGGTGGCGCGGCGAGCGCCGGGCCGGCGACGAGCGCGGCGGCGATGGCCTGTCGGCGATTGAGCATGGTGTGTCTCCCCGGTCGCATCTTTTCACAAGCCGGCGGGGCGGCCAAGTGATGTTGACCCATATCAAGGCACGATGCGCCCGCCGGGGCTATTGAAGCGTTACAAAAAGCGGAGAACTTTCAGCATGAGCCATATCTCGCAGAATATTCACGACGCCTTCCCCGGCGATGCGGAGACGATCACCCGGTTGAAAGCCGAGAATGCGCATTTCCAGAAACTGGCGGCGCAGTTCGAGGCGATCGACCACGAGACAGCCGGGGCCGAAACCGGCAGCGATGCCCGCAGCGAAGAGTTGAAGAAGCGCCGGTTGGTGCTGCTCGACGAGATCGCCGCGGTTATCAGCGACGCCAAAGCCGTTTGAGGGGGATGACAGCATGACCGATACACAAACGATCGAAACCGGCCTGCGGGCGCGGCTGGCGGAACTGACCGGCGATATCGCCCGGTTGCAGGGCGATCTGCGGGCGCCGCTCGATGCCGATTTTGCCGAACAGGCCAATGAGCTGGAAGGCCAGGATGCGCTGGCCGGAATCGAGGATGCACACCGGGCGGAGGCGTCGCAGATCCATGCCGCGCTAGGCCGGATCGCCGCGGGCAGTTACGGCACTTGTGCGAACTGCGGCTGCGAAATTCCGGCGGCGCGGCTGGCGGTGTTGCCGACGGCGACGCTGTGCATCGCCTGCGGCAACAACTGAGCTATTCGGCGGCGACGGCGAGGCCGGGGACGGCGACGAAACCCCGGCGCTTGGCGATGCGGCGTTCGATCTCGGGCCGGAAGTGGCGGATGAGGCCCTGGATCGGCCAGGCGGCGGCGTCACCAAGCGCGCAGATGGTGTGGCCCTCGATCTCGGTGGTGACTTCGAGCAGCAGGTCGATCTCGTGCGGCTCGGCATCGCCGGTGACGAGGCGTTCCATGACACGCCACATCCAGCCGGTGCCTTCACGGCACGGCGTGCACTGGCCGCAGGATTCGTGCTTGTAGAAGTAGGACAGGCGGGCGATGGCGCGGACGATGTCGGTGGATTTGTCCATGACGATGACGGCGGCAGTGCCGAGACCGGACTTGAGATCCTTCAGCCCGTCGAAATCCATCGGCGCGTCGGCGATTTCGTGGGCCGGCACGAGCGGGACCGACGAGCCGCCGGGGATGACGGCGAGCAGATTGTCCCAGCCGCCGCGGATGCCGCCGCAATGGGTGTCGATGAGCTCGCGGAACGGGATCCCCATGGCTTCTTCAACGACGCACGGCTTGTTCACATGGCCGCTGATCTGGAACAGCTTGGTGCCTTCGTTCTTGGGGCGGCCGATGGCGGCGAACCAGGCCGGGCCGCGGCGCAGGATGGTGGGGGCAACCGCGATCGATTCGACGTTGTTAACCGTGGTGGGGTTGCCGTAGAGCCCGGCGCCGGCGGGGAATGGGGGCTTGAGGCGCGGCTGGCCCTTTTTGCCCTCCAGGCTTTCGAGCATCGCGGTTTCTTCGCCGCAGATATAGGCGCCGGCGCCGCGGTGGACGACGACGTCGAAATCATAGCCCGAGCCACAGGCGTTCTTGCCGATCAGGCCGGCGGCATAGGCCTCGCGGACGGCAGCAAACAGGGTTTCTGCCTCGCGGATATATTCGCCGCGGATGTAGATGAAGGCGGCGACGGCGCGCATGGCGAAACCGGCGACAAGCGCGCCTTCGATCAGCTTGTGCGGATCGTGGCGGATGATCTCGCGGTCCTTGCACGAACCGGGCTCGGATTCGTCGGCGTTGATGACGAGGTAGCTGGGGCGCGCCGGATTGGGCGCCTTGGGCATAAAGCTCCATTTCATACCGGTCGGGAAGCCGGCGCCGCCGCGACCGCGCAGGCCGCTGGCCTTGATGGCGTCGACGATGGCATCGGGACCCAACGCAAGCAGCGACTTGGTATCCTCCCAATCGCCGCGCTTGCGGGCTTCGGCGAGGTGCCACGGCCGGAAACCGTAGAGGTTCGTGAAGATACGGTCGGAATCAGCCAGCATTGCGGTCGTCCATTTTTCCGGCGCGGCGGTCGGCGAGAATACCGACCAGCAACGACACCACACTGATGATGAACAGCGTCTTGTTATCGGTGGGCTGGGTGAACAGGAAATAGAGCGAGACGGTCCCTGACACGACGGCGATCGCCATTGCGGCCATGGCAATGCGGCGCAGCAGCTTGACATTGTTCATTACTTGCCCCCTGCCCGGCGCGCCTGCATGCGAATGCCGATGCCAAGCACAAGCAGCACCGTGCCGAGCGACGACAAGCCAGTCGATCGCGTGCCGTGGGTGGATTGCCAGATCGACAAGGCAAACACGGCCAGCGCCGAAACGAGAAAGACAAGGCCGACCTGATCGATGATTTTCGGTGTCATGCCGGTACCGCGGTGAGCGTCGTCGGGCCACCTTCGGGGCAGCTTGCTGTGCGGCCGATCTGGCTGCCGGTCTTGGGCGTTTCGCCGCGTGCCAGCGCATCGAGGATCGCGGTCATGCTGTTGTAGGTCAGGTCTTCGTAATTGTCGGCGTTGATCTGCACCATCGGGGCGTTGGCGCAAGCGCCGAGGCATTCGACTTCGGACAGAGTGAACAGGCCGTCTTCGGTATTTGCGCCTTTCTTCAGCCCTTTGTCCTTGCACGCCTTCATGATGTCATCCGAGCCACGCAGCTGGCACGGCGTCGTGCCGCAAACCTGAACATGGAAACGGCCGACGGGTTTGAGATTGTACATCGTGTAGAAGCTGGCGACTTCGTATAGCCGGATATAAGGCATGCCCAGCTGTGTCGCGACAGCTTCGATGACCGGAACCGGCAACCACGCCGAACCACTCTGTTCGGCAATCTGGCCCTGCGCCAGCCACAGCAACGGCATCGCGGCCGAGGCCTGGCGGCCCTCCGGGTAGAGCGCGATGATCCGCGCCGCTTCGGCGGCATTTTCGGCCGTCCAGGTAAAACCCTTGGCCAAGGCGTCTGTATGCATCACGACAAGGGTCCAGCAATCAGGAACAGCAATCTCGCCTGCCCTATACATGAGCGACAGCGGCGATGAATAGCGTGAAGGCGAAAAATCGGCCGGATCGCGAGGGGTGCGACGCTGCCGGCAAACAAAAGGCAGGGCGCCGGCCCGGCACCCTGCCTTTTCGTCTCGATGCGCTGCCCGGCACGACCGCCGGCAGCCCGCAGCCTACATGCGGTTCATCATCATCTTGAGCAGGCTCCAGAAGGTCCACATCAGCATGATGAGGAAGATACCCGACATGGCGACCGACGGGTATTTGGCCTGCGCCATGAAGGCTACCGCCGCGCATAGCGCCGAGAACCAGACTGCTTCATCTCCGCCCCTGTTCGACATCATTGCTTCTCCCCTGAAATTTCGTTGCGGCGTTGCGACGCACCCTGAACATCTAGCAGCTTATGAGAGCGGAGCAAGATGTCCAGTCCTGTTAGCATGTTCCCCGTTCAGCGAACGAATTCGACGCGGTCGATCTTGTCGCCGACGAAGCTGTAAATCGAGATCACGGCAAAGGGCGGTGTCGCGTCCGACCGAAACACTTCCTCGTGCAGCACGACCTTGTCGCCGACGGCATAGGCGGCGTGAGCGATCGCCCGGTTCTGCGGAAATTCGGCGAACATTGCAGCCAGGCCGCTGCGAACGCCCTCGCGGCCATCGCGCAGAACGGCACCGCGATAGACAGCCTCCACCGCGTCCTCGGTCATCAGTGCGGCATAGCCCATGGCATCCTGCGCATTGTAGCGCGCCATGAGTGTATCGACGAGCGCCAGCCGATCCGCGTCGGTCACCGATCGACTTCCCCGAACACGATATCGAGCGAGCCCAGGATCGCCGGCGCATCAGCGAGCATATGGCCCTTGCAGAGGAAATCCATCGCCTGCAGATGCGCCATGCCGGTGGCGCGGATATGACAGCGCCACGGCATGTTGGTGCCATCGGCGACCATGAAGATGCCGAATTCGCCCTTGGGGCTTTCGGTCGCCACATAGGCTTCGCCGGCCGGCACGTGCAGGCCTTCGGTGTAGAGCTTGAAATGGTGGATCAGCGCTTCCATTGACCGCTTCATCTCGCTGCGCGACGGCGGCGACACCTTGCGATCGAGCGTCGCGTGGCGGCCCTCGGGCATCTGCGCGACGCATTGCCGGATGATTTTCACGCTTTCGCGCATCTCGTCCATGCGCACCATGAAGCGCGCATAGCAATCGCCGTCGTTCGACACGATGACGTTGAAATCCATGCGATCGTAGACGTCATAGGGCTGGGATTTGCGCAGGTCCCACGGCACGCCCGAGGCGCGGATGCAAGGGCCGGTAAAGCCCCATGCCACGGCTTCATCCTTGCTAATGATGCCGATATCGACATTGCGCTGCTTGAAGATACGGTTGTCGGCGATCAGCGACTGAACTTCGTCGAGCACCTTGCCGAAGCCGTCGCACCAATCCTTGATATCGCCGAGCAGGCCGTCGGGCATGTCCTGGTGGACACCGCCGGGTCGGAAATAGGCGGCGTGGAAACGCGCTCCCGATACCCGCTCGTAGAATTCCATCAACTTTTCGCGTTCCTCGAACAGCCACAGGATCGGCGTCATCGCGCCGACGTCCATCGCGTGCGTCGTGGTATTGAGGATGTGGTTGAGTACCCGGGTGATCTCGGCGAACATCGTGCGGATATATTTGGCGCGCAGCGGCACCTCGATGCCCGCCAGCTTCTCGATGGCGAGCACATAGCTGTGCTCCATGCACATCGGGCTGACGTAATCGAGGCGGTCCATATAGGGCAGCGCCTGCAGGTACGTCTTGTATTCGATCAGCTTTTCGGTGCCGCGGTGCAGCAGGCCGATATGCGGGTCGCAGCGCTCGATGATTTCGCCGTCAAGCTCCATCACCAGCCGCAGCACGCCATGCGCCGCCGGGTGCTGCGGCCCGAAGTTGATCATGTAGTTCTGGATGCTGTTCGCCGGGTTGACCGGCGGCAACAGATCGGCGGTGTCCTGCGCCGTCCAGGCAGCGCCGGCGGGGGCAAGATCAGCCATCGATTTTCGCCTTTTCATCACCCGGCAACACGTAATCGGTGCCTTCCCACGGGCTGAGGAAATCGAAGCTGCGGAAATCCTGCGCCAGCTTGACGGGTTCATAAACCACCCGCTTGTGCTCTTCGGAATAGCGCAGCTCGACATGCCCGGTCAGCGGGAAATCCTTGCGGAACGGATGACCTTCGAAGCCATAGTCGGTGAGGATACGGCGCAGATCGGGGTTGCCGTCGAACAGCACACCATAGCAATCCCAGGTCTCGCGCTCGTACCAGCCGGCCACCGGCCACACACCGGTCAACGATGGCACCGGGGTGCGCGCATCGGTGGTCACCTTGACGCGCAGCCGCAGGTTCTTCGTCATCGACAGCAGCTGGTAGACGACATCGAAACGCTCGATCCGGTCGGGATAATCCACCCCGCAAATGTCGATCAACTGGTTGAGCCGCAGTGCCGGGTCGTCTCGCAGCGCGGTCATCGCCGCGACCAGCCCGGCGCGGGTGACGGTCACGCCGACTTCCTCGGCATGCTCGACAATCTCGATCACCGTGTCGCCGAGCAATGCGCGCAGATGGTCAGCGATCCCGTCGACCGATGCCATCACCGGCCAGCTGGTGCGACCGAGTTCAGGGGTGCTCATCGTTCGAAGCTCCCGACGCGGCGGATCTTCCGCTGCAGGGCGAGGATACCATAAAGCAGTGCCTCGGCAGTCGGCGGGCAGCCCGGCACATAGATATCGACCGGCACGATGCGGTCACAGCCGCGCACCACCGAATAGCTGTAGTGGTAATAGCCACCACCATTGGCGCAGCTGCCCATCGAAATGACATAGCGCGGCTCGGCCATCTGGTCATAGACGCGGCGCAGCGCCGGGGCCATCTTGTTGCACAGCGTACCGGCGACGATCATCACGTCGGACTGGCGCGGCGAGGCGCGCGGCGCGACGCCGAAACGCTCCAGGTCATAGCGCGGCATGTTGGTGTGCATCATCTCGACCGCGCAGCAGGCGAGGCCGAAGGTCATCCACCACAAGCTGCCGGTGCGCGCCCAATGGAACAGGTCTTCGGTCGAGGTGACGAGAAAGCCCTTGTCGGCGACTTCCTGACTGATATCGCCCAGAAAACCATCGCGGTTGCTCGCCGGCAGCGTGAGACCGCCCACCAGTGCCGGTGCCGTATTGTCGCTCATCACTCCCACTCCAGCGCTCCGACTTTCCAGGCATAGGCAAGGCCGAGCGCCAGTTCGGCAAGAAATTCCATCATCGCCCACCAGCCGGCCTCGCCGCTCCAGTGCAGCGAAATCGCCCAGGGAAACAGGAAGGCCGCCTCCAAATCGAAGACGATGAACAGGATGGCGACGAGGTAGAAACGCACATCGAACTGGCCGCGGCTGTCCGAAAAGGCCGGAAAGCCGCTTTCATATTCGGACAGCTTGATCGTGTCAGGCTTCGACGTACCCGCCAGTTTCGACACCACCACCGGGGCGCCGACGAAAATGAACGCAAAGACGATGCCCACGACAAAGAACAGCAGGATCGGCAGATAATGTTGGGCAATGCCGGACATGGGCGCGCAATGCTTTCAGACGATGGACTCGTGACGCGCGCCTTTTATGCCGGGGCCTGCCGCCAAGCAAGGGCGCTTGCGGTCACACCGGGTCGTGAACGCATAAAGGGCTGGGGTCGTCACAGTGGCGATTTTGTTTTCTGGCGAGGAGCTAGTGCCCTGCCCCTGAAGTTCGCTGCTCTTCGCAGCGGGCTGCAGGGACAAGCAGGCAGCTGAAACAAAAAGATAGTGACCCGCTGGACCACCGAAATTGCAGCCGCCGAACTTCAGATTCGGGTCACCAGACCCGATTGCAGTTTGGTTGAAACACCTGACCCGCTCGGGATGAGCGGGTTGATGCAATTCAAAGGCGATCGGGTTCAGGTATCGTTGCGCGCCGCGCAAAATTTACAAAATATTTAGAAAGTCACGAAGGTAACGCCCAATGCGGTTTCGGCGCCCAAGATATATCTTGATATCGCAACTGCGGCGGATTCTCACGATGTCAAAGAGCGAAACACACTATAAGATAACCTATTTGGCGATAAATGTCCAGAGTCACTTCTAAGGGGGTCGAAACGCTCCGCTCCCGCAGGCGAGAGAGGGGCGCTTCTGTCAAACTGCAATCGAGCTTGGGAGGGCGCGATGCAGAGCATCGCAACCCCAAGAACCTTTGACGACGCGACGCTGCCAGAAAGCAAAAGCGCCATCGCCGCTGCGTGGTCGCCCGCAGGGCGATCCCGACCCTGGCCCTTTATGCGTTCACGACCCCGTCTCAATCTTCGGGTTCGGGATAGGCGAACGGGTTGGTTTCGGCGGGCTTGGTGGGCACCAGCCGCGGCAGCGGCTCGGGGCGATTGGCAGCGTTCCACAGGAAACTCGCCATGATGACCGCGGCCTGGCGCAGATCGGCGGCCTTCATGTGGTCGAAGGTGTCGATGCTGGTGTGGTGGACCCGGCTGTCATAATCGAGCGGGTCCTGGATGAACTGATACCCCGGCAGGCCGACCGATTGCATGAAGACATGATCGGTACCACCGGTGCGGCTGTTGACCACGGCGGTTGCGCCCATCGACGCAAAGGGTGCCAGCCATTCCTTGAAGATCGACGCCACCCCGGCATTGCCCTCGGCATAGATGCCGCGGATCTTGCCCGAGCCATTATCGAGGTTGAAGTAGGCGGCAAGCGCACCGTAATCGCCCTTGGGCGTCACCGGGTAGCGCCGGGACCAGCCCGACCAGTCGCCGGCCTTGAGCTTTTCCGGGTCGGTTTCCTTCGGCCGAGCGGCGAGATGCTGGTCGATATAGGCAAGGCTGCCGAGCAGGCCCTGTTCCTCGGCGTTCCACAGCGCGAAGCGGATGGTGCGCTTCGGCTTGACGCCCAGGCTGGCGAGAATGCGCGCCGCCTCCATCACCACGACGCTGCCGGCGCCGTTGTCCGCGGCACCGTCGCCCGCCACCCAGCTGTCAATATGCGCGCCGGCCATGACATAGCCCGCCTTGGGGTCGCTGCCGGCGATGTCGGCGATAATGTTGTTGGCGTTGGGATCGTCGGTGTGGAACTTGACGCGCGAATCGATCTCAAGCGTCACGCGCTCCGCCGCGCCGGGAACGCTGGTCTTGGCGAGCCGCGCCAGCCGGCGATAATCCTCGGCGGCAAGCTCGATGCCCGGCACCTGGCGCTGATCCTCGAGCCGATAGCCATAGCCTTCGCCGTGGAGCAGCCCGCCATCGCGATAGGATTGCTTGACGTAAACCAGCGCGCCCTCGGCCTTGAGGAAGGTATCGAGCTTCATGTCATAGGCGCTGCGCTTGGTGCGTCGGTCGGCGGCGTTGCTGTCGGTGATCGGCTGATCGAAGGTGTCGAGCTTGCGAATTTCCTCGTCGCTCAGCCGCTGGAACGCCGGCTTGGCGGGTTCCGAGCCTTCGGTCGGCCGCGACACCAGCACGATCTTGCCGGCGAGCTTGCCCTTCCAGCGTGCGAAATCGGCTTCCTTGGCGATCGGCGCGACGATGATATCGGCGGTCACCGGCCCGGCGGTACCCGGCGTGAAGGCGATCGGGATGGCGCGCAGCGTCAGTACCCGCGGCGTCGTCATGCGGACGTTGATCGCCTCGATCGACCAGCCACGCCCGAACAGGAACGGCTCGGCATGGACATTACCGAGGCCCCAATCCTTGAAGCGGCTCTGCGTCCAGCGCTCGGCGGCGCGCATCGCCGGCGAATTGGGAATCCGGCCGCCGATACGATCGGTCAGATATTGGGCGGTCAGCATGATCTCGCCATGGTTCATGCCGGCATCGATGATCCGCGCCGTCAGGTCGGGTGCCTTGGGGGCATCGGCGGCGACAGCGGGCACGGCAAGGAAGGCCAGCGCGGTGCCGACATGAATCAGACGCTTCACGAAATTACCCCCGGGGATGGAATATGTTGCCCGCAACGCTAGCGGGCTATCCGGGGGTCGGCAAGATGAAGCGGCCCAAGCCGCTCAGCGCACGGCGCCGGCCACCAACCTGTGCAGCTTCGACTGGATATTGCCATTGGCAGCGACGATTTCCTGGCGCCCGACCATGGCGTCGCCACCGCGATAATCGGTGACGAAACCGCCGGCTTCGCGCACCAGCAGGATGCCCGCAGCAACATCCCAATATTGCAGGCCCGATTCCCAATAGCCGTCGAAACGCCCCGCCGCGACCCAGGCGAGATCGAGCGCCGCCGAGCCGAAGCGGCGCACGCCGGCAACTTCGGGCATCACCGCCGACAGGATGTTCGAAAACTCGGCGAACTTGCCATGTCCCTGGAACGGGATGCCGGTCGCAACAACGCAGTCGGGCAGTTCGCGGCGGGCCGACACGCGCAGGCGCCGGTCGGACAGCCAGGCGCCGCGGCCCTTTTCGGCCCAGAAGCTTTCACCGGTCAGCGGCTGGTGGATGAGGCCCGCAACGACTTCGCCATGGACTTCGGCGGCAATCGAAATGGCGAAATGCGGCATGCCGTGGAGGAAATTGGTGGTGCCATCGAGCGGATCGACGATCCAGCGCGCCTGGTCGTCACGTCCCTTGGTCTCGCCCGCCTCTTCGAGCACCAGCCCCCAATCGGGGCGCGCGTGGCTGAGCACTTCGGCAATCGCGGCTTCGGCGGCGCGGTCGGCATTGGTGACGAAATCGGCTGGCCCCTTGCGGCTGACCTGCAGTGCATCGACTTCGTTGAAGTCACGGCGCAGACGCGGCGCTGCCTTGCGCGCGGCCTTTTCCATGACGGTGATCAGGGCAGAATGGGCAACCATGGTGTCTCCGCCCCACCGGCGCGCAGCGGGGTCAATGGCGGCGGGCGGCGCCAGCCGGGAAATGTGAAGCGCGAGCCCTTAGCGGCAAAGCGGCCGCCTGCCAACCATGCAGCCGCTATTGAGCCTTTTGCAGATAGGGGAGCACATCGACGTTGCGAAACCCCGGGGTCAGGCTGGCGAAGTGGCGCAGCCAGAAGCCGTGGCCGCCGCCATAGACCACGAGCACGCGATCACCCGGCTTCACCAGCGACACCAGCTTGCCGAAGATCTTGGCATTGCGCAGATACCACAAGGCGTTGAGGTCGGCGCCGGCCTGGTTGTCATGGTCGCCGATGCCGAGGATGCCGTAATAGCTGTCCATGCCGTTAAAGGCGCTGCCCGGGGTGTTCATGCGGATCAGCATCTGGCCGACGCTGCTGTTTTTCTGCGCCTTTTCAAAATCCTTCATCGCGACCGCGACCGGCACATTGGTGGCATCGAGCGCGGCGCTCTGGCCGAATTTGATCGCGGCTTCCTGCACCTTGTCGAAGGGGAAATAATCGGGCTCCCCGGCCTTTGGCTGCTCATCGATGCCGTTGACGGTCTTCACCCCGGCGACCTGCGCGGTGCGATAGCCGATCTGAATGATTTCATTGGCTTCCTTGGTCAGCATCGCCGCGTCGAAACGGCCATATTCGGCAATGGCAAGGTCGGGGGCCGCGCTTTGCATCTCGACCATGACATGCGTCGGCTTGAAGGCGGCGAGCGCGGTGGCCACCCGCTGCAATTCCTGCTGACGCTGCGGCGTCAACACCGAATCGACCTGCATGTTGTTGAGATCAAGGCCCGGATTCCCGAAATGATAGGCGCCAAGCACCATCACCTCCACCGGGGCATCGACCGCGAGCGCCGGGGTCGCCACGGCAAGCGCCATTGCGGCAAAGAAGATCCGGCTCATAATCGATACCTCAACTGTATTGTTACAACAATACGGTGCATGACGAACCGCACGTCGTCAAGCGTTGTTTCAACAGGCATTGCCCAGTACTGGGCCAAAGGCCGCGACCCCTGCCCCCGGCCCGTCCGGATGGTCCCAGACGGCGCGCACCACCGCGATGAAATCGGCGCCGGCAGCGACAAGCGGCGCCGCATTGTCCGGAAAAATGCCGCCGATGGCGACGCACGGCAGCTGGCTGAGCACCGTCCACCACGACAGGATCTCGGGGCCGGGGCGATAATGGCTGGGCTTGGTGGTGGTATCGTAGAACGCCCCGAAGGCGACATAATCCACACCGTCTTCGCCGGCTTCCATGGCGAGGTGGCGGCTGTCGTGGCAGGTGCGACCGATCTGGGCATCGCGGCCGAGCAGCGCCCGCGCTTCGGCGACGCTGCCGTCGGACTGGCCGAGATGGACGCCATCGGCACCCGCCTGCTTGGCCAGATCGGCGCGGTCGTTGAGCAGGAAGGCAACATCTTGGGCGTTGCACACCGGCAGCAACGCCTCGCAGGCGCGCAGGATGTCGGCATCGGGCACATCCTTCAGCCGAAGCTGGAACGCCGCCACCGGGCCGCCGCCAAGCGCTGCCTTGAGGCTTTCGGTGAAGGCGGGAATGGTGATCGCCGGCGGCGAGACGACGTAAAGCTGGCAGGCGGGCCGGAACTGTTTTTCGAAGCGCGCGCCAAAGCCGGGATCGAGCGCCAGCGAGTCAACATCAGGCACAGGCTGTTCGGTCAATTTTCAACTCCTTGGCGACTGCCGGCGGGTCTAGCCCCCGCCGTGCGCATCGACAAGCAGCGAGGGCCGACCTAATTTGCCGCCATGTACCAACACATCGCCGCCGCCCTGCCCGCCGATGCCACCAGCCGGTTGGCGACCGCCACGGGCGAAAACCCGGGCCGCGCTGCCGATCTCCTCGCCGGCGCGCTGCCGCTGCTGGCCGCCGCGTTGCCGAGCGGTTCTGCCGATGGCATCGACGCGCTGCTCGCCGGGCAGATCGAAGGCCTGTTGCCACGACTGTTTGGCGCCGATGTCGACGCCATGGCGCGCAGCCTTGCCGGCGCCACCCGCAGCACCCGGGCCTCGGGCTTTGCCGCGCTGGAGATCGCACTGCCGGCGCTCGCTACCGGGATCGAGCAAGCGATGGCTGGGCATGCTGGCGATCGCGCGACACTGTTGCTGCTCGCTACCGATGGTCGCGCCAGCGCCCTGGCCGCTCTGCCACCGCAACTCGGTGTCGTGATATCCAATTTCCCCGGGCTGTCCGCGCGGATCACCCCGCCGCGCCCGGTGCGAGCAAAGAAGGACAAGGCGAATGGCAACTGGATGCTGATGCTGATGCGCCGGATGCAGCCGAAATAGTGGGAAATCAGTCCTTGCCGAGATAGATATCGACGATCTTGTCGAGCATCGCCATGGCTTCGGCGCGCGGGCGTTGGAAGGTATTGCGGCCGATGATCGAGCCATTGCCGCCGCCATCGCGAATATCGCGCGCGTCCTGATACACCGCATCGGCGCCCTTGGCGGCACCGCCCGAGAACACCACGATGCGGCGGCCGTCGAAACAGGCCTGGCGGACGTGCGCGACGCGCTTGGCCTGGGTACCCCAGTCGCCGCCTTCATAGGCCTTGCGGGCGTCCTTCTGCTCGATATGCTCGGTCGGCAACTTGACCTTGATGATGTGCGCGCCAGCCAGCGCCGCCATGTGCGCGGCATAGGCGCCAACATCCAATGCCAGTTCGCCGGCCTTGGAAATTTCGCCACCGCGCGGGTAGGACCAGATGACCGTGGCGATGCCGACGGCCTTGGCTTCCTGCGACAATTCCCGGATTTCTTCCATCAGCTCGAAGATATCGTCCGACCCCGGGTAGATGGTGAAACCGATCGCCGAGCAGCCGAGGCGCAGCGCATCATCGACCGTGCCGGTGACGGCCTGGTTGATGCTCGTCGACCAGCTGTTGGAGCTGTTGACCTTGAGAATGGTCGGGATCTGCCCGGCAAACGTGTCGGCGCCGGCTTCGATCATGCCGAGCGGCGCGGCATAAGCGGAGAGGCCGGCATCGATCGCCAGCTGGTAGTGGTAGTGCGGGTCATAGGCGGCGGGATTGACCGCAAAGCTGCGCGCTGGGCCGTGTTCGAAGCCCTGGTCGACCGGCAGGATGACCAGCTTGCCGGTGCCGCCGAGCCGACCCTGCATCAGGATGCGGGCGAGATTGGCCTTGGTACCGGGATTGTCCGATTCATAATTGGCGAGGATCGCTTTCACGGTCGGAGTCATGGTCATCCCTTTTTTCGGTGCAGCTGAGGTATCAACGCGGGCGGAAGTGCAATTCGGCAACCTGGACGAAAAGTTCGAAGATCGATTCGGCGATCTCGCTGGCTTCGACCTCGGTCATCGTCGCCAGGGTGTTGGCAACGGCGCCGGTCTTGAGCGCGCCATTTTCGACGATGGCCCCGGCCCTTGTCATTCGCGCGGTGATTTCGTTGTAGATCAACCGTTCCTCGGGGCCGAATTCCTCGCCCTTCAGGTCGCGAAAACCGCGGAATGCCTCGCCGATGCGGTCGTGGATCGGATCGGCCGAACGCGCCAGCTTCCACGCCGCCGGATAGAGTTTTTCCCAAAGACGGTCGGTATCGATCGGCATCAGTTCCCCCGTTCCAGCGCGACGACCCCCGGCAGCGCCTTGCCTTCCATCCATTCGAGGAACGCCCCGCCCGCGGTCGAGACATAGCTGAACTGGTCCGCGACTCCGGCATGGTTGAGCGCCGCGACGGTATCGCCGCCGCCCGCGACGCTGACCAGCCCGCCGCTTTGCGTCAGCGCGCCGGCGATGCGGGCCAGCGCAACGGTTCCGGTATCGAAGGGCTCGGTCTCGAAGGCGCCGAGCGGCCCGTTCCACACCAGAGTCCGGCAGGTCTTAAGCGCATCGGCGAGCGCTTCGACCGCGGCTTCGCCAAGATCGAGGATCATCTCGTCGGGCTCGACTTCATGGACATTGCAGGTCCGGTGCGGCGCATTGACGGCGAACTGACGCGCCACGACGACATCATAGGGCAGATGGACGGTGCAGCCGGCAGCTGCGGCGCGCGCCAGAATGTCGAGCACGGTGGGTGCGAGATCGTGTTCGCAGAGCGATTTGCCAACGGCGACGCCGCGTGCCGCAAGAAAGGTGTTGGCCATGCCGCCGCCGATCATCAGATGATCGACCTTGGTGACGAGATGGGTGAGCACATCGAGCTTGGACGAGACCTTGGCACCGCCGACGACCGCCGCCACCGGATGCTCGGGTTTACCAAGCGCCTTTTCGAGCGCGACGAGTTCGTCTTCCATCGTCCGCCCGGCAAAGGCGGGGAGGACATGCGCCAGCCCTTCGGTCGAGGCATGGGCGCGGTGAGACACCGAAAAGGCATCGTTGACATAAAAATCGCCGAGCCGGGCGAGCGCGGCGATGAACGCCGGGTCATTGGCTTCTTCGCCGGCATGGAAGCGGGCGTTTTCGAGCACCATGATGTCGCCGGGTGCCATCGCCGCGACCGCAGCTTCGGCCTCGGGGCCGATGCATTCGCCAACGAACGAAACTGGCCGCCCCATGACGTCGCGCAGCGCCGGCGCGATCGCGGCCAGGCTGAGCGAGCGATCACCGGGTTTGGGCCGGCCGAAGTGCGACAGCACGAGCACCTTCGCCCCGCGATCGGCAAGCGTCGCCAGCGTCGCCTGCGCCGCGAACAGCCGCGTCGCATCGGTGACCCGGCCATCGGCGATCGGCACGTTGAGATCGGCGCGGACGATGACCGTCTTGCCCGCCACATCGGGCATGTCGTCGATGGAAAGGAACCCCATGCTGCGGCTCAGAGCAGCTTGCCCATGGCGACGGCGGTATCGGCCATGCGGTTCGAAAAGCCCCATTCATTGTCGTACCAGCTGACGACGCGCACGAGATTGCCGCCGATCACCGCGGTTTCGAGGCTGTCAACGGTCGACGATGCCGGAGCGTGGTTGAGATCGATCGAAACCAGCGGCTCGTCGGTCCAGTCGAGAATGCCCTTCAGTTCACCATGCGCGGCGGCCTTGAGCGCGGCGTTGACTTCGTCTTTCGTCGTGGCGCGGCCGCTTTCGAAGGTCAGGTCGATCAGGCTGACATTGGGCGTCGGCACGCGCACGGCAGAACCGTCGAGCTTGCCCTTCAACTGCGGCAGCACTTCGCCGACGGCGCGGGCTGCACCCGTGGTCGTCGGGATCATCGACATGCCGGCAGCGCGGGCGCGGCGCGGGTCGTCATGGATCTGGTCGAGGATCTTCTGGTCGTTGGTGTAGGCGTGGATGGTCGTCATCAGGCCCTTGACGATACCGAACTCGCGATCGAGCACCATCGCGACCGGCGCCAGGCAATTGGTTGTGCACGAGGCGTTCGAAACGATCTTGTGCTCAGCGGTCAGCTTGTCATGGTTGACGCCATAGACGACGGTCAGGTCGACACCCTTGCCCGGCGCCGAGATGAGGACGCGCTTGGCGCCGGCGGTCAGGTGCGCGCCGGCCTTGGCGGCATCGGTGAAGAAACCGGTGCATTCGAGCGCGATATCGACGCCCATTTCGCCATGGGGCAGCTTGGACGGATCACGCTCGGCGGTGACGCGGATGCGCAGACCATCGACGATGATATGGTCGCCATCGACGCTGATGTCGCCCTTGAAGGTGCCATGCACCGAGTCGCGCTTGAGCAAGCGGGCGTTGGAGGCAGGATCGGCGAGATCATTGATCGCGACGACAACGATATCCTGGCGCCCCGATTCGAGAATGGCGCGCAAGACATTGCGGCCGATCCGCCCGAACCCGTTGATGGCGACCTTGATGGCCATGGCTTTGTCCCTTTATCTGCGGTATCGTCTGCGGCTGCCGCCGCGCGCCCGTGCATCTGCAACAAAATGCCCGGCAGGCAAAGCCTTTTAGGCAGCCAGCCGTTCACGAACGCGAGCGGCGACGTGCGGTCCCGTAAGGCCGAAGTGAGCATAAACTTCGCCGATCGGGGCCGATACGCCGAAGGCATCGACGCCGATGTTGATGCCCTTGTTGCCGGTATAGCGTTCCCAACCCAGCGTGACGCCGGCTTCGACCGACACCAGCAGCGCGTCATCGGGTAGCAATTCGGTACGATACGCTGCTGGCTGGGCATCGAAGGCCTGCCAGCACGGCATCGAGACGACATCACAGCCGACGCCTTCATCTTCCAGTTCGCGCGCCGCCGCCATGGCGATTTCGACTTCGGAACCGGTGGCGAGGAACACCACGCGCTGCGCCGCGGTGGCAGTGACGAGGCGATAGCCGCCCTTGGCGGTGAGATTTTCGCCGGAGCTGAGCCGCACCTGAGGCAAATTCTGGCGGCTGAGCGCCAGTACCGAAGGCCGGCCGGTATCGGCAAGTGCCAGCGCCCAGCTTTCGGCGGTTTCGATCGCATCACAGGGCCGATAGACGGCAAGGTTGGGGATGGCGCGCAGGCTGAGCAGATGCTCGACCGGCTGGTGGGTCGGCCCATCTTCGCCGACGCCGATCGAATCATGGGTGAGGACATAGATGACCCGGATGCGCTGGATCGCCGACATGCGGATGGCGTTGCGCATGTAATCCGAAAACACGAGGAAGGTGCCACCATAAGGAATGGCGCCGCCGTGCAGCGCGATACCGTTCATCGCCGCCGCCATGCCGAATTCGCGGATGCCATAGTTGACGTAGCGCCCGGCATAATTGTCCGCCGTCAGCACAGCCTGATCACCGGTGCGGGTGAAGTTCGAACCCGTCAGGTCGGCCGAACCTCCGATGGTCAGCGGTGCCGCCGGGTTGATCACCGCCAGCGCCATTTCGGAGGATTTGCGCGTCGCGACCTTCTGCGGCGCGGCGATCAGCGCGGCGATGTGCGCGTCGAGCGCGGCTGTCGCCGCGGCAGGCACTTCGCCCGCCATGCGCGCGTTGAATTCGTCGGCCATGCCCGAGGCAGCAAGCCGGTCTTCCCAGGCGGTGCGTTCGGCAGCGCCGCGAGCACCGGCAGCGCGCCATGCGGCAGCGATATCGGCAGGAATTTCGAAGGGCGGCGCCGTCCAGCCAAGGGCTACGCGGGCGCCGGCGATTTCGGCAGCACCCAGCGGCGAGCCATGCGCCTTGCTGCTACCGGCCTTGTTGGGTGCGCCGAAACCGATGGTGGTACGGCAGGCGATGAGCGACGGCCGTGGATCGGCAGCGGCTTCGGCGAGCGCCGCGGCGACGGCATCGTGGTCATGGCCATCGCACGCGACGACATGCCAACCCGAAGCGGCGAAGCGCATTGCCATGTCATCCGAGGTCGAAAGCGAAGTAGCGCCATCGATCGAGATCTGGTTGTCGTCCCACAGCACGTTGAGGCGGCCGAGCTTGAGATGGCCGGCGAGGCTGATGGCTTCCTGCGAAATGCCTTCCATCAGGCAGCCATCGCCGGCGATCACCCAGGTGCGATGATCGACAAGCGCATCGCCATAAACGGCATTGAGGTGACGCTCGGCGAGCGCCATGCCGACCGCGGTTGCCAGCCCCTGCCCCAACGGACCGGTAGTGGTCTCGACACCGGCGAGTTCGAAATTTTCCGGGTGGCCAGCGCACGGGCTGCCGATCTGGCGAAATTTTACAATATCTTGCAGCGTCGGCCGTTCATAGCCTGTGAGGTGCAGGAGCGCGTAAATGAGCATCGAGCCATGACCAGCCGACAGCACGAAGCGATCGCGATCAGCCCAATGCGGCCGATTCGCATCGAATTTGAGAAATCGGGTGAAAAGCACGGTAGCGGCATCGGCCATGCCCATCGGCATGCCGGGGTGGCCGGAATTTGCGGCCTCGACGGCATCCATCGCCAGGGCGCGGATGGCATTCGCCATGGAACGAAGGTTGGTCATCGTGAAAAAGCCTGAAATTCGAGCAAAAATCGAAATGTCGTATCGGCGGCCGCAAAACCGCCGGGCCGACTCGCGGCGGACATTGGCCAGAGCGCGAGCAGAGCGTCAACCGGGCCGTCTGCGTAACGATTTGGTTCAATTCAGCGTTAACACGAATGTAGCAATTGACGCGTGCTGACAAACCATCTTACAAGACGCGGCGAACCTACTGAACTCAAAGGCCGTGACATCTCCGACACAACCGCCCTTGCCAAACGATTGGAAGCAGCGATCGCAAGGATCGAAGCGAATCTGGCGCGTCGCGAGGCCGAAAATGCCCGTTTGCGGCGCATCGAATCGGCGGCGGCGGCCGCGCTGCACGACCTCGACGCGTTGATCGACGATCACGCCAAGCAACGGAAATACGGCTGATGGGACAGGTCGTCGTCGATATCGGCGGACGCAGCTATCCCTTGTCATGCCGCGATGGTGACGAGGCGCATCTGACCGAACTCGCTGCCGGCATCGCCACCAAGGCCGATGGCCTGACGCGGTCGCTGGGGGTGATGAGCGAGGCGCGGCTGCTGCTGATGGCAGCGCTGATGGTTGCCGACGAACTCCACGACATGCGGCGCGGCGTCGTGCCGCCGCTGCCTGGGGAGGCTGCGCCGACATTGCTCGACCGGCCGCTGCAGGAACGGCTGCTGGCGCTGACCGAACGCGCCGAACGGCTGGCCGACAGCCTCGCCGCCTGAGCAACCCGCTTTTCTCGCGCGCCGAGGTTGAGCCCGGGCCCGCAACCGCCTATATTGGCCGCAGGCGGGTACTGCCCGGCACGAGCACCGAGCATCCCTGAGGCGATTCACTATCCTAGGGGGCTGGCCCTGGGCGGATCCTGGTCCGTTCTATCTGGCTCCCACCTGACGTAACTGGCGTCAGAGGATCTCTCATGCAACGACCCATGGTGGTCCCGCCGAATACATGACCGACGCGCCCGACGATCCCAAACCCGCGCTGCGCCGCCTGTTCCGCGCCGAGCGCGCCGCCTTTGTCGCCGGCCTGCCGCCGGGTGGGCGCGAGCAGCTGGAGCGCGATCTGGCCAGGGTGGTGGCGCCGCTGCTTGCCGGCTACCGGCACGCTGCCAGCTATGCCGCCGTCGGCGCCGAGATCGATCCCAACCATGTCGAAAAACGGCTGCCCGGCCACGCCTTTCCGCTGGTCACCGGGCGCGATCTCAGTTTCCACGTCGCCGATTGGGCCGATCTCAAGCCCGGCGTGCTCGGTATCCCCGAACCTGATGCCGGCGCGCCGCAGGTCACGCCCGACCTGTTGCTGGTGCCGCTGCTCGCCGTGACGCTTGCCGGCGTGCGGCTCGGCCAGGGCGGCGGCTATTACGACCGCACGCTCAAGGCACTGCGGGCTTCAGGGAAAGTCACAGCCATCGGCCTCGCCTGGGACGTTCAGATCGCCGACGCCCTGCCCCGCGACCCTTGGGACGCATTGCTCGATTGGGTCGCGACACCGACGCGGCTGGTGGATTGCGCAAAGCATCGCTAACAGGCCGCGCATGGAACCCAGTTGGCGCAAACCCGTGGGCGTGCTCGCCCTGCTCGTTTACCTCATCGTCTATGCGATGATCGTCACGTCGTTCGGCGCCGCGCTCGAAACGCTGCCGACGGCGCTGAAGGTGCTCGCCTATCTCGTCGCCGGGCTCGCCTGGGTGGTGCCGCTGAAGCCGCTGTTCGTCTGGATGAACACCGGCCGCTGGAGAGCCAAGTGAACCCCGCCGACTATGTGACGATGGCCGAGGTCCGCGCCGGCGTCGATGCGATCGATCGCGACCTGGTTGCGCTGCTCGCCCGGCGCTTTGCCCATATGGACGCGGCGGCGCGGATCAAGACAGATCGCGGCGCCGTGCGCGACGAACCCCGAAAGGCCGAGGTGATCGCCAATGCGGAAGGCGCAGCGGTGGCTGCGGGCATCCCGGCCGGGGTAGCTTCAGCGCTGTGGGAGACGCTGGTGGAGGCGTCGATCGCCTATGAGCTGGCGGCGTGGGACCGGGCGCGGCGGTAGCCCTCGGGCGGCGTTGTTCGTGGTTTATGGGTCCCGGCCTGCGCCGGGATGACAAAAAACTGGCCTGTCATCCCGGCGAAGGCCGGGACCCATGAACCACAAACGCGGCCACGAAATTTCGATTTGCGCAATCCGACCGCATAAAAAGGGTGGCGCGAGTGACGGGGCTCGAACCCGCGACCTCCGGCGTGACAGGCCGGCGCTCTAACCAACTGAGCTACACCCGCTTGTGGGCGGAAGCGGCGGGATAGGTGCCACCCCCCGGCGTGTCAAGCCGCTTTCAAGGCAGATGACAGCAACACTGCCGCCCGCTAGGCACGCGGCCATGACCAGCACCCCCGATCACGCCGGCAGCGTCGGCCGCCTGCTCGACCTTCTCGATGTCGAACGCATCGAGGACAATCTGTTCCGCGGCCAATCGACCAACGCCGGCTGGCAGCGCGTCTATGGCGGCCAGGTCGTCGCCCAGGCGCTGATGGCGGCATCGAAAACCGTAGCCGACGGCCGGCTGTGCCATTCGCTGCACAGCTATTTCATCCGCCCCGGCGACCCGGCGCACCCGATCGTCTACAATGTCGAACGCGACCGCGACGGCCAGAGCTTCACGACCCGGCGAATCGTGGCGATTCAAAAGGGCCGGCCGATCTTCAATATGGCGGCGTCGTTCCAGACACAGGAATCGGGCCTTACCCACGGCAGCACGGCGCCGCATGTTCCGGCCGCCGAGGACCTGCCCAGCGAGTACGACCTGGGCATGATCCACCTCGACAAAGTATCGGACGAGCAGCGCAAGCTATGGATCGAGCGCGACCGACCGCTGGAGTTTCGCCCGATCGACCCCGCCAACCCGTTTGAACCGCGCGCCCAGCCCCCGGTGGTCCGCTATTGGGTCCGTGCCAATGCGCCGTTCAGTGTCACGGAACCGGTGATGCGCGCGCTGTTCGCCTATGGCAGCGACATGACATTGCTCGATACCTGCATGATGCCCCACGCGATTGCCTGGCACGACAAGCGGCTGCAGGTCGCCAGCCTCGATCACGCGATCTGGTTCAACGCGACGCCCGATCTCAATGACTGGCTGTTGTTCGATCAGGATTCCCCCTCCGCCGCCGGTGGCCGCGG
>JANPKK010000007.1:0-1890 GCA_031426015.1 Alphaproteobacteria bacterium
TGGCCCGTCGACCGAAGACGGTGAACTGGCGCTGGGCCGTAACGCCCTCGTCGCGTTCATGCCGTGGAATGGCTACAATTACGAAGATTCGATCCTGATCAACGAGAAGATCGTCAAGGAAGACGTCTTCACCTCGATCCACATCGAAGAGTTCGAAGTCATGGCCCGCGATACCAAGCTTGGTCCCGAGGACATCACCCGCGATATTCCCAACGTCGGCGAGGAAGCCCTGCGCAACCTCGACGAAGCCGGCATTGTCTATATCGGTGCCGAAGTCGAACCAGGCGATATCCTGTGCGGCAAGATCACACCGAAGGGCGAAAGCCCGATGACGCCGGAAGAAAAGCTGCTGCGCGCCATCTTCGGTGAAAAGGCGTCGGACGTTCGCGACACCTCGCTCAAGCTGCCGCCGGGCGTTGCCGGGACGGTCGTCGAAGTCCGCGTGTTCAACCGGCACGGCATCGACAAGGACGAACGCGCCCTGCAGATCGAGCGCGAAGAAATCGAGCGCCTCGAAAAGGATGCCGCCGATGAACGCGCCATTCTCAATCGCGCCACCTATTCGCGTGTCCGTGACCGGTTGATCGGCCAGACCGCGGTTGCGGCGCCCAAGGGTGTCAAGAAGGGCATCGCCATCGATGACGCGCTGCTTGAAGAGCATCCGCGCTTCGAATGGTGGAAGTTCGGCGTTGCCGATGACGGCGTCCAGGCCGATCTCGAAGCGCTGAAGGCGCAGTGGGATGATGCCCAGGCGCTTATCACCGCCCGCCTCGACGACAAGAAGGGCAAGCTGCAATCGGGCGACGAACTGCCTCCGGGTGTGCTCAAAATGGTCAAGGTGTTTGTCGCGGTGAAGCGCAAGCTGCAGCCGGGTGACAAGATGGCGGGCCGTCACGGCAACAAGGGTGTCATCAGCCGCATCCTGCCGCAGGAAGACATGCCCTTCCTCGCCGACGGGACGCCGGTCGATATCGTTCTCAACCCGTTGGGCGTGCCGTCGCGCATGAACGTCGGCCAGATCTTCGAAACCCATCTCGGCTGGGCCGCCCGCGGCCTCGGCAAGCAGATCGGGGCGATGCTGGAAGACATCTACGCCAAGGGCAAGGATCTCGCCTCGGGCGATACCGATGCGATGCGCGCTAAGCTGAAGGCCATTTATGGCGGCCAGTATGACAGCGACATCGCCGGGATGACCGACGAGAAGGTTCATGAACTTGCATCGAACCTCGCTGGCGGCGTGCCGATGGCGACGCCGGTGTTCGATGGCGCGCGCGAAGCCGATGTGTCGCACATGCTCGAACTGGCAGGTCTTGACACGTCGGGGCAGGTCGAGCTGTTCGACGGGCGCACCGGTGACCAGTTCGATCGCAAGGTGACGGTGGGCTATATCTACATGCTCAAGCTGCACCACCTTGTCGATGACAAGATCCACGCGCGTTCGATCGGGCCTTTCTCGCTCGTCACCCAGCAGCCGCTGGGCGGCACGTGGGTTGGGTCAGCAGATCGCGGGCGCGCTGGACGAATGGCGCGAGGCCAACCCGGATGCCAAGGCGGGCGCGATGCCCGAGGCGGTGCAGGAGCGGCTACGCGTGGTGTATGGCGAGCATTATCTCGACGACATCAACTCGCGCAGCGGCGACGAGATCGTCGAGCTGGCGCAGAACCTGCGCGCCGGCGTGCCGATGGGCACTCCGGTGTTCGATGGCGCGGTCGAAAAGGATGTGACCGACATGCTCGCGCTGGCGGGTCTCGACTCGTCGGGTCAGTCGGACCTGTTCGACGGGCGCACCGGTGACCAGTTCGATCGCAAGGTGACGGTGGGCTATATCTACATGCTCAAGCTGCACCACCTTGTCGATGACAAGATCCACGCGCGTTCGATCGGGCCTT
>JANPKK010000008.1:0-16681 GCA_031426015.1 Alphaproteobacteria bacterium
GCCGGATCGCAGCTCGAAGCGCAGGTTTTCATAAGCATAGCGCGACACCGGCTGCAAAAACCCGACGATGCCGAAATTGATAAGCGCAAAGACCAGCGCAAACAGCATCGGCGCCAGCAGCAACCGGTTGTAGCTGATGCCGACCGCGCGCAGCGCATCGAGTTCGGACGTGGTTGCCAATTTGCGAAACGCCATCAAGATGCCCATCATCACGCCGATGGGGATGCCCAGCGACAGATATTCGGGCAGCAGATTGCCGAGCATCCGCCAGACGACGCTGACCGGCCCGCCTTCGTTCATGACGAAATCGAACAGCCGCAGCATGCGATCGAGCAGCAACAACATCGCAGCGATGACCAGTGACGCGAAAAGCGGCACGATGATCAACCGGGCGAGATAGCGATCGAAGCGGGTAAGCGCGATCAAGGTGAGCTTTCTGTTCCCGTCCCTTGATGTCGACACTGCCGCGCCCAAGTTTCGCCGCAAGCCTTCACCATAGATGCCAAGGTCGGCCGGTTGGCTGCCGTCCGACACGTTGTTCCTCTATAGCCCGGTGAAACATCAAGGTCATGGCAAATTCACGCATGCGGGCGATATCTGTCGCCGGCGCGATCCTGCTGCCGCTGCTGGCGGCCCCGGCGCTGGCGCAGGGGCCGGTCGTGCTCGGCGATACGGCGGCGTGCCGGCCGGGCGCCGATGGCGCTGCTGCGCTGGTTACCGTCCATGGTTTCAAGGATCGCAACGGCCAGTTGCGGATCCAGAACTATACCGGTGCAAAGGATGAATTCCTCGCCAGCGGCAAATATCTGCGCCGACATGATGTGCCGCTATCGGCCGCCGGCGACATGACGGTGTGCCTGACGCTGCCCGGCCCCGGCCGCTATGTCATCGTCGCGCTGCACGATCGCAACAGTGACGGAAAATTGTCGGTCTGGTCGGATGGCATCGGGTTGAGCAACAATCCGCGCCTGCGCCTTGCCAAGCCGAGCCCCGATGAAACGCTGTACAGCTTCGGCCCCGGCGTGACTCCGATTCGCATCGTGATGAACTATCGTCGCGGTTTCTCGGTGAAACCGCTGGACCAGTAATCGCTTACTCGGCCGCCTCGGCGAACAGCCCGACCGCGGCGCCGGCCATGGCGAAGCGTTCGAGCACGATATCGAGTTGCTCCGCCGAATGTTCGGCGCACAGCGAGCAGCGCAGCAGGAAGACCCCGGCCGGCGTGGCAGGCGGCCGCGACATGTTCACATAGACGCCGAGTTCGAGCATCGCCTGCCACATGCGGACGGTGGTTTCCTGGTCGGGCATCAGCACCGAGACGATGGCGCTTTCGGGGGTCTCGGTGGCGAGCCGGAAACCACGCGACTTCAATCCGCCATGCAGCTTGCGCGTCATGTCCCACAACCGGGCGCGCTTGTCGCCGGCGTGCATCAGCTTGCGGATGCTCGTCGCGGCGCAGGCAACGACCGCGGGCGGCAGCGACGCCGTGAAGGTATAGGGCCGGCAGACCAGACGCAGGATTTCGAACTTGGGGTGGTTCGAAACGCAGAAGCCGCCAACGGTACCGACCGATTTCGAAAAGGTGCCGACGACGAAATCGACATCATCGGCAACGCCGGCGGCTTCATAGACACCGCGGCCGTTTTCGCCGAAAAAGCCCATGCCATGCGCTTCGTCGACGAGCACCATTGCGCCATGCGCCTTGGCGACCGCAACGAGTTCCTTCAGCGGCGCGATATCGCCGAGCATCGAATAGACGCCTTCGAGGATGACCAGTTTGCCGGCTTCGGGCGGCAGGCGGCGCAGGCGCTTTTCGAGATCCTCGACGCTGTTGTGCTTGAAACGCACGATGTCGGCATTGCCGAGGTAGCAGCCATCATAGATCGAGGCATGGCTGTCGGCATCGAGGATGATGAAATCGCCCTTGCCGGCCAGCGTCGCCACCATGCCGAGATTGGCCTGGTAACCCGTCGAAAACACCATGGCGTGCTCGGTGCCGTAGAAGTCCTTGAGCGCGTCTTCGCATTCCTTGTGGCCCTGGTAGGTGCCGTTGAGGACGCGGCTGCCGGTGGTGCCGGCGCCGAACTTGGCCAGCGCTGCCTGGCCGGCGGCGATGACATCGGGATCGAAAGTCATCCCCATGTAATTATAGGTGCCGAGCAGGATGGTTTCCTTGCCGTCGATGATCGCGACGGTGGGCGATTTGACCTCCTGCATGACGATCGCGAACGGGTCGCGCACGCCCTTGGCGAGCACCCCGGCGCGTTCGGCGATCAGTGCGTCGAACTTGGAAAACAGATCGCTCACTTCGACACCAGCTTCGTCACCGCATCGGCAACCTGGCCGATGGTTTCAAGATCGGGAAGCATGTTCAGGGGCATGACGATGTCCCATTCGTCTTCCATGCTGGCGACAAGGTCCATCACGGTCAGCGAATCCATCTCGAGGTCGCCGGCAAAGCTGGTATCCTCGGTGAGCGCCACCTTCTTGGGGTTGAGCGGCTCGATCAGTTCGATGATGCGGGCATAGACAGAGGCCCGATCGGTGGCAGGTGCAGTCATCATCACTCCCGGTGGCGCGCGCGGCGCCGCTCATATTGGCAGACTTGCGGCTTTGGCAGCACAAAATGGCCAAAGCGGGGCCAAGCGCGCCGCAAAGTGGGGCTTGCAGTGGCTGGCTTTAGAGTGTGATGATAGTGTCACAATCGGGGGCGGAATGGACACAAGCATCGATACGGATACAGATTCCGGGGGCTCGTCGGCTGCCGCCGGAGAAACCCACCCCAATGCCATCCATCTACTGCGCACGATGCAGGCGCATCATGTCATGCTGTCATCGATGGCCGATCAAAAAGCCAATATCCTGATCGGGGTCAATTCGGTGATCTTTGCGCTGGTGGTGCGCGAAGGCAGCGCGATGACCCCGCCGATGCTGGTACTCGCCGCATCATCGTCGCTCGCCGCAATCCTGTGCATGCTGGCGGTGGTGCCGGCCTTTGGCGCGCGCAAGACCAAGGGCCCGGTGATGCCGCCCAACATCCTCTTCTTCGGCGCGTTCACGGCGATGACCGAAGCCGAATTCGTCGCCGAACTCGATATCATCAACTGCGACGATGCCCGCATCCGCCAGGCGATGGCGCGCGATGTCTACCAGCTCGGGCTGGTGCTCAAACAGAAAAAGTATCGCTATCTGGCGATGGCGTACCAGGTGTTCATTATCGGGCTGATCCTGACCTTTGCCGTGTATCTGCTGACCAAGTTGCTGAGCTAAGCCAGTTTTTGGCGCGATAGCCGGCAATCGTATCCGCCACCCCGGCGGCGAGATCGATCCGCGGCGCCCAGAACCCGGCCAGCGCTGCATTGCCGCCGCGCGCTACCCAATCGGGGTGGGCGATGTAATTGGCGCGGTCGCGGGTCAGCTTGGCCGAAAGGCCGATGCGCGCGGCAAGATGGAGCATCGACAGCGGCAGCGGGATGACCCGCACGCGCCGGCCAAGGCCGATGCCGATGGCGCTGGCGAATTCGGGGTGCGAAATGCCCCCGGCGGCGCCATCGTCGATCTCAAACGTCTGCCGCGACGGCCCACCCCCGGCGAGCGCCAGCAGTACCCGCGCCAGATCATCGACATGAACGAGCGAAAGCCGGCCGGGCGGAGCGATGTACAGCCCGCGCGCCGCCAATTTGTAGATATCGAGCATCTCGCGATCATCAGGGCCATAGACGCCGGGCGGTCGCACGATCACCCAGTCAAGGTCGCTCGCCTGCACAAGCGCTTCGGCCTCGGCCTTCGACGCGCCATACATCGACAACTGCCGCTCGCGCGCCGCGAGGCTGGAAACATGGACGAAGCGCGCTACCCCGGCAGCCTTTGCCGCAGCGAGCATCGCGGCAGTACCGGCGACATTGCCGGCATCGAAACTAGCGCGGTCGGGCGCGCTGACGACGCCAGCGATGTGAATGACCGCGCTGGCGCCTTCACAAAGGCGGGCAAGCGCGGCGGAGGCGGCGAGATCACCGGCGACCCACTCGACACCCGTCCGGTCGGGCTGCGGCCGCCGGGCGAGGGCGCGGAGGGGAGCAACGGCCAGGGCGACAACGCGGCTGCCGACAAAACCGGTAGAACCGGTGATGGCGATGGTCATTGCCTCATCCCCTCCCGGCTACGGGAGGGTTCGCCTGACGTGACCGGCGCCAGCGACAACCACAAAGTGCAGCCCCCCTCGGCTCGACCCACCCCCGACCCGTCCCGTGAACGGGAGGGGAGAAGCGGTCACGCTGCCACATCGAACGGCTGAATCTCGCCCGACAGATACTGGCTGCGCGCCTTCGACCGGCTCAGCTTGCCGCTCGACGTTTTCGGCAGCGTGCGCGGCGGCACCAGTTCGACAACGCAGGTCATGCCGGTGATGGCACGCACCTTGCTGCGAATCGCCTCGCGCAGCGACGCGCGTTCATCGACATCCGACGTGCGGCACTGCACCAGCACCGCCGGCGATTCCTCGCCCGACGGCGTGGTGATGGCAAAGGCGGCGATGTCCCCCGCCTTGAAGCCCGGCAGTTGCTCGATCGCCCATTCGATATCCTGCGGCCAGTGGTTCTTGCCGTTGATGATGATCATGTCCTTGGCGCGGCCGACGATGAAGATCGATTCCTTGGAGAGGTAGCCCATGTCGCCGGTATCGAGCCAGCCATCGGGCGACAGCGCCGCCGCGGTGGCTTCCTCGTCGCGGAAATAGCCGGCCATGACACCCAGGCCGCGCACGAAAACCCGGCCGATCTTGCGGTCGGGCAGCACGGTGCCGGCTTCGTCGCGAATCTCGATGGTCAAGCCCGGCACTGCCTTGCCGCAATTGACGATGGCGCGGAAACGCGTCGGCTGGCGCGCATCGGTGCGGCCGCCGGTGGTGCCCGAAAGCGTGCGCTCGTCGATGAGATCGGAGACGATGCCTTCGCCAAGCGGCATGATCGAAACCGCCAGCGTTGCTTCGGCCAGGCCGTAGCTCGGCAAAAAGGCGCTGGCCTTGAAGCCGGCGGCGGCGAAAACGTCGACAAAGGCCTGCATGACTTCGGGGCGAATCATGTCGGCGCCGTTGCCGGCGACCCGCCAGCGCGACAGGTCGAAGCGCTCCGCGACGTTGATCGACGGTGAAATGCGGCGCGCGCAGATGTCGTAGCCAAAGGTCGGCGAGTAGCTGAGCGTCTTGCCCGGATTGCGGCTGATCAGCGTCAGCCACGACAGCGGCCGGCGGGCGAAGTCTTCGGTCGCCAGATAATCGACTGAAATCTGATTGGCGAGCGGCGCCAGCATGCAGCCGACCAGCCCCATGTCATGATACCAGGGCAGCCACGAGACGACACGGTCGCCATCGCCGGCTTCCATGCAATGGGCATGGCCGGCGAGGTTGGCGAGCAGTGCTTCATGGGTCACGGCGACACCGTGCGGGAAGCGCGTCGAGCCGCTCGAATATTGCAGATAGGCGATGTCGGTCGGCTTGGCCTGCGGCAGCACCACTTGCGGCGCCGGTTCGGCGAAATACACCGCCCAATCACGTGCGGCGCACAACCCATCGGCAGATTGCGTGACCATGGCGAACAGGCCTTCGGGCGACAGCACCATTTTCGGGTCGCAACTGCGCAATTGCGTCGCGATCTGGTCGACATAGGCTTCGCGGCCGCCGAAACTGGTCGGCAGCGGCAGCGGCACCGGCAGCGCGCCGGCAAAGATGGCGGCAAAGAAGGCAGCGGCAAAGCCCGGCCCGGTTTCGGCGATCAGCGCGATGCGATCGCCGGGCAGGATGCCATCGGCGACCAGACGGGCAGCCTGTGCCCGGGCATCGGCGGCGAGTTCGGCATAGGGATAGGGGCGGACGAGATCGGCGCGGGCATCATGAAAGTTCATGCCCTTTTCGCCGAGCCCTGCATAATCAAGGGCTTCACCCAGCGTACCGAACGACGCGCGGCGGCGGGCCAGCGCATCGAAAGTCGGCGTTGGCGCCAATGCCGTCAGGCCTGTGTGCAAGCCCATCACTCCCTATCCTGACCCCGCCGCTGGTGTTGGCCACCATGCGGCACAGACGTAGCGTCTCCAATTCTGTACCTCTGGCAGAAGGGAACGTTTAAATTCCGGCCCGAACATGGCACAAACAAGGCATGAATTTTGATGATGACGAAGGCGAACACGAAAAACCGGCCGGTCGCCGCCGCAAGCCGCGACCCCAACGCGAACAAAAGCCGCGCGAATACAAGCCGCGCGAGCCCCGCCCGATCGATGCGACGCAGTTGCAGGAACTCGCGGTCGGCTATGCCGCGCGCTATGCCACGACGGCGGCAAAGCTGCGGCGCTACCTGCAGCGCAAATTGGGGGAACGGGTGTGGACGCCCGAGGCGCCCGCCGATATCGACGCGCTCGTCGCCCGCATCGTGACGCTCGGCTATGTCGACGATCGCGTCTATGCGGCGTCGAAACAGCGCGACCTGACCGCGCGCGGCTTCGGCGCCGGCCGGGTCAAAGGCGCGCTCAACGCCGCCGGGGTGTCACGGGATGATATCGCCGCGGCACTCACCCCCGATGACGATGCGCCCGCCGACCCCTATGCGCCCGCGATCGCCTTTGCCCGCCGCCGTCGCTTCGGCCCGTTCGCGCGCGAAGGCACGTTGGCTGACCCTGCCCGCCGCGCCCGCGAACTCGCCGCGATGGCAAGGGCGGGGCATGATTTTACGGTAGCGAAGCGCGTGTTGGCGGCGGCGGACGAAGATGCAGCGCTGGAGTTGATGGGCGAATAGCCAAAGCGGTGCAGGGGCTCAGCCCCTGCCCGCCGGACGCGCTTCACCTGCGAAGCCCCCTCACCCCGCTCGGCTGCGCCGAGTCGCCCTCTCCCGCGAGGGGAGAGGGGTTAACTCACGCGTCCACCGTCGGCGGCGGTAGCGCCTTGGTGGCCTTGGCCTTTTTCGGCCGCGGCGGCTTTTTGGCGGCGGGGACGATTTCGAAGGCGAGGTCGTTGTCCTTCAGGTGGACCCGCACTTCGCCGCCATGGACGAGCTTGCCGAACAGCAGTTCCTCGGCGAGCGGCTGCTTGATCTTTTCCTGGATCAGGCGGCCCATCGGGCGGGCACCGTAGAGCTTGTCATAGCCGCGCTCGGTCAACCACGCCTTGGCTTCATCGGTGAGCGCGATATGCACTTCGCGTTCGGCGAGTTGCAGTTCAAGTTCGAGGATGAACTTGTCGATGACCCGCGCCACGACTTCGGGCGGCAAGTAATCGAACGCCACCACCGCATCGAGGCGGTTGCGGAATTCGGGGGTGAACATCCGCTTGATGGCTTCCTCGTCCTCGCCGACCCGCTGAGTGCTGCCGAAGCCGATGCCTTCACGCGCCATGTCGGCGGCGCCGGCGTTGGTCGTCATGATCAGGATGGTGTTGCGGAAGTCGACCGTCTTGCCGTGATGGTCGGTCAGCTTGCCGTTATCCATGACCTGCAACAGGATGTTGAACAGATCGGGGTGGGCCTTTTCAATTTCGTCGAGCAGCAGCACCGAATGCGGCTGCTGGTCGACGGCATCGGTAAGCAACCCGCCCTGGTCGAAGCCGACATAGCCCGGAGGCGCGCCGATCAGCCGGGAGACGCTGTGGCGTTCCATATATTCCGACATGTCGAAACGCGTCAGCGGGATGCCGAGGATGCTGGCAAGCTGCTTGGCGACTTCGGTCTTGCCCACGCCGGTAGGGCCGGAGAACAGGTAGCTGCCGATCGGCTTGTTGGGTTCGCGCAGGCCGGCCCGGCTGAGCTTGATCGCCGAGGCGACGCGCTCGATGGCCTTGTCCTGGCCGAAGACGACGCGCTTCAGGTCGCCATCGAGGGTCGCCAGCGCCTTCTTGTCGTCGGTGCTGACAGATTTCGGCGGAATCCGCGCCATGGTGGCGATAACGGCTTCGACTTCCTTGACGCCGATGACCTTCTTGCGCTTGGCCGGCGGCAGCAGCATCTGCGACGCGCCGCTTTCATCGATGACGTCGATCGCCTTGTCGGGCAATTTGCGGTCATTGATGTAGCGCGCCGACAGTTCGACCGCGGCCTTGATGGCTTCGGGCGTGTACTTCAGCTTGTGATGCTCCTCATACGACGGGCGCAAGCCCATCAGGATCTTGACGCTATCCTCGATCGACGGCTCGTTGACATCGATCTTCTGGAAGCGGCGCAGCAGGGCGCGATCCTTTTCGAAGTGATTGCGGAATTCCTTGTAGGTCGTCGAACCGATGCAGCGGATAGCGCCCGATGACAGCGCCGGCTTCAAGAGGTTCGACGCGTCCATCGCGCCGCCCGATGTGGCACCGGCGCCGATGACGGTGTGGATTTCATCGATGAACAGCACCGCGTGCGGCAGCTTTTCGAGTTCGTTGACGACATTCTTCAGCCGTTCCTCGAAATCACCGCGATAGCGCGTGCCGGCGAGCAGAGCGCCCATGTCGAGTGAGTAGATGACCGCGGGCAGCAGCACCTCGGGCACGCTACCTTCGACGATCTTGCGCGCCAAGCCTTCGGCGATCGCCGTTTTGCCAACGCCGGGATCACCGACATAGAGCGGGTTGTTCTTCGAGCGGCGGCACAGGATCTGGATGGTGCGATCGACCTCGGCATGGCGGCCGATCAGCGGGTCGATCTTGCCGGTACCGGCCTTTTCGTTGAGGTTGACGGTGAACTGCTTGAGCGCTGACTCGCCGTTCTTGGGCTTTTCGCCCTTTTCGGCCTTGTCGCCGCCCTTGGGCGTTTCGCCCTCTTCCTTGTCGCCGCCGGCGCCCTTGACGGCGCGGGTCTCGCTCTGGCCCGATTTGGCGATGCCGTGGCTGATATAGCTGACGGCGTCGAGGCGGGTCATGTCCTGCTGCTGCAGGAAGAAGACAGCATGGCTTTCGCGTTCGGAGAACAGCGCGACGAGCACATTGGCGCCGGTCACTTCCTCGCGGCCCGACGACTGGACGTGCAGGATGGCGCGCTGGACGACGCGCTGGAAGCCGGCGGTGGGCGACGGGTCGACGCTGGCATCGGCCTTCAACGCCGACAATTCGGTATCGAGGTAGCGCGCCAGCTGGCCCTGGAGTTCATCAAGATCGACGCTGCACGCCTTCAGCACGGCAACGGCGTGGCTGTCGTTGGTCAGCGCCAGCAACAGATGTTCGAGGGTCGCGTATTCATGGGTACGCCGCGCCGCTTCGGCGAGCGCATTGTGCAGCGTCTTTTCGAGCTCGCGGGTGAAAGAGGGCATGCCTGTCTCCGCTGGGGGCGCCGGGCCTGGGGGCGGGCCGGACGCGGGGGCTGATGATCTGTCCTGACGTTACCGGCAGGCTACAGCGATGAATGTCACCCTCTCTGCATCAAACATCAAGGGGCCAAACGACCAATGTGATGGCCCCGAGCGGTGTATTTGCACCGATCGGAGGCCATTTGGCTGGACTTGCCAAGGGTGTTCCCCAAGAATGACAGCCGGCGACGGGACAGTTTGCCACGGGGGAATGCACGATGCGGGCGGTTTTTATCGGGTTTGTGGCGGCCGGGCTGGCGACTGCGGTCGTGGCGCAAGTGCCGGCACCTGCCCCGCTGCCAATGGCAGCAATGCCATCCCCACCGACCGCAACGACCCCGCGCAAGGTGCCGCCGGGCTATCTGACCGGCAAGCCGCCGGTCGAGATATTGAAGCTGTTGCCGCCACCGCCGGCACCCGGCAGCGCGCAGGACATGGCCGACCGCAGCGTCTATGCCGCGACGGCGAAGGATGTCGGCGGCGCCGCGTGGCAGGAAGCGGTGTCGGAGCTCAACCCGACCAGCCCCGCCTATTTCGCCAAACTGTCATGCGCCGTCGGCAAGGTGATTTCGCCGCAGACGACACCGATCACCATGGCGATGATCGCGCGATCGGGGGTCGACCTGACCGGCCCGATGAGCATCGCCAAGACCTTCTACAAGCGCCCGCGCCCCTTCACCACCGACAAGGGCCCGGCGTGCGATCCGATCAGCAAGGATGGCATCGGCGCCGGGCTGGGCTTTGCCTATCCGTCGGGGCATTCGGGCATCGGCTGGTTGTGGGGGCTGCTGCTCGCCGACGCGAACCCGGCGCGGGCGGACCAGATCCGCGCTTTCGGCCAGCACACCGGTGACCTGCGCATCGCCTGCCGGGTGCACTGGCTCAGCGATGTCGCCTATGGCCGCATCCTCGGCACCGCAGTTTATGGCCGGTTGCTCGCCGAACCCGAATTCCAGGCCGATCTGGTGCGCGCTGCCGACGAAATCGCCAAGGCGCCGGAGGCACCATGCAAGGGCTGACCCGCGCCGGCCTGGCGCTGCTTGCCGTGCTGGCACTGCCGGCGACCGCCAAGGAGCCGCCGGCCGCCGGCTATCTGGCAACGCTCGATTACCGCACGGTGCTCGGCCCGCCGCCGGCGCCCGGATCGCCGCAGGCGGCCGCCGATCGCGCCGCCTTTGCCAGGACCGTCGCCGAAATCGGCTCGCCACGCTATAACTACGCCTCGACCCAGCTGGCGCCGAGTTCGAAAAAGGTCATGCAGCAACTCAGCTGCGCCGTCGGCCACCAGATTTCACCGACGACGACGCCACTGACCATGGCCTTCATCAAGCGCATCCGCGTCGATATCGACCGGCCGGTGAATGCCGCCAAATCGCATTTCGCCCGGGATCGGCCCTTTGTCGGCGCCGCGGACCCACGCACCTGCGACCCGCGCACCGCGACGAAGATCATGCCGAAGTCCCCCCCCAAGCCCAATTACAGCTACCCCAGCGGCCATGCCGCGATCGGCGCGCTGTTCGGAACGGTGTTTGCCGCCGCCGCGCCGGGGCGCGCCGCGATGGTGCGCGACTGGGGCCAGGATTTCGGCGACAATCGCCTTGTTTGCCGGGTGCACTGGCAAAGCGATGTCGCGGCCGGCCGGAAGCTGGCCGATGCGGTTTATGCACGCTTGCAGGCCGACCCGGCTTTCAAGCGCGATCTTGGCGCGGTGCGTGCCGAGCTGTCGGGAGCGGCGCCGGCGTTCAGTTGCTAGATAAGGTACCCCTCTCCCGCTTGCGGGAGAGGGGGCTCAATCGGCTAATCACCATTCTTAATGCGCGTCGCCCCAGCTGACGCCCGAGCCAATCTCCACCCCGAGCGGCACCGACAAATCGATCAGCGGGCGGTGCGCATTGGCCATCGTATCGCGGATCACCGGCTTGACCGCTTCGACATCGCCCGCGGGCACTTCGAAGACCAGTTCATCGTGCACCTGCAGCAGCATCCGCGTGCCGCCCAGCCCGGCGGCGGTGAGCGCGCCGGGCATCTGCACCATGGCGCGCTTGATGATGTCCGCCGCCGTCCCCTGCACCCTCGCGTTGACCGCGGCGCGTTCCGAAAACTGCCGCTCGCCCTGGTTCTTGGAATTGATCATCGGGAAATGCGCCTTGCGGCCGAACAGCGTGGTGACGAAGCCGTGTTCCTTCGCCGCGGCGATCGTTTCGGCCATGTAATTGCGGATGCCGGGGAAGCGGCTGAAATACAGCTCGATATAGCGCGCCGCCTCGCCGCGATCGATGCCGAGGCGCTGCGCCAGGCCAAAGGCGCTGATGCCGTAGATGATCGAGAAGTTGATGGTTTTCGCCCGGGCGCGGGTGTCGCGCGTCACCTCCCCGAACACTTCGCGCGCGGTCAGGGCGTGGACGTCGCCGCCTTCGGCATACACCGCCTTCAGTTCGGGCACATCGGCGATATGCGCGACCAGCCGCAGCTCGATCTGGTTGTAGTCGGCGGCCATGATGACATGGCCCGGCGCCGCGACAAAGGCATGGCGGATGCGGCGGCCGAGTTCGGTGCGGATCGGGATATTCTGGAGGTTCGGGTCGTTCGATGACAGGCGCCCAGTCGAAGTCGCGGCCAGCGCATAATTGGTGTGCACCCGGTCGGTGACGGGGTTGATCTGCGCTTGCAAGGCATCGGTATAGGTCGATTTCAGCTTCGAATGCTGGCGCCAGTCGAGCACCTTGGTGGCGATCTCCGCGCCGTCGCCGGCCAGCCGTTCGAGCTCGGTGACATCGGTCGTCCAGGCGCCGGTCTTGCTGCTTTTCTTGCCCGATTTTAGGCCGAGGCGTTCGAACAGCACTTCGCCCAATTGCTTGGGGCTGCCGATGCTGAACGGCCCGCCCGCCAGTAGGTGAATTTCGCCCTCCAGCCGGGCAATCTCCACCTCATACGCCGCCGACAGGCCGGCGAGCGCGCTGCGATCGACGCGGATGCCCGCCAGTTCCATGTCGGCGATGACCGGCAGCACCGGGCGATCGACCTGTTCGTAGATGCTGGTCACCTGTTCGCGCCACAGCCGGTTGCGCAGGAAGGCATGCAGGCGCAGCGTCACATCGGCGTCTTCGGCGGCATAGGCGGTCGCCTTGTCGAGCGGCACCTGGGCGAAATCCCATTTGCCTTTTGCCCCGCCGGTCACGTCCTTGAAGGCGATCGGCGTGTGGCCGAGATGGCGGGTCGACAGTTCGTCCATGCCGTGATGGCCGCGCCCGGCATCGAGGGCGTAGCTGAGCAGCATCGTGTCATCGAAGGGACTGAGCACCGGCACACCGTGCTGGCGCAGCACGATCAGGTCGTACTTGATGTTCTGGCCGATCTTGAGGACGCCCGGGTCGGCGAACAGCGGATTGAGCCGCGCGATGACCTCGGGGATGGCCAGCTGGTCGACCTTTTCGGCGAGCAGGCCTTCGCCAGACTGGTGCGCCAGCGGGATATAGCAGGCCTTGCCCGGCGCGGTCGCCAGGCTGATGCCGACAAGCCGGGCACGGACCTGGTCGAGACTGTCGGTTTCGGTATCGACTGCGACGGCGCCGAGGCGCTGGCTTTCGGCGATCCACCAATCGAGGCGATCGAGGCTCGTGACGGTTTCATAATCGCCATGGATGAAGGGCACCGCCTCGGGCGCCGGCGCGGGCGCGGCTGGCGGCGGGGTGCCGGCGGCTTCCGCCTCGCGGCCGAGCTTGGCGAGCAGGGCGCGAAAGCCGTGCTTGGTGAGGAATTTCGCCAGCGGTTCGTGCGGCGGGTGGCGCAGCGTCAGCGAATCAAGCGGTTCGGCGAGCGGAATATTGTCCTTCAGGCGCACCAGTTCGCGGCTGAGCCGGGCGTCGTCGATCGACGCGGCGAGGGTTTCCTTCAGCTTGGGTTTCCTGATGGCGGCGATATTGGCGATGACGCCTTCGACATCGCCATACTGGATAATGAGTTCGGCCGCCGTCTTGGGGCCGATGCCGCGCACGCCGGGGATATTGTCGGCGGTGTCGCCCATCAACGCCAGCACGTCGCCGACCTTTTCGGGGGGCACGCCGAATTTTTCGATGACTTCGGCGCGGTCGATGCGCAGGTTCTTCATCGTGTCGAGCAGGTCGAGCCCCGGCTGCACCAGTTGCATCAGGTCCTTGTCGGAGGAGACGATGGTGACGTTGTAGTCGGCGCGCAGCGCAGCGAGCGCATAGGACGCAATGATGTCGTCGGCCTCGAAGCCCTTTTCCTCGAAGCACGGCACGCTGAAGGCGCGCACCGCGTCGCGGATCAGCGGGAATTGCGGCACCAGGTCTTCGGGGGGCGGCGGGCGGTGCGCCTTGTAATGTTCGTACATGTCGTTGCGAAACGTATGCGCCCCGGCATCGAGGACGACGGCAAGGTGGGTCGGCGCCTCGGCATTGGCGAGCTCGGTGATCAGCTTCCACAACATCGCGGTGAAGCCATAGACGGCACCGACCGGCGTGCCTTCGGGGTCGGTCAGCGGCGGCAGCCGGTGATAGGCGCGAAAGATATAGCCCGAGCCGTCGACGAGATAGAGGTGTTGCTTTGCCATGGGTCTATCTAGCAGGGGTTGCGTTGCCAGCGCGAGGGCGGAATAACGCAGCTTCCCTCCCGGAGAAGTTCAATGCGCCCGTTCATGCTGCTTGCCGCTGCCGCCACCTGTGTGCTCGCTGTCGCCGCGGTCGCGCAGATCGGCCCGGTTGCCGTCACCGCCACCGCGACGCCGTTCAAGCTGGGCAGCCTCAAGCTCGCGGCGCTGCGCGATGCCGGCAATATCGCCCCCAATGATGCCAAGGTCTTCGGCATCGATGTCGGCCCCGAAGCAGTCGACAAGGTGCTCGCCGCCGCCGGCGTGCCGACCGGGCAGATCAGCCTGAGCGTCAGCGCTTTGCTCGTCCGCACGCCGGGCCATGTCGTCCTCATCGATACCGGCTATGGGAGCCCACGCGGTATCCTGCTCGCCAGCCTGGCGGCGGCGAAGGTGACGCCCGCCGAAGTCACCGATGTGCTGATCAGCCATGGCCATGGCGATCATGTCGGCGGGTTGATGAATGCCGAGGGCAAGCCGGTGTTCGCCAAGGCGACCGTGCGCATGGCCGCGGCCGAATGGGCGAGCATTCAGGCACAGCCGACCAATGCAAAGCTCGTTGCCGCCATTTCGGCGCAGGTGAAACCGTTCGAAGCCGGCGCGGCGGTGTTGCCCGGCATCACCTCGGTCGATCTCAACGGCCACACGCCGGGCCATAGCGGCTATCGCGTCGAATCGAAGGGCAAGCGCCTGCTCGCCATCGGCGACATGGCGCACAGCTACATCATCTCGCTCGCCAAACCCGATTGGGCGATGGGCTATGATCGCGACCGCAAGCTGGGCGCCGAGCGCCGCCGCAACGTGCTTGGGCAGCTCGCCGACAGCGGCGATCTCGTGTTTTCGCCGCATTTCCCCTATCCGGGCACCGGTCATGTCGTGCGCGCCGGCGATGGTTTTGCGTGGAAGCCAGGCATGACATAAGGCCCATCCGGGCATGACATAAGGCCCATCCGGGCAGGGCATAAGCCCGCCCTTCGCTGTCCCTCCAGTTTCGGAACCCCCATGCAGGCCTTCAAGACCCTTACCGGCACCGCCATTCCCTTCGGCGCCGAAAATGTCGATACCGATGTGATCGTTGCCTCGCGGTTCCTGAAAACCATCACCCGCTCCGGGTTGGGCAAGGCAGCGTTTTCGGCCTTGCGCGAGGACCCCGAAAACATCTTCGACAATGACCGCAACAAGGGGGCGCCAATCCTGATCGCCGGGGACAATTTCGGCTGCGGATCGAGCCGCGAGCATGCCCCCTGGGCGCTTGCGGACATGGGGCTGCGCGCCATCATCGCGCCGTCGTTCGCCGATATCTTCTCGGGAAATTCGTTCAAGAACGGCCTGTTGCTCGTCGTTCTGCCGCAGGAGGCCATCGACCGGCTGATGGACGTTGCCGCGACCGATCCGGTCACCATCGATCTGGAAAACCAGGTCGTCACCACTCCTTTCCAGGATCGTTTCCGCTTCGAAATCGATCCGTTCCGCAAGCATTGCCTCGTCAACGGCCTTGATGAAATCGGGCTGACCGTGGCGATGGATGCCGACATCGCCGCGCACGAAGCCCGGCTCGCCGCCGAGCGCCCGTGGATCGCCGGCGCTGCCGAGCGGGCTGCCTGACCCGAATTTCCACAGAAAGCCCTGACCTTGACCCAGACTCTCCTGCTCCTGCCCGGTGATGGCATCGGCCCCGAAGTCACCGCCATATCGCGGCGTGTTGCCGGGCGGTTGATCAGCCAGGGTCTCGACCTCGCGATCACCGAAGCGCGCTTCGGCGGCGCCGCGATCGATGCCGATGGCGTGCCGCTCACCAACGAAACGCTCGCCGCTGCCAAGGCCGCGGATGCCGTGTTGATGGGCGCCGTTGGCGGCCCGCAATGGGCGGGGCAATCCTACGACAAGCGGCCCGAAGCCGGGCTGCTGCGGCTGCGTGCCGGGATGAATGTCTATGCCAATCTGCGCCCGGCCATCTGTTTTTCGGCGCTCGCCGATGCCTCGACACTGAAGCGCGTCCATGTCGACGGGCTCGACATATTGTTCGTGCGCGAACTCACCGGCGGCGTGTATTTCGGCGAGCCGCGCGGCGTCGAAACCCTGCCCGATGGCCAGCGCCGCGGCGTCAACACGCATGTCTACACCACCTCCGAAATCGAGCGCGTCGCCCGCGTCGCCTTCGACCTCGCGCGCGGCCGCAAGTCCGAAGTCGTCTCGGCGGAAAAGGGCAACGTCATGGAAGCCGGGCTGATGTGGCGCGAGGATGTCCAGGCGCTGCGCGACAAGGAATATCCCGATATCAAGCTCAGCCATATGCTCGCCGACAATATGGCGATGCAATTGGTCAAGAATCCCAAGCAGTTCGATGTCATCCTCACCGATAACCTGTTCGGCGACATGCTGTCCGACGAAGCCGCGATGCTGACGGGTTCGCTCGGCATGCTGCCGTCGGCGGCAATCGGCGATGCCGGCATGCCCGGCCTTTATGAACCCATCCATGGCTCGGCGCCCGATATCGCCGGACGCGGCGTGGCCAACCCCTGCGCCTCGGTACTCAGCCTCGCCATGGCGCTGCGTCACAGCCTCGGCCGGCCTGACCTCGCGCTGCGCGTCGAAGCCGCGGTCGACAAGGCGCTGACCGGCGGAGCGCGGACGGCGGACCTCGGCGGCAACCTCACCACCGCGCAAATGGGCGACGCGATTCTGGCCCATTTGTCATGAGGCGGCACCGGCCCGCGCCCCCGCCCGGCCACCCAATTCGAGTGTACGCTGCGGGTGGCCGGGCGGGGGCGCGGG
>JANPKK010000009.1:0-125471 GCA_031426015.1 Alphaproteobacteria bacterium
TCGACCGACACGACCAGCGCTGGCGGCAATGCCTCGCTGCTCAGCATCGAGGACGTTGGCGGCCTTTGAGCCGCCACAATCGTTCGCCATACGATAATCAGGGAGTAGCTTGATGATCAAGATGTTGGCCATGACCGGCGCATTGGCGCTTTCAGCGTGCGTTTCGCCGGACGCCTATAGCGGCAACCAGATCTGCGCGCGCACCGCCGGCTGTGTGTCGAGCTTCGCCGGCCCAGGCTATGGTCCCATCCAGGCCCAGGCCGTGGCGCCGCAGTCGACGGGCCCGCTGCAGCCGCAACGCTGATCGCCTCGCCGCCATCGATTGCCTGCCGGTCGTTTTGCGGATATTGACTCCGCAATGACCGTGCAGTCCGCCATCGTCGCCGCGCCCGTGCAGCGGCTTGCCGTGCCCCGTCGTGATTGGTTCGCCGCCCTGCGCGCTTTGAAGCGCCTGCTGGCCGACAAGGACGCGACCGAGGAAGTCTTCGAGATCATGCGCGCGCTCAACGGCGATTCGACGCGCAAGGGGTACAGCCGCCTGCTCGCCACCGCCGAAGGCGGCCGGCTGGCCTATGCCCGCGAGGAACTGGCGCAAAAACTCGCCGATCGCGCCTGGCTGGCGACGCTGCCGGCGGGCAGCCTGGGCGCCGTCTATCGCGATTTCACCGATGATGGCGGGGTGACGCCGCAAGGCCTGGTCGCCGTATCGAACCATGTCATGATGGACCTTGAACACCCCGTTGCCTGGTTCGGCCGCCGCATCCGCGATTCGCACGATCTGTGGCACGTCACCACCGGCTACGGCCTCGATTCCTTGGGCGAGGCCTGCCTCGTCGCTTTCTCCTATGCCCAGACACGCTCGCTCGGTTGGGCAGCGATCGCCGTCGGTGCGGCGCTGAAAAGCCGCAAGGCGCCGGTCAAGCAGCCCTATGTCGCCGCGATCCGCGAAGGTTATGCCCGCGGCAAGGCGGCGCGCTGGCTGCCGGCGCAGGACTGGACGGCGCTGCTGCCGCTGCCGCTTGCCGATGTCCGCGCCCGGCTCGGGCTGGCGCCGGCGACGGTCTATGAATCGATCCCGGTCGAGCACCGCGGCAATGCGGTGCCCAAGGGCTGAACCGCTTCAGACGTGCAGCGGCGGTGGCACCGGGATCGCCACCGGGGGCCGCGTCGATGCCGCCAGATTGAGCCCCATATCCCGAAAGCCATCGAGCGCGCCGAGCAGCACCCGCTGCTTGGTCGCCAGCAGCACCAGCAGCGACGCATCGCCCACGGTGAATTCCATTTCGACCTGGATCGAATCGAGCGTCACCGCGATGATATGGGCGCGGCGGAACTCGACATGCTCCATCGGCGTCACCACGTCCGACAGCATCGCCGGCACCGCCGCCAACACGGCGCTGTCCGACGCCAGATCGAGGTGGAAGGTCATCACCGTCGTGCGCGCCTCGATGCGCCGCAAGTTGCGGATCTGCTGGTCGAGCAGCTTGGTGTTCGACACGATGACTTGTTCGCCGGTGACGGCGCGCAGCCGCGTCGTCTTCAGCCCGATGGCTTCGACCGATCCGGTGACTTCGCCGAAGCGGATGGTGTCGCCCACCTTGAACGGCCGGTCGAACAGGATCGACAACGCCGCGAACAGATCGCTGAAAATCCCCTGTGCCGCCAGGCCGATGGCGATACCGCCGACACCCAGGCCCGCCACCAGCGCGGTGACATTGACCCCCAGATTGTCGAGGATGAGGATCAGCGCCAGCAGCCAGACGACGACGTTGACGAGCACGCGGATGATGTTGACGGCGCTGTCGAATTCGCCCGAATCGCCGCCATCCTGGCCGTTGCCGACGGCGCGGCGATCAACCAGCGCCAACAGCACCTCGCGCACCCACAGCGCGCCCTGCACCGCAAAGGCGACGACGAACACCACATCGATGGCGCGCTGCAACAGCCCCGGGGTTTCGACGATATGGATGACGAGATAGGCCGACAGCGCGGCGATGAACGGGCTGCGCGTGCGCTTGACGATGCGCCGGGTGAAGCCACGCCAGTTGGTGACCGGATGGCCTTCGCCGAGCAGGCGGACCAACCCCCAGCGCAGCCCGAAGACGATGAAGTAAAAGGTGACGGCGGTGCCGACCGCGATCAGCGCGTCGGTGCTGTCGGTGCGCAGCCAGCCGAACAGATCGGAGGCAAAACCGAACATCCGGTCGCCGAGGTCGGGCTTGGCAGGCGCTGCGATCATGCCGCCAGTTCCGCCGCCAGCCAGCCCGGCACGCGCAAGGTGAGGGGCGCCGTGCCGACGAACAACGGCCCCGCCGCCGCCTCGAGCCGCAGATGCGCAAAGCCCTGGCCATCGACCATCGGCCCGCGCAGGGTTCCGACGCTGCGGCCCTGCGCGTCGCGCACAACAAATGCCGCGTCGCGCACAACAGATTCCGCGTCGCGCACGGTTTCGTCGGCCCCTTCCCCCGCCAGCGTCACCGGCACCAGCCGCCGCCGCACCTTGTCGCGATGGTGCATGCGCGCGGTGTTTTCCTGGCCGACATAACAGCCCTTGGTGAAGCTGACGCCGTTCAACAGATCGGCGCCGGTTTCGAGCCAGAGCAACTGGTCCTCGCCGATTTCGGGGGTTTCGGGAACGCCGATGCGGCGGCGGTGGGCGGCATAAAGCGCGCTGCCATCATCGCCCGCCGATGGTGCCAGCCAGCGCCGGCCGAGCGCCGGATCGCGCGGATCGGCAGCGCCTTCGCCCGCGCCGTCCCAGCCGGCCCAGACGGCAAGGTCGGACGGCGCGATGGTGACGGCCTTGCGCAATTTGTACATGCCCAGCCGCCGGGCAAGCGCAGCGGCGCGATCGGCGGCGACATCGATGAACAGCGAATCAGCGTCGCCGGCGAACAGCAGCATGTCGAACAGCGCCTTGCCCTGCGGCGACAACAGCCCGGCATACAGCGGCCGGTCGGGGCCGAGCCGATCGACATCCTGGGTGAGCAACCCCTGCAGAAAGGGTCGCGAATCGGCGCCGGCGATGGCAAGTACGGCGCGGTCGGCAAGGCGGGCGATGGTCATGGCGTTCCAGATAGGGATTTATGCCCGGCTTGCCAAACCGGCTGCGACCGGTTCGGCTTGACTTTTCCGGGCTTCGCCGTCATTCCACGCCGCTTCCCGCGCTCGGCCTGCCGCACGCGCTTTCCACCTCGTTTCTACCGGGACCTGTCATGGCCAAGCCGACCACCATCAAGATCAAGCTCGTGTCGACTGCCGACACCGGTTATTATTACGTCACCAAGAAGAACCCGCGCACCCAGACGGAAAAGCTGCTTTTCCGCAAGTACGACCCGGTTGTGCGCAAGCACGTCGAGTTCAAGGAAGCGAAGATCAAGTGAAGCGCCGCGAGCGCGTAGCCTAGCTACGCGCCGACAGGCGCAAGCTCGATCGGCGGGGCGGTTGGCCTAAAGCCAACCGAACCCGTCCGGCGCCAGCCGCGGCTTTGCCGCGGCTCTTTCTTTGTCCGGGACTCTAGCCCGGCTTTGCCGCGCCTCTTTCCTTGTCTGCTTTCTACTTTCTCTCCCGCAAGCGGGAGAGGGGCTGTTACGCCGCGATCGCCACCCGATTCCGCCCGCCATTCTTCGCCGCGTACAGCGCCTCGTCCGCGCGGCGCAGCAGCGCTTCGACATCAGTGTCGCGGGCTTCGCAGATCGCCATGCCGACACTGATCGTCACCATTGCCGGCGGTTCGCTGCCGTCGGCCAGGTCGAGCTGGGCAACGCGCTGCACCAGCCGGGCCGCCAGGGCGCGGGCCACATCGGGCGGCGTATCGGGCATCACCACGACGATTTCATCACCGCCGAAGCGCGCGATCGTATCGGTCAGGCGCAATCCCGCGGCGATGGCGCCGGCGACGTTGCGCAGCACCTTGTCGCCGGCGGCATGGCCCCAGCGGTCGTTGAGCGCCTTCAGGCCATCGAGGTCGATCATCAGCACCGCCAGCGATTGACCGAGCTTGCGGGCGCTGTCGAATTCGGCGGGCAGCGTCGCGGTCAGGTGGTGGCGGTTGAACAGCCCGGTCACCGGGTCGATGGTCGCCAATTGCCAGGCGGTGCGGGTTTCGGCGGCCTTGGCAAAGGCAACGCGGCGGCGACGGATCAGCGCTGCCAGCCGGGCGCGCACTTCATGGGGGTCGATCGGCAGGCCGGCGACATCGGCAACACGCAATTCGAACGCCTTGACCAACGCCGCCGGATCATCGCGCGGCACCAGCGCGAACACCGCCAGCGGGTGCGCCGCGCCAGCATCGATGATGCTGCGCAATTCGATGACGGCCTGGCGCCACGATGATGTGTCGGCGGCGATGATCAGCACGGTCAATTCGTGCGCGACAATCCGCCGCGCCGCTTCGGCGATGCTCAGCACATCGAGGGTGGCATCGGGCGGAATCAGCCCGTTCAGGCTGTCGACAAGCCCGGCACAGCCCCCGGTCGCGACGAAACCGATGCGAATCGCCGCGTCGGGCGGGCCCCCGCGCCCGGGCGCGGGGGCGGCGATCAACTGGAATTCGCGCCCACCCCGCTGCACTTCGACGCTGTTCCTTTTCGGCCCTGCTTGGCAATTCGCCCTCGCCCCCGTTAGGGATGGAGACGGCCACCGTTTCAGGAACGATAACCCCAATGCGCAACAAAATGGTTAACGAGGCGTCGCCGATGGTGATCGGCCTGCAGGCGCTCGGCCATGTTGCCGGCGATTCCGACCTGGGGCCGCGGTTCCTGGCGCTGTCGGGGCTCGATTCGGCCGGGTTGCGCGCCAGCGCCGGTGAACCCGCGCTGCTCGCCGCCGTCATCGATTTCCTTTGCGCCCGCGAATCGGACCTGGTTGCCTGTGCGCAAGCGCTGGGCGTTCCCCCGGCGGCGCTGGTCGCTGCCGGCGCGGCGATGACGCGGGGCGATGTCTGATGGCACGCCCGCTGATCATTTCGGATTGCGACGGCGTCCTGCTCGATTTCTGCGACCCGTTCATCGCCTATCTCGATGACATCCATGGCCTGACGCTCAAGCTCGAAACCTTCGCGCTGGCCGGCAACATCCGCCACGCCGATGGCACGCCGGTGGCGCCCGAAGCGTTTCCGGCGCTGCTCGATGGCTTTTTCACCACCCACATGCCGACGCAAACCCCGGTGGCGCACGCGGCCACCGGGCTCGCGCGGCTGGCGGAATATTGCGATGTCGTGGTGCTCACCAACATCGCCGATCATCACGCCGTGACCCGCACCAGCGAGCTCGCCCGGGTCGGCATGCCGTATCGCGTCATCGGCAACAACGGCCCCAAGGGCGAACCGATCCGCACCCTGCTCGACGAATATCAGCCGAGCCACGCCGTCTTCATCGACGATCTGCCGCCGCATCACACTTCGGCGAAAAAGCGCGTGCCGCATGTCCACCGCCTGCACATGGTCGCCGAGGCACCGCTGCGCCATCTCATCCCCGCCGCGCCCGATGCCGATGCCCGCATCGATTGCTGGGCGGAGGCACTGACCCATATCGAAACCCTGTTGAAAGGCCCCGCCGCATGAGCACGCCCGAAACCCGCCTTGCCGAACTCGGCATCACCCTGCCCGCCGCCGTTGCCCCGGCCGCAAATTATGTGCCGACCGTCATCGCCGGCGGCCTGCTGCATATCTCCGGCCAGATCCCCTTCGGCCCCGATGGCAAGCCCTTCCAGGGCCGGCTCGGCGAAACGATGGATGTCGAGCAGGGCAAGGAACTGGCGCGGCTATGCGCGATCAACCTGATCGCCCAGATGCAGGCGGCACTCGGCTCGCTCGACCGGGTGGAACGCATCGTCAAGCTGGGTGTGTTCGTCAGCTCGACTCCCGATTTCACCCAGCAACCCGAAGTCGGCAATGGCGCGTCGGACCTGATGGTCGCGGTGTTCGGCGATGCCGGCCGCCATGCGCGTTCGGCGGTGGGTGTTGCGGTGCTGCCGCGCGGCGTCGGTGTCGAAATCGACGCGATTGTTGCCATCCGACCGTAATGGCCGAAATTCGCGCCCGCATTCTCAGCGCCGCCGCCGACATGCCGGCGGCGGACTGGAACGCCTGTGCCGGGCGCGACAACCCGTTTGTCGCGCATGAATTCTTCACCAGCCTCGAGGCCTCGGGCAGCGCTGCCGCACGCACCGGCTGGCGGCCGACGCATATCGTCATCGATGACGCGGCCGGCGTGCCGATCGGCATCCTGCCCGGCTATCTGAAATCGCACAGCCAGGGCGAATATGTCTTCGATCACGGCTGGGGCGAGGCCTATGAACGCGCCGGCGGCGCCTATTATCCCAAGCTGCAATGCGCCGTGCCGTTCACCCCCGCCACCGGGCCGCGGCTGCTGCTGCGCGATCCCGCCGCCGCCCCGGCGTTGCTCGCAGCGGCCGAAACGCTGGTGCGGCAGAACACACTCTCGTCGGTGCACGCGACCTTCATTACGCCGGAACAACAGCCGCTGTTCGAGGCCAAGGGCTGGCTAATGCGGGTCGGTGAGCAGTACCACTGGTCGAACGACGGCTATGGCGATTTTGCCGACTTTCTGGGGGCACTGTCGTCGCGCAAGCGCAAGGCGATCCGCAAGGAACGCGAAGGCGCGCTGGCGAGCGGGGTGGAGATCGTCCACCTGACCGGCGCGGCGATTACCGAGGCGCATTGGGATGCCTTCTGGCATTTCTATCAGGATACCGGCGCGCGCAAATGGGGGCGACCTTATCTGACGCGCCGCTTCTTCTCGATGGTCGGCGAAGCGATGGGGGACCGCATCCTGCTGATGCTCGCGCTGCGGGGCGGCGTGCCGGTGGCGGGCGCGCTCAATTTCATCGGCAGCGATTGCCTGTATGGCCGCTATTGGGGGTCGAGCGAGGATATCCCCTTCCTGCATTTCGAGCTCTGCTATTACCAGGCGATCGATTGGGCGATCGCGCATGGCCTCAAGCGCGTCGAGGCCGGCGCGCAGGGCGCCCACAAGCTGGCGCGCGGCTATCGCCCGGTGGCGACGGTGTCGGCGCATTACATCACCGACCCGGGCTTCCGCCGCGCGGTCGCCGATTTCGTGGTGCGCGAGGGCGAGATGGTGGCAGCGGATATCGAAGCGCAGGACATGGCGACGCCGTTCCGGAAGGGGTGACCCCCTCCCTCCCCCCTGTGCGGAGGCAGTTTGCCCCGCCGTTCACGCCGCGCTAAGCTGCCGCCGCTACGGTAGCCCCGTCCCCACCCGAAAGCCCCCGCCCGATGCGCCTGCCCCTCCTCGCCCTGCTCGCGCTCACCACCGCCCCGGCGCTGGCGGCCGAGCCGGTGGCGACGGCGCCGACGACGGTCTATCGCCTGTCTCCCGCCGATCGCGACGCCGCCATCGCCGCCGCCGCGCTGCAACCCGAACGCCCGGGATCGGCGCTGCTGCCGCCGCCCGCGACCGCGCCGGCAAACGCGCTGGCCCCCAGCGCCGAACGCGACGCCATCCTCAGCCACAGCCTGTATGCCGAAGGCGAAACCCGGATCGATCGCCGCCCGCACGGCGAAGTCGGCATGTTCATCGGCAGCGGTGGTTCGCGCGGCATCTTCGGCACCGTCGGCATGCCGATCGGTGACAATGGCTTTGCCAGTTTCTCCTTCGATACCGGTCGCTATCAGGGCTTCGGCCCGAACCCTTATGGGTGGCAGCGCGGCCAGCGCCGCTAGGCCGCCGCGACACGCCGCCGACTTGCACCCGGCCGCCGCGCGGCCCATTTGGCATTTTATGTTACGTTTTTTCTCAATCCTCGCCCTGCTCGCGGCGTTTCCGGCGCAGGCGGCGACGCATGATCTCGTCATCGAGCGCATCAAGCTGGCGGTCGAACCCGGGCGGCCATCGACCGTCATCGCCATCAACGGCAGCGTGCCCGGCCCGGTGCTGCACTTCACCGAAGGCGAGACCGAAACCATCCGCGTCACCAACAAACTGACCGAAACCACCAGCATCCACTGGCACGGCCTGCTGGTGCCGCCGCCCAAGGATGGCGCCCCGGGTTTCAACGCCTTTGCCGGCATCAAGCCCGGCGAAACCTTCACCTACACCTTCCCGATCCGCCAGAACGGCACCTATTGGTACCACGCCCATTCGGCGACGCAGGAACAGGCCGGCCAATATGGCGCGATGATCATTGCGCCCAAGGCCGCAGACCCGATCACCGCCGACCGCACCCATGTCGTCCTGATTTCCGAACTGACCCGCGAGGACCCCGAACGCATCCTGCGCAACATCAAGGGCGATTCGGACTATTACAACTTCAACAAGCGCACCCTGCCGCAACTGATCCGCGACGCCGGCAAATTCGGGCTCGGCGCCACGCTCAAGGACCGCGCGCAATGGGCAACGATGCGCATGGACCCGACCGACATCGCCGATGTCTCGGGCTACCGCCTGCTCGTCAACGGCCAGCCGCCGGCCAAGGCGCCGTGGTTGCAGGCCAGGCCCGGCGAAAAAGTCCGGCTGCGGCTGATCAACGGCACCGCGATGAGCCTTGTCGATATTCGCATCCCCGGGCTCGCCATGACGATCGTTGCCGCCGATGGCCGCCAGGTCGAGCCGGTGACGGTCGATGAATTCCGCATGGGGGTCGCCGAAACCTATGACGTGATCGTCACGCCGACCGACGCGACGCCGCGCGCGCTGTGGATCGAAACGATCGACCGCCGCGCCAACGCGCTCGTCTCGCTGTCGGGTGATCCCGGCCAGCGCGCCGAAGCGCCGGCGCCGCGCCCGCGCCAGATCCTGCTGGTCAGCGAGATGGGCCACGACATGGCCGCGATGGCCGGCGCGGGCGGCGGCGATTGCCCGCCGGAACACGCCGCGATGGGCCATTGCACCCCCGCCGGTGCCGCCGCAACGACCCCGAAATCGCCCGCGACCGACACCGATTGCCCCCCGGAACACGCTGCGATGGGCCATTGCACCCCCGCGCCCGCGACAAAATCCGAACAAATCGCGACAAAAACCGCCGCGGTTGACCCCGATTGCCCGCCGGAGCACGCCGCGATGGGCCATTGTACGCCGAAAAATCCTGCAATTTCGGTCGCTTCACCCCCGAAACCCGCCGCCGGCGACCCCGCTTGCGCGCCGGAACATGCCGCGATGGGCCATTGCACCCCGCGTGTCGCCGCGGTTGCGCCTGCGACCGCCGATCCGAATTGCCCCCCCGAACATGCCGCCATGGGGCATTGCACCGCCAGGGCCGCCGCGCTCACCGGCTCCGCCGTGGTCGCCGACGCCGGTGCCACCCCCTTCCCGCGCGTCGATTACGGCTATGGCAGCGACCCGATGGCCGGCATGAACCATGCCGCGATGGGCCATGCTGCGCTTGCCGCCGAGGGAGAAACCGATGGTTCGGGCCGCGTCTTCGGCTGGGCAACCGGTGCGCCGCGCGGCGCGCGCGTACTTTCCATGCGCGATCTGCGCGCCGCGACGCCGCAAACCGACCTGCGCGAGCCGACCCAGACCATCGTCATCAAGGTGGCGGGCAACATGCAGCGCTATATCTGGACGCTGAATGGCGCCAAATATGGCGAGGCACCGCCACTGCGCGTCAAATTCGGGGACCGGGTGCGCATCACCTTCGTCAACGAAAGCATGATGGCGCACCCGATGCACCTGCACGGCATGTTCTTCCAGCTCGAAAACGGCCAGCCGATGGAGCGCCAGCCCGACAAGAATGTCATCGTCGTGGCACCCGGCCGCACCCAATCGATCCTGCTCACCGCCAATGAAGCCGGCGAATGGCCGCTGCATTGCCACCTGCTCTACCATATGGAGAGCGGCATGATGCAGAAGCTGATCGTCGCCAGCGTCGACAATCCCGACGGCAGCGCCCCCGCGGAGCATGTCCATTGAAGCGCGCGCTGCTGGCGGCGGTATTGCTGACAAGTCCCGCCGCTGCCGCCGATACCGGACACCACCACAACCGGCTGCTGACCTATACGCGGCTGGCCGGCGACTATGCCCGCAGCGGCGGCGAGGACGTGCTGACCTGGGACGGCGAAGGCTGGATCGGCGGCGACAAACACAAATTCTGGTGGAAAACCGAAGGCGACCATGACGGCGGCACAACCGGCCGCGCCGAATTCCAGGCGCTCTACAGCCGCAATGTCTGGACGTTCTTCGACATCCAGGCCGGCATCCGCCACGATATCGAGCCCGATGCCCGCAGCTATGCCGTCATCGGCGTGCAGGGGCTGGCCCCCTATCTGCTCGAAACCGAACTGCACGCGTACATCGGCTTTTCCGGCGACGTGCATGTCCGCGCCCGCCAGGCCTTCGACGTGCTGCTGACCAACCGCTTCATCGTCACCCCGGGGGCGGAGGCCGACCTTTATCTGACCGATGCCCCCGAGCGCCGCACCGCCAGCGGCTTCGCCCGTGTCGAAGCCGGCGTGCAGGCACGCTATGAATTCAGCCGCAAATTCGCCCCCTATGTGGCGGTGGTCTATGACAGCAAGGTCGGCGAGACGGCGCGGCTGGCGCGCGCCGCGGGCGAAGATGCCGGCGGCTGGCGCGTCAGCAGCGGGCTGCGGCTCTGGTTCTGATCATCCCCGCGCCATTTCCCCCACCAGCACCCGCAACGCCGGCACCAGCGCCTGCACCTCCGCCGGCGTCGTGAACAGCGACGGCGTCACCCGGATGCACGCACCGTCCGCCAGCCCGCTCCGGTGCACCGTCATGATGTTGAACCGCCCCAGCAACGCATCGGTGATAGCGATATTATCCGCCACACTTGTCCGCCCGTTGATGCGAAAACTCGTGCTCGCCCCGTGCAGCCGCGCATCATCGGGCAGCAATATCTCTAGCCCCGCCAGCCCGCGCAACGGCTTCACCCACAGGTTGCGCAGATAGTGCAGCCGCGCCAGCTTGGCCGGCCGCGTAAACGCCTGCTGAAAATCGAGCGCCGCCGGTATCGTCAGCTGCGCCGAATAGTCGACCGTGCCCTGGTGCACCCGCGCCTGCACGCCGCCCGCACGGTCATCACCCTCCGCCGGTGACGGTGCGATCGCATCGGTGCGCCCCGCCTTGATCCAGATCGCCGCCACGCCCAGCGGCGCCCCGACCCATTTGTGGAAGTTGATCCCGACGAAATCCGCGCCCAGCTCGGGCAGCTTGAAATCGAATTGATAGAAACTCTGCGCCGCATCGACGATGACTTCGGCGCCCGCCGCCCGCGCGATGCCGGCGATGGCCGGCACCGGCAGCACCAGCCCGGCGCGGTGGCTCATATGCGTCAGCAGTACCAATTTGAGCCGCGGGGTCGCGGCGATCGCGGTGCGATAAGCCTCGATCACGCCATCATGTGTGATGACGCGCGGCAGGGTGATCTTGACCGCCCTGGCCCCGCGCGCCCGCGCCAGCGACGCCATGGCGCCCTGCATCGCCTCGTAATCGGTATCGGAATAGAGAATCGCATCCCCCGGCCCGACATCGCGGAACTGGCTGATCAACGCCGACAGCCCCTCGGCGGCGTTGCGGCACAGGCCGATCTCGTCGGGCTGCACCCCCATCGCGGCGGCGGCGCGCTCGAAAACGATCCTTTGGTCGGCGACCATCGCCCGCCGCGCATACCAGCTGTTGTCGCGGTTCAAGCGCTCCAGAATGGCGCGATGCGCATCGCGCACCGGGGTCGCCATGCTCCCCCAATAACCATTTTCGAGCTGGATGACCGACTTCGTGACCGGATACTGTGCTGCGATCCGCGCCCAGCCGGCTTCATCACCGGGCGCGAGTGCGCTTGCGGCCCGCGCCGGCAGCGCGCTTGCCGCCGCCAGACCCGTCGCCGCCAGCATCGCCCCGCGCCGTGATAGCTGCATTATATGCCCTCTTGCTGCGGCCCGACCGTGCCGCGTGGGCAGAATAGACGCAAGACCCCTCTCCCGGTTGACGCGAAGGCGTCGCCCAACGGCTGCGGGAGAGGGGGCCGTCCTAACTCCGCAACCCCCACACCAGATAGAGCGCGAACGCCACCGCCCCCACCAGCGCGTGCACCGCCAGCGCCGGGGTTGCCCATTTCGGCCGCGGCTGGGCGATCAGCGGGATCAGCAGCCCGGTAAACAGCGTCGCCGCGGTCAGGATCGCCACCGTCGGCCCGAGCGACCCCAGCGCCCGCGCCCCGCTCGGCGCGCCCTTGATCAGCAGCGCTGTCACCTCCAGCCCGATCACGCCGAGCATGAGGTGAAAACCGATCAGCACGCGGTTGTTGCGCTGTCCCATCACGAAGCGCCAGCCCATGTAGAGCCCGATCGCCACCGTCGACCCGATCACCGCCACCCCGGGCGCCACCATCATTGCCGTCTCCATCCCCGCTGCCGCGTTCATAGCCGGATACGCAAGTGCAGGGGAAGATGCCGCAGCCGGTCGCCGACGCTGGCGCTCGCTCCCCGCCCCGCTATAAGCCGGAGCATGGCCGAACCCGTCCTCCACCCCGACAGCGATCGCGGCCGCGATCCGGTCGAAACGCGCGAAGCGCTCGAGGAAGGCCGGCTGTCGCGCGGTTTCGTCGATGACATCGGCGATCGGCTCGACAGCGGCGACGACGAAGGCGTGCGCGGCCTGGTCGCGCCGCTGCGCCCCGCCGATATCGCCGAGCTGTTCGCCATGGTGGCGGAGGGCGACCGCACCGCGCTGGCGCGCGCCATCGGCGATGCGCTCGACGCCGAAGTCATCGCCGAACTCAACGATTATGTCCGTGAAGACGTGCTCGCCGGCATGTCGGTCGGCGCGGTCGCCGAAGTCGTCACCCAGCTCGATACCGATGATGCCGTCGCGCTGATCGAGGATCTCGACGACCGCGAGCAGCAGGAAGTGCTCTCGGCGCTTACCCCCGCCGATCGCGCCGATATCCAGGCGGCGCTCAACTACCCCGAGGAATCCGCCGGCCGCCTGATGCAGCGCGAGCTGGTGGCCGTCGCCGAAGGCGTCAGCGTCGGCGATGTCATCGAACAGGTGCGCGCCACCATCGATCCGGCCACCGATTTCTGGGAAATCTTCGTCATCGATGGCGACCGCCGCCCCGTTGGCACGATGCGGCTGTCGTGGCTGCTGACCACCCCGCCCGCCATCGCCGTCGCCGATGTCATGCAGCGCGAACAGACGCTGATCCCGGTCGATATGGACCAGGAGGAAGTCGCCCTCCAGTTCCAGAAATACGCCCTCATTTCCGCCGCCGTCGTCGATGGCCAGGGCCGGCTCGTCGGAGTCATCACCGTCGATGACATCGTCCACATCATCCAGGAGGAAGCCGGCGAAGACGCGCTCAAGCTGTCGGGTGCCGGCGATGGCGACATCAACGAGCCGGTGCTCGAGACCTACAAGACGCGGTCGCGCTGGCTGATCGCCAATCTGGGCACCGCGATGCTGTCGTCGTCGGTCATCGCCAGCTTCGAACCGTCGATCGAGAAACTCGTCGCGCTGGCGGCGCTTGCCCCCATCGTCGCGAGCGTCGGCGGCAACGCCGGCACCCAGACAATGGCGGTGGCGGTGCGCGCGCTCGCCACCAACCAGCTGACCGAAAGCAACACCCGCCGCACGATCTGGCGCGAAATCCGCGTCGCCATGCTCAACGGCTCGACGATCGCGACGCTGATCGGGCTGGGCACGACGCTGGTGTTCGGCAACCCGATGCTCGGGCTGGTCATCGGCTGCGCGGTCCTGTTCAACATCATGGTCGCCGGGCTGGCGGGCGTGCTGGTGCCGGTGGCGATCGATCGCTTCGGCGCCGACCCGGCGGTCGCCTCATCGGTATTCGTGACGATGATGACCGATACCTTGGGCTTCCTGTCCTTCCTCGGGCTGGCGACACTGGTCGGGGTGGCGAACCTTAGCTGATGCTGCATCTCACCAAGGTTGCCGTCGGCTGCCCCGACATCGAAACGCTCGCCCGGCTGCAACAGCAGCGCTGGGGCGATGCCCCCTGCTCGCTGACGCGCTTCATGCCCAAGCGCGCCGACGAACTCATCGGCGGGTCGCTGTTCTGGATCATCAAGCACCGGCTGGTAGCGCGCCAGACGATCGTGTCGCTGGCGATGGTCAGCACCGAATGGGGCGAGAAGTGCCGTATCGGCTTTGGCGAGGCACCGGTGCCGATCAGCCCGGTGCCGCGCCGCGCCCATCAGGGCTGGCGCTATCTCGAGGCCGCCGATGCACCGGCCGACGGCACGGTGCAGGCCGATGCCGACGCGCTGCCGGTCGGCATGGTGAGGGAGTTGCAGTCGCTCTGGCTGATGTGAGCGGCGCCGGTGCGATCAGCGCAGTCGCTTGACCTTCACCATCCGCTTCGACCGCACGAAATACAGCTTGTAGCCGCCGAGCGCGACCTTCGACAGCTTGACCTCGTCATCGGGCCGGACGTTGGGGATGGCGCCGGCATCGACCTGGCGCCACATCATGCCGTTATCGAGCAGAAAGACATTCTGCTGCGACCGGTTGACCAGCACGTCGGTGACCTTGGCGTCGATTTCCTGGATATCGCCCGGCTCCGGCGCAAAGCGTTCGACCCCGCGCGAGGTGACGCCTTCCGATCCGAACGCCGCCTTCTTGGCTTCGGCAAGCGCGATCGCATCGGCCTCGGCCTTGGCCTTGGCCGCCGCTGCGGCAACGGCGGCTTCTTCCGCCGCGATGCGCGCCGATTCGACCGCGCGCTTCTGGCTGGCGGCGCGGGCTTCGGCCGATGAATTTGCCACCGCGGCGTCGAAGCACGCCAGCCGTTCGGCATCGCGAGCGATCACCGCACAGGCAAGCAATTCGGCCGGCGTCTGCGCCAGCGCGGGCGCTGCCGGCGCCAGAAACAGGAAAAGGGCCGCCCCAGGAACAATGCGCATCGTCGCGTCTCCTTCTTTGGCGGTGTCATAGCCTGTGTGACGCCCCGGGTCACGACCTGACAATCATTCGGTTGACGCGGCACTGTCTCACTGCGATAAGACAGTCATGTTTTCGACCGAGCGCCCCATCTATCGCCAGATTCGCGACCTGATCGTGTTACGCATTCTCGAGGCCGGCGATGGCGCGCTCCTGCCCTCGGTGCGTGCGCTCGCCGCCGAAGCCGGGGTCAATCCGCTGACCGTCGCCAAAGCCTATCACGACCTGCAGGCTGGCGGCATGGTCACGGCACGCAAGGGCGTCGGCCTGTTCGCCGCCGATGGCGCCGCCAAGGCACTGCTCAAGGCCGAACGCGCGATCTTCCTGACCGAAGAATGGCCGCGCGTGCAGGCCCGCATGGATCGCCTCGGGATCGACGTGACCGACCTGGTCGAGCGGGTTTAAAGCTACCCCGCCGCCAGCGCCTGCCAGGTCGCCATCGCCAGGCCATAGCCGCGCATATCGCCGACCGTCGTCGAGGCCATCTTGTTCATCATGAAGGCGATCGTCGATCGCGTCCTCATGTCGATGATGATGATCGACCCGCCATAGCCGCCCCAATAACAGCATTCGTCGTGCGGCAACGGCACCGCGCCGCCGGCAAGCCCGAAGCCCAGCCCGAAATGCGCCAGCCCGCCGAGCACCAGGTCCTCGCCCTTGATCTGCGGTTCCAGCGCCCGGCGCGCGCCGGCTTCGGACAGCAGCCGCTTGCCGCCGACTTCGCCGCCATTGGCGAGCAGCGCCTGCACCAGCGCCACCGACCGGGCATTGCCATGGCCGTTGGCAGCCGGAATTTCAGCCGCGCGCCACGCCCGGCTGCGGGTGTCGCGCGGGTTGATCGGCGGGTTGGTCGCCATGTTGACCGTCAACGACCGGCTGGTGATATCGGCAATGCCGCCACCGGGCGGCGGTGAGATCAGCTCGGCGACGCGGTCATCCTCGCTCGCCGGCAGGCCGATATGAAAATCAGCTCCCAAAGGCTCGGCAATCTCGTCGCGAAAGAACGCCCCAAGGCTCTTGCCGGTGATGCGCCGCACCACCTCGCCGACCAGAAAGCCTTGGGTGATGGCGTGATAACCGATCGCGGTGCCCGGCGCCCAAAATGGCGCCTGCGCCGCGAGCAGCGCGGTCGTCTTGTCCCAATCGTAAAGGTCGGCCGACGCCACCGGCTCGGCAAAGCCTGACAGGCCGGCGCTGTGCGCCAGCAGTTGCGCCACGGTGATGTCACCCTTGCCGTTGGCGGCAAATTCCGGCCAGTAATGCGCAACCCGTTGCGACAGATCGAGTTCGCCGCGGTCGGCGAGCAACAGCGCGCACAGCGCGGTCATCGTCTTGGTCGTCGAATAGACGTTGACGATGGTGTCGCGCTGCCACGGCCGGGTCTTCGCCCGATCGGCATGGCCACCCCACAGGTCGACGACCATTTCGCCGCCAACCGTTACCGCGACACTGGCGCCGACATCCTCGCCGCGAGCAAAATTGGCGGCGAAGACGTCGCGCACCCCGGCGAAACGCGGGTGGGCATGGCCATGGATCGCGGTCATTCGATGCTCCTAGATGACGATATCGGCGGGCAGCGGCGACGGGCCGACCAGCCGTTCATATTGCTTCAGCGCGTAGCGATCGGTCATGCCGGCGATGAAATCGGCGACATGACGGGCGCGCCCCGGTTCTGCTGAGGGAGTCGCGGCGGCCCAATCGGCCGGCATGGCGCCCGGGTCGGCATGAAAGGCCTCGAACAGCCCGGCGACGACCAGTTTCGACGGATCGCGCAACGCCGCGACATGCGGGTGGCGGTACATATGCTCGCGCAGGAACGCCTTCAGCACAGCAGTTTCAGCGCGCATATTCGCGGACAACGCCACCAGGCTGCGCGCCGCGGCGCGCACATCGTCGACGTCGCGCGGCGTGGTTTCGGCAATCCGCGCCCGGGTTTCGGCAAGCAGATCGTCGGTCATCCGGCCGATCTGGTCGCGCACCAGCTCCGGCACCAGCCGCCGCCTTGCCGTGACTCCCGGCCAGCGCGCTGTCACCGCCGCCCAGCTTTGCGCCGTGAACGGCACGGCAGCGGCTACCGTTTCGACGCTGAACAGCCCGGCGCGGATGCCGTCGTCGAGATCGTGATTGTCATAGGCGATATCATCGGCAAGCGCCGCAACCTGCGCCTCGAGTCCGGCATGGCTGGCCAGATCGAGCGACCAGGCGGCGTCGGTTTCCGCCAGCGCCCAGGTCGGTTCGTAGATCGGGCCATTATGCTTGGCGAGGCCTTCGAGCGTCTCCCAACTGAGGTTGAGCCCGTCCCAGCCGGGGTAGCGGTTCTCCAGTTTCGTGACGATGCGCAGCGTCTGGGCATTGTGATCGAAGCCGCCATAGGGCGCCAGCGCCGCTTCGAGCGCATCCTCCCCGGAATGGCCAAAGGGCGGGTGGCCGAGATCGTGCGCCAGCGCCAGCGCCTCGGTCAGGTCCTCATCAAGCCCCAGCGCCCGCGCCAGCGTGCGGGCGATCTGCGCGACTTCGAGGCTGTGGGTCAGGCGGACGCGAAAATGGTCGCCATCGGGGGCGACGAAGACCTGGGTCTTGTAGCGCAACCGGCGAAAGGCGCTCGAATGGACGATGCGGTCGCGGTCGCGCTGGAAGGGTGTGCGGGTGGCGGAAGCCGCCTCGGGGTGGAGGCGGCCGCGCGAGTGCGCGGGGTCGGTGGCGTAGATCAAAACCCTCTCCCCCTGCGGGAGAGGGCGAGAGACGGCGAAGCCGGCCCGGGGAGAGGGGTTTGCGCCGACATGCAACCGACCCCTCTCCCCGCTCGGCTGCGCCGAGTCGCCCTCTCCCGCAAGGGGAGAGGGACTCTCATGCGCTCAACTCGGGATCAAACGCCGTCGTCATCCGCGGCACATCGGTCGCCGTCACCGAATAGCGCGGCGCCGGCGCCGGCTGCATCACCCCGTCCACTTCGATGAACGTGCCGCGCGCCGCATTGTGCGGGTGCGCCGGCGCATCGGCCATGCTCAGCACCGGGGCGAAGCAGACATCGGTCATTTCCATCAGCGCGCACCACTCGGCGCTCGTCCGCGTCAGGAACAGCGCGGTCAGCTTGGCCTTCAATGGCCCCCAGGCGCTGCGGTCCATCTGGGCATCGAAATCGGGATCGTCCGCCAACCCCGCCAGGCGGCGCAATTCGGCATAGAATTGCGGCTCGATGCTGCCGATGCTGATCCAGCGGCCATCCGATGTTTCATAGGTATCGTAGAAATGCGCTCCCGTATCGAGCATGTTGGTGCCGCGATCGTCGGACCAGATGCCATTGGCGCGAAAGCCCCAGATCATGCTCGTCAGCACCGCGGCGCCATCGGTCATCGCGGTATCGATGACCTGGCCGACACCGGTTTTCTGGGCATGCAGCAGTGCCGACACCATGCCGAAAGCCAGCATCATGCCGCCGCCGCCGAAATCCCCGACCATGTTGATCGGCGGCGTCGGCTTTTCACCCGCCCGGCCATAGGTGTGGAGCGCGCCCGCCAGCGCGATGTAGTTGATGTCATGGCCCGCTGCCTGGGCATAGGGCCCGGTCTGGCCCCAGCCGGTCATGCGGCCATAGACCAGCTTGGGATTGTCGGCGAGCAGCACATCGGGGCCGAGCCCCAACCGCTCGGTCACCCCGGGGCGAAAGCCTTCGATCAGGCCATCGGCACCCTTGACCAGTTCGCGCACCTTGGCTTTGCCCTCGGGCGATTTCAGATCGACCCCGATCAACCGGCGCGAACGCAGCAGCGGGTCGCGCTTGTCGATGCGCGCGCCGGGCCGGTCGATGCGGATCACTTCGGCACCATGATCGGCGAGCATCATCGCCGCGAACGGCCCCGGCCCGATGCCGGCCAGTTCGATGATACGCAGTCCTGAAAGTGGTCCGGCCATGTCTTCTTCTCCCGAGGTTGACCCCCTCCTGCCACGCCGGTGGGCGCGGTCAAGCGACGAATTTTACAGGTGTGCGTGACCGCCGACACGCGGCCGGCGGCGACAAATCCCCGACAAGCTGATACACGTAAAGCCGCAAGCACCTGAAGGGGAGCCGCCATGTCCTTGCTGTCAATAATCGTGAAAGTACTTGATGCGTTCGACCTCGATGATGATGTCAACCGCATCGTCATCGATCGCGCCGTCAAGGTGGCGCGCAACCGACCACACCCCTGGTCGACAAAGCATGATTATATCTCGTGGTCGGGGCTGACCGACCGCAGCTACAATGCCCGGCTGTTGCCGGCGAAGCCCTATCCGGCGGCCGAAGCGATCGGCACGCGGCGACCACCGCTTGCCGATGTCGTGGCATTGTTCGCTCCACCACCGGGCCAGCCGCAGCGGCTGTGCGCCAAATCGACGGCGCTGTTCCCGGCCTTTGCGCAATATCTGACCGATGGCTTCATCCGTACCAAACTCGACAATGATCCGGTCAAGGAAGACCGGCGGCGCACAACGTCGAACCATGAGATCGACCTCAGCCCGCTTTACGGCCGCACCGAGGCGCAGACTCGCGTGTTGCGCCACGTGCCGCGTGCGCCGGGTGAGCGCGGGCGGTTGAAAAGCCAGTTGATCAATGGCGAGGAATTTCCGCCCTTCCTCTACGCCGCCAACGGCGATGTCGCGCCGGAATTCATGGCAAACGGCGTGCCCGTGCTCGACATGCCGCTGGGCCTCGACCATGCGACCCCGGCAGGCAAGGCGACCTTGTTCGCCGTCGGCGGTGACCGGGTAAACGCCGCGCCGCAAACCGCGATGATCAACACGCTTTTCCTGCGCGAACATAACCGGCTCGCCGGGATATTGGCAGCGCAGAACCCCGGCTGGGATGATGAGCGCGTTTTCGAAACGACGCGCAACAACATCATCGCCATGTTCATCCGCATCGTCGTGGAGGAATACATCAACCATATCAACACGACCGAATTCCGCCTGCAAGCCGATCCGCGCGCTGCCTGGGGGGCGGACTGGAATCGCCCGAACTGGATGACGGTGGAATTCAGCCTGCTTTACCGCTGGCACGGGCTGGTGCCCGAAACCGCCGTCTGGGGCGGCCAGACGCTGCCGGGCGGCGCGGCCTTGCTCGATAACCGCCTGCTGATCGGCGCTGGGCTTGCCGATGCGTTCGTGTCGGTGTCGGCCGATCGCGCCGCGATGCTGGGTCTCGAAAACCTCGCCAGCTTCCTCATCGGCGCCGAAGCCAAGGCGATCGCCCAGGCGCGCACCAACAATCTGGCCGGCTACAATGATTATCGCATCGCGCTCGGCACGGAGCCGGCGCGCAATTTTTCCGCCATCACCGGCAGCAGCGACGACGCGGCGGAGAATGCCCGACTGTCGGCGCTCGCAGCACGCTTGCAGGCGCTCTACGGCGATGTCGACAATGTCGAGTTCTATGTCGGGCTGTTCGCCGAGCGGCCGGAAAAGAACGGCCCGCTCCCGGAGCTCGTTTCAGCGATGGTGGCGATGGATGCCTTTTCGCAGGCGCTGACCAATCCGCTGCTCAGCGAGCATGTCTGGGGCAATCCCGCCAACCGCCGGCTCGCCTTTACCCAGACCGGGATCGACCTCTACGAGAGGACACGTACGCTGCGTGATATCGTCGATCGCAATACGAGCACGCTGGGCAGCCGTTTTATCGGCATGACCCGCCCGCAATGGCAGCGGCGGTAGCGCTACACCCCCCTCCCGCAGCCGGCAGAGGAGGCTCCCCTCAATTCGATATTTCTCGAAATATAAGGTTTGACTCCCGCGGTCGATTTCCATAATTCTGGAAACATGGAATCCGACTCCTCTCTTGCCACCATCGTCGATCGCCTCGCCGCGCTGGCGCAGCCGCATCGGCTGGCGGTATTCCGGCTGCTCGTCGTCGCCGGGCCGGATGGCCGCGCGGCGGGGGACATCGCCGAAGCGGTCGGCCTGCCGGGCTCGACCCTGTCCTTCCACCTCGCGCATCTGAAACGCGCCGGTCTGGTCCGCGCGGCGCGCGAAGGCCGCTCGCTGCATTATGCCGCCGATTTCGCGGCGATGCGCGGGCTGGTCGATTTCCTGACCAAAAACTGTTGCACCGGCGCTGCTTGTGCGCCGGTGGCGGAAAAACCGGGCGACGCGCTGCGTGCCCTGCTCGAAAGGCATGTCGCATGAAACGGATGCATGTCCACGTCGGGGTCGAAAATCTGGCGCAATCGCTGCGCTTTTATTCCACCCTGTTCGGCGCCGAACCGAGCGTGGTCGCAGCCGATTACGCCAAATGGATGCTCGACGATCCGCGGCTGAATTTCGCCATTTCGGTCGGCCATGCGACGCGCGGCATCGAACATCTCGGCATCCAGGTCGAAAGCGAAGCCGAACTCGCCGAAGTCGGCGCGCGGCTGGCCAAGGCCGACGGCCCGATACTGGAAGAAGCCGCCACAACCTGCTGCTACGCCACGTCGAGCAAGGCCTGGATCGCCGATCCGCAAGGTGTCGTCTGGGAAACCTTCCTCACCACCGGCAGCGCCGCCGATTATGGCAGTTCCCCGGCCCTGTCGCGGTTGGCCGGTGACAGCGCGGCCGATGGCGCCTGCTGCGCGCCGGCGCTGGCGCCCGCGCCGGGCGCCATGAAGACCGGCTGCTGCTGATGAACGTCACTATCTGGCACAATCCCAAATGCGGCACATCGCGCAACACGCTGGCGATGATCCGCGCGACGGGGGTGGAGCCGACCATCGTCGCGTATCTGCAGACCCCGCCCGATGCCGCGACGCTGGCGCGGGTGGCGGCCGCGGTCGGCGGGGCGGCGGCGCTGATGCGCGTGAAGGGTACGCCGGCCGAGGAGCTCGGACTGGTCGGCGCCGATGACGCGACAATCCTGGCGGCGATGGCGGCGCATCCGATCCTCATCAACCGCCCGGTGGTGATCGGCCCCCGGGGCGTCGTGCTCGCCCGACCGTCGGAAAAAGTGCTCGAGGTGCTCGATACCGCCCTGCCCGCCGATTTCAGCAAGGAAGACGGCGAGGTAGTGCGCCCCGCATGATCGGAATCGCATGATCCGGCCCGCCACGCCTGCCGATGCCGCCGCCATTGCCGCCATCTATGCGCCCCAGGTGCTGACCGGCACGGCGAGCTTTGAAACCGAAGCCCCGGACGTCGCCGAAATGGCGGCGCGGTTGCGCCGCGTGCAGGACAAGGGCTGGCCGTGGCTGGTCTGGGATGCGGGCGACACGCTGCTCGGCTATGCCTATGCCAGCCAGTTCCGCGATCGCGCCGCCTATCGCGCCACCTGCGAAAATTCGATCTATGTTGCTGCCGATGCGGCGCGGCAGGGGGTCGGCCGGGCGTTGCTGACGGCGCTGTGCGGCGCCGCACGCGCCGCCGGCTTTTGCGAGTTGATCGCGGTCATCGGCGATGGCAGCGGCAACCATGCCTCGGTCGGGCTGCACCGCAGTTGCGGTTTCGTGGAAGCCGGCAAGCTGACCAATGTCGGGCAGAAATTCGGCCGGCTGCTCGATGTCGTCTACATGCAGCGCAGCTTGTGATGGAGCTGGGCCGCCGCCTTTTTGCCGAAGGGCTGGGGTCGGCAATGCTGTTCGCCACCGTCATCGGTTCAGGAATCATGGCCGAGCAGTTGGCGGGCGGCAATGTCGCCATCGCGCTGCTTGGCAACACGCTGGCGACCGCGGCGATGCTGTTCGTCCTCATCACCATGTTGGGGCCGGTGTCGGGGGCGCAGTTCAACTCCGCGGTCACGCTGGTTTTCGCGCTACGGCGAGAACTGGCCTGGGGTGACGCCGCGCTCTACACGCTGGTGCAGATCATCGGCGGACTAGGCGGCGCGATCATCGCCCATGCCATGTTCGACCTGCCGGTGTTCGAAATCGGCAGCAAGGTGCGCACCGGCGCCGGGCAATGGCTGGGCGAGGCGGTGGCGACCTTTGCGCTGGTGCTGACCATCCTCGGCACGATCCGCCACCGCCCGCACGGGGTGCCGCTGAGCGTCGCGGCGGTGATCACGGCTGGATACTGGTTCACGTCATCGACGAGTTTCGCCAATCCGGCGATCACCGTGGCACGGTCGCTGACCGACAGTTTTTCCGGCATACGCCCCGCCGACGCCCCGGGTTTCATCGTCGCACAGCTTGCCGGTGCCCTGCTCGCCGCCGCCTGCGGCCGCTGGCTTTTCAGCAACGGGGGTCCGGGGCCTCAGGCCCCGGCCGCCGGAGGCCCCCCTTAACCCTTACGCCGCCAGCTTCGCCGCGGCCCGGGCGATGGTTTCACCCTGGTGGCGCGCCCCGGCGAGTTCGGTTTCGCTGGGCTGGCGTTCGCCCTTGCCGCCGGCGATCGTGGTGGCGCCATAGGGCGAGCCGCCGGTGACTTCGTCGATGCGCATCTGGCCGGCGAAGCTGTAGGGCAGGCCGACGATCATCATGCCGAAGTGCAGCAAATTGGTGATGATCGAGAACAGCGTCGCTTCGTTGCCGCCATGCTGGGTTGCCGAGGACGTGAACGCCCCGCCGACCTTGCCGTTGAGCGCGCCCGAGGCCCAGAGCCCGCCGGCCTGGTCGAGAAACGCCGCAAGCTGGCCCGGCATGCGGCCGAAACGGGTCGGCGCGCCGATGATGATCGCGTCGTAATTTGCCAGTTCGGCGACGGTAGCCACGGGAGCCGCCTGGTCGGTCTTGAAATAATTGGCCGCCGCCACCGCATCAGGCACGGTTTCCGGCACGCGCTTGATATCGACAGTGGCGCCCGTGGCGCGTGCGCCTTCGGCAACCGCTGCGGCCATCGCCTCGATATGGCCGTAGGTGGAATAATACAGCACCAGAACCTTGGTCATCGTTCGCTCCTGTTGCGGCATCAACGCCGCGATGGGAGGAAGTTAGACCCGGCAATCCGTTCCAGAAATCCCGATAATATCGAAACTGATGTTCGGATTATCCGAAAGCGCCGGCATAGGCTTCGGGTTTGAAGCCGATCAGCAACACGCCATCGCCGGCGAGCACCGGCCGCTTGATCAGCGACGGTTGTGCCAGCATCAGCGCGATCGCCTTGCCGGCATCGATATCCTGCTTGTCGGAATCGGGCAGGCCGCGAAAGGTCGTGCCGGCGCGGTTGAGCACGGTCTCCCAACCGCGCGCCGCAACCCAGGCCGCGAGCTGCCCCGCATCGGCCCCAAGCGCCTTGTAGTCGTGGAAATCATAGGCAATGCCATGGCCTTCCAGCCAGGTCCGGGCCTTCTTGATCGTGTCGCAATTCTTGATGCCGTACATGGTCAGCGTCATCGGTCGGTCCCCAGGGCATGGCGCATGATCGCATCGGCATGCAGGCCGGCGCAATCGATGATCGGAAAGTCCGCGGCTTCGGGCGAATAGACCAGCGCCAGGTCGGTGCCGCCGAGCAGGATCGCCTCGCACCCCACGGCCATCAGGTGGGCCGAAGCCGCATCGAAAACCCGCCGCTGCGCAGCAGTCACCGTGCCCCTCGCCGCCATTTCCGCATAGGCATCATGCACCGCATCGAACGCCGCGCCCGCCGGCGCCACGATCTCGGCGCCGGTATCGACGCCGTACAGCCGGCTCGCCATCACCGTGCGCGTACCCAGGATGCCGATCCGGCCGAAGCGCTGCGCTCGCACGGCGGCGGTGATGGTGGTGATCATGTCGACCACCGGCAGCGGCGAGACGGGTGCAAAACTGTCGATGCAGAAATGCCCGGCAATCGAGGTGATGCCGATGCAGTCCGCCCCCGCCGCGACCAGCCGGTCGGCGAGCCGGCGATAGATCGCCGTCTGTTCGGCCACGGCACCGGCCGCCAGATTGGCGAGCAAGGTCGGCGCATCGGCATGGGCAATGGTCAGCGTCAATGGCACACCGGCGGCGGCAAAGCCGGCGATCAGCCGCCGGTAGTAATAATCGGTCGCCGCCGGGCCGATGCCGCCAACCAAGCCGATATGCCGTGGCGTCACTCCCACTCGATCGTGCCGGGCGGCTTCGACGTATAGTCATAGACGACGCGGTTGATGCCCGGCACTTCGTTGACGATGCGGGTGGCGACGCGGCTGAGGAAGGCACTTTCGAAAGGATAGACGTCCGCCGTCATGCCATCGACGCTGGTGACGGCGCGCAGGCCACAAACCTTGTCATAGGTGCGGCCGTCGCCCATCACGCCGACGGTGCGCACCGGCAGCAGCACGGCGAACGCCTGCCAGATTTCATCGTAAAGCCCGGCATTGCGGATTTCCTCGAGATAGATGGCATCGGCCTTGCGCAGCGTGTCGCAGGCTTCCTTGGTCACTTCGCCCGGGATGCGGATGGCAAGCCCCGGCCCCGGGAAGGGGTGGCGCCCGACGAACGCCGGCGGCAGGCCGAGCTCGACACCCAGGCGGCGGACCTCGTCCTTGAACAGTTCGCGCAGCGGTTCGACCAGCGCCATGTTCATCCGCGCCGGCAGGCCGCCGACATTGTGGTGGCTCTTGATCGTCACGCTCGGGCCGCCGGTGAACGAGACGCTTTCGATGACATCGGGATAGAGCGTACCCTGCGCCAGAAAGCGTGCGCCGCCGATCTTCTTCGCCTCGGCCTCGAAGACATCGATGAAGGCGCCGCCGATGAACTTGCGCTTTTTCTCGGGGTCGGTGACGCCCGCCAGCCCGGCGAGGAACACGTCACTGGCGTCCACATGGACCAGCGGGATGTGATAATGTTCGCGGAACAGGCTGACGACCTGTTCGGCCTCGCCCGCGCGCAGCAGGCCATGATCGACGAACACGCAGGTGAGCTGGTCACCGATCGCTTCGTGGATGAGCAGTGCGGCGACCGACGAATCGACGCCGCCCGACAGGCCGCAGAGCACTTTCTCCTTGCCGACCTGTTCGCGGATTTCGGCAATCTTGGCGGCGCGAAAGCCCGCCATCGTCCAGTTCGGCGTGATGCCCGCGACCTTGGTGACGAAATTGGCGAGCAGGCGCCCGCCATCAGGTGTGTGGTGGACTTCGGGGTGGAACTGCACGCCGTAGCGGCGGCGCTCGTCATCGGCGATGGCGGCGAACGGCGCGCCGGCCGAGACGGCAACCGGGCGGAACCCGGCGGGAATTGCCTCGATGCGGTCGCCATGGCTCATCCAGACGTGGGGGCGGTCGCCTTTCGTCCAGACGCCATCGAACAGCGCGCAATCATCGACGATATCGATGTCTGCCCGCCCGAATTCGCGGTGGCCCGAGGCGCCGACCCTGCCGCCGGTCTGCTCGCACAGCACCTGTTCGCCATAGCAGATGCCAAGGATCGGCACATCGGCAGCGAGGACCTGTTGCGGGATGCGCGGGGATTCGGCGTCGGCAACCGAGGCCGGGCTGCCCGACAGGATGATGGCACGCGGGCTGAGCCGGTCACAGGCCTCGCCGCCCTTGGCGAAGGGCACGATCTCGCAATAGACGCCAACCTCGCGGATGCGGCGGGCGATGAGCTGGGTCACCTGGCTCCCGAAATCGAGAATCAGGACGGTGTCGGCGGGATGGGTCATCGCTGGCGATTAATCCGGCCCCGCCCGCCTGTCCAGCGCCACACGTTTCAGGCGCTGCGGCGCTCGGCGATCATCGATTTGGGCAGGCCGAAAATCCGTTCGGCGCGAATGCGGCCATCGGGGAACAAAGTGGCCATCTGGCTCCAGTCGAGCAGGATCGTGCCTTCGAGGTCGCGCATGGCATGGTCGATGTCCTTGCACGGCCCGCCCCAGCCCAGCCCCCAGCGGCGCAGCAATTTCTGGCGCCACGACAGCGGCAGCCAGTGGAACATCGGCAGCTTGGGCCAGTGCGGATCGATAGGGAACCAGAAATATGGCGTCTGCACATAATAGGCCGGGGCGAGGCGCCGCGCTTCATTGGCAAAGGCGCGCATGGCGGCAAAGCGCCCGACATGTTCGACAACCGAATTGCTGTGGACGAGGTGATAGCCATTGTCGGCTTCGCCCACCATGTTTGTGGCATCCCCCACCCGCGCCGTCAGCCGCGGGTGCTGGTCCTCGCTGGCGTAGAGTTCTTCTTCGGTATAGTTGACGCAGATGACGTGCAGATCGTGCGCCTCGAGGAAATCGAAGCCGACGCGGCGCCAGTAATCGGCGCGGCCACCGAGATCGAGAATGGTGAACGGCCCGGAAATGCGCGCCCGCTCGGCGATGATCAGCGCGCGCAGCGCTTCATCCCGGCCGGCGCGAAACTTGTCGGACAGTCTCTTGGTCAGTCGCTGCCGTGGCGCCATTTGCTACATCGCTCCCAGGATAAGCGGTGCAAGCCGCTGTCGCCATTCCTCCGGCAAGGCTGCCGGCCGCCGCGAATCGCGATCGACGTAGACATGGACGAAAAAACCCTGCGCCGCGACCCGATCATGGCCCGCGGTAAAGATACCGACTTCCCAGCGGACGCTCGACGTGCCGAGCCGGGCAATGCGTACCCCGGCTTCGACGGTTTCGGGAAAGGCGACCGAGCGATGGTAACGGCAACCGGTTTCGACAACGAGGCCGATGGTGCGGCCATGCTGGATATCGAGCAGCCCCATGTCGACGAGCAGCGCGTTTACCGCCGTATCGAACCAGCTGTAATAGACGACGTTGTTGACATGGCCGTAAGCATCATTGTCCATCCAGCGCGTCGGGATCTGACGAAAAGCGGCAAAATCACTGCGCTGGACAAGGTTTATTTCAGCCATGGATCGGGGTGCCGCGGGGTTCAGGCGCGCGGGGCTTGCGATTTCATGATCTGCGCCGCCATGCCGACGGCAAAGCCCGCCAGCATGATGACGATCGGCATGCTCGATTCGGTGCTGGCGACGGCCTTGATGACGACGAAGTTGACGATGGCCACCGCAATCGGCAGCAGGATCAACTGATCATCGTCGCGGGTGCGGAAATAGAAACGCGCCGCATGGGCGGCACTCGTCATGAAAAACATCATGAAGGCGAGGAAGCCGATGTAGCCATAATCGAGCAATAGCGTCAGATAATAGGAATCGACCGTGAAATTGTCGTGCCCCGGGTTGTAGAAACCGAGCACGCTGCCCGATTGGCCGGCGCCATGGCCGAGCGGATGCCCCGCGATGATGCCCTGGCCCTTGGCCCATTGGATATTGCGGGCATCGCTGCTCGCCTGGTGCTGCCCGCCACCGATCACCAGCACGTGCAGGCGCCGCCAGAACACGACCAGCGCCGCCAGCAACGCGATCATCATGGGATAGGCATACAGCACCGCCGCTGCACCGAGCGACGACGGTTCCCGCCTGCGCCAGCGCAGCGCCGCCAGCAGCACATAAAGCACCGGCGACAGCAACAGCCCGACCATGCCGGCGCGTGAACCGGTGAAGTAGATCGCCAGCGATACCGCGATCAAGCCGACGAAGAGCAATGATTTGCGCCAGAACCCCTTTGCACGCAGCAGCTGGTCGATGTGGAAAGGCAGGATGACCGCCAGGAATTCGGCGAAATACAGCGCGTTGCCGAGATGGCCGGTGACCCGATAGATATCGGTCCCGGCCCGGGCATTCGACACTTCAAGCTTGTCGAAAAGATCGAAATTGGGCTTGAGAAAGCTTGGCAGGTGATCGAGCCAGATGACGCGTTCGGCGCGGAATTCGAGAATGGCGAAGACCGAGGAGACGATCGCGCCGAACACCATGAACTTTATGATGTTGTTGATCTTCTTGATGTTCTGCTGATCATGGGCGAGCAACACCGCGATCAGGAACATCATCGTCCAGTAGATTTGGTTGTTGATGTATTTGGTGAAGGATTCGCCCTTGGCATTCGAAAACACGATGGCGATGGTGGTGCAGGCCCAGAAAATCCAGAACGACCATTTGATCACCGGCACCGTATCGATGATCTTGCCGAGCGACGCCCGCAACTCGGTCGATACCGAATAGGTATAGGCAAACAGCGCCGCCATGCCGAACAGCGCAAAGCGCATCGGCGTGATCCACGGCAGGCCGGGCACATCGACTGCGATATAGCTCGGCCAGATGGCGTTCAGCCCGACATACCAGAAAAGGAACCCGGCGATGCGGCGGTAATCCACCGTGTCGACGCTGGGCAGCAGCCACAGCCCGAGGGCGATCAGCAACAGGATCGGCACGAGCGGGATGACCAGGGCCGCCATCGGCAACACGCTGCACATCAGGCCATAGAACGCCGCAATGCCGATCAGCGCGGTGTAGAATAGCAGCCGCTTGAAGGGCCCGGGGGCCGTCCGGCGTTCATAGGGTCGCATGATCCCTGCGCCGCCCGCGGTTCCGAAAGACTGTGCCGTTTGCATGTCCAAGGTCCTATACGGCAAAGACGACATTCCGCCATGCGTTATCTGGGCACGACCACCACGCCGGCCTGCCTGTGCAGATACGTCGCTGCCGCGCAATTGTTGCGACAGCGACGCCCGGCCGGAAAGATGGTTGCGCGTGGCAAGGCATGCTGTTAGACACTTCAACAGCTGATATTTCGTTCAACCCTATGATTTTATGCGATTTTCGATAAAATTCACTCGATAATAACCCCTGCCGGGCCGTCTCGCGATCGGCCCGCAAAGCGAAGGCGGCACCGATGGATCACGCGGCAATCATGGCCAAGCTCGAAGAACTGATGGTCGATGTCTTCGATGTCGATGATCTGGTCGTCACCGAAACCACCTCGGCCGATGATGTCGAGGAATGGGACAGCCTCAGCCATATCCGCTTCATGATCACCGTCGAACGCTTCTTCAAGATCCGCTTCCTCAACGAAGAAGTCGCCGATCTGAAGAATATCGGCGATCTGGCGCGCACCATCGCCGCAAAGCTCGGTTGATGACCGGCCCTGCTGTCGCCGCACGCTGATCCTGTCGCCATGCTGACCAATCTCGAATGGCTGTTGCCGGTGCCGGCCGATTATCGCGCCCGGCTGAAGGCGGTACGCGCCGCCATCGCCGCCAAGGCCGACCCGATGGGAATCGAGGAGGAACTCCACGCCCTGTCGCTGGCGCAGCTCGATCTCAACCAGCTCGGCCATCTCGCCGGCGCTGCCGCCAACCACGCCGCCGCCGCCACGGCGCCCGGTCCGCTGGCGCGACTGCGCGTCGGCCTGCTCGGCTCGGGGACGCTCGACCTGCTCGCCACCGCGATCCCGGGCGCTGCACTGCGCCACCGCGTCATCACCACCGTCACCACCGGCGATTATGGCAGCGCCATCCGCGACGCCATCGACCCGTCGAGCGCCTTTCGCGCCGAGAATTTCGATACTGCCGTTGTCTGCCTCGATCACCGCACCCTGGGGCTCGACCAACCGCGCGCCAATGCCGCCGATGCCAGGGCCGCCGTCGAGGCCGCCATCGGCACGATCAACGCCATCGCTGCCGGGCTCGCCAACAATGTCAGCGGTACGATCATCGTCACCTCGCTCGTCGCGCCCGTCGAACCGCTGTTCGGCAGCTTCGATGCGATCGAGGCCGGATCGGTGCACGCGATGATCACCGCCTTCAACGCAGCGCTCGCCGAAATGGCGGCGACCAAGGCGATCATCCTTGTCGATCTCGCGCGCATCGCCGGCTGGGTCGGGCTGCACCAGTGGCACGACGCCGGGCAGTGGAACCTCGCCAAATTCGCCATCGGCCCCGATGCCGTGCCGCTCGCCGCCGATGCCATCGCGCGCGTCTTCGGCGCCATCCGCGGCACCAGCCGCAAGGCACTGGTGCTCGATCTCGACAATACGCTGTGGGGCGGCATCATCGGCGACGATGGCGTCGACGGCATCGCCATCGGCCAGGGCTCGGCGCGCGGCGAAGCTTTTCTCGCCATCCAGCAGATGGCGCTGTCGCTGCGCCAGCGCGGTATCGTCCTCGCCGTCTGTTCGAAAAACGACGAAGATGTCGCGCGCGTCCCCTTCCGCGATCACCCCGACATGGTGCTGCGCGAGGAACACATCGCGGTGTTCGTCGCCAATTGGGGCGACAAGGCGACCAACCTTCGCGCCATCGCCGCCGCGCTCAACATCGGCCTCGATGCGCTGGTCTTCCTCGATGACAACCCCGTCGAACGTGCCCAGGTCCGCCGCGAGCTGCCGATGGTCGCGGTCCCCGAAGTCCCCGCCGATCCGGCGCTTTATCCGCGTACGCTCGCTGCCGCCGGCTATTTCGAAGCGATCACTTTCGGCGATGACGACCGGGTCCGCGCCGATGCCTATCGCGCCAACGCCGAACGCGCCGCCTTTGCCGGCACGTCGGACATGGCGGGCTATCTGACCTCGCTCGACATGGTCGCCGATGTGCGGCCGTTCGACAGCGTCAACCGCGCCCGCATCGCCCAGCTCATTAACAAATCCAACCAGTTCAACCTGACGACGCGGCGCTACACCGAACGCGAAGTCGCCGCGATGGAAGGCGATACGACGCTCGCCACGCTGCAGTTCCGCCTCGTCGACCGCTTCGGCGACAATGGCATGATCGCCGTCGTCGTCCTGCGCCCGACCGAACCGCAGACGCTCGAAGTCGATACCTGGCTGATGAGCTGCCGCGTCCTCGGCCGCCGCATGGAGGAGGCAACGCTGTTCCACATCGTCGCCGCGGCACGCGCGCTCGGGGCCACCGCGGTCACCGGCACCTATCTGCCGACAGCCAAGAACAAGATGGTCGCCGAACATTATGGCAAGCTCGGCTTCACGTTGACCGAGAGCGGCGCCGATGGCAGCAGCCGCTGGCGGCTCGATCTCGGCGATTATGCCGCCCCCGAGCTGCCGATGCGCTTTACCGGGCCGGGCAGCGATTGACGGCCTTTCATGCTGCGCTGCGGCAGGAAGCGTTTGACCTCGCCACTGTCAGCCGATACCCGGAGCCTTCAACAGTGATCGGCACCGCGCCCGGCGGCCGTTGATCGCCCGGGGTCGCCGCCATGCTGTTCAACAGCTTCGTCTTTCTTTTCGGCTTCCTGCCGCTGGCGCTGCTGGCAACCTATGCCATCGGCAGCCGCAGCCAGACGGGCGCCAAGCTGGCGCTGACCATCCTGTCGCTGGGCTTTTACGCCTGGTGGCGTCCGGTCCACCTGCCGTTGCTGCTCGGCTCGATCGTCTTCAACTATTTCGTCGGGGACCGCATCCAGGACGCCCATGATGCCAAGCGCGCCGGCGTGGCAAAGGCCTGGCTCAGCTTCGGCCTGATCGTCGACATCGGCCTGCTCGGTTGGTTCAAATATGCCAATTTCGTCGCCGACAATCTCTCGGCCGGGCTCGGCACGAACTGGACGCTCGAACGAATCGCGCTGCCGCTCGCCATCTCGTTCTTCACCTTCCAGAAGATCGCCTATCTCATCGATTCGGCGCGCGGCGAGGCCCGCCGCATGTCGTTCCTCGATTTTTCGCTGTTCGCGGCCTTCTTCCCGCAGCTGATTGCCGGGCCGATCGTCCATTACAAGGAAATCGTGCCGCAACTGACCCGGCCGACGTTCGGCAAGATCAATTGGGAAGACATCGGCGTCGGGCTGGTCATCTTCACCATCGGCCTGTTCAAGAAAACCATCATCGCCGACACGCTGTCACCCTTTGTCGAGCCGTTGTTCAGCGCCGCCGCCGGCCCCGGCAACCCCGGCATCATCGCCGGCTGGGTGGCCGCGACCACCTTCACCCTGCAGCTCTATTTCGATTTTTCGGGCTATTCCGACATGGCGATCGGGCTGGGGCGGATGTTCGGGGTCAAGCTGCCGCTGAATTTCCATTCGCCGCTGCGCGCCGCCAACATCTCGGATTACTGGCGGCGCTGGCACATGACGCTGCAGCGCTTCATCGTCGCCTATATCTTCCAGCCGTTGTCGATGCCGCTCAACCGCCTCGCCGCCGAACGCGGGCTGACCGGCTGGGGGCAGTTCACGGTCGGCGTCGCGCTGCCCAGCTTCATCACCTTCGTCGTCATCGGCGTCTGGCACGGTGCCGGCTGGACCTTCCTCGTCTTCGGCATCATGCACGCCGTCTATATCTGCATCAACGAAGCCTGGCGCGAGCGCCGCAAGAACCGTCGCAAGGCGCTTCGCAAACAGGGGATCAAGCTCGCCGATCCGGCCGGGTTCGAACTCGCCGGCTATCACATCATCACCCTCGTCGCCGTTATGCTCGGCAATGTCATGTTTCGCGCCACCAGCATCGGCGATGCCGTGTCGATCTGGGGCACGATGGCGGGGCTGAAGGGCCTCGATCTCGCCGCCACCGTGCCGGGCCTCGGGCCGGAGCTGATCGTCACCAGCCTGGTCGGCGTCGCGCTGATCGCCTTCACCCCCAATACCCAGCAGATCATGCAGCGCTTCGATCCGGCCTATAACTGGTCGGAATGGGCCGATGTCGCGCCGTCGCGGCTGCGCTGGACCTGGGCACCGACGCTCGCCGGGCTTGGCCTTGCCGGTGTAGCGCTGTTCATCGGCGTCATGTTCATCCAGCGCGGCCAGGCCGTGTTCCTGTATTTCAACTTCTAGGGGGGCGACGATGAACATCATCCCCTGGCGGCGCGGCGTGCTTATCATGCTCGGCGTGGCGCTGCTGTCCGCCGCGCTCGCCGCCTGCCTGCCCGACACGCCGTACCAACGCTGGTCGAGCCTGGAAAAGACCATCCAGAACCGGCTGCGCTGGATCTACGAGCGCATCCATTACGACCCGGCGCCGATCGATGTCGCCGTGCTTGGCCCGTCGCGCGCCGGAGCCGGGGTGAGCGCGCCGCGGGTGCAGGAGCAACTGGCTACACTCGGCAAGCCGGTCGGCGTCGTCAACTTTTCGCTGCCCGAAAACGGCCGTGATCTGCATTGGGTCGTCGAAAACGAGATGCTGTCGAAGCGGTCACCCAAGCTGATCGTCATCGTCGTCATCGAAAAGCCCAGCCGTTATGGCCACCCGGCGTACAAATACATTGCCCCGGCCGATGCGGTGGTCGATCCGGCATACATCGGCAACCTCAACTATCTGGCGAACCTCATCTATCTGCCGTATCGCCAGCTGCGGCTGTTTGCGGCGCAGTTCGCCCCGGCAGCATTCGATCTTCCAGCCAGTTTCGACCCCGCACGCTATGCCGGCACCGCCTATGATTCGACCAACAGCTTCGTCACCGGCGATGGCATCCGCGTCGAACGCAACCGCATCGTCCCGGTCGCCGAGCTTGAAGCCGGGGTGAAGCGCTATGAAAAGGGCGTCCGCCCACCGATCCTCGGGCCGCGCTTCGCCGACCAGGAATTCGGCGACGAACGCGCCTATATCCGCCGCATGGCCGCCGCGGCGCAGGCGCGCGGCAGCAAAATCGCCTTCCTGTTCCTGCCCTATTACACCGGGCCGCGGGTCATCCAGGAACGCAGCTTCTACGAAGGTTTCGGCCCGGTGCTCGACGCGGGGTTTGTTTCGACCCACCCCGAATATTTCTCCGATGTCGCGCACCTCAACCACCAGGGGGCGCTGGCCGTATCGGACTGGCTGGCACCGCAGCTGGCTGCCCTGCTCGACGAAAAGGACGCGCGATGAGCCCTCCCCCCGTTCTTCACCATGTCGGCATTGTCGTACCCGATGCCGATGAAATGGCGCTGATGATGGCGGCATTGGGCCTGCAGGAAGATTATCGCGGCTATGTCCCGCAGTTCCACGCGCTCTGCGTCTTCACCAAGGGTAACGGTGCCAGCCCGGTCGAATTCGTCATCCCCGATGGCGGGCCGCTGCTGAAGTTCAACAAGGGCATGGGCGGCATGCACCACCTCGCCTATCTCGTCGACAGCCTCGATGCAAAGGCCGCCGAACTGGCCGCCGAAGGCAAGAAGCTGCTCGAACCCGAACATGTCCAGGGAGCCGGGCGGTTCCTGTGCAACTTTGTCAGCCCGGTCTACACCCGCGGGCTGACCATCGAATACATTCAGCTGCAGGATTAAGGCGCGAGACGCGGCCCCAAAATCCCGAGCGTCTCCGCCACCAGCGCCTCGCGCCCCGCCGCGTTGAAATGGCAGCCATCATGGCGCATCTCCGGCCCCAGCGCCGAGGCATTCGGGCCGAGCACCACCCGGTTCGAGCCCCGCGCCAGCGCCGTCACCGCCGCATCGATCGCGGGGCCATTGCCGCGGCGTTCCATGCAATGCGTGCTGCGATAGACCAGCCACGGTACTGGCCCGGTCGCCGGATCGAGCCCGGCGATCAGCCCCTGCAACTGCGCCACGAAGGTCGCGGGTTCGACCAGCGCAAAGGCATCGGTTTCGCCCTGCACCCAGAAAACGTAATTCGCCGTCAGCCCGGCGCGGCGCGCCGCCACGACCTCATCCGCCAGATGCTGACGATAGCCCGAACGATCATCGAGCCAGTCGCCGAGCTGTGATCCACCGACGGCACCGTTGATGAACACCACCGGCCGCCCGGTCGCACGGGTGAGCGCCGCGCCCATCGCCGTCCACAGGCTGCCGCCTTTTGCCGTCGCGCCAAGCACGGGATCGCGCAAGGAATAGCATTTACCGCCGAGCGCCATGAACGCCGGCACCGCCGGATCGGCCGGCAGCGGATCGGACAATGCATTGGCAGCATTGGATTGCCCGCCGGTGACGATGACAAGCGCGCCGGCCGGACAGGCAACTGCCGCGAGCCCACGCGTATCGACGTTATAATCGTGCGACCACAGCTTGGGCAGCCCGAGCGCCAGCCGCGCCTCGCGCTTGGCATCGACAAAGCCGAGCGGGTCGAGCGCCCGGAATGCCAGCAGCGCCGCGCCGATCGCCAGCACCAGCGCCGCCACGATGATTGCCGCTCGTTTCACCCGCACCCGATCTGCCAGAGGAGGCTCACCCCTGCCCGCTCGGCGTTAATGATTCAAGCTCAGACGATGGTGGCGACCAACTGCCCCTTGTCGATCACCACTTCGGGTTCGACGTTGATCTTCAGCGTCCCCGACGCCGGCGCATAGAGTTCGAGCGTGGTCTTTTCAACGAGGATCTCGGCGATCAGCGCGCCTTCCTTCACCGTCGCGCCATCGGGATAGAGCCAGACGACGATCGACCCGGTCTTGTCATCTTCCGCCCACAGATCGAGCGGCACGCGTACGTCGGTCATATAACCATCTTTCGGGCAGCATCGGCGATTTTGGCAGCAAGCGGCAAAATCGCCTGCTCCATCGACCGGGCAAAGGGAATCGGGATGTCCGGCGTGCAGATGCGCACCGGCGCGGCGCGCAGCACCGTCGGATCGCGTTCGACAACCGAGGCGATGACTTCGCCCGACACGCCATAGGAGAGATAATCCTCGTCGGTGACGATCATCCGGCCGGTCTTCTTGACCGCGGCAAAAATCCCGTCACGATCGAGCGGCGCCAGGCTGCGCAGATCGACGACCTGCGCCGAAATTCCGTCCTTGGCGAGTTCATCGGCGGCCTTCAGGCATTCGTGCACCGACATGCCGAGCCCGATCAGCGTCACGTCGCTGCCCTCGCGCGTCACGGCGATCTTGCCGAACGGCACGGTATAGGGCTCTTCGGGGACTTCGGAGAGGGTCGTCTTCAGCGGCGTGCCCATCCAGCCGACCCCGGCTGTGCCCTTGTGGGTCAGGTAAATCACGAAATTGGGGTCGCGCAGCGCCGAATGCATCATGCCCTTGGCATCATAGGCGTTCGACGGATAGACAACCTTGACCCCCGGGATATGCGCGACCGTGGCGTGCAGGCACTGCGAATGCTGGGCGGCATTGTTGTAGCCGCCACCGGTGCCGATCATCAGCGTCATCGGTACCTTGACCTGGCCCGCCGACATGTAATGCGTTTTCGACGCGGTATTGAGCAGTACATTGTAGCAGACGCCGATGAAATCGATGTAGGCGAGATCGATCACCGGGTGCATCCCCGCCATTGCGGCGCCGGCGGCCATGCCGATGAAGCCGGTTTCCGAAATCGGCGTGTTGATGACGCGCTCGGGGCCATATTTGGCGCCGAAGCCATCGGCGGTGCCGAAGATGCCGCCGAAATTATAGACATCTTCGCCGAGCACGAAAATCTCGTCGCGGCGTTCCATCTCCCAATCGAGCGCCTCGCGACCGGCGCGGGCCATGGTCAATATGCGGCTCATGCGTCACCTTCCGCGAAAACATGGGTAAAGGCTTCCGACGGATCGGGATAAGGCGCCTCCTGCGCCAGCCGCACGGCTTCGGCGACTTCGGCGGTTGCCGCCGCGTCGATGGCCGCCGCTTCGTCTTCCGTCAGCACGCCCTCGCGGATCAGCTTGGCGCGATAGACCGGGTTGGGGTCGGTCTGCTTCATCTGTTCGGGGATGTACGCTTGCTGGTCGCCCATGAAGTGCCCGGCCAGCCGCGCCGTGCGCAGTTCGAGAATCGTGCCGCCACCGCCGCTGCGCGCCAGCGCCAGCGCGCGTTCGGCGGCGAGATAAATGTCATCGGGGTCGTTCGAATCGACATATTCACCCGCCATGCCATAGGCGCTGGCGCGGTCCGAATTGCGCGCCACCGCAGTCGATTCCTTTTTCGAGGTCGAAACGCCCCATTCATTGTCCTGCACCACCGCGATGAACGGCAGCTTCATGACTCCGGCGAGGTTGAGCACTTCGTGGAACGCCCCCTGGTTGGCGGCGCCATCGCCCAGAAAGGTCAGCGCCACGCCGGGGCGCTTCTGCAGCCGCCGCGCCAGCGCCATGCCGGCCGCCGGCCCCATGCCCTCGGCGATGATCCCCGACGAGGCGAAGTTCACCCGTGTATCATAGATGTGCATATGGCCGCCCTTGCCCTGCGACAGCCCGGTTTTTTTGCCGAGCAGTTCGGCGGTCATAGCGTTGAGGTTCACCCCGCGCGCGATGGCGACATGGTGGGGGCGGTGATCGGCGGTGATCATGTCGTCGGCATCGAGCGCGGCGCAGACCCCGGCGCCGACCGGCTCGGCACCGTTCGAACAATGGAGTTCGCCCGGCAACGGCCCGTTGGCAAAGGCAAAGATCGGCGTCTTGCCGACCCAGTAGAGCGCGATCATCGCATCGTCGAAGGCGCGGCTGCGCACCATCTGGCGATACATTTCGCGCCGCAATTCGGGTGTCAGTGGCATGGTCGCTCCCCGTTTTCCTTGTGCGGCTGCCATATTAGGGCGACGCAAAATCCCCGCCACTTGCCCGAAATGCTAGCTGGCAGGCCGGTCGGCGCACCATTGCCGCAGTTGACGCCGCTGGCAGTGTGATTTTACATTATCAGCACTTCTGTTGCGAAGGATGACGCCATGAAGCTCTTGCTCGCCGCCGCCCTGCTCCTCGCCCCTGTAGTCGCCCCTGTAGTCGCCAACGCGCAGTCGTACACCAACGACCAGCCGACGATGAACATGCCGAACTACAGCACCCTGCAAAGCAGCACCGAAGGCCGCGACCCGCTGCCGCCACGCGAATCGCCGGCGGTGCGACAGGAAAAGCTCGCCCGCGCCATCGCCCTGCGCGACGAAGCGCTGGCCCTCGAAGCCCAGGACGGCGGCAAGCTCAGCCGCGAAAGCACGGCCTATCTGCGCCGCAAGGCCCGCGCGATCCTGGCGTATCGGGGCTGACCCCTCACCCGGTTCGGCTGCGCCGAGTCCGACCTCTCCCGCAGGGGGGAGAGGTGTTTAAAGTACCAGCGGCCCGTGCGTCAGTTTCGGCAAAACGTGCCGCGCGAACAGATCAGCCTCGGCGGCGTGGGGATAACCCGACAGGATGAACGCCTCCATGCCGAGCGCCTGATAGGCGTGCAGCTTGGCCAGCACCTGGTCGGGATCACCGACGATCGCGGCGCCGCAACCCGAGCGGGCGCGGCCGATGCCGGTCCACAGATTGTCCTCGACATAGCCGTCGCTCGCCGCGTCGCGGAGCTCGGCCTGACGCTTGACGCCGACCGAGGTGGCATCGAGCGATTTGGCGCGGATTTCGTCGCCGGTCTTGGCATCGAGATGGCTGAGCAACCGGTCGGCCGCCGCCCGGGCCGCGCTTTCGGTTTCGCGCACGACCACGTGCACACGATAGCCGAACTTCAGCGTCCGGCCATGTTTCGCCGCGCGCGCCGTCATGTCGTCGACGATCGCCTTCACCGCCGGCATCGTGTCGGGCCACATGAGGTACACGTCGGCCGCCTTGGCCGAGGCTTCGCGGGCATCTTCGCTCAAACCGCCGAAATAGAGCGGCGGGCATTTGCCCGACACGGTCTTCACGCCGGGGGGATCGAGCTTCAGCTTGTAATGCTCGCCCTGGTGATCGAGCGGCTCGCCGTTGAGGATGGTCTTGAGGATCTGCATGACCTCGACGGTGCGGGCATAGCGCGGCGCCGACGCCATCGTCTCGCCAGGCATGTCCGACGAGATGATGTTCACGGTCAAACGCCCTTCCGCAATCCGGTCGAGCGTTGCAATCTGCCGCGCCAGTTGCGGTGGCCAGGTTTCGCCGACCCGCACCGCCATCAGCAGCCGTATCCGCCGGGTCAGCGCCGCGATCGCGCCGGCGAACACCGTCGTGTCGATGCCGAGCGCATAGCCCGAGGGCAGCAGCACATTGTCGAAGCCGCCCTTTTCGGCGGCCAGCACGATGTTGCGGCAATGCTCCCAGCTCGATTTCAGCGCCGGATCGGGCAGGCCGAGAAATTCGTAATCATCGTCGCACAGCGCCGAAAACCAGCTGACTTCACAGGCGCCGGCGGCGCCGACCTTATTCTGCGTCATGGCAAATTCTCCCCGAGCGAGGCGACCAGCACGCCATACCATTCGGCGCGGGTCCATTCGACCTTATAGGCATCGGCGCTTTCGGCGATCCGCGCCGGATTCTGCGTGCCGACGATCGGGATGATGCCGGCCGGGTGCGCCATGATCCAGGCATAGGCCGCCGCCGAAATGCCGACGCCATATTTGTCGCCCTGGGCCTGCAACGCCGCCTTGGTCGCCGCCACCCGCGCATCTTCCGCCTGCATCCGCCCCGGCCGCGGGTCGCCATCGCCGAGCCGGCCCTGGCCAAGCGGCGACCAGGCGAGCACCGCCACACCGTGCTTCATGGCGCGATCGAGCGTGCCGTCGAACAAAGGCGCCGTCGCCAGCGGCGAAAATTCCGGCTGGGTCGTCAGCACGCCGGCCTTCAGATATTTCGCCAGCGCGCCGGTCTGCCCCGGCGTGTGGTTCGACACGCCGACGGCGGCGATCTTGCCCTCCGCCACCAGCGCATCGAGGGTTGCCGCGGTCTCGGCCGGGTGCGCCAGCATGTCGGGGCGGTGGATCTGCCACAAATCGAGTCGCTCGACGCCCAACCGGGTCAGCGACGCCTCGACGGCCTCGCGCAGATAGGCCGGCGACGAATCATAGGGCACCCCCATGCGGATGCCGCCCTTCGATGCCAATACGATCCGGTCCCGCAACCCGGGCGATGCCGCGAACACCTTGCCGAGCAGCACTTCCGACGCACCGAAGGGCTCGTCATTGTCCGGCCCATAGATGTCGGCGGTATCGAAGAAATTGATGCCCGCCGCCAGCGCCGCCTCGACACGCGCCTGCGCCGCCGCTACGTCGCTGCCGGCAAATCGCCACATCCCCCACGCCATCGGCGAGACCATCAGGTCGGACTTGCCCAGCGGGCGGCGTTCGGAGGAAAGGGTGATATTCATAAGCCCCCAATGCCCGGAGCGCGCCCGAATGAAAAGTCCCCAAACCATCCGCTACGGCATCATCGGCTCGGGCATGATGGCGATCGAACATATCGCCAACCTGGCATTGACCCCCGGCGCGGTCGTCACCGCGCTTGCCGATCCCGTCGCGTCGTCGCTCGATCGCGCAGCGGCCGCGGTCGGCCATGATGTCGCGCGTTTCGGCGATGCGGCGGCGCTCGCCGCCTCGGGCCTGTGCGATGCTGTGGTGGTTGCCTCGCCCAATTTCACCCACGCCGAGGTACTGCGCCCGCTGATGGCCGCCAACCTCCACATCCTGTGCGAAAAACCACTGGCGACGACGATCGAGGATGCCCGCGCCGTCGCCGCCGCCGCTGCCGGCTATGGCCCGGTGTTCTGGACCGCGATGGAATATCGCTTCATGCCGCCGGTCACCGAATATGTCCGCCAGATCAGGGACGGCCGCATCGGCCGGCTGCAGATGCTGTCGATCCGCGAGCATCGCTTCCCCTTCCTCGTCAAGGTCGGCGACTGGAACCGCTTTTCGGCCAATACCGGCGGTACGATGGTCGAAAAATGCTGCCATTTCTTCGATCTGATGCGCCACATTGTCGGCGCCGAGCCGGTGCGCGTGCATTGTTCGGGCGCCATGGACATCAACCACCAGGATGAGCGCTACGACGGCCAGAAGCCCGACATTATCGACAACAGCTTCACCACGGTGGATTTTTCGAATGGCGTCCGCGCCATGCTCGACCTGTGCATGTTCGCCGATGGTGCCGAACAGCAGGAAGAAATCACCGCGACCGGCAGCGAGGCGCGACTCGATTGCTTCATCCCGTCGGGTGAGCTCGTCCATAGCCCGCGCGTCGGCTTCATGAACCCCAAGCGCGCCACCCGCGAAACGGTCCATACCGACGAAACCGCGCTCGCCGCCGGCCAGCATCATGGCTCGACCTTTTACCAGCACCAGCATTTTGCCGCGGCCGTGCGCGGTGAAGGACCGGTGATCGTCACCGCCGATGATGGCCTGCGCGCCGTCGCCATCGGCATCGCCGCCGAAACCAGCGCGCGCGAGCATCGTGTGGTCGAAATGCGCGAACTGGGACTTTAAGGCGGTTCCCGCCGCCAGAAAATGCCAAAAACTGTTGCACAGTCGCAACACAGTTGTGCGGTTCGCCCGGCCCCATCTTGACGCTGGGCAAGAAGCGCTATCTTGCACGCAGCAACAAGGCTGGGGAAAATCCCAGTAATCAGATGGCCATTACGGCCGGGCCAACTTGGGAGAAACCATGATCCGTACCACCCTGCTCGGGACCGCCGCGCTGTTCGCTGTCGCCGCCGCCCCGCTCGCCGCCCAGACGGCGACCCCCGCGCCTGCCACCGCCGCCGCCGCCGTCGAGGACAGCCTCGAAATCGTCGTCACCGCGCAGAAGCGTTCCGAGCGCCTGCAGGACGTGCCGCTCGCCGTCTCGGTGGTCAGCGGCGATGCGCTCGCCCGCCAGGGTTCGCTCAACCTCGAAGGCGCGCAATACCTCGTGCCATCGCTCAACTTCCGCAAGTCGGGCACCACGATCAACCAGTCGCTGTATCTGCGCGGCGTCGGCACCGCGACCTTCTCGATCGCCGGTGAGCCTTCGGTGTCCACCGTGCTCGACGGTGTCGTTCTCGCCCGGGCCGGTGAAGCCTTCTCCGATCTCGTCGATATCGAGCGCATCGAAGTGCTGCGCGGGCCGCAGGGCACGCTGTTCGGCAAGAACTCGTCGGCCGGTGTCGTCAACATCGTGTCGAAGCGCCCGGGCACCGAACTTGGCGGCTTTGCCGAAGGCAGCGTCTTTTTCGACAATGGCACCGAATATCGCGTTCGCGGCGGCATCGACCTGCCGATCGGCGACAATGTCCGCACCCGCGTCACCGGTTTCTACGGCACCTATGACGGCAACATCTTCAACGATGCGCCAAACGTGAACCGCCGCGTCAACGGCTATGAACGCTATGGCGTGCGCGGCCTGCTCGAAGCCGATGTCAGCAGCACCGTCAAGCTGACCGTGATCGCCGACTGGCGCCGCGCCGATGATGATTGCTGCGCCGAAGTGATCGGCACGACGCCCACCGGCGTCGGCGCACTGGCGCTGGCCGGGATCAACCTGCAGGGCGACAAGACCCGCACGATCCGCCAGAACCTGATCACCCAGACCAAGGAAACCAGCTGGGGCCTGTCGGCACAGCTCGATGCCGAACTCGGCAACCTGACGGTCACCTCGATCACCGCCTATCGCAACTACAAGAATCGCGAAATCCGCGATGGTGACTGGATCGGCCAGCCGGTTGCCGGCATCGCTCAGTTGCACGATGATGGTCCGCAGATCGGCAATACCTTCAGCCAGGAATTCCGCCTGACGTCGCCTGCCGACAATTTCTTCAGCTATGTCGTCGGCGCCTTCTATTCGCGCGCCGAAAGCGAGCGGACCTTCACCCGCAACGTCACCAGCTGCAACCCGGCCCCCGCCGTTGCCGCGCTCATCCCCTGCGGCAGCACCGGCGCCCCCGCCACCTCGACCTTTTCGGGCACCGCCAATTTCGGCTCGGTATTCGACAACGTCGCGGTGTTCGGCCAGGGCACCATCAACTTTTCCGATCGCTTGCGCGGCATCGTCGGCCTTCGTTACACCATCGACAATCTGTCGGTCTTCCACAGCCGCGTCGCCACCCCGAACGTCGGCGGCATCCCGGGCGTGAACCGCAACTTCGATGCGGGCGTGTTCGCCACCTCGACGCCGGCCAACATCAATGGTGATCCGCTCGCCACCAACGGCGTGCCGTTCCGCACCAAGACCGATGCCGACAATCTGTCGGGCAAGGCCGGGCTGCAGTTCGATGTCAACGACGACATCATGGCCTATGGTACCTATTCGCGCGGCTACAAGGGCCCGGCGTACAACATCTTCTTCAACCTGAACGCCAATGGCACCAACGTCATCGATCCGGAAACCGCCGACAGCTATGAAATCGGCCTGAAGAACGTGCTGTTCGACGGTTCGCTGATCCTCAACCTCGCCGGTTACTACGCCAAGTACAAGAATTTCCAGGCGAACAACCCGGATCTGGTTGCAGGCGTGATCATCACGCGCTTCACCAACGCCGGCGATATCTCGACCCGCGGCGGTGAGCTCGATTTCGTCTGGCGCCCGGTCACCGACCTGACCTTCTCGGGCGGCGTCGCCTATACCGATGCGCGCGTCGATCGCTTCAATGCCCCTCCGGGCGCCGCCGTCGTTCCCGCCGGCACCCCGCTGGCCTTCGCACCCAAGTGGAAGGGTTCGCTCGGCGCCGATTACCGCTGGCGCACCGGTGGCACGGTCGATTTCACCTTCGGCACCCAGGCCTCGACCCAGTCGAGCCAACTGTCCCTGTTCGATGCCAGCGCCGCGGTGCGGGCACAGGGTACGATCAAGGCCTACAGCCTTGTCGACCTGCAGATCGGCCTGGTTGAAAAGGACGATCGCTTCCGCCTGCAGTTCGTCGTCAAGAACCTGTTCGACACCAGCTTCCCGGCACAGATCACCAATGGTGGTCCGGGTGGGTCGCTGCGCTACCTGATTCCGCGTGAAGCGGATCGGTATTTCGGGGTGACCGGTCGGGTTAATTTCTAAGCGCCGCGCCGCGAGCGCTTAGCGAAGCTAAGCGTCGACAGACGCAAGCTCGGCCAGCGAGGCGGACAGCCTCGCTGGCCGAACTCGTCTGACGTCGGCATGGGCTTTGCCCATGCTCTTGTTTTCTTGCTTATGCTGGTAAGCACCCCTCTCCCGGCTCGGCTGCGCCGAGTCCTTGCTTCTCCCTCAGGGGGAGAGGTTAGGGGACCCCCGCCTCGATCGCCTCGATCGCCTCGTCACTCAACCCGAAATGATGCCCGACTTCGTGCACCAGCACATGGGTGACGATCGCTTCGAGCGAATCATCGGTCTGGCACCATTCATCGAGGATCGGCCGGCGGTAGAGGAAGATCATGTCGGGCAGTGCGCCGCTCGGCTCGTCACCCTTCAGCCCGACATGCCGCCCCTGGTATAGCCCCAGAATCTCCCATTCGCTCTCGAGTTCCATCTCGGCGATCACCTCGGCATCGGGAAAATCCTCGATGCGCAGCAGCACGCTGGACAGATGATCGCGGAAGACGTCGGGCAACCGCTCGACCGCTGCCTGGGCCAGCGTTTCGATATCGGCCAGCGACGGCGCGAGGGTTTGACGGGTGCTCATCGAGCGGGGATAGGACAGGCGCTGCCCCCACTGCAAGGAATGTCCCCATGATCGCCAAACTCGACGATGCCGCCATCACCGCTGCGCTGGCCGATGTGCCGGGCTGGACGTTGAACGGCGACGGCATCGAGCGGACCTACAAATTCGCCGATTTCGTCACGGCCTTCGCCTTCATGACGCGCGTCGCGCTGCTCGCCGAAAAGGCCGATCACCATCCCGAATGGTCGAACGTCTATAATCGCGTCGAAATCCGGCTGACGACGCATGATGCCGGCGGGCTTTCGACGCGCGATTTCGCGTTGGCGAACGCGATCGACGGGTAGCATCGCCTCCGGCGGGCACGGCCGGCGGCCCTGCACCCGGTTCATAGGCCCGGGCACAAAACGGCCCCCCGCCCAATTCGGGGGGAGGCCGGTTTCGTGACGGCTCAGGCGGTCGTCGTATCGTCGATCGGCGCGCCGGGGCCGTTCTTCTTCATCGATTCGATGGCATTCATCGCCGACGCTTTCGACGCATAGCCTTCGGTCGAGAACATCGTTTCGCTGTTGAACTTGAAACGGACCCGGAACTCGCCGGCCTTGTCCTTGAAGACTTCGAATTTGTGCGCCACGTCTGCTCTCCCCGATGGTTGGCGGGGTGATGTTACGGGGTGGCTCGGGTGTGTCAATCTGGCCTGTTTCAGCAAGGGCCGCGGCAAAGCCGCGCCAGAGTCTCAGACGAGAAAGAGCCGCGGCAAAGCCGCGGCTGGCGTCGGACGAGTCCGGGGCGGGAAGGCCGCCCCGTCTCGCCGGCCGGTCTTGCGCCTGTCGGCGCGTAGCGTTTCGCTACGCGCTCGCGGCGCTTCGACTCACCGTGGCGCCATCCGGATCGCCCCGTCCAAACGCACATCTTCCCCGTTGAAATAGGAATTCCGGCACATCTCCACCGCCAGCGACGCATATTCCGCCGGCGCACCCAGGCGCTTGGGGAACGGCACCGACGCCGACAGCGCCGCCTTCACATTGTCGGGTGCGCCCTGCAGCAGCGGCGTGTTGAAAATGCCCGGCAGGATGGTGTTGACGCGAATGCCCTCGCCCATCAGGTCGCGCGCGATCGGCAAGGTCATGCCGACAACGCCGCCCTTGGATGCGCTGTACGCCGCCTGGCCCATCTGGCCGTCTTCGGCCGCCACCGACGCCGTGTTGACGATCGCACCGCGCTCGCCATCTTCCATCGGCTCGAGCGTCAGCATGCCCGCTGCCGATTTGGCGATGCAGCGGAAGGTGCCGACGAGGTTGATCTGGATCAGCATGTTGAACAGATCGAGCGGGAAATGCTTGATTTCGCCGCTTTCCTTGGCGCGGCTGGCGGTCTTGATGGCGTTGCCGGTGCCGGCGCAGTTGATCAAAATGCGCTCCTGGCCGTTGGCAGCGCGCGCCTTGGCGAAACCGGCATCGACCGATTCGTCGCTGGTCACGTTGACGTTGCAGAACACGCCACCGATATCCGCCGCGACCTTTTCACCCTTTTCGGCATTCATGTCGAAAATCGCGACCTTGACGCCTTCCGCCGCGAGCGCGCGGGCGGTGGCTTCACCCAGACCCGATGCGCCGCCGGTGACGACAGCCGAACTACCTGCAAGCTTCATGATGTGACTCCCCAAATGGTCCCGGGCGTTATGGTAACCCGAGCAGCCCTGCGCAACCGATTTAGAGTGGCAGGGTCGCCGCCGCCCGCGCCACCTGCCGCTCGCGCACCGCCAGATAGACGGTGGCGCCGAAAATCACGACGCCGCCGAGGATGGTCATGGCGTCGAGCCGTTCACCAAAGATCGTGATACCGAACACCGTCACCAGCCCGAAGCGCACGAAATCATAGGGCAGCACCGCCGATGCCTCGGCCAGCGCAAAGGCGCGGTTCATCGCCAGTTGCCCGACCGCCGCCACACAGCCGATGATGAACAGCAGCGGCCACACCGATGCCGGCGGCGGCGTCCAGTAGAACAGCGCCAGCACCAGGCTCGGCGGCGTCATCAGGATGAAGGTCCAGGCCGCGACCGAGCGACTGTCGTCCGATGCCACCAGCTGCCGGATCGCGATGATCGAAAACGCCGTCGACACTGCCGACAGCATCGCCGCCAGCACCCCGGGCGTCAGCGGCAGCGCGCCCGGGCGCACCACGATCAGCATGCCGGCAAACCCGGCGATCAGCGCCGCCACCCGCCGGGCATGGATCTTTTCGCCCAGGAACAACACGGCCGCCACGGTGGCGAACAGCGGCGCGGTGTAATTGATGCTCAGCGCCGTCGCCAGCGGCGCGTGCGACACGGCGTAAAAGGTGCCGGTCGTCGCGATGAACCCCGATGTCGCGCGCCGCAGATTGGCCTTAAGCCGGCTGATCTTCATCAACCCCTGGTTGCGCAGCATCATCGGCACCAGCACCAGCGTGCCGAACAGGTTGCGGAAGAACACGATGACGAAAGCATGCACATCGTGCGAGGCAAAACGGATCATCACCCACATCGACGCAAAGGCGATGCTCGAAACGATCATCCAGAAAATGCCGCGGGTGGTGGTGGTCACCGGGCGGGGTTAGCGCGGGTGGGCGACAGAAGGAAGAGGCAGGGGGTGACCCCCTGCACCCCGTTGTTGATTGCCCCCTCTCCCGCTTGCGGGAGAGCGGCGTCAGCTCAGGCGTCGAGCAACCGCGTCAGATGTACCACGTCGTTGTTGAGTTCGCTGTCGGCGGCGCGCAACTCCTCGATGCGCTTCACCGCGTGCATCACGGTCGTATGATCGCGGCCACCGAAGCGCCGGCCAATTTCGGGCAGCGAGCGCGGGGTGAGCTTCTTCGCCAGATACATCGCTACTTGCCGCGGCCGGGCGACTTCGCGGGCGCGCCGGGCGGAAAGCAGATCGGCCATCTTCAGCACATAATATTCGGCGACCTTGCGCTGGATCTCGTCGATAGTCAGCTTCTTTTCATGGGCGCGCAGCAGGTCGGCGAGCGTTTCGCGGGTGAATTCGAGCGTCACCGGCAGGTTGACCAGCGCCGCATAGGCCACCACCCGGTTGAGCGCGCCTTCAAGCTCGCGCACGTTCGCGGTGATCTTGCGCGCCAGGAACTCGATGACCTCGGCGGGCACCGTGACATTCTGGGTCATGGTGCCGAGCTTGGCGTGCAGGATGTTGAGCCGCAGCTCGTAATCGGCGGGGTTGATGTCGGCAACGAGACCCCACGCCATGCGGCTGAGAATGCGTTCCTGGATGCCTTCGAGGTTCTGCGGGCTGCGATCGGCGGTGATCACCAGCCGCTTACCGGCGCTGATGATCTCGTTCATCGTGTGGAAGAATTCTTCCTGCGTCGATTCCTTGCCGGCGATGAACTGGACATCGTCAATCATCAGCAGGTCGACCGAGCGCAGCCGCTGCTTGAAGCTGATGGTATCCTTGGCACGCAACGCCGCGAGGAATTCGACCATGAACTTTTCGGCCGACATATACGCGACCTTGGCATCGGGCTGGCGCGCCAGAAAGGCGTTGCCGATGGCATGCATGAGATGGGTCTTGCCCAGCCCTGTCGTGCCATGAAGGAACAGGGGGTTGAACCCCACCGGCCCCGGCTCGGCGACGGCTTGCGCGGCGTTATAGGCAAGCTCGTTCGACTTGCCGACGATGAAATTGTCGAAACTGTAGCGCGCCTCGACCGGCAGGCTGATCGCCGGGGCGACGGGCGGCACCACGGCCACCGGCGGCGCTACCGACATCGACGCCGCTGCCCCCTGCTGCACCGACACGACGACCTGGCGCGTGCCGGGGCGCTGGATCGCCCAATGCTGGCGCAGCTTGTCGGCGAAATTGCCCGCCACCCAATCGGCAAGGAACGCCGACGGCGCCGCCAGCGTCACCCGATCGCCATCGCTCGCCAGCAAGGCCAGCGGCGCCAGCCAGGTATCGAAATTGCGATCGCCGGTTTCACGCGCCAACGCGGCGCGCACGCGCACCCAGGCGGCGGCATCACCGTCGTCGCTGCGCGGCGTCGTCCAGCCGGCAGCCCGATTCGTGGTGGCTGTCGGGGCGACGTGCGTATGCACCGGGGAATGGCTTGTCGAGATTGCCGCCGATGACACGAACCACGCCTCCCTTTTGTCCTGGCCGGCCCCATTATCGAGGTCCGAGCCGTTTCGCGCCGACAGCAACGCATGCGTTGCAACGCGCCGACAAAAGCCGGGCTACCCGCGCCGAAGCGCAGGCAATAAATCCCCCTCTCGCGGCTTGCGCCGCGTTCGGATGTCCCCATTCTGTCGATCGAGCCGTGGCCGCCGAAGCGAGCCTTGAAGCCGCGAAACCGGGGGTCAGATAAGCAACCCGGAGCACCCCGGGCAAGCATGAGAATCTACGCGGAACTGAAATAATTCCGTTGACACGGTTATCGGCCAATTCGCTCCATCACCAAGGCAAGGCGCTGATTTTTCGTGACAATCTGATGAACGTTCGATGACACAGGTCGAATCGCAGCGGCCAAGGCCTTGAATCGCCATGGTAATATTTGCTGCTCGGTGAGCACCGATTCGGGCGCCGGTCATCGCCCGGCACCGGCGCCGGGTCACCCCGAAAATACACAATGTCGAAATCCGTGCCTTTGGCGGCAGTCATATTGCCGGCCGGGCAGACCCGCGCCGCGCGAATCGCCAGTGGCACTTCGGGTCCGTCAGGCGCTGCACCGGATCGCGTGTGATTCGGGGCCGCAGGTGCCCGGACAAGCAAAATGGCGCCGGGTTGCCCCGGCGCCATTTTGGTAGCGTGCCTTTGGCTTCGCGCCGGAGCCCGACGCCGGCCTCAGGCCGTGGCGAGCGCCTTGGCGCGCTTGGCGAGACGCGAAATCTTGCGAGCGACGGTGTTCTTGTGAAGCACACCCTTCGACACGCCGCGCATCATTTCGGGCTGGGCCGCAGCAAGCGCGGCAGCCGCAGCAGCGGCATCACCGCCGGCGATGGTCGATTCGACCTTCTTGACGAAGGTGCGGATACGGCTGACGCGCGCCTTGTTGATTTCAGCGCGGCGGTTGTTGCGGCGGATGCGCTTTTCAGCCTGGGGCGTATTGGCCATGTTCGTCCTATAAATCTGAAACGGTTGCGTGCAGGTTTCCCGGCACATGACCGGAACGGCGTCGGGAAACCCTCCACCGGAAGGGGTGGCGCATAGCGGTGCGAGGAGATTCGGTCAACTACCGCTGGCATTTGGGGCAGAAGAAACTCGATCGCCCCGACTGGACGATGCGTTCCACCGGGGTCGCGCAGGCCGGGCAGGCATTGCCTTCCTGACCATAGACCGAAAATGTCTTCTGGAAATAACCCAGCGTGCCGTCGGGCGCCGCATGATCGCGCAATGACGATCCCCCCGCCGCGATCGCTTCCTCGAGCACCTGCGGCACGGCGGCCGCCAGCGCCTTCAGCCGTGCCGCCGCCACCGTGCCACCGGCGCGCGCCGGGTGGATGCCGGCGCGGAACAGCGCCTCGCAGACGTAGATGTTGCCCAGCCCCGCAATGATGCGTTGATCGAGCAGCAGCGCCTTGGCGGGCGCCAGCCGGTCGGCAAAGGCCCGCACCAGCAGCGCCGCGCCGAAATCCGGCCCCAGCGGCTCGGGCCCGATGCCGGCAAGCAGCGGATGTGCCTCGGCCCCCGCCGTCTCGACCAGATCGAGCGAGCCGAAGCGCCGCGCATCGTTGAACGCCACCACCCGGCCATTGCCGGTTTCGAACACCACATGGTCGTGCTTGCCGATGCTGTCCGGATCGACCCGCATCCGCCCCGACATGCCCAGGTGCAGCACCAGCGTATCGCAGCGATCGGTATCGATGAGGCCATATTTGGCCCGCCGCCGGCACGCGACGACGGTCGCACCGGTCAGCCGCTGCCCCAGCCCATCGGGAAACGGCCGCCGCAGATCGGCGCGATGCAGCGTCACCCGGTCGAAACGCTGCCCGACCCAGACAGGGGCCAGGCCGCGCATGACGGTTTCGACTTCGGGGAGTTCAGGCATTCTGGGTTAGCGCTCCTGCGCGTAGCGGTGCCAGCGGCGCATCGCGTCATGAGGGAATCGTGGGCGAAATTGTTTGAATTCAGTCCGGTAGTCATCGTCGAACATTGCCGCGCGAGCCAGCCAGTATCGATAGCCCGACATATCGTTCCAATTCAGATGTGTGATCGCCAGATTGTACAAAGCAATGCGATCACCGCGCATGATGGCGCTGCGATAGCATTTCAAAGCGCGCGCCGAATAATACATGCCGCTCCAACGGCCATCGCTGTGGATATCGCCCAACTGGCAAAGTGCTGCGCCCAATCCCTGCGCGGACAGAGATTGCAGGATCGGAAACCAGTGACCGGGCCGGTGCCGCTCTTTGATGTCGTAAAGACGAACAAACATCCGCTCCTGCCGGGCGGTCCAGGGCTTGGGCTGACGCATCAGCGTGACATATGGCGCGTTTGCCGTGGTGCCAACTGTTCGTTAGGACGCATCGCATGAGCGAACCCAAGCCACAGACCGTCAGCTTCGGCTATGAAGACGTTGCGCCGGAGGAAAAGACCCGCCGGGTGGGCGAGGTCTTTGCCTCGGTCGCCAAACGCTATGACATCATGAACGATCTGATGTCGGCGGGGATGCACCGGGTGTGGAAGGATGATTTCGTCCGCGCACTCAAGCCCCGCGCCGGCGAGCATATCCTCGACATGGCGGGCGGCACCGGCGACATCGCGTTTCGCATCGCCAAGGCGGGCGCCGACGTCACGGTGGCCGACATCAACCCCGAGATGCTCGCGGTTGGCCGCGAACGCGCCGAGAAAAAGGCACTGACGGGGCTCGAATGGCGCGAGGAGAATGCCGAAACCCTGTCGTTCGGCGATCGCACCTTCGATGCCTATACGATCGCCTTCGGCATCCGCAACGTCACCGATATTCCGGCCGCGCTGCGTGAGGCGCATCGTGTGCTCAAGTTCGGCGGGCGCTTCTTCTGCCTCGAATTCTCGACCACCGAATGGCCGGGGTTCGGCGCTGCCTATGATGCCTATTCCGAGCATCTGGTGCCGCGCATCGGCGAAGTCGTCGCCAAGGACGGCGATTCGTACCGCTATCTCATCGAATCGATCCGGCGCTTTCCCAAGATGCCCGATTTCGCCCGGATGATCGGCGAGGCAGGGTTCAGCAACGTCAAATACCGCCCGATCCTGGGTGGTGCCGTGGCGATCCACAGCGGCTGGAAGATCTAAGCCGCTCGCATGACCGCCACCGTCACCCATCTCTGGCGCATGCTCGTCTGGGGGCGGCGCCTCGCCCGCCACGGCGCGCTGCGGCCGTTCGAAAGCGCCAAGGCGCCCTTCGCCATCCGTGCCGTCGCGCGCGTCGCCCGCATCGGTACGGGCGCGCCCACCACCCCCGATTTCGCCGCCGGCCTTGCCGCCGTCGGCCCGGCCGCCGTCAAGCTCGGCCAGGCGCTCGCTACCCGCCCCGACCTGATCGGCCCCGAAGCCACCGCCGATCTCGTTCGCCTGCAGGATTCGCTGCCGCCTTTGCCCTTTGCCGCGATGGAGGCCGTTCTCAACGCCAGCCTTGCCGGCAATGACTGGCGGCTGCATTTCACCTCGATCGACCCCGTCGCCATCGGCGCTGCCTCGATGGCGCAGGTGCATCGCGGCGTCACCACCGATGGCCGCCAGGTCGCCATCAAGATGCTGCGCCCCGGCATCGAGGCGACGCTCGCCGAGGCCATCGACACCTATCAATGGGCCGCCGGCCATATCGAACTGCTCGGCGGCGAATTCGCGCGCCTGCGGCCACGCGCCGTCATCGCCACCTTCAAGGGCTGGACCGAGGCCGAGCTCGACCTGCGCCGCGAAGCGTCGAATGCCTCCGAACTCGCCGAAGCCGTGCAGGGCGAGCCCGATTTCGTCATCCCCGGCATCGACTGGGCGCGCTCGTCGCGCCGCGTGCTGGTCATCGACTGGATCGACGGCATCAAGATGGGCGACACGCAAGCGCTGGCCGCGCTCGATTTTGATCGACGAAAACTCGCCGAAGTCCTTGTCCACGGCTTTCTGGCGCAGGCGATCGCCAAGGGCTTTTTCCATGCCGACATGCACCAGGGCAATCTGTTCGTCATCCCGCCATCGGATGGCCATGGTGCGCGGTTGGGCGTCATCGATTTCGGCATCATGGGGCGCATCAACCGCCGCGCCCGCATGTATCTCGCCGAAATCCTGTTCGGGCTGGTGACGGGCAATTACGCCCGCGTCGCCGAAATCCATTTCGAAGCCGGCTATGTGCCGCCGCACCACAATGTCGGCGCCTTTGCGACCGCGTTGCGCGCGGTCGGCGAACCGATCCGCGGCAAGCGCGCCAAGGACGTCAACATCACGCAATTGCTTGACGGCCTGTTCGCCATCACGCGCAGCTTCGACATGGCAGTGCAGCCACACCTGCTGCTCCTCCAGAAGACCATGGTGATGGTCGAAGGCGTCGCGCTGACACTCGACCCGCAGGTCAACATGTGGGAAGTCGCCGAACCCTATGTGCGTGACTGGGTGCGCGACGAGATGGGCCCCGAAGCGATCCTCGCCGACCGGCTCGTTGAAAATGTCCGCGCCCTGTCGGAACTGCCGCGGCTGCTGCGCCAATGGGTTGCCGCGCATCCGATTCCCGGGGCTGCCCCCGATGGCCCGCCGCTGCCGCCGCTGCCGGTGCGCCGCCGTCGCCAGGGCTGGTCGACACCGTGGCTGCTGCTCGCGTCCGGCGCCGGCGCGGCGGGCGTCTACTGGCTGGGCTGATGCCGGGCGCCGCGATCCGTCGGGCGAAACCGGCCGATCTGCCGGCGCTGGCGGATTTGCTCGTCGAAGCGGTCGTGGGCGGTGCGTCGATCGGCTTCCTGGCCGGGTTCGCGACGGCCGAGGCGCTGGCGTTCTGGACGGCGCGGCTTGCGACGCCGGGCCTCGTCATCCTTGTCGCCCATGACGCCGATACGCTGCGCGGCACCGTCAGCCTTGCCACCGACCAGCCGCCCAACCAGCCGCACCGCGCCGATGTGCAAAAACTCATCGTCGCCGGCGCGGCGCAGCGCCGGGGTGTCGGCCGGCAGTTGATGGCAGCGCTAGAGGCCGAAGCACGCAGGCTCGGCCGCATGACGCTGGTGCTCGATACCGTGCCCGATTCCGCCGCTGCGATGCTCTATGACAGTTGCGGCTGGACGCGGATCGGCAGCATCGCCGATTTCGCCCTGATGCCCGATGGCCGCAAGACGGCGACGGTCATCTTCGCCAAATGGCTGTAATGACCCCGTTCGACAAAGCCCCCTTGCCCACGCTAGGCTGCGCCGATGCAGGGCAAGACCATTCTCCTTATCGTCGGCGGCGGTATCGCTGCCTATAAAGCGCTCGAACTGGTGCGCGAGTTGCGCCGGGCGGGGGCGAGCGTGACGCCGGTGCTCACCGACGGCGGGGCGCGCTTCGTGACGCCGCTCAGCCTGTCGGCGCTGGCCGAAGCGCCGGTGCGGACCTCGCTCTGGGATCTCGAGGCCGAAGCGACGATGGGGCATATCGCCCTGTCGCGTTCGGCCGATCTGATCGTCGTCTGCCCCGCCACCGCCGATCTGATGGCGCGCGCGGCGCAGGGCATGGCCGATGACCTGGCGACGACGCTGCTGCTCGCCACCGACACCCCGGTGCTGATGGTGCCGGCGATGAATGTCCGCATGTGGCTGCACGCCGCGACCCGCCGCAATGTGGCGACGCTGCGCGGCGATGGCGTGGGCGTCATGGAGCCCGACAGCGGCGCCATGGCGTGCGGCGAAACCGGGCCGGGGCGTTTGCCCGAAGTGCCGGCGATCATGGCGGCGATCGCCGATGCGCTGGCGGGCAGGACGCATCGCCTCGCCGGGCGGCACATGCTGGTCACTGCCGGGCCGACCCATGAAGCGATCGACCCGGTGCGCTACATCGGCAACCGGTCATCGGGCAAGCAGGGCTATGCCATCGCTGCGGCGCTGGCGGCCGAAGGCGCGCGGGTGACGTTGGTGTCCGGCCCCGTCGCGCTCGCCACCCCGCCCGGCGTCACCCGTATCGATGTCGTCAGCGCCCGCGAAATGGCCGCGGCGGTCGCCGCGGCGCTGCCCGCCGATGCGGCGATCATGGTCGCTGCGGTCGCTGACTGGCATGTCGAGCCCGCGACATCGAAGCTGAAGAAATCGAAGGGCGCGCCACCGCCGATCAACCTCGTTGAAAACCCCGATATCCTCGCCACCACCGGCCACGCCGCCAACCGCCCGGCACTCGTCATCGGCTTTGCCGCCGAAACCGATGATCTGATCGCCCATGCCACCGCCAAGCTGGCGAAAAAGGGCGCCGACTGGATCGTCGCCAATGACGTGTCGGAAGGCGTGTTCGGGGAAGACCGCACCCATGTTCACCTTATCACCCACCAGGGCCGCGAGGACTGGGGCGCGGCGAGCAAGGCCGATGTTGCAACCCGGCTGGCGACGCGCATCGCCGACAGCCTGTAGATGCCGCGCATCCTCGTCGATGCCGACGCCTGCCCGGTAAAGGACGAAATTTACCGCGTCGCCGTCCGGCATGGCGTTGCAGCGGTGGTGGTCAGCAACAGCGGCATGCGTCTGCCGGGCCACCCGCTGATCACCCAGATGATCGTGTCGTCGGGTTTCGACGCCGCCGATGACTGGATCGCCGGCGAGGCCGCTCCCGATACGTTGGTCATCACCGGCGATATCCTGCTCGCCGACCGCTGCCTGAAGGCCGGGGCGACCGTGCTGGCGCATAATGGCCGCGCCTTCACCACCAGCTCGATCGGTGCCGCGATTGCGACCCGCGCCATCATGGCCGATCTGCGCGCCGGCGGCGATGTCGTGCCCGGTGGGCCGGGAGCGTTTTCCAAGACCGACCGGTCGCGGTTCTTGCAGTCGCTCGATACGGCGCTGGTCAAGCTGCGCTAATCCCCCAGCGCCAGCAGCGCGAACGTCGCCAGCCAATGTTCCCCGGCATAATCCCCGGCGATATGCGGCAGCCCCGCCGCCAGATGCGCGTCCGCCGTCTTCAGGATCGCCGCCCGGGCCGGATCGTCTTTCGCCAGCGCCGCGGCAATCCCGCGCCAGCACCACGCCCGGCTGAGCGCCAGGCCGTCGAGATGGGCGATCTTGCCGTCGCTGCGGTCGCTGACCGCGGGCGGGGTGAAAAGGCTGGCGGGCAGGCCGGCGGCGGCGCGCGGCAGGAAGGCGGCGAACCAGCCCTGGAAATCCGCGGCCGGCAGCAGCCGCGCCATCAGCAGCGCCTCGCACAGCGTCGGCGACAGAAAGGCATCGCCATCGGGTTCCCACGCCCGTGCATCGGCATCGCCGCCGAACCAGTCGAGCGAGCGCGCCTCGAACAACGCCAGCAGTTCGGGATCGAACCGCCGAGCCCAGTCAAGGCCAATCGCCAGCGCAAACGCCGTATTGCCATGCGCGCCGGTGCGGATCGGATAGGTCTGCAGCGGCAGGAAGGCGTGGAACCGAGCGGCGAAAGCGCGCGCCAAGGGTTCCAGCACCTCGGCCAGCGCCGGGTCGCCATGCTGCGCCGCTTCGTCGTGCAGCGCCAGCAGCCAGCCCCAGCCATAGGGCCGCTCGAACCCCCGCGATGATGGCTTTTCGAGATAGGCGCATTCGACCGCGATATTGGCGGGCGTGAACAGTTCCGCCGCCAGCGCGCGGGTCTTTGCTACAGACGAATGCTGCGGAAAACGCCGCAACAAATGCAGCAGCAACCACCAGCCATGGACGCAGCTGTGCCAGTCGAAGCTGCCGAAAAACACCGGGTGCAGCGCGCGCGGCGGCAGCGCGTCACCATCGCCATCCAGCACATGATCGAGCTTGTGCGGATACTCGCGCGTCACATGGCCGAGCGCGATCGTCGCCATTCGCCCCGCCAACGCTTCATCCAATATCATCGGAAAGCCAGCCCCCAGATCAGCAGCGTATTGATCGCCAGCAGCGGCAGTGCCGTCGCCACCTGCGCCTTGATGACGCCGTTGCGGTCGGGCAGTTCAAGCAGCACCGCCGGTACGATGTTGAAGTTCGCCGCCATCGGTGTCAGCAGCGTCCCGCAAAACCCCGCCAGCATGCCGATCGCCGCGACGATCGCCGGATCACCGCCCAGCTTGAGCACGAGGATCGGCAGGCCCACCGCCGCCATCATCACCGGAAACGCCGCAAAGGCATTGCCCATGATGATGGTGAACCCCGCCATGCCGAGGGTGAAGGCGAGCACTGCCGCCAGTCGCGAGCCTTCCGGAATCCAACCCGACGCAAAGCCGCCGATGATCGCGCCGACCCCGGCCAGGCCGAAAATCGCCCCCAAAGTCGCCAGCATCTGCGGCAGCACCAGTGCCCAGCCGATCGATTCGGCAAGGCTGCGCCCTTCATCGAGCGGCGCGCGCAGCGGCGGCTTCAGCCACAATTGCAGCACTACCAGCGCGATGACGACGCCGAGCCCGAGGCTGACCAGCGTAACCTGCTTGGCCTCGACCAGCGGCGGCCCGAGCAGCAGCGTACCGAGCAAGGCGACCGCGGGCACGATCAGCGCCGGCAGGAACAGCCGGTTGCCATATTTGCTGGCGCTCGCAGCGCGCTGTTCGGGGCTCGTCGTCGGCGGGCTGCCCTTGCCGAGCCGCCCGGTGCCGGCGAGCGCCACCAGCGCCAGCACCAGCACGCCATTGCCGAGATCGCCGAGTCGGTCCCCGGCAAGAAAACTCAGCGCCAGCAGCCCCCAGAAGGCGGCGCTGCCGAAGCGGCGCGGGTGCGCCCGGTCGGCGAGCGTCGAGACCGCAAAGCCGGCGAACATCAACCCGGCAAGGGCATAGAGAAACGGCAGGCCGATCATGTCGGCTTGCGGTCGATGCGCAGCAAGCGCGCGCCATGGATGACGAACGCCGCCACCGCCGTCGGGATCGCCCAGACCGACAGCTGGAACGGCGTCACGAAGATGCCATTGCTGTCGAGAAAGCCCTTGATCAGCAGGATCGACGCGACGGCGAGAAAGATATCCTCACCAAAGAACACCCCGACATTGTCGGTCGCCGCCGCCATGGCGCGGACTTTGGCGAGGCCGTCGGGCGAGATGTCGGGGTCGGCGCGCGTCGCGGAGGCCTCGACCATCGGGGCAAGCAGCGGCCGCACCGTCTGGGCATGGCCGGCCACCGTCGTCAGCCCGACCGCCGCCGTGGCCTGGCGGAAGAGCAGATAAGCGAGCAAAATCCGCCCCGTCGTGGCGCTCGCCACATTGGCGACGACATCACGCGCGCGTGTCCGCAACCCGGCGCGTTCGAGCAGCCCGATGACCGGCAACAGGATCCACACTGCTGTCACATAACGGCTGTTGTTGAACGCCTTGCCGATGGCGGCGACCACATCGAGCGGCGCCAGGCCGGCGCCAAGGCCGCTCGCCAACGCCGCCACGACGACAACGAGCAGCGGGTTGAAACGCAGCGCAAAGCCGATGATGACGACGCCGATACCGATGAGCGGCCACATGGATTGCGCGCCTTTCCCGGCAAATGCCGAAATTTTGTCACTATCCGTCAGGTCTAGCGGTATAGCGCTGGCTTGTCGCGGGGGCGTGAACCGCCCGGGGGAGAATCGACGATGCGCCTGATCCTGATGACTGCACTGGCCGGCCTCGTGATCGCCCCGGCACCGCTTGCCGCGCAGACTGCGCCGGCTGTCGGCGTCGAACAGGCGCTGACCGCCGCCGATCTCGAGATCATCCGCACCGAATTGCGCGCCGACAAGCGCACCAAGACCGCCGAAACCCTGGCGCTGACCGATGCCGAGGCGGCGCGGTTTTGGCCGATCTATGACAAATATATCGCCGAACTGACCGTCATCAACGACAAGAAATACGGCCTGATCAAGGAATATTCGGAAAAATACGGCCGCTATTCCAACGCCCAGGCAACCGATTTCATCACCCGCTGGCTCGATGTCGACATCAAGGCGTCGAAACTGCGGGTCAAATATGTGCCGATCGTCGGCAAGGTGCTGCCGGGCATCAAGGCGGCCAGTTTTTTCCAGATCGACCGGCGGCTGGCGATGCTGATCAACCTGGGCCTCGCCTCGCAATTGCCGGTGCTGCAAACGCAGACGAGCAAGTAAAGCGCGCTGCTGCGTTGCAGCAAAGCGACACTTGTCGCCAAATCGTCACCGGCGCGTCGTGAAATCGCAATATTCGCGACCGCGGGCGATTGCCGGGCAAAGCAGCCGTGCTACCGGGTCCTCCTGATTTTTTCGGGGACTCGACTGCCATGGCTTTTCATCATTCCGCGCGCCGCCCGGCGATGCCGCTGCATTTCACCTGTGTCTCGCTGGTCGCACTGCTGACCGCTTCGGGTGTGCAGGCAGCCGAAGCCGCCGCCACTGATGCCGGGATGGGCGAAATCGTCGTCACCGCCTCGCGCCGCGCCGAAAATGCCCGTGACGTGCCGGTCGCCGTGTCGGTGCTCGCCTCGGAAAAACTCGACGTCATCAACAGCAGCGGCCTCGACATCCGCTTCCTGTCGGCGCGCGTACCCAGCTTGCTCGTCGAATCGTCGTTCGGCCGCACCTTCCCGCGTTTTTACATCCGCGGCCTCGGCAACACCGATTTCGACATCAACGCCGCCCAGCCGGTGTCGGTCGTCTATGACGATGTCGCGCTGGAAAATCCGGTGCTGAAGTCGTTCCCGATCTTCGATGTCGCCAATGTCCAGGTGCTGCGCGGGCCGCAGGGCACGCTGTTCGGCCGCAACACGCCCGCCGGCGTCGTCAAGATCAGCTCGGCCGCACCGGGCGATACCCTCAACGGCCATGGCAGCGTGTCGTGGGGCACCTACAACACCGTCAACGCCGAAGCCGCCATTGGCGGCCCGCTGGGTGGTGGTTTCAGCGCCCGCGTTTCCGGGCTGTTGCAGCGCCGCGACGATTGGGTGACCAACACCGCCGCCACCGGCCTCGCCGACAAGCAGCTCGAAGGCTATCGCGACATCGCCGGGCGGGTGCAGCTCGCCTATGATTCGGCCGATTTCCACGCCAATCTGAATGTCCATGGCCGCGACCTCGATGGCACGCCGCGCATCTTCCGCGCCGGCATCATCCAGCAAGGCACCAACAACCTCATCGCCGGCTTCGACAAGTCCAGGGTCGCGCTCGACGGCCTGACCAGCCAGTCGCTGAGCAGCTTCGGTGTCAACCTGCGCATGGATTACCATATCGATGGCGTCGGCACGCTCTATTCGGTCACCGGCTATGAGGATTCGGACACCGAAAGCACCGGCGATATCGATGGCGGCAATGTCTATCGCTTCCCGCCGCTCGGCCTCAACGTCGCACTGTTCGACGTCAACACCGGCGGCCGCTCGCAGCCCAAGGAATTCAGCCAGGAACTGCGCTTCCAGACCGATGATTTGGGCGGTTTCCGCGCCCAGTTCGGCGCTTATTATTTCAAGCAGAACCTCGATTACAACGAGACCGCCTATTTCCTCGGCTCGCGCACGTCGTATCAGGACATCATCCACGACAACAGCAACGAGAATTTCGGCATCTTCGCCTCGGCCGAATACAAGGCCACCGACGCGCTGACCATCCGCGGCGGCTTGCGCTATTCGAACGATAAAAAGACCGACACCATCTCGGGCTTCACCGCCGGCTTTGCGCTGACCGGTGGCGTCACCCTGCCCGTCACCGTGCGCGCCAGCGGCGACAATATCGCCTGGGACCTCAGCACGACCTGGGTCGCCAACGATAACGTCAACGTCTACGCCCGCGTCGCCACCGGCTATCTCGCCCCCGCCATCCAGGGCCGCGTGTTGTTCGGCAGCGTGCCGACGGTCGCCAAGGAACAGACGACGCTGTCGGGCGAAGTCGGCATCAAGACCCAGAATGATGCCAAGACCTTGCGTTTCGACCTTGCCGGTTACTGGAACCGCACCAACGACATCCAGCTGACCGCGGTTGGCGGCACCACCAATTCGGCGCGGCTGCTCAATGCCGACAAGGCCGTGGGCTATGGCCTGGAAGCCGAATTCGGCGCGCAGCCGGTCGAGGGCCTCGACCTGACCGCCAGCGGCAGCTGGAACTTCACCGAAATCCGTGATCCCGGCCTGCTCGTCGGCGCCTGCGGTTCGGGCCAGTGCACCGTGCGCAACCCGCGCAACGCTGCCGGGCTGGCGTTCATCGACGGCAACGACCTGCCGCAAGCGCCGCGCTTCATCGCCAATGTGACCGCGCGCTTTGCGGTGCCGGTCGGCAACGGCGAAATCTATGCCTTCACCGATTGGGCCTATCGCAGCTCGGTGAACTTCTTCCTCTATGAAGCCACCGAATTCCGCGGCAAGCCCAGCCTCGAAGGCGGATTGAAGGCCGGCTACAAGACCGCCGGTGGGCTGGAAGCCGCGGTGTTCGCGCGCAATATCACCAACCAGGTGCGCATCGTCTCGGGGATCGATTTCAACAATCTCACCGGCATGATAAACGAACCGCGCATCATCGGCGTGGAACTGCGCGGGCGGTTCTGAGGCACGAGCAACTCCCTCCCCGCTGACGCGAAGGCGTCGCCTACGGCTGCGGGGAGGGCGACTCGGGCACAGCCCGCGCGGGGTGGGGGTTCACGTGTGGCCGCGGGCGTACCCCCACCCCGCTCGCTTCGCGAGTCGCCCTCCCCGCAAGGGGGAGGGCGTTGGGTCAGCCCAACAGCGCCTGCAATTCGGCCAGCAAATCGAGCGCCTCGCGCGGTGTCACCGCATCGACATCGATCGCCGCCAGCCGTTCGCGCAACGCATCCCCCGGTGCAGCGACCGGCATCGCCCCGAACAGCGGCAGGTCAGCCATCCCCGCCGCCAGTCCGCCGGTCTTGTCGCGATTGGCCTCCAGCCGCGCCAGCACACTGCGCGCCCGCGCCAGCACCGGCGCCGGCACGCCCGCCAGCCGCGCCACGGCAAGGCCATAGCTCTTGTCGGCGGCGCCCGGCACGACCTGGTGCAGAAAGACCAGATCGCCCTTCCATTCGCGCGCCGACACGGTGACAGTGGCGAGGCTGCGCAGCTTTTCCTTGAGCGGCACCAGCTCGTGGTAATGAGTGGCGAACAGGCAGCGGCAGCGCAGATCGTCGTGCACGGCTTCAAGGACAGCCCAGGCGATGGCGAGCCCGTCATAGGTGCTGGTGCCGCGCCCGACTTCATCGAGGATCACGAGGCTGCGTGTCGAGGCGCCTGACAGAATCGCCGCGGTTTCGACCATTTCGACCATGAAGGTACTGCGCCCCTGCGCCAGATCATCGGCCGCGCCGACGCGGCTGTAGAGGCGATCGACGACGCCGATATGCGCCGCCCGCGCTGGCACGAAACTGCCCGCCTGCGCCAGCACGGCGATGAGCGCATTCTGCCGCAGGAAGGTCGATTTGCCCGCCATGTTCGGCCCGGTTACCAGCCACAGCCGGGCATCGGCCGACAGGTTGCAATCATTGGCGACGAACTGGCCCCGGGCCGCGCGCACCGCCGCCTCGACCACCGGATGGCGCCCGGCCTCGACATGAAAGGCGCAGGTGCCATCGACCCGCGGGCGCACCCAGTTTTCGGTCGCGGCGAGTTCCGCCAGCGTCGTCGCCACGTCGATCCGCGCCAGCGCCGCCGCGGTGCCGCTGATCGCCGCCGCCTCCGCGAGCACCTGTTCGCGCAATTCCTCGAGATGCGCGGCTTCGGCGGCGAGGGCATGGTCGCCGGCCTGCGCAATCATCGCCGCCAGCGCCGACAAATCGACACTGCCGAAGCGCACCACGCCCGCCAGCGTCTGGCGGTGAATCAGCCCCGAATCGGCGCGCAGCAACGGGTCGGCGAATTTGGCGGCGACTTCGATATGATAGCCCAGCACGCCATTGTGGCGGATCTTGAGCGCCGCCACCCCCATATCGCCGCGCAGCCGGGTTTCGAGCGCCACCACCGCGCTGCGCCCGTCGCGCGCGGTTTCGCGCAGCGCATCGAGCGCCGCATCATGCCCCGGCGCGATCGCCCCGCCGGCGCTGGCATCGTGCGGCGGTTCGGCGACAAGCGCACGTCGCAAGGCTTCGACCAGCCCGCCATGGCCGCCGATGCCCGCCAGTGTTTCGGGCAGCAGCGGCGGTGTATCGAGTGCCGGCGCCGACAATTGCGCCTTCAAGGCGAGTGCCAGCGCCAGCCCGTCGCGCATCTGCCCGAGATCTCGCGGCGTCCAGCGCCCCACCGCCAGCCGCCCGAGCGCGCGCGCCACATCGGGCATGGCCGCAAGCGCCTCGCGGACCCGCCCGCGCCGCAACGCATCATCGGCGAACCAGCCGACGAGATCGAGCCGCGCGCCGATCGCGGCGGCATCGGTCAGCGGCGCCGACAGGTCGGCCGCCAGCAGCCGGCTGCCGCTGGCGGTCACCGTGCGGTCGACGACTGCCTCCAGGCTGCCGGCGCGGCCGCCCCCTGCGCCGCGCGCCAATTCGAGGCTGGCGCGGGTGGCGGCATCGATCGCCATGGTGCTGCCGGGCAGCTCGGGCCGCGGCGGGGTGAGCAGCGGCACCGCGCCCTTCGCCGTCGCCTCGACATAGGCGAGCAGCGCCCCGGCGGCGGCAATCTCGGCGGTCGAAAAACGCCCGAAGCCATCGAGGGTCGCGACACCGAAGCGCGCCTTCAGCGCCGCCTCGCCGCGTGCGGGCGTGAAATCGAGCGGCGGCCGCGGGGTCGCGGCCAGGCCATCCCACCCCTCGGGGGCAATCACTTCGGCGGGCGCCAGCCGCGCCAGTTCGGCAGACAGTTCGCCGCCGCTGCAGGCGCGGGTCGCAAACGCCCCCGTCGACAAGTCGCACCACGCCAGCCCCGCCGGCGTGCCGCCAATGCTTCCCGGCGCTACCGCCGCCAGCCAGTTCGACCGCCGCGGATCGAGAAGCTGCGGCTCGGTCAAAGTCCCGGGCGTCACCACCCGCGTGATCGCACGGCGCACGATCGATTTTCCCGGGCGCTTTTTCGCTTCCGCCGGGTCCTCCATCTGTTCGGCGATGGCGACGCGGTGCCCACCCTTGATCAGCCGCGCCAGATACCCTTCCGCCGCATGCACCGGCACCCCGCACATCGGGATCGGCACGCCGGCATGTTCGCCGCGTTTGGTCAGCGCTATATCGAGCGTCGCGGCCGCCGCCGCCGCATCATCGAAGAAAAGCTCGTAGAAATCGCCCATGCGGAAAAACAGCAGGCAATCGGGCGCCTCGTCCTTCAGCGCCAGATATTGCGCAATCATCGGGGAAGCAGCAGCGGAGGCGGGAACCAGGGTCACCGGCCTGTGTTAGCGTTGAACATGGCCGCCGGGAAGCAACGCGGCACGCAATCGACTCTTGCAAAAGAGTTTCGCTTGCGAGTGCAGGGTGCGGCACTTATCGTCCGCGCCCAAGCGGGGAACCAGAACATGTCGAGCGAACGCACGTCGGATTCGGAAAAAAGCGATTTCGGGGATCGCGAAGCGCTTGCCTTCCACCGCATGGGGCGACCCGGCAAGATCGATATCATCGCGTCGAAGCCGATGGCGACCCAGCGCGACCTGTCGCTGGCCTATTCGCCCGGCGTCGCCGCGCCGGTGCGCGCCATCGCCGCCGATCCGGATGCGGCCTATGACTACACGATCAAGGGCAACCTTGTTGCCGTCATTACCAACGGGACCGCCATCCTGGGGCTCGGCAATCTCGGTGCGCTGGCATCGAAGCCGGTGATGGAAGGCAAGGCAGTGCTGTTCAAGCGCTTTGCCGATATCGATTCGATCGACATCGAGCTCGCCACCGAGGACGTCAATCGCTTCATCGACGCTGTCGAGCTGATGGAACCCTCGTTCGGCGGCATCAACCTTGAAGACATCAAGGCGCCCGAATGCTTCATCATCGAAACCACGCTGAAGGAACGGATGAACATCCCGGTCTTTCACGATGACCAGCATGGCACCGCCATTGTCGCTGCCGCCGGCATGATCAACGCGCTCCACCTGACCGGGCGCAAGGCCGAAGACGTCAAGATGGTCGTGAATGGGGCCGGCGCCGCCGCCATCGCCTGCACCGAGCTGATCAAGGCCTATGGCGTCAAGCATGTCCTGATGTGCGACACCAACGGCGTCATCTACCAGGGTCGCACCGAAGGCATGAACCAGTGGAAATCGGGCCATGCCGCGATCACCGATGATCGCACGCTCGAAGAAGCCATGGTCGGCGCCGATATCTTCCTCGGCCTGTCGAAAAAAGGCGCCGTCAGCCCGGCGATGGTCGCGTCGATGGCCAGGAACCCGATCATCTTCGCGATGGCCAACCCCGATCCCGAAATCACCCCGGAAGATGTCGCCAAAGTGCGCGGCGATGCCATCGTCGCCACCGGGCGCAGCGATTATCCCAACCAGGTCAACAACGTCCTGTGCTTCCCCTATCTGTTTCGCGGCGCTCTGGATGTGCGCGCCACCGCGATCAACGAGGAAATGAAACTGGCGGCCGCCAACGCCATCGCCGCGTTGGCACGGATGCAGGTGCCCGATGAAGTGGCGGCGGCCTATGGCGGCAAGACCCGCAATTTCGGCCCCGAATACATCATCCCCGCCCCGTTCGATCCGCGCCTGATCGAGGAAATTCCCACGGCGGTTGCCAAGGCCGCCATGGCGTCGGGCGTGGCGAAAAAGCCGTTCTTCGACGAAGCCGCCTATCGCCACGAACTGCGCTCACGCCTCAACCCGACGACGTCGATCCTTGCCGGCGCGGTCGAAGCCGCGATGCAGCGCCCGCGCCGCTGCGTCTTTGCCGAAGCCGAACAGGAAGTCGTGCTGCGCGCCGCGGTCAATTACCGCAATTCGGGTTATGGCGAGCCGGTGCTCGTCGGTCGCGAAGCCCCGGTGCGCGAAGCGCTCGCCCGCATCGGCGTGCCCGATGTCGACAGCTTCGAAATCCACAACAGCAGCACCAGCCCGCTGGTGCCGCGCATGGTCGAACGGCTCTATGATCGCCTGCAACGCCGCGGCCATCTGCTCCGCGATGTGCAGCGCATGGTCAATCATGAACGCAACATCTTCGGCGCCATGCTCGTCGAACTGGGGGAAGCCGACCTGATGATCTCGGGCGTCACCCGCAATTTTGCGACCACCTATCGCCAGGTCCGCCAGGTCATCGACCCGTCCGACGGCCATCGCCCGTTCGGCATCCACATGATCGTCGGCAAGTCGGAAACCATCTTCATCGCCGACACGACGGTCACCGAACGCCCCGATGCGACCCAGCTTGCCGATATCGCCGAACAGACCGCCGCCGTCGCCCGCCGGCTCGGCCAGGAACCGCGCGTCGCCTTCCTCAGCTATTCCAATTTCGGCAATCCGCCGGGCGAATTCGTCGGCAATCTGCGCGGCGCGGTGCAATTGCTCGATGAACGCGGCGTCGGCTTCGAATATGAAGGCGAAATGTCGGCCGATGTCGCGCTCAACCCGGCGCTGCGCACGCTCTATCCCTTCTCGCGGCTGTCGGGGCCGGCCAACGTCCTCATCATGCCCGGGCTGCATTCGGCCAATATCGCTGCCAAGCTGATCAAGGAACTGGCCGGCGGCAGCGTCATCGGGCCGCTCCTCGTCAACATGAACCGCCCGGTGCAGATCGCACCGATGACCGCGTCGGCCTCCGATCTCGTCACCATGGCGGTGCTGGCATCGACAGGCGTGGTCTGTTGAAGCCGACGCTGTTCTGCATCCACGGCTATTGGGCCACACCGGCGACCTTCACCGGCCTGAAAGCACGCTTCGAAGCGGCAGGATACAGCGTTGTCACCCCGGCGCTGCCCTTTCACGACCGCGACCCCTCGCTGCCGCCGCCACCCGGGCTCGGCGAATTGACGATCGAGGATTACGCCACCTTCCTTGTTGCCGAGGTCGAGCGCATCGGCGGGCCGGTCGTGCTCGTCGGCCATTCGATGGGCGGCCTGCTGGCGCAGATCGTCGCCGCGCGCGTGCCGCATGTCGGGCTGGTGCTGCTGTCGACCGCTGCCACTGCGAGCACTGCGGTGCCAGCGCTCAACACCATCCGCACCATGGCCGGCGTGGTGTTCAAATGGGGCTGGTGGGAGGATGCAACGCGCATCGATTATGATCGCTGGCGCTGGGGCATCGGCAATGGCGTTCCCGAAGCCATCGCCCGTGCCGAATATGCCGCCCTCGTCTGGGATTCGGGCCGGGTGATGGCCGAAATGACCCTGCCGAGCCTGTCGACCACCGGCGCCACCAAGGTCGATTACAGCCGGCTCGACCAGCCAGCGCTGGTCATCGTCGGCGCCGATGATCGCACCACCGTACCGGGCATCAGCCGCGCGACGGCGCGCAAGCTGCGCGGCACGGTCGATTATCACGAGATCGCCGATTGCGGGCACTGGCTGTTCTGGGGCGAAACCGAAGTGCGCGTCGGCGACTGGATTGCGGACTGGCTGGGACAGTTTGACCCCGCCTGATCCGACCGCGCTCCGCGCCGCCCTCATCGCCGAAGCCACCCGCCTCGGCTTTGGCAGCATCGGCATCGCCCCCGCCAACGCCGCGCCGCTTGCCGGCGACCGCTTGCGCCAATGGCTCGCCGCCGGCCGCCACGGCGACATGCTGTGGATGGCCGACACCGCCGGTCGCCGCGCCTCACCCACAGGCCTGTGGCCCGACGTGCGCAGCGTCGTCATGCTCGGCACCAATTACGCTGCCGGGCTCGATCCGCTGCGCCATGCCGGCCACCCCGATACCGGCGTCATCTCGGTCTATGCGCTCGGCAGCGACTATCACGATATCATCAAGAAACGCCTGAAAGCCCTCGCCCGCTGGCTGGTGGCGGCCGAGCCCGACAGCGAATTGAAGGTCTTCGTCGATACCGCGCCGGTAATGGAAAAGGCACTCGCCGAAGCCGCCGGGCTCGGCTGGCAGGGCAAGCACACCAATGTCGTCTCGCGCAGCCACGGCTCCTGGCTGTTCCTCGGCGCGCTCTACACGACCCTCGATCTCGAAGCCGATGCGCCGCACCCCGACCGCTGCGGCTCCTGCACCCGATGCCAGCAGGCCTGCCCGACCAATGCGTTCCCGGCGCCGTATCAACTCGACGCGCGGCGCTGCATTTCCTACCTGACCATCGAGCACAAGGGGCCGATTCCGCCCGAATTCCGCACCGCGATCGGCAACCGCATCTATGGCTGCGACGATTGTCTCGCCGTCTGCCCGTGGAACCGTTTTGCGCAAACCGCGCACGATCTGGCGTTCCAGCCGCGCGCCGAACTCGTAGCGCCGGCGCTCGCCGACCTGCTGGCGCTCGACGATGCGAGCTTCCGGCAAGTGTTTTCGGGCTCGCCGATCAAGCGGATCGGGCGTGACCGACTTGTCCGCAACGCCGCCATAGCCGCGGGCAATTCCGCCAACCCGGCATTGGCCACCGCGCTCGTACCATTGCAGGATGATGCCGACCCGGCGGTGGCCGAGGCGGCGCGCTGGGCGCTCGCCCGGCTGGAGGAGACGATCGACCATGGCTGAACTTGCCCGCCTCGGTGCGCTGCAACTCGGCGCCGACCCGTCCGGCACCGCCGCGACGCTCGCCACGATCCTGTCGTATCGCGACGCCATCCGCACGGCCCGGCTCGACCTGCTCGTGCTCCCCGAAGCCGTGCTCGGCGGCTATCCCAAGGGCAGCGATTTCGGCGTGCGGCTCGGCTATCGCACGCCCGCGGGGCGCGAGGCGTTCCGGCGCTATTGGGAACAGGCGATCACCATGGACGGCCCCGAAGTCGCGGCGCTGTGCGATCTCGCCCGCGATTGCGGCACCGCGCTCGTCGTCGGCGCCATCGAACGCGCCGGCGCCACGCTCTATTGCGTCGCGCTGTTCATTGACGCCGCGGGCAACTTCATCGGCCGCCACCGCAAGCTGATGCCGACCGCAGCCGAAAGGCTGGTCTGGGGCCAGGGCGATGGCTCGACGCTGACCGTCATGGATACCGCCGCCGGCAAGGTCGGATCGGCGATCTGTTGGGAAAACTACATGCCGCTGCTGCGCACCGCCATGTATGCCAAGGGCGTCGACATCTGGTGCGCGCCGACGGTCGATGAACGCGACATCTGGCACGCCAGCATGCGCCACATCGCCTGCGAAAGCCGCTGCTTCCTCGTCACCGCCTGCCAGTATCAGCCCGCCACGACAGAGGCACAGGGCACGCCGATCACCCTTCGCGACCGCCCCGACGACGAGGCGATGATCCGCGGCGGCAGTTGCATCATCTCGCCCTATGGCGATGTCCTCGCCGGGCCGCTGTATGGAGCCGAAGGGCTGCTCACCGCCGAGATCGACCGCGCCGAGATCATCCGCGCCCGCTTCGATCTCGATGCCACCGGCCATTACGCCCGGCCCGATGTGTTCACCCTGACCGTAGACGAACGGGCGACCCGCGGCTGACCGGGCGGCGGGCCGTTTCGGCTAGACTCGATTGCAGTTTGGTAGAAGCAGCAGACCCGGTCATGCCGAGCGAAGTCGAGGCACGCACCGCACGCACGACCCACGTGCCTCGACTTCGCTCGGCATGAGCGGCTTGATTCAATCAAACTGCAAGAGACTCTAATAGGGCGGCGCCTGCGGCCGCTGGCGCTGCCGTTGCCCATCGTTGAGCGTCCGGTCGAGCCAGTCCTGGTCGAGCGACGGCCCCGGGTCCTGCTGCACCGCATCGGGACGCGGCTGCTGGACATTGCCCGGCACCAGATCCTCGCCATCGGCACCCAGTTCCATTTCGGACGGGTCGCGGCTGTCGATGCCATAGACCTGCTCATCGGGCTCGATGATCATCTCGCCGGTATCGACACTGGTGACGAGCGGCTCGGGCGGGGTGCCGCCGACGGCGCGCGCCATATAGGCGGCAAAGGCCCGCGCCGGCGCACGCCCGCCCGCCAGCCCCGGCACGGCGCGGGCATCATCGCGGCCCATCCACACACCGGTGGTCAGTTCGTTGGTGAACCCCAGGAACCAGCCGTCCTTGTTGCTGCTCGTCGTGCCGGTCTTGCCCGCCAGCGGCCGGCCGATCTGCGCCGCGCGGCCGGTGCCGGTTTCGACCGCGGCCTTCATCAATTCGGTCATCTTGGCGGCCACGAACGGCGCCACCACTACCCGCGGCGTATCGGGTTCACGTTCATACAGCACCCGGCCCGATCCGGCGGTGATGCGGGTGATCGCATAGGGGCGCGCCTCCACCCCGGCATTAGCGACGGTGGCAAAGGCCTGGGTCATTTCGAACAACGTCACATCGGACGTGCCGAGCGCCATCGCCGGGCGCCGATCGATCGGCGTCGTGATGCCGAAGCGCCGCGCCATGTCGGCGACGGTATCATAGCCGACCCGCGCCGCGAGTTCGGCGGCCACGGTGTTGATCGATTGCGCAAACGCATCGCGCACGCTCACCGGCCCGATGAAACGGCCATTGTTGTTGCGCGGCGACCAGTTGCCGAACTTCACCGGCCGGTCTTCCATGATGTCATCGGGTTCGACGCCGTCCTCGATCGCGGCGGCATAGACGAAGAATTTGAACGCCGATCCGGGCTGGCGCCGCGCCGCGACGGCGCGGTTGTAGTTGGATTTCACATAATCGCGGCCACCGACCATCGCCTTGACCGCGCCATCGCGCGCCAGCGCGACCAGCGCGCCCTGGGCGCCGCCGGGTGTTTCGCCGATGATCGCGGCTTCGGCGGCGCGTTGCCCGCCCGAATCGAGCGTCGTCGTTACCTGCAACGGCTCGGCGGCTTCATCGGTCAGGTTTTCGACCTCGGCGAGCACCCAATCGGTGAAATAGCGTACGCTGGCCTTGCGTTCCTGCGGCGCGAAACGGACGATGCCCATGTCGGCGCCCGCGGCTTCGCCCGCCGTGATCGCGCCCGAATCGACCATCGTGCTGATCACCGTCGCCGCCCTCCGGCGGGCGGCATCGGCATCGGCGGAAGGCGCGTAGCGCGACGGCGCCTTGACCAGCCCGGCGATGATCGCGGCTTCTTCGAGGGACAGTGTGGTGGCCGTATGGCCGAAGAACTTGCGCGACGCGGCATCGATGCCATAGGCGCCGCCGCCGAAATAGACGCGGTTGAGATAGAGTTCGAGCAGCGCTTCCTTGGTGAACTTGCGCTCCAGTGCCAATGCCAGCACGATCTCGCGGCCCTTGCGGCCGAAGGTCTTGGTCGACGTGAGGAAGACGTTGCGCGCCAGCTGTTGGGTAATGGTCGACGCGCCCTGGACGCTGCGCCCGGCCTTGAAATTGACCACGGCGGAACGGACGATGCCGATCGGATCGATGCCCGGATGGCTGTAGAAGCGCCGGTCCTCGACCGCGATCATCGCGCCGGTCATCGTCTTGGGGATGCGCGCATAGGGCAGCCATTCGCCATAGCTCGGCCCTAGCGAGGCGAGCACGGCGCCATCGCTGGCCTTGATCTCGACCGATTGGCCATTGGGCGACCGCATCATCGCATCGAAATCGGGCAGCGACGAATAGGTGATGGCGACCGCGACCGTCAGCGCCAGGACGCCGGCGACCCCCAGGATGACCCCGGCCTTGACGAGAAACGCGAAAAAGCCGGCGATGCCGCCGGCGGGGGTCGATTTGCGGGAAGGGGATCGGGCCACGACGGCGGCAGATAGGGGGCAATCGAGGCGGTTACAAGGACGGGTGGGCGCGGGTATCTACCGCTACGCCGATTAACCCCTCTACCGCTTGCGGGAGAGGGGGACTACATTCCCCCACACCCGGCGCACCCCGGGTCCTTCGCCAGCCGCACCGTCCGCATCCGCGCGCCCAGCGCATCGTAGAGCAGCAACCGCCCCGCCAGGCTCTCCCCGAACCCGGCAAGCTCGCGCAGCACCTCGAGCGCCATCAGCGATCCGATCACCCCGGTCAGCGCGCCGAGCACCCCGGCATCGGCACAGCTGCGCGCCTCGCCATCATGGGCATTGCCGACAAGGCAGCGATAGCAGGGCAGATCAGGGTCATACCCCTTGAAGGTCGCGACCTGGCCATCGAACGGCCCGACCGCCCCCGACACCAGCGGCACCGCCAGCGCCCGCGCGCTATCTGCCACCGCCAGCCGCGTCGCGAAACTGTCGCAGCCATCGGCGATCACGTCATGCCCGACGAGCAGCGCCTGCGCATTGCCGGCATGTAGCCGCACCGCCACCGGCGTCACCACGACATGCGGGTTGAGCGCGCCAAGCTGTTCCACCGCCACATCCGCCTTGCCGCGCCCAGCATCGGCGGTCGCGAACAGGATCTGGCGCTGCAGATTGCTGATCGCCACGTCATCATCGTCGATCACCGTGATCTGCCCGACGCCGGCCGCCGCCAGATACAACAGGCACGGCGACCCGAGCCCGCCGGCGCCGACCACCGCCACCCGCGCCCGCTTCAGCGCCGCCTGGCCGCGGCCGCCGACATCGGGCAGCACGAGGTGGCGGGCATAACGATCGAGCTCGTCGTCGGAGAACTCGGTGGAAAAATCGGTCATCGGCGGCCCCGGTTGCGTGCCCAGCGCTTTACACCAGCGCGGCGGCAGGGAAAGAGCAAGCCCGAGGAGACCCGCGATGATCATCGCCTTCAAGCGCCTGCCCGGCAATGACGACCTGCCGCTGCCCGCCTATGCCAGCGCCGGCGCCGCCGGGTTCGACCTGCGCGCCGCCGCCGACCTGACTATCGCGCCCGGCGCCGTCGCACTGGTGCCGACCGGCTTTGCCGTTGCGGTGCCAGCGGGTCATGAACTCCAGGTCCGCCCGCGCTCGGGGCTCGCGGCCAAGCATGGCGTCACGGTGCTCAACAGTCCGGGCACGGTCGACAGCGATTATCGCGGCGAAGTCGCGGTCATCCTGATCAACCATGGCGCCGCGCCCTTCGCCATCGCGCGCGGCGACCGCATCGCCCAAGCGGTCATCGCCGCCGCGCCCCAGGCCGAATTGATCGAAGTCGCCAATCTTGACGACACGGCGCGCGGCAGTGGTGGTTTCGGTTCGACAGGTACCGGCTGAAGGTTCCGGTTTCGGTTGCCGCCAATAAAACGCCGCGCTACATTGAAAACCGGTAACGAAAAAACAGCGGTAGATGATCGAATTTCTGGTGCAGTCTGGCACCGCACCTTTCTCCGTCGCGCTGCTGCTCATGCTTCTGCTTGGCGTTGTCGAAGCCGTCGGGCTCGGCAGCAGTGCCATCGAACTCGATACCGATACGAGTGAAATCGGCGGCGGGCTCGATTGGCTCAATGTCGGCCGGTTGCCGCTGCTGATGCTGCTCGTCGTGTTCCTCACCGTGTTCGGCCTCGCCGGGCTGGCGCTGCAGGGCGCGGTGCTGGCCTTCACCGGGAAACTGCTGCCGTGGTTCGGCGCCGTTCCCGCTGCCACCGCGCTCGCCGCGCCGCTCACCCGCTGGCTCGGCGCCGGGCTGGCGCGGGTGCTGCCGCGTGACGAAACCACCGCCGTCGCCATCGACACGCTGCTCGGCCGCCGCGCCCGCATCGTCATCGGCACCGCCCGCCGCGGCCATCCCGCCCGGGCGCGGGTGGAGGACCAGCACGGCCGGGCGCATTACGTCATGGTCGAACCCGTCGACGACACCAGCCTGACCGAGGCGGCGCTGATTTTGCTCACCGCGCGTAACGGCGACATTTTCGAAGCCGTCGAAATCCCCCCCGACATCTTCTCCCTCATGAGGCCCACCACATGAATGATCTGGTTCCCACCGGCGACAGCGGCAGCAGCCTGATCGCCGCGGACAGCGGCAGCAGCTTAATCGCCATCGGCGGCATCAGCGTCGCGGCGCTGGTGGCGCTGCTGATCATCGGCCTGATCGTCGCCCGACTGTATCAGCGCGCGTCGAAGGAAACCGGCTTTGTCCGCACCGGCTTCGGCGGCGAAAAGGTCGTCATCAACGGCGGCGCGCTGGTGCTGCCGATCCTGCACGAAACCATGCCGGTCAACCTCAACACCGTCCGCCTGCCCGTGGAGCGCCGCAACACCGACGCGCTGATCACCAGCGACCGCATGCGCATCGATGTGAAAGCCGAATTTTACGTCCGCGTGAAACCCGACGCCGGCAGCATCGCCATCGCGGCGCAAACCCTCGGCCAGCGCACCATGCAGCCCGAAGCACTCAAGGAGCTGATCGAAGGCAAGTTCGTCGATGCGCTGCGCTCGGTCGCCGCCGGCATGACGATGAGCCAGTTGCACGAACAGCGTTCGGATTTCGTCCAGAAGGTCCAGCAGGTGTCGTCGCTCGATCTGGCGATGAACGGGCTCGAATTGGAAAGCGTCTCGCTGACCGGGCTCGACCAGACCAGCATCGAACATTTCAACGCCAACAACGCCTTTGACGCCGAAGGCCTGACCAAGCTGACCGAGCAGATCGAGCTGCGCAAGAAAACCCGCAACGACATCGAACAGGATACTCGCGTCCAGATCGAGACGAAGAATCTCGAAGCCGAGCGCACCCGGCTCGATTTGCAGCGCGAAACCGAATTCGCCCGCATCGAACAGGAACGCGAGCTGGAGAATCGCCGCGCGGCGCAGGTCGCCGACATCGCCCGCATCCAGGCCGAACAGTCGCGCGAGGCCGAACAGGCCAAGATCAACGCCCGCCAGATCGTCGACAGCGCCCAGATCGAAGCCGACCGCAGCGTCAGCCAGGCGCGCATCGCCCAGGAACAGGCGGTCGCCATCGCCCGGCAGGAAAGCCAGATCGCCGTCCAGAACAAATCGCGCGAGGAAAGCCAGGCCAAGGCCGAAGCCGACCGCGCCCGCGCCGATGCCGTCGCCGCCGAGGAACAGGTGGTCACGGCGCGCGAAACCGAAGTCGCCGAACGCAGCAAGCGCATCGAGCTGATCGAGGCGAGCAAGGAAGCCGAACGCGCCGCGATCGGCATCACCGTGGCGGCCGGCGCCGAAAAACAAGCGGCGACCGACCGCGCCGAAGCGCTGCGTGTCACCGCCGAGGGTGAAGCGACCGCCGCCAAGCTGACCGCCGAAGGCGTGCGTGCCCGCTTCGAAGTCGATGCCGCCGGCCAGACCGCGCTCAACGAAGCCGCCAACATCCTGTCGTCGGACCAGGTTTCGATGCAAACCAAGATCGCGCTGTTGCAGGCGCTCCCCGGCATCATCCGCGAATCGGCAAAGCCGATGGAAGCGATCGACAGCATCAAGATCGTCCAGGTCGAAGGGCTGGGCGGCGGTAGTGGCGGCGGTGCGGTCGGTGGTTCGGGCGACGGCAATCTCGCCGATGCCGCGATGAACGCCGCGCTGCGCTATCGCACCCAGGCCCCGATGATCGACAATCTGCTGCGCGAGCTGGGGCTCGACGGGACGGCGCTGGGGCTAAACCCGGTCGCGACCAAGGCGATCACTGGCCCAGAAGGCTAAATCAACTCCCTCCCCCCCCTGCGGGGAGGGAGTTGCGCGTTCGTGCTTCCCGGCATAGCCCGGGATATCCCCCGCCAGAGTTCCCCCATGCTTGTCGCCGATTTCGATTTCGACCTTCCCCCCGAACGCATCGCGCTGCGCCCGGTGTCCCCGCGCGACAGTGCCCGCATGCTCGAAGTGCGCGGGTCCACGCTCGGTGACTTCATCATGCGCGACCTGCCGACCCGGCTGCGCCCGGGTGACGTGCTCGTCGTCAACGATACCCGCGTCATCCCGGCGCAGCTCCATGGCACCACGGGGAACGCCCGCATCGGCGTGACGCTGCACAAGCGCGAGGCCGCCGATGTCTGGTGGAGCTTCGTGAAGAACGCCCGCCGCCTCAAGCCCGGCGCCAGCGTCGATTTCGGTGCCGGGCTGACCGGCGAAGTCCTCGAAAAGGCCGATGAAGGCGCCGTGCTCTGGCGCTTTTCCGCCGACGGCGCGCTCGAAACCACCATGGCCACCGCCGGCGCCATGCCGCTGCCACCCTATATCGCCAGCAAGCGCGCCACCGATGACCGCGACGCCCGCGATTACCAGACGCTGCACGCGACAAAGGACGGCGCCGTCGCCGCCCCCACCGCCGGGCTGCACTTCACCCCCGACCTCTGGGCGGCGCTCGCCGCCGCCGGGGTCACCCGCGAAACGGTCACCCTTCACGTCGGCGCCGGCACCTTCCTGCCGGTCAAGGCCGACGACACCGCCGATCACAAGATGCACGCCGAATGGGGCAGCATCGATGCCGCCACCGCCGCCCGCCTCAACGCCGCGCGCGCCGCCGGCGGCCGGGTCATCGCTGTCGGCACCACCTCGCTGCGCCTGCTCGAATCGGCGGTGCAGGACGGCATCATCCAGGCCTTCACGGGCGACACCGCGATCTTCATCACCCCCGGCTATCGCTTCGGCGCGATCGATGGCCTGATCACCAACTTCCATTTGCCCAAATCGACCCTGTTCATGCTGGTCAGTGCGTTGATGGGCTTAGACGTGATGCAGGCGGCCTATGCCCATGCCATCGCGCACGACTATCGCTTCTATTCCTATGGTGATGGCTCGTTGCTGCTGCCCTGACTAGCCCGGCCACCCTTTAGGCCGTTCGTCTGCTTTCGACCAAACTGTTGCCATTCGAGGATACGACTCCGAACGACTGCTCCCGGGATTTCCGGACCTCCGAATAGACCTGCTCAACTTGAACTCAGGAGATTGCGCTTCCGGCAAACCCGGCACGGTTCATATACCACGAGAGTCACAACCGAGCGGTTGTAACACTCCATCGACCATCCACTTTTTGATTTATAGCAGTAAAAAGCCGCCAGTCGACAACCGTTCCAACTCTAGCGCTTCGACAACGTCCCTCAGGCAAAAGCGCGAATATCTGCTCGAGGGGTTACCCGTCGTTCAGCAATACCGCCAGAAATGGCAACAATGTCCCAGAAGCCTCCGATCCCGCCATGACCGTCGTTTGCGAACAGAGAATGGCCGTTTCGGTTGGGACCTACGTTTCTAATCGACCCGGCGTCGAGCTGCCGCCCGCCATCAGATTCGCCTATCGATGACCTTCCACGCCACTTGTCATCTCAATCACAGCGTCCAGGGAATCCACCCCGGACGCTTTTTCATGCCCAAAGACGGAGATAACCAATGCTTTCAATCTCAACCCCCAACCGCAATTCGAAGCGCAGCTGACACCCATTCCGATATGCCACTTCGGCGACTCCTGCGCTTGCGGCTGGGCAACTTCAATCCAGCAACTGACCAAGGTGGCATCCCAGTGCCACTGCTACCCGTTCAACGACGGTGATCGTCGGGTTCCGGACCAAGCGTTCGATCCCGCTGATGTAGGTCCGATCAAGGCCTGCTTCATCGGCGAGCACTTCCTGGGACCAGCCGCGTTCCTTGCGCAGCCTTTTCATGTTTGCAGCCAAGCGGTGCCGGACGTCCATGCTCGAAACACGCCGGAATGCGGCCGGTCGGGCCACGGACTATGAGTCTCAATTTTGCTAGCGCTGCGTTAATGTTCCGATAAACTGAGATGGAACATGTGCGCTCGCCAGCGTCAACCACGGAAGGAAATAAAATGGAGTACGAATACAAAGTTGTCGACGTCGCTGATGGATCGATTAGCTCGGTTCTATTGGGAGAGGGTCGCATCGAAACCGCAGTTTTGGAGGCCTATATCAATGCGATGGCGGCAGAAGGGTGGCGCATGATTTTCATGTCGAAAGTCATGCAACGTCATTTGGTCGCCTATGACCGCGAGACTTTGATGATTACCTTTGAGCGCAAGGTTCCCGTGGAGGAACGCGAGGAACGAGCCGCGCGCTGTATCGACGACATTATCGCAGCCGAAGATGGCGCCACCCTTATCGGCCGTAAAGCTGCCCTAGGGGCAGTCGGCATGGCCGCCGGGGCAACCGTTCTCGGTGCCATCATTTCCAACATCAGCGACGAGTAAGCTCATGTCAGACATTCAATCGAAGATCGCCGCTCGCCGCGCTTTGCTCGCGAAACAACAAAATGCGCAGCGGGATGAAGAACTTGCAGCGGTGCAACAGCGTGAAATCGCAGCACGCGAAGAGGAAAAAATTGCTTTGGAAGCCCTGGCTGCGGAAATATCAACGTCAACAACCACCGTTAAACACGATGGGTCCGCACTGAGCATTGTAAGCAAACCTCTAATATCATCAGATTTTGTCGATCTCAAAAGTAAACAAATATCATCTCTTTTAAAAAGAGAATCTATGAAACGGTGGACGCCCTTTGAAAATTGGGTAGTTATTGGATCTATGTCCGGAGGTTTTGTGTTATTGACTTATTCATATTATTTCTGTGTTGTGATATTTTTCGGATTTTTTATGGGCAAGCTTTTTACTAGTGAGCACAGATCGGATGTTATCGACGACAACCCTGACATTTTTTCAGAATTTCGCAGCATAGAATAAGGCACATTTATGTTGTATTTCGCCATGCTGTAAAAATCATCGCTGTAAATTCATGCGCTCTATTTCCAAAATCGAGATGATTTAAATATCCCTCGGTAAATTTAAAAATACCAAAAACTAATTCGACCGTAGCGTCCAGGGAATCCTCCCCGGGCGCTTTTTTCATGTCAAAAGGAGATCAACATGATTTCAATTTTTTGCCGCGCAGCAATCCAACACATTGCGACCACCCATCCCGATCCGACGCTTCGAACACTGTTGGTTTTGCGGCAACGTCAACTGGTTCCGACCGACGACCCGCCTTTAATCCGTATCCTGATCGTTGAGCCCGGCGACACCCTCGCTGAGCTGGAAGCCGACCTTGGCTTCACGCCATTAGAAGCCGTGCCATCGTGGGAGTGGATCGAAGCGCGCTCCGGCTGGTTCGAAGTGGCCTACATTTTCAGCGACGACGGCATGGGGGCCATCCTTTTTGTGTCTCGTGCTGCTGGCGTTGACCCCGACCTGCTAGCCCTGTGCAACCGCTGGGCCGGCGATACTTCCGACGACTAACCTGCAAAGCGCGCAAGCTGCGCAATCTTATATGTAGCGGTTCCAGTTGGCTGGCCGCACCCCCTCACATCGATAAATCGAGGAGCCTTGCGATGAAGATCGTGGGACAGATTCTGCTTGCCTGCTTCCTGCTGGCACTACTGCAATATGTCGTTGCCGCCGCTGTGGCGGTCGCAATGATCGCCCTCTTATGGGGCGTCTATTTCAGGCCGCGAGAGACCTTCGGCCTGCTGGCGATGATGCTGATTTTCGGCCTCGTCGGCAATTATCCCGTCGCCTGCATCGTGGTAGCGGGCGTAGCGTTCGTGGTGCTCAAACTAAGCGGCCAGGAAGAAGCCGGGGAGGAGGGCGGCGGACGGGAGGTGCTGCCCCCGGTTGCTCTGCCGGCACCGCCGGGGCACGCGAGGAAGCCCGCTGGTGGCGATCTCGGGACCGGCGATGGCTGAGGCCTGGAATGCGGTGGTCGGTGCCTCTCGGGCCTCTCTGCCAGCTGGCGAAAATTTCGCCATTGACGACCGCCGGGGTGTCAAGATATCGAGCAATCGGGATCATGCCAGTACGCGCTGATCGCGGTTTTTCTGCTGCTCATTTTTGAAGCTAGCGTTAGCCGTCTTACGCCCCGGGGGGGCATTCATCGCCAGCTGCCGTTCGCGTGCTCGAACGCTGTCCCCACATTTCCCCCTAAAAGAACATGTATAATGACAAACCCACTACCAGACCGCCCTTTGGCGGAACCTGAACCTGTGCCCGCCAGTCCGATTGTTGGCCAACCTGCAAACGACGCCTCGGCTGCCATACCCGAAGCGACGGTATCGACCCCCAAAAAGAAAGGCCGGCGGGGAATTGCGAAATGCGATTTCCCGGATAGCTTTCAATTTGGTGGTGCACCGGTGCCGACCACGATCGAAAACGTCCAGTTCATAATGCAGAAAATGGGCATCACGGCACGCTACAACGTAATCAAGAAGAAGCTCGAAATCGATATCCCTGGTCATCGGGGCACGGCTGACAACCGCGACAATGCCACCATGACCGCGATCACCAGTGCCGCCTCGCTTAACGGACTTGCCGTCAGCCTTGTGCCGCAGTTTGTCGAAGCGATCGGCGACGGGAACGCCTACAACCCGGTCGCCGATTGGATCAACAGCGCGCCATGGGACGGCGCGGATCGGTTGCCAGATTTCTACGCAACCGTTGAAACGGCCCCTGACTACCCGCTCGCGATGAAGCAAACGCTACTTCGCAAATGGCTGCTTAGTGCCGTAGCCGCAGCGCTGATGCCTACCGGGTTTCGGAACCGGGGGGTCCTGACGCTGCAAGGGCCACAAGGACTCGGTAAGACGAGCTGGGCGCTGAGGCTCGTTTCCGAAGCCGGTCTCCGCGAACAATGCGTCAAGGTCGATCACCACCTTGATTCGAGCAACAAGGACTCGATCCTCGGTGCTATCACGCACTGGATCGTCGAAATCGGCGAACTCGACAGCTCGTTCAAAAAGGACATCGCCCGGCTGAAGGGGTTTCTGACGGCCACGGGTGACAAGGTCCGCCGCCCCTACGCTCGCGTCGATTCGGAATATCCGCGCCGCACCGTGTTCATCGCCACCGTCAACGAAAACAACTTTCTGGTCGACACGACGGGCAACAGCCGGTGGTGGACGATCCCTTGCTGCAAGCTCGACTTCAACCATAACGTCGACATGCAGCAGCTCTACGCTCAGCTCGCCCTTGCCATGTCGCAAGGTGAGATCTGGTGGTTGACCGGTGATGAAGAAGCGCAGCTCAACGCGATCAACGCGCCGCATCAAAGTGTCAGCGTGGTGGAGGACCTGGTCCTTGCCCATATCGATGACAGCCTGAAAAGTCGTGCCGATAATCCCCGGGTTACCGCCAGAGACTTGCTGGTGCTGCTCGGCATCGACAAACCGACCAACGGGCAGGCGAAGGAATGTGCCACGGTCCTGCGCGGATTGCTGGGTGCCTCCAGCCGAATCAAGGGTCGCGATATCTGGCGCTTCCCGGGCACTCTCATTGATGATGAGGGCGGCAAGGGCAACCGGATGGTGACTCCCGAAGAGGCTGCCAAACGACGTAGCGAGACCAAATGGTCAAGTTATCCCTCGCAACCGCTCATGGCGCCGCCAGCCCCTCCCCTCAATCAGCCGAAAGTTGATTGTTACTAATTAGTTACCCCTTAGGTGGGGGAGGGGGTAGCAGATTCAGAATTTTTGCCAGTGGCATATTAGGTTTGGGCCATTCCGGTCCCATCCCGGTCGCTGTCGAATTTTCCGAAATCTGCCGCCACCTCCCCTCCCCCTCGGCTCAAACGGCCGCGGCACTTATTGCTAAGATTTCAATTATTTAACCTCCTACTATGGCAGCAATTGCATGCCGAACCCCGGCTGCTTCGTTGGCAGCCGTCATTTCCATCCCCAACATAGAAGGGAACACATTATGCCCGTTGTGAAGCTCGACGCTAACTTCGTCCTGACCGCCACCTGCCCAGCGGGGCGGCAGAGGATCGATTACTATGATGAGACGGTCACCGGCTTCATTCTTGAGGTTCGGTCGACCGGCAGCAAGACGTACAGCCTGCGCTATAAGGACGACCATGGCCGGCAACGGCAATTCAAAATCGGCGGTACGGCCGATCTGACCTTCGACAAGGCCAAGCGCGAAGCCATCAAGGTCCGGTCCCGGGTGGTGGTCGGCGAAAATCCTGCCGAAGTTCGGGAGATCACACGCTCAATTCCGACCGTGGCCGAACTGGCAATGCGGTACTTGGAGTATGTGCGCACCTATAAGCGCAGCGCCGATATCGATGCCCGCTACCTGAAACTTCACGTGGTGCCCAAGTTCGGCCGGCTGCATCTCGATCAGCTCGAACAAACCGAGGTGATGGATTGGCTCGACAGCAAGGTGAAGGTGGAAGGCTATGCCCAGGCCACCGTCAACCGCTGGCAGGTGATTCTCAGCCACATGTTCCGCATGGCGAAAAAATGGGGGCTGCCGGGGTCAGACCGCAACCCGCTGGAGGGTGTGCAGCAGAAGCCTTGCAACAACGAGATCGAACGGTTTCTGTCGCCCGATGAAACCCGGCGCTTGCAAGAGGCGGTCGAAGCCAGCGCCAACACGCAGCTCAAGTATATTGTGGCGCTGCTGTTGCTGACCGGTTGCCGAAAGCGCGAACTGCTCGATGCCAAATGGGAGGAGTTCCAGCTCGATCGGCAGATGTGGCGCATTCCGATGCACCGCGCCAAGACCTCGAGAACGCGTCACGTGCCGTTGCCCAAGGCGGCCATGGAGATATTGTCGCAGCTGCCGCGCTGGCCCGGCTGCCCCTTCGTGGTGCCGAATCCGGACACGCTGTTGCCTTATCATTCGGTGTTCAATGCGTGGAACACTGCTCGCAAAGCGGCGGGCCTCCCCGATGTTCGAATGCATGACCTCCGGCATTCGTGCGCCAGCAACCTCGTGAACAGCGGGCAGACGCTCTATGTGGTCGGTTCGATCCTGGGCCATGCGCAGACGAAAACCACTCAGCGCTATGCCCACCTCAGCACCGACACCTTGCTTGCCGCTGCCAATGCCGCTGCCGATCACATGGGGGCGGACTGGGCTCGTCGCGCCAGCTGATGTGCCATCCCGGCTGCCTTGCCTGTCGCTGCCGAATGGCAGACACGGTGGCCGGGACCCTCTTGGCGGGGGCTTCGCACCAACCCGCCGGCACCAACGCGGATGGGCGGCCGGTAGGTGATTCTGGTGTCGATCCGTGTAACAAACTGCCACGGCCTTCTCGCAACTTGATCGATCGCAAGCTGACGGGAATGGGCGGTAGATGGGTGATCGGAAAAATACGGCAAGGCATCGAGGTATTTGCGTTATTTTTCTTGGGCTTTGCAGCCTATGTGTCTGAATCTGTTCATGCTCGTTTCGGCGCTGATGGGGCTCGACACGATGCAGGCGGCCTATGCCCATGCCATCGCGCACGACTATCGCTTCTATTCCTATGGCGACGGCTCACTGCTGCTGCCATGATGGCAACACGGCGGGGGGACGCGATGCGAATGGCGATGATGCTGCTGGCGGCGCTGGGCCTTGCGGCCTGTGGCGGCGGGTCGTCACCGGCCCCGCCGACGGTGGTGACGCCGGCGCCGACACCCACACCGGCCCCGACACCGACCCCTGCCCCGACTCCGACCCCCACCCCGACCGTCGCGTCTGTCGAACGCGAGATCCTGCCCGCCACCGCCGGCACCGGCATAACCAGCAATTTTGCCGCGCATGTCGTCATCAATCCCGACCCGGCGGCGACGGCAAAGGCCAAATTGTTCGTCATGCTGCCCGGCACCGGTGGCCAGCCGCGTTTCTACCGCCTGATCCTGCGCACCGGCGCGGCGCGCGGCTATCATGCCATCGGGCTCACCTATCCCAATGACAGCGCCGTCGAATTCCTCTGCGGCGTCGGCGCCACCGCCACTTGCGCCGGCGAAACCCGGCGCGAGATCATCACCGGCGTCGATGCCAGCCCGGCGGTCAGCGTCGATGCCGCCAATTCGATCGACGGCCGGCTGACCGCGCTGCTCACCTACCTCGCCGCCACCTTCCCCAACGAAAGCTGGAACCGCTATCTGCGCGCCGGCGCCCCCGATTGGTCGCTGATCACGATTGCCGGGCACTCGCAGGGCGCCGGCCACGCGGGCTACATGGCCAAGCTGCGCGAAGTCGACCGGGTGGCGATGTTCGCCGGACCGGGCGACATCGGCGGCATGCCCAATGTGCCCGCGGCCTGGCTCGACCTGCCGACAATCACCCCGGCGGCGCGGCTTTATGGCTTTGCCCATGCCGGTGATGAGCTCATCCCCTTTGCCTTTCTGCAGATCAACTGGGCGCGGCTCGGCATGGCCGGGTTCGGCGCCGCCGTCTCGGTCGATGGCGCGGCGCCACCCTTCGGCAACAGCCGCCAGCTCGTCACCAGCGCCGCGCCGGCGTTTGCCCCCACGGTCACGGCGCCGCAGCATTCGGCGATGGTGCTCGATGCCGTCACGCCGCTGGCCGCCGATGGCACACCGCTGTTCCGCCCGGTCTGGATTTATATGGCTTTCCCCTGATGGCGCGGCGCATTCTTGTCACCGGCGGCGCCGGCTTTGTCGGCTCGCATCTGTGCGAAGCGCTGCTGGCGCGGGGTGACAGCGTCACCTGTCTCGATGATTTTTCCACCGGCCATGCCGACAATCTCGCCACTTTTGCCGATCATCCGCGCTTCAAACTGGTGCCCGGCGATGTCACGCTGCCGCCGCCGGGGCGTTATGACGTCATCGCCAACCTCGCCTGCCCGGCCTCCCCGCGGCATTACCAGGCCGATCCGGTGCGCACGACGCGGACGGCGGTGCTCGGCACCCTCGCCATGCTCGAACTGGCCACCCGGTCGGGGGCGCGCCTCCTCCAGGCCTCGACCAGCGAAGTCTATGGCGACCCCGAAGTCCACCCCCAGCCCGAAAGCTATCGTGGCCATGTCAGCACCATCGGCCCGCGCGCCTGTTACGACGAAGGCAAGCGCTGCGCCGAAACCCTGTGCGACGGCTTTGCCCGACAGCACGGCACTGCCAGCATTATCGTGCGCATCTTCAACACCTATGGCCCGCGCATGGCGATCGACGATGGCCGGGTCGTCAGCAACTTCATCGTCGCGGCCCTGCGCGGTCAGCCGCTGCTTATCCACGGCGATGGCGCCCAGACCCGCAGCTTCTGCCATGTCGATGATCTCGTCATCGGGCTGCTGGCGCTGCTCGACAGCCCGCGCGCGGTGACCGGGCCGATCAATCTCGGCAATCCGCAGGAAACCAGCATGGCCGACCTCGCGAACCGGATCATCGCACTGACCGGCTCCGATTCGGCGCTGATCCGTGCGCCCCTGCCCGCCGACGACCCCCGCCAGCGCTGCCCGGACATCACTTTGGCACAGGATCTTCTCGGCTGGCAGCCCCGCATCGGCCTCGACACCGGGCTGCAACGCAGCATCGACTGGTTCCGCAGCCGCCTGCGGCCGTGACCCGCGGCATCGCGTGCCGCGTCGTTGCCGCAATTCGTCCCTATATAGGCGCGATGACCCTGATGGATCCCCCTGTCGCCGCTGTTTCCGTCGACGAAGATGTGCCGATGGCGAGCGATTCCGCCAGCGAAGGCGCGCTGCTGCGCACCGCGGCAACGCTGACGCGCGACCTCAACAGCCACAATCCGCGCATCTACTGGGCCGATTTCGGCCTGTCGGCGGCCATCGGCTATGCCGCGACGGCGCTTGCCGTTGTCACGCCGGCCGGTTGGCTGTTCGCGGCGGCGGTCACCATTGCCGTCCTGGCGCTGTATCGCGCCGGCAGTTTCATCCACGAACTGACGCATATGAAGGCCAGCGCCGTGCCGGGCTTCCACACCGGCTGGAACCTTTTCGTCGGCGTACCGCTGCTGGTGCCGTCGTTCATGTACGAAGGCGTCCACAGCCTGCACCATGCGCGCACTCGCTATGGCACCGCGGAGGACCCTGAATATCTGCCATTGGCGCTGATGCCGCCCGCCACGCTGGCGCTGTTCGTCGTCGTTGCCGTGCTGGCACCGCTGGCGCTGCTGCTGCGCTATGGCGTGCTGGCGCCGCTGTCGCTGGCCATCCCGCCGCTGCGCCGGGCGCTGATCGAGCGCTATTCGGCGCTCAGCATCAATCCGGCCTTCCGCCGGCGTGCCCCCGAAGGCGACTTCCGCACCTATTGGAACCGCTGGGAGGCCGCCGCCAGCCTGTGGGCGATGGCCGTGATCGCCGGCGTCGCCACCGGCATCATTCCGTGGAATGCCTTTCTGACCGTCATCGGCATCATGTCGGCATCGACCCTGCTCAACCAGGTCCGCACGCTGGTGGCGCATCTCTGGGCCAATGACGGCCGGGTGCTGACGGTGACCGAGCAGTATCTCGACAGCGTCAACGTGCCGCCGCCGGCGCTGCTGCCGGCGCTTTGGGCACCGGTCGGGCTGCGTTACCACGCGCTGCACCACCTGCTTCCCGGCGTTCCCTATCACGCGCTCGGTGAAGCGCACCGCCGGCTCGCGGCCGCTTTCCCCGCCGGCTCGGCCTATCATGGCGCCAGCTACCCCGGGTTGCCGCCGCTGGTGGCACGACTCGTGGCCGGCGCGAAGGCGTCGCAGAGCTGAAGTCGATTTGAGAGGCTCTACAGCGCCAGCGCCACCACCGGCGCCGCCTCGGCCTCCGCCGTCTGCGCCACCACAAACCGCCACATCCCCGGCTCGAGCCGCCACTGTTTCGTCACCGGATCACGCCAGCGCAGCGCCTGCACCGCCACCGACAGGTCGACGATGCGCGTTTCCCCTGCCGCCAGATGCACGCGGGCAAAGCCTACCAGCTTGCGCCGCCACACATCGGGTACGGTGCCGGGCGCTTCGGCCCATAGCAACACGACATGATCGGCGGCACTGCCCCCCGCATTGTGCACCGCCACGGTGCCACTGATGGCCTCGCCAACCCGCCGCAGCGCCAACGCCCGGGTCTCGAAACGGCTGTACGACAGGCCATGACCGAACGGATATCGCGCCGCAACGCCGTCGCGTGCCAGCTTCGCATAGCCGTGCCAATGATCGTAGGTGACCACCGCGGCATCGCGATCGAACGCCGGATAGTCGGCCGCATCGACCGCGACCGTGAACGGCAGCCGCCCGGCGGGTGACACATCGCCCAGCACCAGCCGCGCCAGCGCGGTGCCGCCCGCCATGCCGCTGTAGAATGTCTGCAGGATCGCGCCCACCCGGTCGTGCCAGCCCTCCACCAGCACCGCCGAACCCGCCACGATCACCACGATCACCGGTGTGCCGCTGGCCACCGCCGCATCGATCAACGCCAACTGGTCCGCCGGCAGCCCGAGGTCGATCCGGTCGCCGCCGATCGCCGCGCGCCCGGCACCGGCACCGCCGGCCTGCCCCAGCGCAATGTCGCCGGGGATGAACTCGCCCTCCTCGCGCGCCGTATAGCCCGTAATGACCAGCGCGGCATCGGCGCTCGCTGCCGCTTCGCGTGCCGCCACAAGGTCATCCTCAGCCCCGGTGACGATGTTTTCCGCCCCCAGCGCTGCCTCCAGCCCCGCCAGCGGCGTCACCAGCCAGGGCGGCCGCACCCGGCTCGAGCCATTGTCCCCGGTGTTTTCAAGGCTCGCCAGCCGCCCGAGCACCGCCAGCCGATGCCCCCGGCGCAGCGGCAGCACGCCGGTATTGCGCAACAGCACCGTCGATTTCTCCGCCGCTTCCTGCGCCAGCGCGGTATGCGCCGGCGCGGCGACGAGCGTTATCGGGTAATCAGGCAGCGGGTCCTGCGCACTTTCGATGCGATAGAGCACCCCGAGGATGCGCCGGCACGCCGTGTCGATCACCGCCGGTGCCACCGTTCCCGCTTCCACCGCGGCGAGCAACTTGTCGCCCCACACCAACGGCTCGGGGTTTTCGACATCAAGTCCCGCCGCCGCGCCATAGATCTGGTAGACACCCTTCACCCAGTCCGAATGGACAAAGCCGTCGAAACCCCATTCGTGGCGCAATATGTCGGTGAGCAAGTGCCGATGCTGCCCGCAATATTCGCCGTTCAGGCGGTTGTAGGCGCTCATCACCGTCATCACCCCGGCGTCGATCACTGTCTTGAAATGCGGCAGATAGACCTCGTGGAGCGCGCGTTCGCCGATCTGCACATCGACGAAGAAGCGCGCATTCTCCATCGAATTGAGCGCCAGATGCTTCACTGTCGCCGCCACATTATGCGCCTGGAGGCCCCGTGCCAGCGCCGCCCCCATGGCGCCGAGATGGCACGGGTCCTCGCCATAGGTCTCCTGCGCCCGCCCCCACGCCGGGTGGCGGAGCAGATTGATGCAGACCGCGCCGTTGAGGTTGCAGCCCTGCGCACGGATCTCGATGCCCATCGCCTCGCCGATGCGGCGCTCGAGATCGGCATCGAAGCTGGCGCCGCGCGCCATGGTGCACGGAAAACACGTCGATTGGCCGCGCGCGACACCGCGTGGACCGTCGGTGAAATGGAACGCCGGCACCCCCAGCCGCTCGATGCCACCCCCGGCACGGTACGGCCGCGCCCCCCACACGCCGCCATCGGCGCGATAGGCGGCAAAGAACCCCTGCCCCGACATCATGCCGATCTTTTCCGCAAGGGTCGCCTGCGCCATCACGGCATCGATGCGCCGGACACTTTCGGCGGCGGCGAGGCCGCGACAGGGGGCAAGATCTTGGATCGTCATCGCGCTTCTCCGGCTGCCTTTCCCTCCTGCCACAGATGAACAATCGCTGACAGGCTCGTTCAGCCTTGCCACAGCGCGGTTGCTGCATCCTGTGATCGTCGCCTTTCCCGGTCGACGAAAGGAGCATGTCATGGCACGCAATAGCATCACCTTCACCGCGCTGGCGGCAACGCTGGCACTGGCCCTTTCCCCCGTCGCCGCGAGCGCGCATGATCGCGATGAACGTCGCGGCTACCATGGTCACGGTCATGGCCATGATCGTTACAAGGCCAGGCGTTACGCCCAGCGGTATGACCAGCGTTACGACCAGCGCTTCGACCAGCGTTTCGACCAGCGCGGCTATGCTTATGGCGGTGATTATCGTCAGCAGGCTTATGGTGGTGGTTATGCCCAGCCGCGCGGCTATTATGCCGATACCAATTATCAGCGCGGTTACGATAATCGCTGCCGCGGCAACGGCTCCACCGGCACGATCGTCGGTGCCATCGCCGGCGGCGTGATCGGCAACAGCGTCGCCGGCCGCGGTGACCGCCTGCTCGGCACCGTGCTCGGCGGCGGCGTCGGCGCCGTCGCCGGCCGCGCCATCGACCGCGCCGACGACCGTTGCTGATCCGACCTATCCGGGGTGATGGCATGGTGCCACATCCCGGATAAACCACTGCGCATCGCCGCCACCTCGGCTAAGAGAGGCGGCGATGCTGGTTCCCCTTTCACCTGCTTTGTCCGTCACCGGGCTTGCCAAGGCCGTGCCGGGCGGCAGGCTGTTGTTTCAGGGGCTCGATCTCGCGGTCGCCCCGGGCGAAATCATCGCCATCATGGGCGAATCGGGCATCGGCAAATCGACGCTGCTCAACCTCATTGCCGGGCTCGACCGTCCCGATGCCGGCACTATCGCCATTGCCGGCGACGCGCTCGCGGGCCTTGACGATGATGCCGCGACCCGGCTGCGGCGCGATCGGCTCGGCTTTGTCTTCCAGGCCTTTCATATCCTGCCCCACCTGACGCTGGCGCAGAATATCGCGCTGCCGCTGGTGCTGGCGCACAAGCCCGCTGGTGATGCGCTGACCGCCGCCGAAGCGGTGCTCGCCAAGGTCGGGCTGCCGGGGCGCGGCGGCGATTATCCGGCACAAGTATCGGGCGGCGAACTGCAACGCATCGCCATCGCCCGCGCGCTGGTGCACCGCCCGGCGCTGATCCTCGCCGATGAACCGACCGGCAATCTCGATCCCGACACCGCCGATCGCATCCTGGCGCTGTTGCTGGCCGAAGCGCGCGCCTCCGGGGCTGCTGCCGTCATCGTCACCCACAGCGATCGCGCCGCCGCTATTGCCGATCGCGTGCTGGTGCTGACCGCCGCCGGGCTGGTCCCACGCACCGCATGACGGCCGGAGTGCCGGTCACGGCGGCACGCTGGATGCTGTTCGGCGAATGGCGCGCGCATCCGGCACGCGTCGTCACCGCCGCGCTCGCCATCGCCATCGGTGTCGCGCTGGGCTTTGCCGTGCATCTCGTCAACGCCAGCGCCCTCGCCAGCTTCGATCGGGCGCTGAGCAGCGTCAACGGCGCGGCCGACCTGCAGGTGCGCGCTGCCACCCCGACGGGCTTTGCGGAAAGGCTCTACCCCCGCATCGCCCGCGTCCCGGGTGTCGCCGGCATCAGCCCGGTCGTCGAACTGCCCGCCCGCGCCGCGCATATCGCCCCCGATGCCACCGGCCCGGGACGCGGGCGCGTGACGCTGATCGGGCTCGATCCGCTGCGCGCCGCCGCCGTCACCCCCAGCCTGATCGGCCCGCCGGGGGGAGAAGACTCCGTGCTGCTGTCGCGCGCCGCACTGGCGGCACTCGGACGCCGCCCCCGGCAAAGCGTCACGCTTGTCGCGGCGGGGCGTTCGCACGCCTTCACCATCGCCGGCGTGCTGTCCGGTGCGGGCGACGACCAGGCCATCGCGGTCATTGATATCGCCGCGGCGCAATGGCGATTCGGCCAGTTGGGCCGGTTACAACGCCTCGATATCCGGCTCGGCGCCGGGGCCGACCCGGCGGCGGTGCGCCGCGCCATCACCGCAGCATTGCCTGCCGATGCCATTCTCACCACGCCGGACGCCGATGCGCAGCGCACCGACAGCCTGTCGCGCGCCTATCGCGTCAACCTCGAAATGCTGGCGATGGTGGCGCTGCTGACGGGTGGTTTCCTCGTCTATTCGGCGCAATCGCTGTCGGTGGCGCGGCGCGGGCCACAATTCGCGCTGCTGCGCGTGCTCGGCCTGCCGCGCCGGGCGCTGCTGGTGCAGATATTGGTCGAAGGCGCCGCTTTGGGGCTGGTCGGCTCGCTGCTCGGCATCGCGCTCGGCCAGGCGCTTGCCGATCTTGCCGTGACCCGGCTCGGCGGCGATCTTGGCGGCGGCTATTTCGGCGCCGCAACGCCGCAACTGGCCTTTGCCCCCGGCCCGGCCGCGGTCTTTGCCGGCATCGGCATCATCGTCGCGATGGTCAGCAGCCTTGTCCCCGCGCGCGCCGCCGCCGCCGCTGCACCCGCCGTGGCGTTGAAGACCAGCGGCGATCTTGGCGATCCGCGTCGCGCTGCGCGGCTGTGGCCGGGGCTGGCGCTGCTCAGCACCGGCGGATTGGCCGCACTCGCGCCCCCGATCGCCGGGCTGCCATTGCTCGGCTATGCGGCGATGGCGCTGCTGCTGGCGGGCGGGGTCGCGATCATGCCGGCGCTGGTGCGGCTGTTGCTCGGGCCGCTGCACCGCTTGCCGGGCTTGCCGCCGGCCATCGATCTGGCGCTGAAGCGCCTGTGGGGTGCCCCGCAACAGGCCGCGGTGGCGCTGTGCGGCATCGTCGCTTCGACCAGCCTGATGGTGGCGATGGCCGTGATGGTGGCCAGCTTTCGCGGCTCGGTCGATGATTGGCTGGTCGCCATCCTGCCGTCGGACATCTATCTCCACCTCGAAGGCGCCGAAGGCGGCGGCCTCGATCCCGCCGCGCAGGCCCGGCTGGCGGCGACCCCGGGCATCGCCAGCATCGCCTTTGTCCGCCAGGTGCCGCTGCGGCTGTCGGCCGATCGCCCGGCTGTGCAGTTGACCGCGCAACCGATCGACCCTGCCGCCCCTGGCCGCCGCCTGCTGCTGGTCGGGCCATCGGTGCCGGTGCCGGCCGGCGCGACCGCGGTCTGGGTCTCCGAAGCGATGGTCTGGCTTTACGACGCGCGCCCCGGCACGCGGCTGGTGCTGCCGATCGGCGGGCGCGCGCAGCCCGTGTTCGTGGCCGGCGTCTGGCGCGATTATGCCCGGCAATTCGGCGCCATCGCCATCGCCGACAGCGACTACGTCCGCCTCACCGGCGATGCCGGCAAGAGCGAGGCCGCCATCGACGCCCGCCCCGGCATCGGCGCCGACCGGTTGATCCCCGCGCTGCGCCGCGCCCTGCCGCCCGGTCTCGCCGGCCAGGCGCTGTTCGGGCAGCCGCGCCAATTGCGGACGATGGCGCTGTCCATCTTCGATCGCAGCTTTGCCATCACCTATGCGCTCGAAGCCATCGCCATCATCATCGGGCTGGTCGGCGTCGCAGCGACCTTTTCGGCGCAGACGCTGGCGCGCACCCGCGAATTCGGCATGCTGCGCCACATCGGCGTCCGCCGCCGCCAGATCGGCGCGATGCTGGCGGCCGAAGGCGCGCTGCTCGGGCTTGTCGGCGGCGTTGCCGGGCTGGCGCTCGGCGTGGTGATGAGCCAGGTGCTGATCCATGTCGTCAACCCGCAAAGCTTTCACTGGACGATGGACACGCGGCTACCCTGGGGGCTGTTTGCGGCGCTGTTGACCGCGCTGGTCGCCGCCGCTGCCGGCACGGCGCTGCTCGCCGGGCGGCGCGCCCTGTCGGGCGACGCGGTGCGCGCTGTGCGCGAGGATTGGTGATGCGTCGGATCGCGCCGCTGTTGCTCCTGCTCGCCGCCGCCGGGCCGGTTTATGCGCCGGTGCGCCCCGATGTGCCGGTCGTGCTGCCGCGCGACCATGGCGCCCACCCCGATTTCCGCACCGAATGGTGGTATGTCACCGGCTGGCTGACGCTCCCCGATGGCGGCAAGCGCGGTTTCCAGGTGACGTTCTTCCGCACCCGGCCGCCGGTCGACCAGCGCAACCCCAGCGCGTTTTCGGCAAAGCAGGTGATCTTCGCCCATGCCGCGCTGTCCGATCCGGCGCGCGGCCGGTTGCGGCATGACCAGCGCATCGCCCGCGCCGGCTTCGGGTTGGCGGAAGCGGCGACCGGCGACACCGCACTGGTGCTCGATGACTGGTCGCTGCGCCGCCGCAGCGATGGCCGTTTCGCAACCCGGGTACAGGGCGAAGGCTTCGCGCTCGACCTGGTGCTCACACCCACCCAGGCCGCCATCCTGCAGGGCAAGGCCGGCTACAGCCAGAAAGGCCCCGACCCACGCGAGGCGAGCCATTATTTCAGCCTTCCCCATCTCGCCGTTACCGGCACGCTGGGCGAGGGCCGGCGCCGCACGCCGGTTACCGGCACCGCCTGGCTCGACCGCGAATGGTCATCGACGCTGCTCAACACCCGCGCTGTCGGTTGGGACTGGCTCGGGCTCAACATGAACGATGGCGGCGCGCTGACATTGTTCCGCGTTCGCGATGCCCGCGGCCAGCCGGTCTGGGGCGGCGGGTCGTGGCGCGACAAGGCGGGGATGTTGACGACGCTCAAGCCCGGCGACGTCGCCTTCACCCCCGGCCGGCTCTGGCGCTCCCCCCGCACCGGCACAAGCTGGCCGGTGGCACCCACGGTCACCGTCACCCTGCCCGGCCGGCGCCTCGTGCTGCCGGTCACGCCGCTGTTCCCCGACCAGGAACTCGACAGCCGGCGTGGCGGCGGGCCGCTGTATTGGGAAGGCGCCGTAACGGTGCCGGGCGGGCGCGGCTATCTCGAACTCACCGGCTATGGCGCGCCGTTGAAAATGTGACCAAAGCCGCTACGGACGTTAGGTCGTGATCTCATAAAGGGCTAGGGTCGTGACGATGGGGATTTTGTTTTCTGGCAAGGAGATAGGAGGGCGCGATGCGGGGCATCGCAACCGACGCGTCGACGCCGCCAGAAAGCAAAAGCCCCATCGCCGCTGCGCGGTCGCTTGGAGAAGGCTTCTGGCGGTCCCGTTCACGCTCGACGGGGGCGTGGACGCCCGCCTTCGCGTGCCCGAAACCGCCAGAAGCCTTCTCCAAGCGATCCCGACCCTAGCCCTTTATGAGTTCACGACCTAGATGACCCAAGCCCAAGAACCCGCCGTCACCGCCCCGCCGCTAGCCCCCGCCGTGCCGCGCAACCTGTGCACCGATTGCGGCATCTCGCGCACGGCTACCCCACAGGATTGCGGCACCGCCTGCCAGTTCATCAAGCCCGATTATCCGGCGCTGGAAGCGCGCGTCCATGGCCGCACGCGCGATCCGTTGCGCCCCGACGAACGCTTTTTCGGGCCGTACAAATCGATGCTGCGGGCGTCGCTGAAGGCCCCCATCCCCGGCGCGCAATGGACCGGCATCACCAGCCGCATCGGCGAAAAACTGCTTGAAACCGGCGCCGTCGATGCCGTGCTGACGATGGCACCCGACCCCAGCGACAAATGGAAACCCATGCCGGTCATCGTCACCCGCGCCGAAGGCATGCGCCAAGTGCGCGGCATGCGCATGGGTTATGCGCCGCTGCTCGCGCTGCTCGAACCCGCCCGCGCGGCGGGGCACAAGCGCGTCGCCATCATCGGTATCCCCTGCCAGGTTCATGCCCTGCGCGCACTGGAGGCCAAGCTGGGGTTCGAACGGCTCTACGTCATCGGCACGCCCTGTTCGGACAATACGACGACCGAGAATTTTCACGAATTCCTGGCGCTGTTGAGCGACCAGCCCGACACCATCACCTATCTCGAATTCCGCGCCGATTATCATGTCGAGCTGAGGTTTACGGACGGCCGGGTCAAGGCGATCCCCTTCCTGATGCTGCCGCTCTCCGACCTGCAGCCGGATTTCTTCCCGCTGACCTGCCGGACGTGCGTCGATTACACCAACACGCTCGCCGACATCACCGTTGGCTACATGGGCGGCACCGGCGAGCAATGGCTGATCATCCGCAACGACCGCGGCCAGGAACTCGTCGATCTGCTCGGCGATGAGTTGAAAGCGGAGGCCCCGGCGGACAATGGCAAGCCCGACGGCAGCAAGCGCGCCGGCCCGGTGAAAGGCTTCCTCGCCAATACCGAGCGCGCCGCCGGCGGGCTCCCGTTGCGCCGCATGCCGAAATGGGTGCGGCCGATCGTCGGGTGGTTGATGCCGATCATCGGCCCCAAGGGGCTGGAGTTCGGCCGGACGCGCGTTGAAATGAAGGCCGTCGAAACCATCATCCACCTGCGCCGCGAGGAACCGGCGCGCATGAAGGCGATGGTGCCCGACCATGTCTGGGCGCTGGTTGCCGCCTATGGGCTGACGCCGAAGGACGGGGAAAAACGTTAGGCCCGCCAGCGCGTGTAGATCGCCGTCGGCAGCAACAGCCCGCGCGCCTCCTCGCGGATCGCCATGTCGCCGGCTTCGATCGTGCCGTCGGCGCTGGCCATGACTTCGTCGGTCAGCGCGCGGATTGCCAGCGCCGACATGCGGATGGCATAGACGGTCAACACCAGAAACGAGGCGTCATCGGCGAGCAATTGCCGCGCCAGGTGCATCAGCTCGGGCAGGTCGCGCTCCAGCGCCCAGATCTCGCCATCGGGGCCGCGGCCATATTTGGGCGGATCGAGCAGGATACCCTGATATTTGCTGCCGCGCCGCACTTCGCGCCGCATGAACTTCAACGCATCGTCGGTCAGCCAGCGCACCGATGTATCGGCGAGGCCGGTCAGCGCCGCATTTTCGCGCGCCGCCGCCACCGCCTTTTTGCTGGCATCGACATGCGTCACTTGCGCCCCCGCTTCGGCGGCGATCAGGCTGCCGACGCCGGTGTAGCCGAACATGTTGAGCACCCGCATGCCGGGCTGCGTCTGCGCGCGCATCCAGTCCCATTGCGCGCCCATGTCGGGGAAAAAGCCCAGGTGCCGGAACGGCGTGTTGGTGGCATGAAAACGCACCGGGCCACGCCCGACCACCCAGCGTTCGGGCACATGATATTCAAGATCCCAGCGCCCGCCGCCTTCATCGTCTCGGCCGCCGGTAAATTCGCCGTCGTGCTTCCACTCAAGGCTCGCCGGCTGCCACAGCGCCTGCGCCTCGGGCCGCACGAACTTGAAGGGGCCATAGCGTTCCAGCTTGCGGCCATTGCCCGAATCGAGCAGCGCGTAATCGTCCCAACTTTCGGTGACGAGGACGTCGAGCCCGCTCATGCCGCGCGCCGCGTCTTGATCACCGCGCCGATCTCCGCCCGCGCCGGGGCGTGCGCCAGCATCGCCTGGCCCGCCGCGCGCGCTGCCTCCACCGTCACTGCCTCGATGCGCGTCACGACTTCGGATGCCGGCACCCAGCGACGGTGGACGAGCAATTGCCGCGCCAGATAATCGCCCTGCCCCTGCGGACCCTCCAGCGCCATCAGCAGCGATGCCACCGCCTGCGCCTTGGCGCGCGCCAGTTCGGCGGGCTCGAGCCCGGCCGCAGCCTCGGCGAGCACCCGGTCGATCAGCGCGCGCGCCTGTGCCGCATCCTTGCGCGCCGTGGCGGCATGCACGCTCATCAGCCCGGCATCGGCGTAGGGGGTGGTTGCCGCGCTGATCGAATAGGCCAGCCCGCGCGCCTCGCGCACTTCCTGGAACAGCCGGGACGACATGCCGCCACCCGCCGCCAGGGTGAACAGCGCCGCCGCGTCATGGCCGTCATCATAATGGCCCGGCGCCGGATAGCCGCTGGTCAGTTGCGCCTGTTCGAACTTGCGCGGGTCGCTGAAGCTGCCGGGGGCGAAGATTGCCTTTTCCGGCGCCGGGATCGCGGCCTCGCCCGCATCGGGAAACGCCGCCTCGGCCAGCCGCATCACCACGTCATGCTCGATCTTGCCGGTTACCACCAAAGTCAGCCGCTGCGCGCCATAATGCGCCGCGCGCCATTGGCGCAGATGCTCGGGGGTTATCCGCGCCAGCGTTTCCTCGGCGCCCAGGATCGAACGGCCCAGCGCCTGGCCGGGAAAGGCGGCTTCCTGCAAATGATCGAAGACGATGTCGTCGGGGGTGTCGCGTGCTTCGCCCAATTCTTGCAGCACGACATCCTTTTCGCGCGCCAGATCATCGGCATCGAAGCGCGGATTGGTGACGAGATCGGCGATGATGGCGAGCCCGAGCGGCAAATCGCGCGCCAGCAACCGGGCATGAAACACCGTGGTGTCGCGCGAGGTCCAGGCGTTGAGATTGCCGCCGACATCTTCGACCTGTTCGGCGATTGCCTTGGCCGATCGCGTCTGCGTACCCTTGAAGACCATATGCTCGAACAGATGCGCGAGGCCATTATGCTCGGCGACTTCGAAGCGCGCGCCGGTTTCGGCATGCAGCGCCACCGCGACGGTTTCCACCCCCGGCGTCACGCAGGTGGCGACGCGCAGGCCGTGGCGCGTATGGGCGATGACGGGGGTCATCATGCTGACGGCTGCGCGTTGGCGGCGATATAGGCCTCCACCGTCGCCAGGTCGGCGGCCATGGTGGCATAGCGTTCCTCGCGATCGAACAGGCCCTGGGCGCGCTGCGGCAGCACCGGACGCAGGCCGCTGGCGCGTTCGACCGCGTCGGGGAACTTCGCCGGATGCGCGGTTGCGAGCGTGACCACCGGTGTGTCTCCGGCGCTGGCCCGTGCGGCCGCAAGGCCGATCGCGGTGTGCGGATCGATGATCTGGCCGCACTTGTCGCGCGCCCAGCGGATCGTCTGCGCCATCGTATCGGTATCGATGCGGGCGCTGTCGAAGATTGCGGCGGCCGCAGCCCGCTGATCGGCCGGGATCGCCATCGCCCTGCTGGCATCGAAACCGCGCATCGCCGCTGCCGTCGCCGCGCCATCGCGCCCACCGAGATCGAAGAGCAGGCGTTCGAAATTGCTGCTGACCTGGATATCCATCGAGGGCGATTCTGTCGGCGTCACCGTGCCGGCCGAATAGTCGCCGGCGCTGAGCGCGCGGTGCAAAATGTCGTTCAAATTGGTGGCAACGATCAACCGGTCGATCGGCAGGCCCATCTGCTTTGCGACATAGCCGGCAAAGACATCGCCGAAATTACCCGTCGGCACGGCAAAGCTGATGGCGCGATCGGGCGCGCCGAGCCGCACGGCAGCATAGAAATAATAGACGATCTGCAGCATCAGCCGCGCCCAGTTGATCGAATTGACCGCCGACAGGTTGAAGGCCCGCGAAAAATCCGGGTCGTTGAACATTGCCTTCACCAGCGCCTGGGCGTCATCGAAATTGCCTTCCACCGCGATGTTGTGGACATTGGGGGTAAGCACGGTCGTCATCTGGCGGCGCTGCACGTCCGACACGCGGCCGCGCGGATGGAGCATGAACACTTCCACGCGGTCGCGCCCGGCCAACGCATTGATCGCGGCCGATCCGGTATCACCCGAGGTGGCGCCGATGATCGTTACCGATCGGCCCGAACGCCCCAGAAAGCTTTCGAACAACAGGCCGAGCGCCTGCATCGCCACATCCTTGAAGGCCAGCGTCGGGCCGTGAAACAGTTCGAGCAACCAGTGGCGCTGGTCGAGCTGGACCAGCGGGGTCACCGCGGCATGGTCGAAACGGCCATAGGCGGTGGTGAGCAGTTCGCGGAGTTCCGCTTCGGTGAGAGCGCTGCCGACGAAGGGCAGGCACACGCGGACCGCGGTTTCGACATAGGAGAGCCCGGCCATCGCCGCGATCTGCGCGCGGGTAAAACGTGGCCAGCTTTCCGGCACGTAAAGCCCGCCGTCGCTGGCCAGCCCGGCCAGGGTAACGGCATCGAAATCGAGGATCGGCGCGGCGCCGCGAGTGCTGATGTAACGCATGATGGCCTGCGATTAGCGGTTGGAGGCCGCTGGGGCAAATTGTTCACGGGCCCAGCGCTTGCGCAGCCACAGACCGTAGATTGTCGCCAGCACGATGGCGAGGCCGAACCATTGCCCGGCATAGGACAGGTGATTGTCGGGCAATTCGTCGGGCGTCGGCATGCGCGACACCTGCAACGGCGGCACCGCGGTATCGGGGATCAGCATGAACTGTGGGCGCGTCTTCACCCGGCCATAGGGGCGCTCGATGATGACGCCCTTGAATACCGTATCGACATGCAGCGAAACCGCTGCGGCATCGGGGCGTTTCGTCCAGCCGGCGACCACGACGATATCGGGCGGCTTGCGGTTCGGCCGGCATGAGACGAGCACGAGATAGCCCGAGACGCCGCCGATGCTGCTGCCGCCCTTCAGATCATAAGGCAGCACATCGCCGGGGGCGCAGGGCAGTTCGGCGCGGCGATACTGGATGCTGGCTTCGTTGCGCATGGCGCGCATGAAATCCACGGGTTCGAGCACAGGCTGGGTTTGCGCTGCCTGCAATTTGCTGATCAGCGCATGTTTCCATTCGCGCCGCTCGAGTTGCCACACCCCGAGGCCGACGAGCACGACCAGCATGACGAACGTCAGCAAGGTGGGAAACAGCGGAAAGCGCCGCATAGTGCCTGCCATCACTGGCGTCCCTCGCGCGCGCTGTGGCGGTATTCGAGCGCCAGCAACAAGCCCTTGGCCAAGCGCATCAGTGCAAGCGACAGGACCAGCGTCAAGGGCAACCAGAGAACAACATGCACGTACCAGGGCGGCGAGCGCGACAGTTCGAGCCACATGGCCAGCCCGGTGACGATGGCGCCAACGATCAGAATGAGAAAACTCGCGGCGCCGTCACCAACATTGAACTGGCTGATATCGAGCCCGCACGCCGGACACCGCGGCACGAAGACGATCAGCTTGTGGAAAATCGAAGCCTTGCCACAGCGCGGGCAGCAGCCGGCGATGCCGACCTGCACCGGTGATGGCGGAGCCGGCAGCTGCGGCGGCGCCCCCGAATTGGCTTCGGGAACGCCGGTCACCCGATCATCCAAAGGCGCTGTGGACGACGGCGGCGCCGAAGTTCGAGCCCCAGACATAGATGGCGATGAAGAGGAACAGCCAGACGACATCGACGAAATGCCAGTACCAGGCAGCGGCTTCAAAACCGAAATGCTGGGTTGGCGTGAAGTCACCCTTGTAGGTACGGGCGAGGCAGACCATCAGGAAAATGGTGCCGACGATGACATGGAAGCCATGAAACCCGGTCGCCATGTAGAAGGTCGAGCCGTAGATATTGCCGGCGAAGGCGAATTCGGCATGTTCATATTCGAACGCCTGCACGCCGCTGAAGATCAGGCCGAGAGCAATGGTCAGCCACAGGCCCTGCTTGAGGCCCTTGCGATCGCCGTGGATCAGCGCGTGGTGCGCCCAGGTCACGGTGGTACCCGACAACAGCAGGATCAGCGTGTTGAGCAGCGGAAAAACGAACGGATCGAGCACTTCGACACCGGTCGGTGGCCATTTCCCATCGATGCCTTCGTGCATCTTGGGATAGAGCGCGGCGTTGAAATAGGCCCAGAACCAGGCAACGAAGAACATCACTTCCGACGCGATGAACAGGATCATGCCATAACGGTGATGCAACTGGACAACCGGGGTGTGATCACCCTGATTGGCTTCGACGACGACGTCCTTCCACCAGAGGAAGAACATCGCGCTCACCGCCGCGAGGCCGGCGAAGAATACTGCTCCGCCCCAACCAGCCTTGTGCATCCAGCCGATGGCGCCCGCTGCCATCGCGAGCGCCGCAAACGACATCAGGATCGGCCGGTTCGACGGGTTGAGGATGTGATAATCGTGGGTCTTGCCAGCGGCCATGACCTTTAGCCCCTATTCGCTGATGCGGTTGTTGCAGGTGTGCTTAAGCGTTTTGGTTCCGGATTGTCCACCGGATAGAAGGTGTAGCTGAGGGTGATTTCATCGATTTTGCGTGCGTCGGGATCATCGAGGATCGCTGGATCGACAAAATAGGTCACCGGCATGTCGATGGTCTCGCCCGCTGCCAGCGTCTGTTCGGTGAAGCAGAAGCATTCGATCTTGCGGAAATATTGCCCGGCGGTGTCGGGCGAGACATTGAAGATCGCCCGCCCGGTCGTCGCCGTCGCCGCCATGTTGGTCGCGGTATAAAAAGCCAAGCGCTTTTCGCCGATCTTGATGCTTTCCTCACGATTTTTCGGCACGAACTGCCACGGCATGCCCGGCGAGACGTTCGAATCGAAGCGGATCTTGATCGTGCGCCCGCCGAGCGCTTGCAGACGCAACGCATCGGGCAGCGCTGCCGCTTCGGCACGGCCCGTCGTGCCGCCAAAGCCGGTGGCCTGGCAGAACAGGCGGTAGAGCGGCACGCTGGCATAGGCGAGGCCGATCATGCCGATCGCCAGCAACGCCGCCATCACGCCGGTGCGGCGCTTGGCGCGTGCCAGGGTCGTATCGGTCATCGGGACTTTTCCACCGAAGACGGACCGGCAGTCGGGGTGCCGATCTGCGGCTTGCCATTGGCCAGGCCGGGCGCCATGCGGACGACGGTGATGCCGAAGAACAGCAGCACCAGCGCGCCCAGAACGAGCCCGAGCGCCAGGTTGCGCGATTTGCGGCGGGCTTCGAACGCAGCGCGTTCGGCCGGGGTCCAGGTCGCGCTCATGCCAGCAACAGACGGTCGGCGACGAGTGCACCGAACAAGCAGGCGAGATAGAGCAGGCTGAACTTGAACAGCTGCTTTTCGGCAGTCATGTCGGCGGCCTTTGTCGCTGTGCTGCGCGCCACCTTGATCGCCATGGCCATGAAGATGATGCCCAGCGTCACCGCGGTGCCGCCATAGGCCCAGCCCGTCAACCCGAGCACCGCCGGTGCGATCGTGACCGGCACGAGCAACGCCGAATAGCCGAGGATCTGCTTGCGCGTATTGGCGAGCCCATGGGTGACCGGCAGCATCGGCACGCCGGCCTTGGAATAATCGGCCTCCATGAACAACGCCAGCGCCCAGAAATGCGGCGGGGTCCACAGGAAGATGATGGCGAACAGCAACCACGGCAGCAGCGAGGTGTCGCCCGTCACCGCCGCCCAACCGACGATCACCGGAAAGGCACCGGCAGCACCGCCGATGACGATGTTCTGCGGCGTCCGACGCTTCAGCCAGACGGTGTAAACGACGACATAGAACAGGATCGACACCGCCAGCCAGAAGGCGGCAACCCAGTTCACCGCCAGCCCGATGATGGTCACCGAGCCGACCGACAGCGCAATCGCGAACGACAGCGCATCGAACGGCGTCATCTTGCCCGCCGGCAGCGGCCGGTTTGCCGTACGCTTCATCAACGCATCGATATCGGCTTCATACCATTGGTTGAGCGCGCCCGCAGCGCCAGCGGCAACCGCGATGCACAGGATGGCGGTGAAGCCGAGGAACGGATGTATGCTGCCAGGTGCCGCGATCATGGCGCAGGCGGCAGTGAACACCACCAGCGTCATCACCCGCGGCTTCAGCAGCGCGAAATAATCGCGCCAGTCCGCAAAGGCCGTTTCGGGCGGAGCGGCATCGGGGGCAGCGGTGCGGTTCATGGGCGATATCACTCTATGCATTGCCCCGGCGCGCTGGTCGCACGCCGGGGCAAGCGTGTTCGCCGGGTCTTACTTGATGACCGGCAGGGTTTCGAACTGGTGGAACGGCGGCGGCGAGGACAGCGTCCACTCCAGCGTCGTGGCGCCTTCGCCCCAGTAATTGTCTTCGGCCTTCTTCTTGCCAGCGAAGCTGACGATCAGGTTGACGAAGAAGATCAGCATGCCGACCGCCATGATCGCATAACCGTAGCTGGCGATCTCGTTGTACTTGGCGAACTGCGCCGGATAGTCGGGAATGCGCCGCGGCATGCCGTCCTGGCCGAGGAAGTGCATCGGGAAGAACATGACGTTCACGCCGATGAAGAACACCCAGAAGTGCAGCTTGCCAAGGAATTCATTGTACGGCTTGCCGGTCATTTTGCCGAACCAATAGTAGAAGCCGGCAAAGATGGCGAAGACCGCCCCGAGCGACAGCACATAGTGGAAGTGCGCGACGACATAATAGGTATCATGGAAGTAGGTATCGACGCCGGCGTTGGCGAGGATGACCCCGGTCACGCCACCAACGGTGAACATGAAGATGAAGCCGATCGCCCAGAGCATCGGGGTCTGGAAGCTGATCGATCCACCCCACATCGTCGCGATCCACGAGAAGATCTTGATGCCGGTCGGCACCGCGATGATCATGGTGGCGGCGGTGAAGTACATCTTGGTGTTCACATCCAGGCCGGCGGTGAACATGTGGTGCGCCCAGACGAGGAAGCCGATGAAGCCGATCGCGACCATGGCATAGGCCATGCCGAGATAGCCGAACACGGGCTTCTTCGAGAAGGTCGAGATGATCTGCGACACCATGCCGAATCCGGGCAGGATGAGGATGTAGACTTCCGGATGACCGAAGAACCAGAACAGATGCTGGTAGAGGATCGGATCACCACCGCCGTCAGCGGTAAAGAAGTGCGTGCCGAAGTTGCGGTCGGTCAGCAGCATGGTGATGGCACCGGCCAGCACGGGCAGCGACAGCAGCAGCAGGAAGGCGGTGACCAGCACCGACCACACGAACAACGGCATCTTGTGGAGAGTCATCCCCGGTGCACGCATGTTGAGAATGGTGGTGATGAAATTGATGGCCCCGAGGATCGACGAGGCACCGGCAAGGTGGAGCGACAGGATCGCCATGTCGACCGCCGGACCCGGATGACCCGAGGTCGACAACGGCGGATAAACCGTCCAGCCCGTACCCGCACCGTTGAAGCCGGCCGGCCCTTCGACGAACATCGAGCCGACGAGCAAAAGGAACGACGGCACCAGCAGCCAGAACGAGACATTGTTCATGCGCGGGAAGGCCATGTCGGGTGCGCCGATCATGATCGGCACGAACCAGTTGCCGAAGCCGCCGATCATCGCGGGCATGACAGTGAAGAACACCATGATCAGGCCATGGGCGGTGATGAAGACGTTCCACAGATGGTAGGACGCATCGAGATTGCCCTGCGTCATCAGCGTCAGATACTGGATGCCCGGCTGGGCCAGTTCGAGGCGCATGATGCCCGAGATCGCGCCGCCGATGGTGCCGGCGATGATCGCGAAGATCAGGTACAGCGTCCCGATATCCTTGTGGTTGGTCGAAAACAGCCAGCGCTGGGCAAAGCTCAGCGTGTGGTCATGTTGATCGTCGTGCGCATGGTCAGCGCCTCCGGCGAGTGCAGTGGGGGTTGCCATGGTTCGGTCCCTCTCGATCAGGCAGCGGGGGCAGCAGCGGGCGCAGCGGCAACGGCGGGAGCCGAAGCCGGCGCAGCGGCCGGTGCGGGAGTTTCAGTGGCGGCAACGGCAGCAGTCGGCGGCTCGATGCCGTTTTCCTTCTGCTTGGCAGCCACCCAGGCATCGAACTTGTCCTTGGGCAGCACTTCGATGGCGATCGGCATGAAGGCATGCTTGGTGCCGCACAATTCCGAACACTGGCCGAAGTACACGCCCGGACGATCGACCTTGAACCAGGTTTCGTTGATCCGGCCCGGCACAGCGTCCATCTTCACCCAGAAGCTGGGGATGGCGAAGCTGTGCATGACATCGGCGGCTGTCGTCAGCACCTTTACAACGGCACCCTGGGGCACAACGACCCGGTTGTCGGTGTCGAGTTGGTAGGGCGAGCCGCGCTTCGATGCCTCGTCCTTGGTCAGCATCACGGAATCGAAGCTGAAGCCGCCCTGGTCGGGATATTCGAATTCCCAATACCATTGATGGCCGGTCGCCTTGATCGTGATGTCGGCCTTGGGCGGACTATACTGGTTGGCAAGCAACCGAAACGACGGCACGGCGATCCAGACGAGGATCAAGACCGGTACTACGGTCCAGACGACCTCGACAACCGTGTTGTGGCTGGTCTTGGAAGCAACCGGATTGGCCGAGGCGCGATAGCGAAACGCCGTCCAGGCGAGCAGGATAAGCACAAAAACCGCAGTTGCCGCCATCAACGGGTTAAGCACATTATTGGTCATGTGCTGCGCCTCACGCGCGATCGGCGTCATCGGCGCCTGCAGATCATAACCGCCGGACGGCTGACCGATCCCGGCTTCGGCCTTGACATATTCCGGCATGCCCGAGGGCACGGCGGCCGTCGTCACCGCGGCGACCGGAGCCGCCACCGGTGCATCCTGCGCGAGTGCCGGCAACGGTGCGAAACCGATGGCGAGTGACAGTATCAAGCGCTCAATCTTGCGCATCATGGCCCCATGACAAAAACGTCGAGGACTCAGCCTCGGCAAAGGATGAACGCCCTATGACGCCATGCAGCGTCAGGGGCAAGCGGGTGATGTGTCGCGGCCACCGATTTCCGCGCCAGATCACACCTGCAAATCGTCGAAAACCGCCGTCTCTCGTGCCATCTGCGCCTTGACCGCAGCGCCGACATCGCCGCCCTGCAACATGCCGGCATTCCAGACTGCAACATATTCCAGACCTTGCTCGATGGTCTGGTCGCGTCCGACATTGAGCACCTGCTTGATACCGGTCACTACCAGCGGCGATTTGGCGGCAATCTGCCGCGCCATGATATCGGCGGCGGCGAGCGCAGCTTCCTGGTCTTCCTCGACGCAGTTGACGAAACCATAGCCACGCGCCTCGGCCGCCGGAAATTTGCGGCCGGTATAGGCGAGTTCGCGCACCAGGCCTTGCGGCAGCAGATAGGGGATGCGCTGCAGGGTGCCGACATCGGCGACGATGGCGATATTGACTTCCTGGATGGTGAAATAGGCGTTTTCGGTGGCGATGCGGATATCGCAGGCCGTGACCAGATCGACCCCGCCACCGATGCAGCCGCCCTGCACCACCGCGATCACCGGCACTCGGCAACGATCGATGATCGAAAAACTTTCCTGCATTTCGCGGACATGGCGGCGGAATGCCTCGCGCGCCCGGCCCGGATCGGGGTTGACGTTGGCCCCGGCCGATGCCGCCCAGCCGAGGTCGAGCCCGGCGGTGAAATGCTTGCCGGTCGACGCGATGATGACGACACGGATGCGCGGATCGACATCGATTGCTTCGAAAACCGTGATGATCTCGGTCCAGAACGCCTTGTTCATCGTGTTGAGCTCGGCCGGGCGATTGAGCGTCACCCGCGCAGTCGCACCATCGACTCGATAATCGATTGTCGTCAGTTCCATCGTCCATCCCCTTCGGCTATGGCGGTCCCATGACCAAATTTACTGTCAACGGCAATCCTGTGCATTTCAAGATGCCGCCCGAAACCCCCTTGCTGTGGGCATTGCGCGATGCCGCCAACCTGACCGGCACCAAATATGGCTGCGGCGCCGGGCTGTGCGGCGCTTGCACCGTTCATGTCGATGGCAAGGCACAGCGGTCGTGCCAGCTGCCGATCGGCAGCCTGGAGGGCACGCTGGTCACCACGATCGAAGGGCTGAGCGACGCTCGCAGCCACCCGCTGCAACAGGCCTGGATCGCCGAACAGGTGCCACAATGCGGCTATTGCCAATCGGGCATGATCATGGCGGCCGCCGCGCTGTTGAAGGAAAAGCCGCAACCCAGCGATGCCGATATCGACACGATGATCACCAATCTGTGCCGCTGCGGCACCTATCCGCGGATCCGCAAGGCCATTCACCGCGCTGCCGGTGGCGATGTCGATTCCGGCGTGCCCGGCCCGGACACGACCCAGTCGGAGGCGGCGCAGCTCGCCCCCAGCCTGAAATCCCGGTGATCAGAACGGCCAGATTCAGAAAGGCCAGATTCAGAACGGGTTGAGCGTATAGCCCTGCGCCTGAAGAACCGCATGAGCGCTGCTGGCAGAGATTGCCAGTTCGACGCCGGGTAGCAGATCGGCCTTTTTCACCCCCATCGCATTCGCTGCCTGGCCGCAGACGAGGAAGCGAACGCCTTTTTTCACCATCTCGACGACCATCGCCTCGCTGGCATTGGTCGCGCCGGCGTTGCGTGCGGCATAGGCCGACGCCCGGGTCAGTTCGGCGATCGCCGGGCCGTGCACCACCACCGCCACCGCGACATCGCGTTCCGCCATGCCATTGCCGACGTGACTGTTGATGAAACGCGCCGCGGTTTCGAAGCCCGGGTTGCGCTTGCCGGGCGTTGCGGCGGTCACGTCATAGACATGGCGCAATACCGTGCCGCGCGGGATCGCGAGATCGGCCTCGACCGGTGTATGGCTGCCGAAGCCCATGAACACCGGGCCATCCGTGGCCAGCGCCGGGGCGCCGAGCAGCGCAGCAATCAACGTGGCGGGGAGCAGCAGGCGCTTCATCAGAAGGTCCGCAACTGCTGCAAGGTCGCTTCGGCTTCCGCCATGATGCGCCGGACGATCTCGCCGGCGGGCAGGATATCGCGAATGGCGCCGCCGCCTTGCCCGGCCGCCAGGCACTGGAAATCGGGGTCGACATCATCGACCACCCCGGCAATCGGGCCGAGACGGTTCATTTGGGCCGATTCCATCACCTGCATGGCGAATGGCTTGGCCTGCTGGCCCTCGAATTCGCGGGTGGATTTGTTGGCGATGGCGCGCAGCGTCTTGCCGGTGAACACCTTGCTTATCACCGTGTCGCTTTCGCTCATCTTGACGATGGCATCCTTGTAGGGCTGGCCGGCATGGGCCTCGACCGAGGCAATGAAGCGCGTGCCCATCCAGACACCGGCACAACCGAACGCCAGCGCGGCGGCAAGGCCGCGACCATCGAACAGCCCGCCCGCCGCGATCACCGGCACCGGCACGGCATCGACGCATTGCGGCCACAGCGCCACCGAAGCGACCGAGCCGGTATGGCCGCCGGCCTCGGTTCCCTGCGCGATCACGACATCGCAACCCGCTTCGACCGCCTTGATGGCGTGGCGGACATTGCCCGCCATGCACATGACGATGACGCCGGCCTGCTTCAATTCGGTGACGATCGCCACCGGCACGCCCAACCCGGCGATGAACGCCCTGGCGCCGCCCTTGATGATGACGTCGACACTGGCGGTGAGCGATTCGGGCTGCGCCGTCAGCAGGTCGACCCCGAAGGGCTTGTCGGTCAGGTCCTTCACCCGCGCCATCTGGTCGGCGATGCCGCGCGGGGATACGCCCGCCATGCCGAGCGAGCCGAAACCGCCGGCCGCGCTCACCGCGGCGCAGACTTCGGCATAGGAAACCCCGCCCATGCCGGCGAGGAGAACGGGGTGCTCGACCCCGAGCAGATCACAGATTTTGGTGTGGATGGTCATCTTGTCTTCCCTTCCCCTCTCCCCTTGCGGGAGAAGGCGACTCGCCAAAGGCGAGCGGGGAGAGGGGTTGCGCAGCCACAGTCGACCCCTCTCCCCGGGCCGCCTGCGGCGTCTCTCGCCCTCTCCCGCCCTGCTTGCGCCTGTGCGCAAGCGCACAGGGACGGGAGAGGGCAGAACTCACTCCGCCGCTTCGGCACCCCAGCCGATGACCGCCTTGGTCTCGAGGAAATCATGGAACGCAAAATCGCCCCATTCGCGGCCATTGCCCGACTGCTTGTAGCCGCCGAACGGGGCCATCATATCGCCGGCTGCGCCATTTATGTTGACCTGGCCGGCGCGCAACTGGCGGGCCACCTTGCGGGCATGTTCGGGGTCGCCCTGGACATAGGCGGCAAGGCCGTAGACCGTGTCGTTGCCGATCGCGATCGCCTGTTCCTCGCTCTCGTACGGCAGCATGGCGAGGACGGGACCGAAGATTTCCTCGCGCGCGATCGTCATGCTGTTGTTCACATCGGCAAAGATCGTCGGCTTGACATAATAGCCGGTTTCGAGGCCCTCGGGCCGGCCGAGGCCGCCCGCAACCAGCGTCGCACCTTCGTCGATCCCGGCCTTGATGAGGCCCTGGATTTTGTTCCACTGGGTTTCGCTGACCACCGGTCCGATCGCGGCGTTGCCATCGGGTGAGCCGACCGTCGTCGCTTCGGCCGCGGCCCGGGCGTATGCCTTGGCGGCTTCCATCTTGGCGGCGGGGACGAGCATGCGGGTCGGCGCGTTGCACGACTGGCCACTGTTGGTCATCAGCGTCTTGATGCCGCCGGTGACCGCCTTTTCGAGATCGGCATCATCAAGGATGATGTTGGGCGACTTGCCGCCGAGTTCCTGGTGGACGCGCTTGACCGTCGGCGCGGCGTTCTTGGCGACTTCGATCCCGGCGCGGGTGCTGCCGGTGAAGCTGACCATATCGACCTGCGGGTGGCTGCTCAGCGCCGCGCCGACGCTGGGACCGTCGCCGTTGACGAGGTTGAAGACGCCCGCCGGGACGCCCGCCGCGTGCATGACCTCGGCCCACAGAATTGCCGAAAAGGGCGCGATTTCGGAAGGTTTCAGCACCATCGTGCAGCCGGTGGCGATGGCGGGAACGACCTTGCAGGCGATCTGGTTGATCGGCCAGTTCCACGGCGTGATGAAGGCGCAGACGCCGATCGGTTCATGGGTGACCAGCGTCGAGCCGCGCAGTTCCTCGAACTTGTAGTTCTTGAGCACTTCGATGCCGGTCATCAGATGGCCGACGCCGATGGCGGCCTGCGCCTGCATGGCGAGCCAGCCCGGCGCGCCCATTTCCTCGGTGATCGCGGCGGCAATCTCGGGATAACGCTTCTGATATTCGGCAAGGATGTTCTGCAGCAGCTCGATCCGGTCGGCACGGCTGGTCTGGCTGAACGCCGGAAACGCCTTGCGCGCCGCCATCACCGCCGCATCGGCATCGGCTGCGCTGCCCATCGAGATGACGCCGCACACGGCTTCGGTGGCGGGGTTGATGACATCGAGCTGTGCCGGGACGACCGGATCGACCCAGCTGCCACCGATATAGAATTGGCGATAATCACGCATGCCGAACACTCCCAAGGTTTGTTTTGCGACAGTCTAGCGCCAGGTGACGTATACGTCACCCTGTGCATTTTCAGCGCGGCAGCGCCTATTTCTTCAATACCATCATCGCCGCCGCGCGCATCGCTTCAACGCCCGTGGCGATGGTCGGTGCCGGGTCGGGCGCCCAGCCGCTGTTGTGCAGCGACGGGATCGCCGCGCCGCCCTTTTGCGCCGCGTCATATTTCGCCTGCGGCACGCCGCCGAGCCAGAAGATCGTCGTCTGGATGGCGGGGTCGGCAAGGCCGAATTCGCTGTAATCCTCGCTGGCCATAGACGGATCGAGGGCGATCACCCGCTCGGCACCCAGCGTCGTCTTCAACGTCTCGGTCACCCGCGCTGCCAGGGCCGGCGTGTTGCGCGTCGCCGGCACGTCGTGCGGCACCGTCATCACCGGCATCTTGCTTTCCGGAAATCCCGCCGCGATCGCTTCGCCGCGCGCCACCCGGGCAATGCCGGCGAGCAGGCGCTGCTGCTGCGCCGTGTCGTATGACCGCACCGTCAGCTGCAATTTCACCATATCCGGAATGATGTTGTGCTTGGTGCCGCCATGGATCGAGCCGACGGTGATGACGCCGGGCTGGAACGGATCATTCTCGCGGCTGATCAGCGGTTGCAGGCCATTGATGATCCGCGCTGCCAACGCCACCGGGTCCTTCGTTGTCGCCGGATAGGCGCCATGGCCGCCGATGCCCGGCACGTTCAGATCGACCATTGCGCCGGCCGCCAGCGCCGCGGTCGCCGGCACCGACACGGTGCCCGCCGGGATGCGGCTGTCATCGTGCAGCGCCAGCGCGAACTGCGGCTTGGGAAAGCGCGTGTAAAGCCCATCGGCGAGCATCGCCTTGGCGCCGCCACCGGCTTCTTCCGCCGGCTGCGCCACCATCACCAGCGTGCCCGACCATTGCGCTTTCGCCGCCGCCATGGCGCGGGCGACACCGACCCATACGCTCATGTGAATGTCATGACCGCAGGCGTGCATCACCGGGGTCTGGCTGCCGTCCGCTGCCGTTCCCGTCGCGGCGCTGGCATAGGGCAGGCCGGTTTCTTCCTTGACCGGCAGGCCATCCATATCGGCGCGTATCAACAGCGTCGGCCCCTTGCCGTTAACCAGGACGGCGACGACGCCGGTCTTGCCCACCCCTTCGGTGACGGTGAAACCGGCAGCGCGCGCCTCGGCGGCCATCAGGCCCGCCGATCGGGTTTCCTGAAAGGCAAGTTCGGGGTGGGCGTGCAGATCCTTGTAGAGCGTGACGAGATCGACCGGAGCAGCAATGGCCGCGGCGGTGGTGGCAAGCAGGGTGGCTGCGAACAGCGCGCGGAACATGATCATGCCGCACGCTAAGGCGGAACGCGGCCGGGCTGCAAGGCTGTTGGCCATGATGATGCTGTTTACCACATCGCCGGCCGCGGCGGCCGTGCAACTGCCGCCGCCGGGCGATGCCCCGCAGGCGATCGATTTTGCCGCCGATCCGCTGTTGCGATTTCTTGGCCTGACGGCGCCAGCCGAGGAATTTCGCGCCGCCATCGCAGCCGCCGTGCTTGGCTATCCGACCAACGGCGAGGGCCTGGCGCTCGGCGATGCCGCGGCTGCCGCCCGGCGCGAGGCGCGATCGGCGCTGCTGCCGCAACTGTCGCTGTCGATCGTCGCCAGCCGCTCGCTGGCGCGCGATTTCGAAGGCAACAGCGCCATTGTCGAAGGGCTTATCCCGCGCGGCCGCACCGATGCCGCGATCGGCGCCGACCAGCGGCTGTTCGATTTCGGCGCGACCAGCAGCCGCATCGCCGCTGCCCAAGCGCGGATCACCGATACCCGCGCCACCGCCGGTGCCGCCGCCATCGACAGCGCCTTGAACGCCATCACCGCCTGGTATGCCCTCGTCGGTGCCCGCGCTTTCCGCGATCTCGCCACCGCGCTCGCCGACCGCCACCGCCAGATCCTCGCCGATACGATCAGCCGCCGTGATGCCGGGCTGGGCAGCGGCGGCGATGTCGCGCGCGCCGAGGCCGGGCTCGCCGATGCGCTCGGCAATCTCGCGCGGCGCGACCGCGGATTGGCCAGCGCCGAGGCCGATTATCGCGCCATGTTCGGCACCGCCCCGCCCGCCGTTCTGTTGCGCCCGGCGGCACCGCACTCCGCCGCTGGGGATGCCGAGACCGCGATGGCGATGGCGCGCACCACCCCCGCCGTACGCGCCGCACTGGCGCGGGCGGAGGCTGCCCATGCCGACACGCGCGCGCTGCGTGGCGACGCCCGGCCGCAACTGTCCGCCGGCGTCATGGCGACGCGCTACAACGCCTTCGACAGCGGCAATAACTACGACGTGCGCGGCCAGATCGTGCTGCGCCAGGCGCTGTCATTGGGCGGCGCCGAGGCGGCGCGGGTGTCGGAAGCCCGCGCCCGCGCCCGTGCGCTCGGCTTTGCCGCAGATCGCACGCGTATCGAGGCCGAACGCAGCGCCGAAACCGCCGCCGCAGATGCCCGCATCCTGACCCGCGCCGCGCAGACCTTCGCCGATGCCTATCGCGCCAACCGCCGGTCACGCGACACCATGGCCGAACAGTTCCGCCTGACGCGCGGCAGCCTGATCGACCTGATCCGCACCGAACAGGATTATGTCACCAGTGCCGAAGCCCTCGTTCGCGCCGATATCGAGCGCGACCTTGGGCACTTCACCCTGATGGCACGCACCGGCGAACTGCCCGGCCTGCTGGCGCTGCCGCCCCTTGAGGAGATCCCATGAGCGCCCTGCCCGCCCAGGCCGATTTTACCGCGGCGCTGCGCGTCCACGCGCCGCCGGTCGAACCGAAGACGGCAGCCAATCCGCTGCCGCCAAGCGCCGGAAACTGGCTGCGCGCACCGGTCTGGGCCAATCGCGGCCTGTTCGTCCAGGTCGCGCTGGCGGCGGTGCTGATCAACGCGCTGTCGCTCGCCACCTCGCTGTTTTCGATGGCGGTCTACAACAAGATCATCCCCAGCAACGCCGCCGAATCGCTGACCGCGCTCCTCATCGGCATCGGCGTCGTACTCGTCTTCGATTTCGCGCTGCGCCTGCTGCGCGGCTATTTCGTCGATGTCGCCGGCCAGAATATCGATCACCAGCTTGGCAGCGCCGTCTTCGATCGGCTCGTCGGCATGAAGCTCAGCGATCGCCAGGGCTCCAACGGCGCTTTCGCCGGGGTGCTGCGCGAATTCGAAAGCCTGCGCGAATTCTTCACCAGCGCCACCATCGTCGCGCTCGTCGACGTGCCGTTCATCCTGCTGTTCCTGATCGTCATCGCCGTGGTGGCGCCGCCGCTGGCGCTGGTGCCCTTGCTCGCCATCCCGCTGGTCATCGCGGCGGCGGCCCTGGTCCAGCCGGTGCTGGCGCGCATCGCCGATGCCAGCCTGGCCGAAGGACTCAACAAGCAGGGCATTATCGTCGAAACCATCGCGGGCCTTGAAACCATCAAGACCAGCCGCGCCGGGCCGCTGCTCGCGGCGCGCTGGCGGCGGGCGGTGGCGGCGCATGCGGCACTGGCGTTGCGGCAAAGGCTGGCTGCCGGGGTTGCCGTCCATGTCGCTGCGGTCGCGCAGAATATCGTCTATGTCGCGATGCTGGGGCTGGGCGTCGGCCTGATCGCCGAACAGCGGCTGTCGATGGGCGCCCTCATCGCCGCGTCGATGCTGTCGGGGCGCTGCGTCGCGCCGCTGGGGCAGATCGCCATGCTGCTGACCCGGCTCGGCCAGACCCGCAGCGCTTGGGCGGCGCTCGATCGTGTCATGGCGCGACCGGGCGAAACCGCCGGCAACCCGCTGCGCCGTCCGCAACTGAACGGCGCCATCAGCTTCGAAGACGTGCGCTTCACCTATCCGGGCAGCAACACGCCGGCGCTCTCCGGCCTCAACTTCCGTGTCGCGCCGGGTGAACGCGTCGCCATCATCGGCCGGGTCGGATCGGGCAAATCGACCATCGCGCGGCTGGCGCTGGGACTCTACACCCCCGATCGCGGCGCGGTGCGCATCGATGATGCCGATATCCGCCAGCTCCACCCCGACGATGTCCGCGCCAATATCGGTGCGGTGTTGCAGGATGTCGTGCTGCTGTCGGGCACCATCCGCGACAATATCGCGCTCGGCGACGCGAGCATCAGCGATGCCGAGGTGCTGCGCGCGGCGCGCCTGTCGGGCGCGCATGATGTCATCAGCCGGCTGCCGCGTGGTTACGATCATGTGCTCGCCGATCGCGGCGAAGGCCTGTCGGGCGGCCAGCGCCAGATGATCGCGGTGGCCCGGGCGCTGGTCGGCAACCGATCGCTGCTGATCTTCGACGAACCGACGAGTGCCATGGACATGGCCGGCGAGACCGCGCTGATCGACCGGCTGGCAACGGCGCTCGAAGGCCGCACCGCGCTGTTCATCACCCACCGCCAGTCGCTGCTCCGCCTCGCCACCCGCATCATCATCCTCGAAGCCGGGCAGATCGTCGCCGATGGCCCGCGCGATGCCGTGCTGCAACGCCTCGCCCTAACCCATGGGGACCATGACCAATGAGTGCCGACACGACACTGGACAGCATCGGCCGGGTCGATCCGGCGCGCGCCGCACAGCTGATGCTGGGGCTCATCACCGGCTTCCTGCTGGCGATGGTGATCTGGGCCGGGCTGGCGCAAATGCCCGAAACCGCCGTCGCTGTTGGCCGCGTCGCGCCGGCGCGGGCGCTGCAACAGGTCAGCAACCTCGAAGGCGGGCGCGTCACCGCCATCCTCGCGCGGCCGGGGGACAAGGTTGTTGCCGGGCAAGTCCTGTTGCGGCTCGATCCCGATGCCGCCGCGGCCGATCTCGGGCGCAGCAGCAGCCTGACCGCCGCCCTGCAGGCGCGCATCGCCCGGCTGGAGGCCGAAGCGAGCGGCAGCGCGCCGGACTTCGACCCTGCCCTCCCCACCGTCGTCATTGCCGGCGAACGCGCCCTCTGGTCGGCGCGCCGCGCCGATCTGGCGGCCACCGGCTCCGGCGATGCCGCCCGGCGCGATGCCGCTACCCGCGCACTCGCCGAAGCCGAAAGTGCCGCGCGCGTGCACGCCGAAGCCCGGGCGCAGGCGGCGCGCGAAGTCGCCATGCTGGCGCCGCTGGTGGAAAAGGGTATCGAGCCGGCGATCAGCCTGGCGCGCGCCCGGTCGGTGCTCGTGCAAGCCGATGCCGCGCTTGTCGGCGCCGGGGCGGCAGCGCGCCGCGCCGCCGCCATGGTCAACGAAGCCCGCGCCGCCGGAACCAGCGCCGAAAGCCGCTTTCGCAGCAGCGCCGCCGATGCGCTGACCGCGGCCCGCGCCGAACTTGCCGGGCAATCCGCTGCCTTGCCGGCGCTGCAGGGCCGCGTCGATCGCACCGCGGTGCGCAGCCCGATTGCCGGAACGGTGCAACGCGTCCTCGTTGCCACCATCGGCGGCACGGTGGCCGCGGGCGCGCCGCTGGTGGAAATCGTGCCCGCCGGCGAAGCCCTGGTCATCGATGCCGATGTCCGCCCGTCCGACATCGCCTTTGTCTACCCCGGGCAAGCGACGACCGTGCGGCTGACCGCCTATGATTCGGCGGTCTACGGGTCACTGGCGGGTGAAGTCAGCCGCATTTCGCCCGATGCCATCGTCAACGAACGCTCCGGCGAAAGCCATTACAGCGTGCGCATCACCACTCGCGCCACCGCGCTCAAGGCCCCCGATGGCACCGCCCTGCCGATCGGCCCCGGCATGGTGGCGGAGGTGAACTTCACCGGCCGCCAGCGCTCGGTGCTGTCGTACCTGTTCGCGCCCGTCACCAAATTGTCGCAGAAGGCGTTCCGGGAGCGGTAGACTCGCGTGCCGTCGCCCGACCCGCTCATTTCGCGCAACGTCGAAGGGTCAGGGTGGACGGGGTCATTCAATGCAAGTGCAAGCGAGTCTGGACATTTATCACCAATTAGGTTATCATGCCGTGTGTTTCGTTCTTTGACATTGTGAGAACCGGCAACAACCGCGAGGCCAAGATATATCTTTGCCTCGAAAACGCATTCGGCGTGACTTTCGTGACATTCTTAACATCGGGTAATCTTTGCAGTGCGAGCAAAGGCAGCCCGCCTTGCCTGCACAAAGGCCTAGAGAGCGACCAGCCCGTCCCAGACCAGCTTGGCGCCCACGACCAGCATCAGGACATGGATGATCCGGTAGAAATTCACCGCATCGACCTTTTTGACCAACCATACCCCGGCCCAGGTCGACGCAATCGCCAGCGGCATCAGCACCAGCGCGGTCTGCAGATTGGCGGTGCTGAACTGCCCCAGCGCCCAATAGGCCGGCACTTTCATCCAGTTGACGACGGCAAAGAAGATCGCGCTGGTCCCGATGAAGCGGTCACGATCGAGCTTCAACGGCACGACATGGAGCTGGAACGGCGGGCCGCCGGCATGGGCGATCTGGCTGGTGAAGCCCGACGCCGCTCCCATCGCGACACCGCGCCACGGCGTCGATTCGGTTGCCAGCGCGCTGGCGCCGGCGCGCATCCGCTGCACCGCGAACACCAGGGTGATCACCCCGACCGCCAGTTCGACCATGGCGACGGAGACCAGCGCCGCCAGCGCATAGCCCGCCGCAATGCCCAGCGCCGCGCCGGGCAGCATCTGGCGCAGCACCCGGTCATCGCGTTCGCGGCGGAACACCCAGACGCTGACGACATCCTGCACCAGCAAAATCGGCAACAGGATCGCGGCGGCCTGCACCGGCGAGATCATCAACGCCATCAACGGCACGCCCAATATGCCGATGCCGGCAAAGCCGCCCTTGGCAAGCCCGAGCAGGATGACCGCGGGAATGGCGGCAAGGTAGAAATGGGGGTCGGTCAGCACCGGCGCCAAGGACACGCTTTGGCGCGTGCAGGCAAGTTGTTAAGGCGCGCTGATCTCGACGACTTCGAGATTGGATTGCCAGTTCGGCCAGGGCAGTTCCAGCCGCCAGCGCCCCGGACCTAGCGCGCGCAACACCCCGACCTGGTCGCGCGCCGTATCGGCGGCATAGGCCATCACCCGCATTTCGCCGGCGAGCGATTTGGAGCCGAGGAACACCTGTCGATCGTCATCGGGATAAAGCGTGCCGCCGATGCGCTGCGGGCCCGCCAGTTGTTCGAACCACAACAGGTTGCCGCGGGCGCTGATCCGGCACGGCACCGGGTCGGCCATCGCCATTGCCGGCGCCGTGGCCGGAGCATCGCTGCGCACGCCGAGTTTCAGGGTGCGGCACTGGTAATCACCGGGCGGTGGCGGGGTGGCGGTGGTCGGTGCATCGGCCACGGCCATCGGGCCGGCAGCGGCCAGCTTCGACGCATCCCCGGCGTCGCTGGCCTGGTTGAGCGCCCGGGTCCAGGCGCTCCACAGCCCGGCGAGGCGCTTGCGGTCGGGCCCGGTGATCTGTTCCTGCCAGCTTTGGGCGCGCAGGTCGGACGCGCTGGCCACCCTTGGTGCGGTGCCGCCGCACGCCGACAGGGCGAGCAGGCAGGCAAACAGGGCGGGGCTGCGGCGCATGACCGTCATCGTGCCATCGTCTGGCTGGCTGGCACCTGAACGATCATGCGCCGAGCATGTCGCGAACAAAGCCGGCGAGCCCCAACTGGCGCTTGCGGCGCAGGCGTTCGGCATGGAGGATCGAACGGATCTCGCCAAGGCAGACCTCGGCATTGTCGTTGATCAGGATGTAATCATATTCGCCCCAATGGCTGATCTCGTCGCGGGCCCTTGCCATGCGGCCGGCGATGACATCGGCCGGATCGGTGGCGCGGCCGGTCAGGCGGCGTTCGAGCTCGGCGAGATCGGGGGGCAGGATGAAAACGCGGACGAGGTCGCTCGCCGCATCGGTCTGCTGCAACTGCTGGGTGCCCTGCCAGTCGATGTCGAAGAGCACGTCGCGGCCGGCGTGCAACGCGGCCTCCACAGGTGCGCGCGGCGTGCCATAGCGGTTGCCGAACACCGTTGCCCATTCGAGCAGTTCGTCCTGCGCCACCATCTCGGCGAAACGATCGGGCGAGACGAAATAATAGTCGATGCCCTCGGTTTCGCCCTTGCGCGGCGGTCGCGTGGTCGCCGATACCGACAGGGTGATCCCGTCATCACCGGCAAGCAGCCGCCGCGACAAGGTGGTCTTGCCGGCACCCGAGGGGGAAGACAGCACGAACATCAGCCCGCGCCGGGGCGGTTGTTGCGAAGCGGGACGCAGGAATTCTGTCATCGACTGGCGTTAGCGGTTTAGAAGCGCGGCGTCACCTGCCTGCGCACATTCACACCATCGCTTCGGGCCGTACCAGCCGGCGGAAGGTCGCTTCGTCGATAAGACCCAGCGCCAGCCCGGCTTGGAGCAGCGACGAGCCATCATGATGCGCCTTTTTGGCGATGGCGGCGGCATTGTCGTAACCGATCGCCGGCGCCAGCGCCGTGACCAGCATCAGCGAGCGTTCAACGAGCTCGGCGAGGCGTTCACGATTGGGGGTCATGCCATCGACACAGCGCAGCCGGAACGAATCGATCGCATCGGACAGGATTTCGATGCTCGTCAGGATGTTATGGGCGATCAGCGGCTTGAAGACGTTCAACTGCAAATGCCCCTGCAAGCCGCCGATCGTCACGGCATGGCCGTTACCGATGACCTGGGCGCAGACCATCGTCAGCGCCTCACACTGCGTCGGGTTGACCTTGCCCGGCATGATCGAGCTGCCGGGCTCGTTTTCGGGCAGCGCCAGCTCGCCGAGCCCGGAACGTGGCCCGCTGCCGAGCAGGCGCAGATCATTGGCGATCTTGGTCATGCCGGTGGCGATGGTGGTCAGCGTGCCGGCCACTTCGACCATCGTATCGTTGGTCGCCAGCGCTTCAAACTTGTTGGGGGCGCTGACCCAGGGCACCCCGCCGGTCAGGTCAGCGAGCGCGGCGACAAAATCATCGGCAAAGCCCGCAGGCGCGTTCAGCCCGGTGCCGACCGCAGTGCCGCCCTGCGCCAGCCGGCTGAGCCGCGGCCACAGCGCGACGACACGGTCGGCATTGTCCTCACAGGTCTGCGCCCAGGCCGACGCCTCCTGCCCCAGCGTCATCGGCACGGCGTCCTGCAAATGGGTGCGGCCGATCTTGACAAGGCTCGCCCATTCGGCCTGCTGGTGTCGAAACAGCGCCGCGAGCGCCCGCAACGCCGGCAGCAGCCGCCCGCGCAGTTCGAGCGCGACGGCGACATGCATTGCTGTCGGGAAGGTATCGTTGGAACTTTGCGAACGGTTGACGTGATCGTTGGGGTGCACCGGCACCTTGCCGCCGCGAACGCCGGTCAGGATCTCGTTGGCGCGTCCCGCGATGACTTCATTGGCGTTCATGTTGGTCTGGGTGCCGCTGCCGGTCTGCCAGACGACGAGCGGAAACTGATCGTCATGCTGCCCGGTGGCGACTTCGGCGGCGGCGGCCTCGATGGCATCGGCAAGAGTCGGATCGAGGCCATGCGCGCGGTTGACCCGTGCCGCGGCCTGCTTGATGCGGCCGAGTGCATGGATCAGCGGCAGCGGCATGCGCTGGCTGCCGATCGGGAAATTGCCGATGCTGCGTTGTGTCTGCGCACCCCAATAGGTGTCGGGAGGGACCTCGATCGGCCCGAAACTGTCGGTTTCGGTCCTGGTCACTTCTTCCGGAAGCGATCGAGCGTCACGACATTGCTGCCGGGCTCGATCGGCGCCGGGGGTTCGGGCTCGGGCTCGGGCTCGATAACCAGTTCGCCTTCCTTGGGCGCAAACTGCAGCGCGAAATTGACCGCCGGATCGACGAAACCGCTGATCGCGCCATAGGGAATGCGCAGCTTGGCCGGCACCTGGTTGAAGCTGAGGCCGATCTGAAAGCCTTGATCGTCAATCGCGAGATCCCAATAGCGATGCTGGATGACGATCGTCATCTCGTCGGGATAGCGTTCGATGAGATGCTTCGGAATATCGACCCCGGGATACCGTGTACGAAACGCGATGTAGAAATGGTGGGCGCCCGGCAGACCGCCATCGGCATCGATCTTTTCGAGCACGCGGCGCACGACGCTGCGGAGCGCGTCCTGGACGATCTCGTCATAGGGGATCAGGCTGTCGGCGGTCGTTTCGGTCACGTTCGCCCCATCAATAGGCCCACACATCGGCTATGCTGCCAGTGCCGTGTCACGCGCACCGGGTCAAGGCAGTGAATGCAGACGCGACAATCAGAAACCGTGCGCGGTCATCCAAAGCAATACGACCCCACCCAAAGTCAGCACCCAACCTTCCGGGCTGGCGGGCGTCCAGCCGATACCGAAGGTCTTCGGCCGGAACCAGCGACCGATCGGATTGATGCGCTTCATAACCGCTTCGTCCGGTTCCCAAAAAGTGGGGAGCTTCTGTTGCTCGGTGCTCCCCGTACCGCCGGTTTCCACTTCTGTTGCCCGGTGTGGCCCGTACCGCGCTTTCGGCCAGTGTAACTAAGTCCCGGAGGACTTTGTGTTACGCTGCGATTGCGAATGCCTCGTTGTCGTTGGCATTTAGGGTTTTTGAAACATTTAACGGCTTATTCATGCCGGGCAAAAGCTCTCGTCTTTCAACACACGTCGATCCTGGTTCGGCCCCATACCGCCCGCAACAACCGGGGTTTATGGTGGAGCCGCCGGGTACTGCCCCCGGGTCCGCTGCATCTATTTCACGACGCTATTTATCGCCATAGTCAGGCCGAAGCCCGACGGGACCCATATAGGCGCTTGCAGCCGAAACTTCAAATCAGGCGGCGATGATTTCGCGATAACGTTGCAGAACGGCGTCGTTGATGCGGTCCCAATCGAAACGCGCCGCCTGTTTCAACCCTTCGGCGCCGGCCGCCGCGCGCGCCGCCGGGTCGGTCAGATAGTGCGTAAGCGCATCGGCAAAGCCGGCGATATCGCCCGGCGGCACCAGCCGGCCGTTGACGCCATCATCGATCAGGCAGCTGCTGCCGGTCGCCACGGCTGCCACCACCGGCACGCCGCTGGCATTGGCTTCGAGGTTGATGTTGCCGAAGGTTTCGGTCGTCGACGGGTTGAGCAGCATGTCGATGCTGGCATAGGCGCGTGCCAGTTTTTCACCATCGAGAAAGCCAGTGAAGATGGCGTCTGGGACCTGGGCTTCGAAGCGCACCCGTGCCGGGCCATCGCCGACGACGAGCAGGCGATGCGCGACGCCACGGCGTTCGAGCTCGGTCATCGTCGCTGCGATCGTATCAAGACCCTTTTCGAGTACCAGCCGGCCGACAAAACCGATCACCACCTCGTCATCGCCGATGCCGAGTTCGCGCCGCCAGGCCAGCGAGCGCTTGGCCGGTGAAAACCGCAATTTGTCAACGCCGCGGCTCCACACCGCGCTGTGGCCGATCAGCCCCTGGTCGCGCAGCACATCGCCGAAACCTTCGGAGGTGACGAAGACTTCGTCGAGCCCGGCGTAGAACCGACGCAACAGCGCTTCGCCCGCCGGACGCACCCAGCCGAGGCCATAATATTCAAGATAGGTTTCAAAACGGGTATGGACGCTCGCCACCACCGGCACACCCATCGCCCGCGCCAGTTTCTTGGCGGAATGGCCGAGCGGATCGGGTGCCGACAAGTGAAAGATGTCGGGCGCAAAGGCGCGAATGTCGCGCTTCAATGATTCAGGCAGGCCGCGCGCCAGCCGGTAATCACCACGCCCCGGAAAGCTTATCGATGGCACCGAGATCAGCGTGCCGGCCGGTGGAAACGCGGGCGTCGGGCTGGTCGGCGAATAGACACGAGTCTTGTGGCCCTGGGCTTCGAAATAGGCGACGAGCCGGTTGAGCGCCTGGTTGGCGCCGTCACGGACATAATTGTAATTGCCGGAAAACAGCGCGATGCGCAGCGGCCGCGCGGGGGGCAGGTCCGCGGGGTCGGGCAGCTTGAACGCAGTCGCCACGGGTCGATCCTTCAGCATCATGACCAAAGTCATAGTCCGGCATTGTGACCGGCATGGGGCAAAGCCGCGGCAGCGATGGGGCGGCCCAACTCCCTATCCTTCCTTCTTCTCCCCTCCCGCTTCGGCAGGCGAGAGGAAGCAGACAAAGAAAAAAGCCCCGCCGGTTCGCACCGACGGGGCCAATTCCTTGCAAGCCAGAAAGCGTCAGCCTTCGACCGGTGCCTCGATCGCCGGTGCAGCAACCGGCGCCTTGGCGGCCTGTTGCGCCCGCAACGCCGCATCGCGGCTCGTTGCTGCGACACGCAAGCGCGCCATGCCGGCACCGGTACCCGCCGGGATGAGGCGGCCGACAATGACGTTTTCCTTTAGGCCCTGCAGCGTATCGATCTTGCCCTGAACAGCAGCTTCGGTGAGGACGCGCGTCGTTTCCTGGAACGATGCGGCCGAAATGAAGCTCTTTGTCTGGAGCGAGGCCTTGGTGATGCCGAGCAGGATCGGCTTGCCCTCGGCGGGCACGCCATTCTTGCCGAGCTTGGCATTGTCGGCATCCATTTCCTCGCGATCGACCTGTTCGCCGACGAGCAGCGTCGTATCACCCGACTTGGTGATCTCGACCTTCTGCAGCATCTGGCGGACGATGGTCTCGATGTGCTTGTCGTTGATGCGCACACCCTGGAGGCGATAGACTTCCTGGACTTCGGTGCACAGATATTCGGCAAGCGGTTCGATGCCGAGCACTTCCAGAATATCGTGCGGGTTCGGGTTGCCGTCGATCAGGTAATCGCCGCGGCGGACGTAATCGCCTTCCTGCACCGACACATGCTTGCCCTTGGGGACCAGATATTCGGCGACTTCGCCGCCATCTTCGGGACGGATCGAAATACGGCGCTTGGTCTTGTAGTCCTTGCCGAATTCGACGCGGCCGTTGATGCGCGCGATGATGGCGTTGTCCTTGGGGATACGCGCTTCGAACAGCTCGGCCACCCGCGGCAGACCGCCGGTGATGTCGCGCGTCTTGGCGGCTTCCTTGGGAATACGTGCGACGACGTCGCCGGCGAAGACTTCCTGGCCATCGTTGACAGACAGAATGGCATCGACAGCGAGCAGGTAACGCGCGGTTTCGCCCGAACCTTCATCAAGCAGGGTGATGCGCGGACGCAGGTCATCCTTCTTGTTGATGGCGCGCCAATCCTGAACCACCTTCTGGGTGATGCCGGTGGCTTCGTCGACGTTTTCGGACATCGACACGCCTTCGATGAGGTCCTGATACTTCACCTTGCCCGACTTTTCGGTGATGACCGGCAGGGTGTACGGATCCCATTCGGCCAGGCGATCGCCCTTGCCCACCGTTTCGCCCTCGAGCTTCATCACCGTCGCCCCGTAGGGGATGCGGTGGATGGAGCGTTCACGGCCATCGGCATCGCGCAGCACCAGTTCGCCGTTGCGCGCCATCGAGATGTTGCGACCGCGACTGTCGGCAATCGTCGACATGGCGCGGAATTCGATGGTGCCATCGACCGGCGCATCGAGGGTCGACTGTTCTGACACCTGTGCGGCGCCGCCGATGTGGAAGGTACGCATGGTCAGCTGCGTGCCCGGTTCACCGATCGACTGGGCGGCGATGACGCCGACCGCTTCACCGATGTTGACCGGCGTCCCGCGCGCCAGATCGCGGCCGTAGCAGGTCGCGCAGACACCAAGCTTGGTTTCGCAGAGCAGCGGCGAGCGGATCTTCACTTCCGGCACGGCAGCCTTTTCGATGCGCACGACATCGACTTCGCTGAGCAGGAAGCCGGCGGGTGCCAGGACTTCACCCGTCTTGGCGTCGACGATATCCTGCAACACGGTGCGGCCGAGGATGCGTTCGCCGAGCGAGACGATGGTGTTGCCGCCTTCGACGATGGCTTTCATCACCATGCCGCGCTCAGTCTTGCAATCCTGTTCGATGACGACGCAATCCTGCGACACATCGACCAGACGACGCGTCAGATAGCCCGAGTTGGCGGTCTTGAGCGCGGTATCGGCGAGACCCTTGCGGGCGCCATGGGTCGAGTTGAAATACTCAAGGACGGTCAGCCCTTCCTTGAAGTTCGAGATGATCGGCGTTTCGATGATCTCGCCCGACGGCTTGGCCATCAGGCCGCGCATGCCGGCAAGCTGCTTCATCTGCGCCTGCGAACCACGGGCGCCCGAATGCGCCATCATGTAGACCGAGTTGATCTGCATGTCGCGGCCATTGGCATCGACCTTCTTGGCGCTGATTTCCTTCATCATTTCGTTGGCGACGACATCGCCGCACTTCGCCCAGGCATCGACGACCTTATTGTACTTTTCACCCTGGGTGATGAGGCCGTCCTGATACTGCTGCTCGAAATCCTTGACGAGCGCCTTGGTGTCGGCAACCAGCTTTTCCTTGGCGGCGGGGATGACCATGTCGTCCTTGCCGAACGAAATGCCGGCCTGGAAGGCGTGCTTGAAACCCAGCGACATGATCGCGTCGGCGAACAGCACGGTCTCCTTCTGGCCGGTGTGACGATAGACAGTGTCGATGACGTCGGCGATTTCCTTCTTCGTGAGAAGACGGTTGATCGTTTCGTAAGGCACCTTCGACGACTTGGGCAGCGTTTCACCGAGCAGCATCCGGCCCGGGGTCGTTTCGATACGGCGCAGCACCATCTTGCCGGCTTCGTCGGTGGTTTCGACGCGGGCGGTAATCTTGGAGTGCAGCGTCACCACCTTGGCGTGCAGCGCCTGGTGGACTTCGGCCATGTTGGCAAAGGCCATGCCCTGGCCGGGTTCGCCATTGGCTTCCATCGACAGGTAATAGAGCCCAAGCACCATGTCCTGCGACGGCACGATGATCGGCTTGCCGTTGGCGGGCGACAGGATGTTGTTGGTCGACATCATCAGGACGCGCGCTTCCAACTGAGCTTCCAGCGACAGCGGGACGTGGACGGCCATCTGGTCACCATCGAAGTCGGCGTTGAACGCCGAACAGACGAGCGGGTGCAGCTGGATGGCCTTGCCTTCGATCAGCACCGGCTCGAACGCCTGGATGCCCAAGCGGTGCAGTGTCGGCGCACGGTTGAGCAGCACGGGGTGCTCGCGGATGACCTCGTCGAGGATGTCCCAGACTTCCTTGCGCTCCTTTTCGACCCACTTCTTCGCCTGCTTGAGAGTCATCGACAGACCCTTGGCGTCGAGACGCGAGTAGATGAACGGCTTGAACAGCTCGAGCGCCATCTTCTTGGGCAGGCCGCACTGGTGCAGCTTGAGCTCCGGACCCGTGACGATGACCGAGCGACCCGAATAATCGACGCGCTTGCCCAGAAGGTTCTGGCGGAAGCGGCCCTGCTTGCCCTTGAGCATGTCGGACAGCGACTTCAGCGGGCGCTTGTTGGCACCGGTGATCGTCCGGCCGCGGCGGCCGTTGTCGAACAGCGCATCGACGGCTTCCTGCAGCATGCGCTTTTCGTTGCGGACGATGATGTCCGGCGCGCGCAGCTCGATCAAACGCTTCAAACGATTGTTGCGGTTGATGACGCGGCGATAGAGATCGTTGAGATCCGACGTCGCGAAGCGGCCACCATCAAGCGGCACCAGCGGGCGCAGTTCGGGCGGGATGACCGGGACAACGGTCATGATCATCCATTCAGGCTTGTTGCCCGATTCGATGAAGGACTCGACGACCTTCATGCGCTTGATGATCTTCTTGGGCTTCAGTTCCGACTTGGTCGTCGTGAGGTCTTCGCGCAGCGCGACCATTTCGCCTTCAAGGTCCATTTCCTCGAGCAGGCGGCGGATCGCTTCGGCGCCGATGCCGGCGACGAAACCATCTTCGCCATATTCGTCCTGGGCGGTGAGCAGTTCGTCTTCGGTGAGAAGGTCGAACTTCTTCATCGGCGTCAGGCCAGGTTCGATGACGACATACTGTTCGAAATACAGCACGCGCTCAAGGTTCTTGAGTTGCATGTCGAGCAGCATGCCGATCCGCGACGGCAGCGACTTCAGGAACCAGATGTGCGCAACCGGGGCGGCAAGCTCGATATGGCCCATGCGCTCGCGGCGCACCTTCGACACGGTGACTTCAACGCCGCACTTTTCGCAGACGATGCCCTTGTACTTCATGCGCTTGTACTTGCCGCACAGGCACTCGTAATCCTTGATCGGCCCGAAGATGCGGGCGCAGAACAGGCCGACGCGCTCGGGCTTGAAGGTCCGGTAGTTGATGGTTTCGGGCTTCTTGATCTCGCCGAACGACCACGAGCGGATACGCTCCGGCGAGGCCAGCGAAATGTGGATCTGGTCGAAAGTCTCGGGCTTGGCGGCCGGCGAGAAGAAATTCATCAGTTCGGTATTCATATTCTTTCCTTCCTGCTCCCCTCCCGTTCACGGGAGGGGTCGGGGGTGGGAATGGCGTCTAAGTCAGGCTAATCGAGCGGTCAGTCCGTCTTCTCGTGGCTCTGCAGCTCAACGTTGAGCCCCAGCGACCGCATTTCCTTGACCAGCACGTTGAAGCTTT
>JANPKK010000010.1:0-87302 GCA_031426015.1 Alphaproteobacteria bacterium
GGAATGCCGCCGAACCCGATCTGAAACAGCTGGAACCAGTCTCCCCCCATGCCGGGCCGATTGTCATTGCCTGAATAGAACAGGTGAGGGGACGAGCTGAACCCGGCTGCGTTGAGGAATTCGGGTGTCTTTTGGCCGAGCAATCCGCCCAGGATATCGAAGATCCGGCCCAGCGCATGGGTCCGGCCCGAGAGCGCGGCGGGATAGCGCGGTTTGAGCAACGAACCCTCGGGAATGCGCACCTCGATCAGGTCATAGAACCCATCGTTGAACAGGATCTGCGGATCGAAGACCATGATCATGTAGATGCCGAAGAACATCTTGAACATGTTCTCGTTGAGCAGGAAATTGATCGAGGCATCGGACTGCGGATCGGTGCCGGTGAAATCGAGCACCACCTTGTCGCCGACGCGCTGCATCGTGCACTTGATCTTGTAGGGGCCGAAACCGACGCCATCGTCGCAGATATAATCGGTGAAGCTGACCGCGTCGGTCGACACCGAGGTGGCGATCAGCGCCTTCATGGCGCGGTGGTTGCGGGCGAGCAGATCGTCCATGGCGGCAACGACGACATCATCGCCGAAGCGCGCGCACATTTCCTCGACCCGGCGTGCGGCGACCCGGCAAGCAGCGATCAGCGCGTTCAGATCGGCGGCGCACCAATCGGGCTTGCGAGTCTGGTGCATGACCAGCTTGATCAGGTCTTCGTTATAGACGCCGCGCTGGTAGATCTTCACCGGCGGAATGCGCACGCCTTCTTCAAAGATGGCGCGGGCGTCGATCGGCATCGAGCCGGCGACCTTGCCGCCGATGTCGGACTGGTGGCCGAACATCGCCGTCCAGGCGACGAGGCGCCCGTTGCGATAGACCGGCAACAGCACCAGCCAGTCGTTGGAGTGGCTGACCGCGCCTTCGCAGCTGTACGGGTCAGAGAGCAGGATCATGTCCCCCTCCTCGATGGTGCCGTTGAAGTTGCGGATGAAGCCATCGATGAAGCTGCCGAACTGGCCGACGATCATCTTGCCATCGGGGTTGGCGATCAGCGGAAAAGCATCGCCCTGTTCGCGAATGCCCGGCGACATGGCGGTGCGCACCAGCGTCGCGTCCATTTCGATGCGGGCGTTGCGCAGCGCGTTCTCGACGATATCGAGGGTGACCGGGTCGATCTTCTTCGGCGCAAAGGGAGCGGTGTTGGTCTGGATGATCTGGGCGGGCATCGGTTTTCCCCTCAGGCCGGATTGATCAAGAGATTGCCGAAATCATCGACAAGCGCGGTGTGGCCGTTGTGGATAAGCGTCGTTGAATCCATTTCGGTGACGACGGCGGGGCCGGGCACCACGTCGCCGGCGCGCAGCTTGCTGCGATCATAGATCACCGCCGGCCGCGCCGCGCCGTCCATCCACACTTCATGGTCGCGAACCTTGGCGGCGACGGGGTTGCCATCCCCCTTCGCAATGCGTTCGGCCTCGACATTGGCGGCCTTGCCGAGCGCCACGACGCGGATATTGACGAGCTCCTGCGGCACCGACAGGTTGAAGGTGAACAGTCGCTTGTGCTCGGCGTCGAAACGCGCCGTCAGGTCGGCGATTCCGGCTTCGGGGGCGATGGTCAGCGGCACTTCGAAGGCCTGGCCGGCGTAGCGCACATCGATTTCGCAACTGATCGTCTGGTCGGCCACCGGCACGCCTTCGGCTTCCAGCTCGGCGGCGACCTGCGCGGTCAGCTCTGCGATGACGGCGCTGACTTCGGCATCGTCAGTGTGCGTCACCAGCTTGTTGAAGCTGCGCTGCGCATCGACCCGCAGTCGCGTCGTGGCATCGCCATAGGCGCAAAGCACGCCCGGCGACGGCGGGATGATGACCGGCCAGCTGCCCATCAGTGTGCCCATGGCGTTGCCGTGGAGCGGCCCGGCGCCGCCAAAGGCCATCAGCGCGAAATCGCGCGGGTCATAGCCCTGGCTGATCGAGACCAGCCGCAGCGCGCCGTACATCGTCTCGTTGACGATCGCGATGATTCCGGCGGCCGCTTCCATGAGCGTGAGGCCAAGCGCATCGGCAACCGTCTGCACGCTGCGCTGCGCCGCTTCGCGATCGAGCTTGAAGGTGCCGCCGAGCAGGTTTTCCGGCAGATAGCCGAGCACGACATTGGCATCGGTAACGGTCGGCAATTCGCCGCCGCGGCCGTACGCCGCCGGGCCCGGCACGGCGCCGGCCGATTGCGGACCCACACGAAGGGCTTTGGTCAGTTCCGGCACGCTGGCGATCGAGCCGCCGCCGGCGCCGACGGTCTTCACATCGAGCGAGGAGGCGCGGACGGTCAGATGTCCGACGCTGGTTTCACGGCGCAGGCGGGCCTGATAATCCTCGATCAGCGCGACATCGGTCGAGGTGCCGCCCATGTCGAGCGTCAGCACATTGGGGTGGCCGCTGTTCTTCGCGATCCACACCGCGCCTGCAACTCCACCAGCGGGACCCGACATGAGCAAGTTGACGGGTGCATTGCGCGATTTTTCAGCCGACATCAGCCCGCCATCGGAACGCAGCAGGCTCAGCTTGGCATTGGTGCCCCAATCCTTGAGCTCGCGTTCCAGATTGCCGACGTACCGCGACACCGTCGGGCGAACGGCGCTGTTGGCGACGGTGGTAAGGGTGCGCTCATACTCCTGCATTTCGGGCAGGATGTCGGCCGAAATGCTGACCGGAATATCGGGGAAGACTTCGGCGCAGATTTCAGCAACGCGGCGTTCGTGCGCGTCGTTCATGTAGGAATTGATCAGGCAGACGGTGATTGCCTCGACCTTTTCCTCGGCAAGGCGCTTCAAATTCTCGCGCAGCTTGGCTTCATCGAGCGCGCGAACGATCTCGCCATCGGCACCCATGCGTTCGGGGGCTTCGATCGTTGCTTCCAATGGCGCCATCGGCTCGGGCTTGGGCCAGACGATCCAGGCGGCGAGGCCGCCCGGCACCAGGCTGCGGGCGATCTGTAACACGTGGCGATAGCCTTCGGTGACAATCAGGCCGACGCGGGCGATCTTGTGTTCGAGCACGGCGTTGGTGGCAACGGTGGTGCCGTGCAGGAACAGCGCCAGTTCGTGCGGCTCGATGCCCGCCTTGCCGCACAATTGCCGGGCGCCATTAATGACCGCCTGCGACGGATCATGCGGGGTGCTCGGCACCTTGTCGCGGAAGGTGCGGCCGGTCGCTTCGTCGATGACCAGCAGATCGGTGAAGGTGCCGCCGACATCGACGCCCAGACGATAACTCACACGCGCTCCCCCTTGATGATAAAATCGCCGGCCTTGCCGACGCGGCTGGGCAGGTCCCGGCCCATGATGGTGGCAAACCAGCGGTTGGCCGCAACCGCGGCATCGAGATCATAGCCCGTTGCCACCCCCGACCGCCCGAACAGATACAGCAGTTCTTCGGTACCGACATTACCCGCCGCGCCGGGCGCAAACGGACAACCGCCGAGCCCGCCGAGCGCCGAATCGAACGTCCGGCAACCGGCTTCATAGCCGGCCCAGGCATTGGCCGGCGCCAACCCGCGGGTGTCGTGGAGATGCAGCCGGATTGGCACGTCACCGATTTTGGCGATCACCGCCCCGACGAGATCGCCGACCTGCGACGGCACCCCGACCCCGATCGTGTCGGCGAGCGCAATCTCCTGCGCCCCGGCATCGGCCATGCGCGCCGCCAGATCGACGATGCGCTGCGCCGGCACCTGGCCTTCATAGGGGCAGCCGAACGCCGCGGAGATGGTGACTTGCGCGAACAGCCCGGCAGCCTTGGCCTTCCTGAGCATCGCGGTATTGGCGATGATGCCATCGGCGACGGTCTGGCCCTGGTTGATGATGCCGAACTGGTCGGTCGACACCAGCACGCAGCCGGCTTCATCAAGGCCACGGGCGCCGCCGTCACGGCTGGCAATCGCCCGGTCGACCCCGCGTTCGTTGAGGCACAGGCCGATGTAGCGCACCCCAGGCACGTCCTTCAGCCCGGCAACAACGGCTTCGGCATCGGCCATCTGCGGCACGCGGCGCGGGTTGACGAAGCTCGCCACCTCGATCCGCCGCGCGCCAAAGGCCACCAGACGGTCAATCAGCGCCAGCTTGTCGGCAGTTTCGACAAAACCCTTTTCATTCTGCAAGCCATCGCGCGGCGAAACCTCGACGATGGAAACGGCAGGAGTGGCGGGCTGGTTCATGGCATTTGTATACAAAATGGCCCCCGGCCTGTATAGTGGCGACGACCGGATTTTGGCCACAGCGCGGTCAAAGCCGAATTTGGATCAGGGGGTTTGAATGACGCGACAGGTCGAAGATCTCGGGCATGATTACCAGGCCGCGGGCTTTGGCGGTGCGCTCAAACCCGGCACCCGCCCGGTGCTGCTGCTCATCGATTTCGCCCGCGCCTATTATGATCCCGAATCACAGCTTTACGCCGGTGTGGAGGCCGCCCGGGCCAGCGCCGCGCGCCTGCGCGATGCCGCACGCGCCGCCGGCGTGCCGGTCATCTTCACCCGCGTCGAATATAGCGCCGATGGCCATGAGGGCGGGGTTTTCTACAAGAAGGTCGCGGCGCTGAAGGCGTTCAACACCGGCAGCCCCCTCGGCGATTTCACCCTCGAACTTTCGCCCCTGCCCGGCGACGAAGTCATCACCAAGCATTTCCCCAGCGCCTTTTTCGGCACCGCGCTCGCCGAAAATCTCCATGCGCGCGGCATCGATACGGTGCTGATCACCGGTCTCTCCACCTCGGGCTGCGTTCGCGCCTCGGCGGTCGATGCGCTCTGCCACGGCTTCGTGCCGCTGGTCGTCGTCGATGCTGTCGGTGATCGAGACGCGCGCGTCCACGAAGCCAATCTGTTCGACCTGGGCGCCAAGACCGCGGAACTGGTCAGCGAGGCCCAAGCGGCGGATTATCTCTCGGGAACGAAGCACTAGCGCCCCGGCTCAACGACGGCGCTCTTGCCGCCCGGCGCGTCACCAATCCGACGGTCGAATGACGTCCGGGCAGGGTGTGGCCACGGCGGACATCTGCCGCAGCATGGTCGCCATCTCGCGAGCATAGGCATTGGCTTCGGCCTCGCTCGCCACGCTGCGCTTCATGGCAACCCCGGCACAGGCGACCCAGCTTTGCGTGTTCGCCGGGTCGGTGGCGATTTTCGCGCTATACTGGCTGGCAAGTTCGGACCAGCGCTCGGCCACATCCCCGCTCGGTGCCGTGCCCCCGGTCGACGCGCCACCGCTCAGGACGAGACGGGTCGGCGTCCCGCCCGGGTTGCCCGGCTTGAAGGCTTCGATCGTGCGGTCGTCGACAACGCGCAGGCCATAGGTAATGCCGTTGTTCGGGTTGGTGAAGTGATAGCTTCCGTCCGTGGCAAGCGTGTAGACGGATGTCTTGTTCGGCTCGGTGACGACCAAGGCTCCATCCTTTTCGGCGACGGCAATCGAATAGCTGCCGCCCTGCATGACATAGGTGCCGGAGCTCAGCTTAGCCGCCTGCGCCGATGTGGCGACGAGGATCGCTGCCACGGCGATGAACATCAGTCTCATGACGATTTCTCCCGAATTGGCCGACGGGACTTGTGCCCGATATTTCGACGCGATTGGTTCGCGACGACCGTCGACAAATCACCATTTTTCGCCACGCCTGGCAAGCGCAGGCCGGCGCCCGATAGCGAGGGGAAAGACCGATGCGCACGGGCCGGCAGCCACCGTCAAGGGCATGCGCCGCGCGGCCGCCGGGTTCCTTATTGCACCGGCTCCGCTGCCGAAAACGCATGAAAAGCCCGGCGGATATGCCCGGTCATCACCGCCTGGGCCCATTGCGCGTCCTGCGCGGCAAAGGCCTGGATAAGCTCGCCATGCTCGTGCGCCGAACGCGCCAATTCGGTGCGGTTGTAGCGCGCGGCAGTGCGGCGGACGACGGGTTGTTCGACAAGCGCAGCGAGCATCGTGGCGAGGCGCGGGCTGTCGGCAGCAGCGATGGTGATTTCATGGAAGCTGCGATTTTCACTCAGGAAGCTGGCAACATCGGGTTCGGGGCCGGCTATCGCGGCGGTGATGCGGGCGTTGCAGGCGCGCAGCGCCTCGAGTGCAGCCGGGGTGATCCGAGTGGCGGCACGGGCAGCGGCATGGGCTTCCAGCATGGCGCGCAAGGTGAACATTTCGGCCAGGGCTTCGCTGTTCCAATCGGCGACGAACAGCCGCTGGCTGTCGGAGCGCACGACATAAAGCTCGGCCTCGAGCCGGCGCAGCGCTTCACGGACGGGGGTGCGCGACACGCCGCAAATGTCCGCGAGGGCTTCCTCGGTCAACGGCGCGCCGGGCGGCGCATCGCCCGACAGGATCAGGCCGCGAATTTCGGCATAGGCGCGTTCCGAAGCCTTTGACATAATCTCCATCCAGGACGGCTGTTGCAAAAAAATCGCAAGGCCAGCGTAAAGCCATTGGCCGCCGGGCGAAAGGCTTGACCGGCGCACTTTGTATACAATAGCGTTGCTGCATTGCGAAGTCGGCGACAATCGCGCCGGAGCGACAGGGGGAAATCATGCGTCATTTTCAGGGCCGCAAGGCACGTTTTCTGGGGGTTGCCGGGGCAACGGCCGGACTTTTCATCGGCCTTTCGGCACCGGCGCTGGCGCAAACCGCCGCGGTGGCCGATGCCGATGAAGGCGAAATCCTCGTCACCGCGCGGCGTGACAGCGAACGCCTTGTCGATGTGCCTGCCACCGTCAACGTGCTGACATCCGAAACACTCGCCCGCACCGGCGTCGTGCGCGCCCAGGATTTCCTGCAGCTCACCCCTGGCGTCACCATCGTCACCGGATCGGCCGAAGCCGGCGATACCCAGATCAACATCCGCGGTCTCAACGGCGCCCGTGACGCCGAAAGCTCGGTGGCGCTGGTCGTCGACGGTATCCTGAAAACCAATACGGCGCAGTTGAACCAGAACCAGGGCACGCTGCGCCAGATCGAAGTGCTGAAGGGTCCGCAGGGCGCGCTTTACGGCCGCAACGCCGCCGCCGGCGCTATCGTGATGACCACCGTCAAGCCCGGCGACGTGCTCGAAGGCGCAATCAAGGCGAGCTATGGCGAACTCGCGACCGGCGAAGCCAGCGCCTATATCGCCGGGCCGATCAGCCCGAATGTCGGCTTCGTCCTGTCGGCGAACTATCGCACCACCGATGGTTTCTGGCGCAACGAATTCCTCGGCAATTCCAAGACGGTCGATGACCAGGAAAACTACGGCTTCGACGGCCGCATCGTCGCCAAGGCCGGCGACAGCACGACCTTCGATTTCAAGGGCCGTTATGCCAAGCTGTCGGGCGCGTCGATCAACTTCAACGCCAGTTTCCACCTGCCCAATTTCGCCGGCGTGAACCCGGCCTTCTTCGAAAACGTCAACGACCACCAGTTCCGTTACTATTCGAACATCCGCCCGACCAACGACATGGAAACCTTCGAGTTTTCGGGCAAGGTCGACCATGAATTCGAGACCATGAAGCTGACCGCCTGGGCGCTGTACAGCGACGTCAAGCAGAGCCTGACCGCCGATGGCACCTCGGCCGATTTCGCGCGCTACACCTTCCCGGGCGCCACCCCGACCAGCGTCGCGGTCAGCAACAAATGCTTTGCGACAACAGCGCAGCTGACCGGCTATCCGCTCAACGCGCCGACCTTCATCGGCAAGGTGCCGACGCCGTTCATCTTCGATCCGGTCAATGGCTCTACCTTCGGCGCCTATTCGCCCTCCACCTGCGACGGCACCCAGTTGCAGAAGCGTTCGCAGAACGACTTCTCCGCCGAAGTGCGGCTGTCGTCGACCGGTGATGGCCCGATCAGCTGGTCGCTTGGCGCCTATTATCTCCACATCAACCGCGAAACCGGCGTCAGCCTGGGCGCCGATCTCGGCTTCGGCGTGTCGGAACAGCTGTATAACGCCCCGGGCAGCAACAACCCGACGTCGCAGCTGTTCAACGACAAGTTCCGCACCAACGTTTATGCCGGCTTCGGTTCGGTCGACTGGAAGGCCAATGACGCGCTGACCCTGGGCCTCGCCCTGCGCTACGATATCGAAGACCGGTCGGCGACCAACCTCGTGCCCTTCGTCACCGATCCGATCACCGGGGGCCCGATCAACCCCGGCCAGGTCGGCGGCCCGATCCCCCCCAAGGACGCGACCTTCAAGCAGCTCGAACCCAAGGTGACCTTGAGCTTCAAGGCCGCCGACGAAGCCGTGCTGTTCGCCAACTGGGGCGTCGGCTTCAAATCCGGCGGATTCAACAATTCGGGCTCGGCCGCGATCGTCAACAACAACTTCAACAATGGCGCGGTCGGCACAATCAACGCCGGCGTGACGATCAACGACCAGTATCGCAAGGAACGCTCGAGCGCCTTCGAAGCCGGGGTGAAGGGCGCCCTTTTCGACGGCGCGCTCAACTATGATCTCGCCGGCTATTACACGACGATCCGCGACATGCAGTTCTTCGAATTCTTCGTCGGCGGCTTCGGCTTGCTGCGCGTCGTCTCGAACATCGACAAGGTCGATGTCTATGGCGCCGAACTCAACGTGTCGGCCAAGGTCATGGACGGCTGGACGATTTTCGGTTCGGGCAACATCACCGGCAGTGAAATCAAGAAGAACAGCAGCCGTCCCGATACCGTCGGCAACAAATCGCCCTATACCGCCGATTACACGATCAACATCGGCACCCAGTTCGTCCAGCCGATCACCGACAATCTGAAGGGTGTGCTGCGCGCCGATTATCGCGTCACCGGGCCGACCTGGTTCCATTCGGTCCAGCAACAGGTCAAGCCGACGATCTTTTCGGCGCTGCTGCCGATCAGCGCCCTGCAACTGCCCGGCTTTGTCGGGAGCGCCGATTACAGCGTGACGCAGCGCGAAGCCTTTGGCGTCGTCAACCTGCGCGTCGGCATCGAAGGCAGTAACTGGACACTGACCGCCTTTGCCAACAATCTGCTCGACGAGAAATATCTCAACGAAGCGATCCCGGCGATCGAGTTCGGCGGATCGTTCATTTCGCCGGGGCAGCGCCGTGTCATCGGCGTGGAGGCCGGACTGAAGTTCTGACGCCCGCCAGCTGTGCCTGATCTTGCAAACCCGGTCGCCGCGCGGCCGGTTTTTTCCGGTGCGGCTCCGGTTCGGCAGGCGACCGAGCGGCTCGGTCGGCAATTTCGCTCAACTCGCCTCAAATCAAGAAAATATTTCCCTTTCTTCATAAATTATTACAATTCATTCGGTAACGCTAGCCTTGGAAGTGAAAGCTAGGGACTTCTTTTGCTTTCGGAAAAATTGCTAACCAATAAATTCGTTGTTTTTTCTGTTGTTTTGAGTTGTCGGGGGAAAATTTTAAATGAACGCCATTCTGCGCAGGGGAGTCGTGTGCCTGTTTTTTGCCAATGCCCAGGCATCTGTTGCTGCTGCTGATCTTTCTGCCACCAACGAGACTGTCAAATCGGTATTTGCCGCTGCCAAGGATGGTGACACGATTATCCTGTCGGGCATTTTCGGGCGCACAAATCTGGCCAACCGCAGTTTCGCCAAGGGGCTGACCATCGATGCCAGCAAGGCCAGCTTCAACGGCCAATTGACGATGCGATCGGTTGTCGGTGTCACCGTTCGCGGCGGCTTTTACGGGCTGGCGCCGGGTGATTGGCAAAACGGCCTGACGGTTCGGGTCGATTTCAGCGACCGGGTATCGTTCCTCAATGCCACCTTCGTCGGGGCCGGCATCGGCAAGGAACGCGGCATCGGGTTTGTCGACAGCACCAACGTTCTCGTCAAGAGCAGCCGCTTCACCGGACTGCGCGGCGGCATCAGCATCGATACCGTCACTAACGCCATGCTGACCGAAAACAATTTCATGAAATCGACCAGCGACGGCATCAACATCGTCAACAGCCATAATGTCACCGCCAAGTCCAACCTGTGCAAGGGCACCGTTCCGTCACTCGGCGCGCATCCCGATTGCATCCAGTTGTGGAGCCTGAAGGATCAGCCGATGCAATCGGACATCATGCTGCTCAACAACAAGGCCTATGGCGAGACCCAGGGTTTCACATCGTTCGATCCCGATGCCGCCAGCGGGATCCGCATCTCGATGATCGGCAACTGGGTCGAAACCAGCATGCCGCAGGGCGTTGCCTGCTACGGCTGTTTCGACAGCGTGATTACCGGCAACACCCTCATCACCTTGCCGGGCGCTCAATACCGCACCTATCTGCGCGTGCCAGGCGGTTCGAACAACATCATCGAGGACAATGTCATTGGGCCCCTGCCCGTCAAATTTACCACCGCTTTCGTCAGCGATGCTTCGGCCGTCGGCGCCCGGTCGCTGGCGACAGGTTTTGCCGAACCGATTATCGGGTTCGCTTCGGCCGGCGAAGTCCCCGAACCCGCGGTCTGGCTGCAGTTGCTGGTCGGCTTCGGCCTTGCCGGCACCCTGCTCCGCCGTTGCCAGGCGCTGGCTGCCGCTTAACCCAACTGCTTGTGCAAGAAACCGGCGCTGTCCGCCAGCGCCGGTGCCTTGCCGCGAAACGGCTTCGATACCGCCAGCAAGATGCCGATATGGCCGATTTTCGGGTAGATGCGCGTTTCGGCAACCGCCCCCTTGGCCGTCAGCGCGCCGGCAAGATTGGTGGCGTTGCGCGGCAACACCGTCGTATCCTCCGCGCCATTGAGCAGCAACACCGGCGGCGCATCGGCCCTGGCAAAACGGATCGGCTGGGTGACGCCCAGGTCACCCGGCCCGCCCAGCGCCAGATCAGCGGCGCCGCCCGGCACGAAGGGCAGGAAATCATACGGCCCCGCGAGCCCGACCGCCGCCTTGATCGCCCCCGGCGCCCCGGCCTTGGCCAGCCATTGCGGATCGAGCGCCAGCATCAGCGCGATATAGGCGCCGGCGCTGTGACCGGCGACGCCGATGCGTGCCGGATCACCGCCATGGTCGCCGATATGCGCCCGCGCCCAGGCGACCGCGGCGGCGCCATCTTCGACAAAAGCCGGGAACTTGACCTGCGGCACCAGCCGATAATCGGGAACCACCACCACAAAACCCTGTGCCGCCAGCGCGCGGGCGGCAAAGGCATAATCCTGGCGGCGCCCGCTGCTCCAGCTGCCGCCATAGAAGAACACGACGACCGGCGCCTTGCCGGTGCCGGCGGGCGTGTAGATATCGAGCTTCTGGCGCGGATCGCTGCCAAAGGCGATATCGACCGCAACGCGATCGGTGCCGCCGTCGCCGGGCGTGAGATTGTTGACGGCATTGAGCGTGCCCAGCGACGAACAGCCGGCAATCGCCAGCGGCGCCACGACAAGCGTGGTAACGGCAAGAAGCAGGCGGCGCGTGATCGGCATCGAAATTCCCTGACAATATCCCGGCAGCAGATACGCCGGGCCGCGGCAATCGCTGCACCTCTTTAGCGTCGCAGCGCCGTTTCGGGCAACGGCTGCTGCGCCTGCTGTATCAGGGCGACTGCCGCGCCAGCGCCGCTTCCTGCGCCCGGGTTTCGGCCGCGGCGCGCGCCACATCGAAATCGAGCCGCGCCGGTTGCCCGATGACCATCGATACCGGGCGGCGCGGACTGGCACCGGCGGCTTTCAGCGGATGGCCGATACGAAAGGCAAAGGTCGGCCGCCACGCCGGATCGTCGAGCAGCGCATCGGCCGCCCGGGCAAAACGCGGCGGCTGGACCAGCTGGCGCTGCCGGTCGATCATTTCGGGCAATTGGTTGAGCGGTTGCACCGAAAGCCCGAGCGCGGTTGCCAGCAGGTGCAGCCGTTGCCACGCGGCGCCGGCAAGGAGCGTCGCCCGCCGGTCGGCGAGATCGGGCACCAGGATCAGCCCGTAAACCGACGCCGTCGGCACGGCGCTGTCGCGCGTCGCATCGAGCCAGTAGCGGCCCTCGCTTGCCGCCGATTGTTCGGGGAGGATCGCCGCTGCTGCCGCCAGCCACGGCGAAACCCCCGATGTCGCCACCGACAGGCCATCCATCAGCCGGTCCTGGTCACGGCGGCTGTGACGGAACCAGGCATGGCTCGCTGCCATCATCGCGTCATCGGCGGCGATCGCGGCGGTCGCTTCGATGGTCAGCGCGCCGAAACGCCTGCCGCGGGCGCTGTCCGCTGCGAACAGCGCCACCCGCACGGCATTGGACCGCGCCGCCCCCGCCAGTGTCGCCAGCGCGCCGGCCGCCACGGCACCGCCGCGATACGGCCCGCGATCGGTATGGCGCCGGCCGATGGCGCCGAGCAGCGGGTGCGGTGCGGTGCGTTCGCCCTCCGGACCAAGCTCGATCGTCGCGACATGCAGGGGATTACCGGCATCGGGCAGCAGCGTCACCACCGCGCGCCGGTCTATCCCGGTCGAGGCCAGCGCCATGTTGTGGACCGCAGCGCCCAAGCCGAGCAGGCGTTCGCGGCCAAAGGGGTCCATTGCGCCGAGCGCGCGTTCGGGCACCTCGAAAACATCGACACCATAGCGGCCCAGCGCAAAGTGCCACGGCTGGGTGTTATGCGGGCTGGCGGCCAGCACTGCCGCCGCGACCAGTGACAGGGGGCCGCTGTGGCGATGCCGGTTCCAGTCATCCCACGCCGCCAACCCGGGGCGATCGCGCGGAATGATCAGCCCCTGGTCGATGGCGCGCACCACCCCGCCGGCCAGCACGGCGCCGCCGCCCAGCCGCAGGGCCATGCGCCGATCGATCATTCGGCGGGCGCTGAAGCGGGACGCGAGGCTTTCCAATGCGCGCGGATGCTGTCGGCGGTCGTACCGACGCGCCAGCCCGGTGGGCCGAACACCGCCATGGCGCGCGCCTTCCAGCCATCGGCGGCCGCGACATCACGACCGATGCTGATCCATTCGTGGAACGCCACCCAGGCCGGATTGAAGGTGGCGAGATTTTGCACGATGCCATAGCGCACCGGCTCGTCATCGCGCTCCGCCTCGAAGGTGCCGAACAAGCGATCCCAGACGATGAACACCCCACCATAGTTGCGATCGAGGTAGCGGGCGTTGGTGCCATGATGGGCGCGGTGGTGCGACGGCGTGTTGAGCAGCCACTCCAGCCCGAACGGCAAGCGGCGCACGGCCTCGGTGTGGATGAAGAACTGGTAGACGAGGTTGAGCCCGGCGCAGAACAGGATCATTTCCACCGGAAATCCGATCACGAACAGCGGCAACCGGAAGGCGAAGCTCAGCGAAAAGAACCCCGTCCAGGTCTGCCGCAATGCCGTCGACAGATTGTAATGCTGCGAGCTGTGGTGGACGACATGGCTCGCCCAGAACCAGCGCACGCGATGCGCGCTGCGGTGGAACCAGTAGTAGGTGAAATCCTCGGCGATGAAGCACAGCACGAGGCTCCACCAGGTCGCCGGAATGTCGAGCAGCCGGAACTGCGCCAGCCAGCCGCCGATGGCGATAATGGTGGCGCCGAAGATGACCGCGGCAAAGGTGTTGCCAAAGCCCATGGCGAGCGAGGTGCCGGTGTCGCGCCAGTCATAATCGCCGCGCGCGCCGGCGCGGATCGCGAACATTTCGAGGATGATCGCGATGATGAACACCGGCACCGCCATCTGGACGGGATCGGGAAAGCTCACAGCCGCTGCGCCCAGGTCGCTGCCGCCGGGCCGAGATCGAGATCGGCCGCCGGGAACATCGTTTCGCGCGGGGAAATCCGCAACCGGTCGCCGCTGGCCAGCGCTTGCGCGCCGTTGACGATGCGCACCACCCAGCGATCGCCGAAGCCGCGCACCAGCGCGATGCGGCCGTCGCTGCCGGCGACCAGCGCGGCCCGCCGATCACGCGCCAGCGCCGCCTCGGTGGCGGTAAAATCATGCAGGGCATCGGCAGCGACCCGCCGCGCTTCGGCCGCATCGGCAAGCTGTGGCGCCTTGGCAAAACCCAGCGCGCGGGCCAGCAGGATCAGGGTGATGATGCCGAACAGCGATGTCCAGACCATCGCGGATCAGGCCTTGGCGGCGAGCATGCGCAGGCTGGGCAGCATGCCCGACACGTCGTAACCGCCGCTGTCTGCCGCGGCGACAATGCTGTCCGGATCGGTGCCGCGCGATGCTGCGGCGAGTGCCCAGAGGTTGGTCGATCGCGTGCCCGAGCGGCAAAAGGCCAAAATCGGGCCACCCGCAGCAAGCTCGGCCGCCATCGCTTCGACCTGCGGCATGGCAAAGCCGCTATGGTCGATGGGGATATGGCAAAACCGCAAACCCGCCGCCGTGGCCGCCGCCTGCATGGTGGCGGCATCGGGCTGGCCCGGCGCCTCGCCATCGGGGCGGTTGCTGATGATGGCGACGAAGCCATCGCTGGCGGCCAGCGCACAGTCTTCGGGGGCGATCTGGCCGGCGACGCTGATATCGGGGGTGAGGCGGATGAACATGGCAGCCGTTGTAACGTCGCCCGCGCGCGATTGCCACAGCCACGGCCAGTGCCCGGCCTTTCGTTTCGCGGCGGCGCTGTTAGGCTGCGCCCGACAACAGCGGGGTGCGATATGGACAAGAAATTTCTCGGCGGAGGGCTGATGCTCGGCATCATTTTCGGGATCATCTTCGGCAACCTGGCGCTCGGCATCTGCTTCGGGCTGATCTTCGGCGGCGTGAGCGGCAAGGTGAAGGCCGATCGCGACAAGCCCAAGTCGCTCGATTGAAAGGCATGCGCTTCCCGTTTGCCCATGCGCTCAAACATGCGCTTGCCACCGCCGTCCTGTTCGCCACCGGCGCTGCCGCCACCCCCGCGCCGGTGCTGTTCGTCTTTGCCCATCCCGATGACGAGATCATCGCCGCACCGCTCATCGCCGGGCTGGCGCGACGCGGGCAGCCGGTGGTGCTGGCACTCGCCACCGCCGGCGAACGCGGCGCACCGGCCGATGGCTCGATCGCTGCCGGGCCGGCGCTCGCTGCGGTGCGCACCGGCGAAGCGCAATGTTCGGCGCGGGCGCTCGGCATCGCGCCGCCGCGCGTCCTGGGGTTCGAGGACGGCAGCCTCGGCGAGGCAACCCGCCCGCCCGGCAGCCGCCTGAAGGCGCTCGGCAGCGCAATCCGCGCCCTCGTCACCGAAATCCGCCCGCGCGCCATCATCACCTGGGGTCCCGATGGCGGCTATGGCCACCCCGATCACCGGCTGGTCAGCGCCGTCACCAGCGAGGTCGTGCTCGGTACGGCCAACGCGCCGCCCTTGCTCTACATCGGCCTGCCCGCCGCCGCGCTCGCCGCGCATCCGCCACGCTTGATGGCTTGGACGGGCACCGATGCCGCGCTGCTGACCGTGCGCATGCCCTTCACCGCCGTCGATGCCGCCGCCGCGCGCACCGCCGCGCTCTGCCACCGCAGCCAGTTCGCCTCGTCTGCCATCGTCGATGCCATCACCGCCGAACTCGAACCCGTGCTCGCCGGCGCGGTCCATCTGCGTCCTGCCGTTCCGACCAAAGGCAATCCCCTGAAATGAACGAAGCCCCTGCCGCCCGCGGCGACCTGCTCGGCCAACCGCGCGGCCTTGCCTGGCTATCCGGCACGCAATTCTGGGAGGCCTTTTCGCTCTACGGCATGCAGGCGCTGCTGACGCTCTACATGGTCGGGCAATTGCTGACGCCCGGCCATGCCGAAAATGTCATCGGCCTCGCCGCCACGCGCAGTGCCATCGAAAGCGTTACCGGGCCACTCTCCACCCAGGCCTTTGCCGTGCAACTGTTCGGGCTCTGGGCCGGGCTCGTCCGCTTCACCCCCGTCTTCGGCGGGCTGATCGGCGATCGCCTGCTTGGCCGGCGCCGCACGATCATGCTCGGCTGCCTGCTGATGACCGCGGGGCATTTCTGCATGGCCTTCGACTACAGCTTCCTCCTCGCGCTCTTCCTGCTCATGCTCGGCACCGGCTGCGCCAATTCCAACCTGTTCTCGCAGGTCGGCGCGCTCTACCCTCCCGGTGACCGCCGCCGCGACGATGGCCTGCAACTCTATTATTTCGCGCTCAACTGCGGCGCCTTCGTCGCCCCCATCGTCTGCGGCTGGATGGGCGAGGCGCTCGGCTGGCACGAGGCCTTTGCGCTCGCCGGCTTCGGCATGCTCGCCGGGCTGCTGGTCTATGCGCTCGGCGGCCGCGATCTGCCGCCCGATCCGCCGCGCGTTGCCGCCGCGGCACGTGCGCCGCTCACCGCGCCGGAATGGCACGCCGTCCGCCTGCTGCTGCTCCTCATGCTGGTACAGGCAGCCTTCTGGATCGCGCAATCACAGGTCTGGAACGTCTACAACCTTTGGGTGCGCGACCATGTCGACATGGCGGTCGCCGGCTTTCAAGTGCCGATCCCGTGGCTGCAAGCGCTCGATGCCATCGCCCCCGGCCTGCTGCTACCGCCGACACTCTGGCTATGGCGCCGCCAGGCAACGCGCGGCGCCGAACCCGACGCGATCACCAAAATGGCGATCGGCTGCCTGATCTTCGGCTCGGGCATGGTCTGGCTGGCGATGTCGGGCCTCGTCTTCGGCAGCGGCCGCGTGCCCCTGCTCTGGGCGGTCGGCTTTCACATGCTGTCGAACTGGGGCTGGGTGTTCTTTACCCCCATCGCCGTCGGCCTCTATGGTCGCGCCGCTCCGAAATCGCTCAACGCCATGATGATCGGGGTCAATTCCATGGCGGTCTTCGTCGGCTCGACGATCAGCGGCCGCATCGGCGGGCTCTACGACGTCTGGAGCACCGATCGCTTCTGGCTGCTCCACGCCGGCATCATCGCCGGTGGGGCGCTGCTGCTGCTGGCATTGCGGCCGGCGGTGCGGCGGTTGCTAAAAGCCACAGCGTAAGGCGCCTCCGGCGGGCAGGGGTTGAACCCCTGCACCCCGTTTATTTGGATGCCACTGCGGTGGGCAGCGCGCCTGACAGTGGCTTCGCCGCATCGCCGACGATCGCGAAGCCCGACCAGTAATAGGGATGCGATGTATCGAGCGCATCCATCAGCCGCACTTGCGATTCGCGCAGCGCCTCGCCCACCGCGATCTTGCCATTCTGCGAGAACAACCCGGTAATCAGTGTCTTGGTCGCATCGTAATTGTCGGGCACCGGCCAGTGGCTGGCGATCACCGCCCGCGCCCCGGCGCCGACAAAGGCGCGCACCAGGCCATCAAGCGCGAAATTGCCCCCCGTCGACACCCCGGCTTCGCGCGTTGCCGCCGCCGTCGCGCTGCCCGCCGTGTCGCACGCCGACAGGATGATCGTGTCGGCATCGAGCCCGAGATCGAAGACTTCCTTGAAGCTGAGCAAGCCATCCGAATCGCCATCGCCGAACGAGGTGAGCAGCGCCGGCCGCGCCGGGCATTGCGGCCGCGGCGCCGTGACAAGGCCATGGGTGGCGAAATGGATGACCCGGAAATCACGCAGATCCTTGCGCGCTGCCAGTGCCGCATCGTTGAAGGCGCCGCCGGTCACGACATCCGACGTGCCCTGCCCGATCAGTTCGGCACCGATGCGCAGTTCGACCGGCGAAATCGGGTTTCGCCATTCGCTCAGCGGCCAATCGCACGGATCGCGGGACGGAATCGGCGTGCTTGGCGCCATTGGCGACCGGGTTGCGGCAACGCGGATCGATTTGTTGACGCTCGCCACCGGTGCTTCCGCGACCGGATCACCCGGCGGCGGCGCATTCTGGCCCAACCCGAGATACGACCGGCTGCCCCGCGATGCCGCCAGCGCCCGCACTTCCATGAAAGCGCGCGGGCTCACCGCGGTCGAAACGGCGCGATTGCGGCCCAGCCAGGCGATGCCGCGCATGTCGAACGGGTCGGCATCGGCGACCTGCTGCTGCTTGAGATACGTATCAAGCCCGGCCTGATCTTCGATCAACAGGTTGATCGGCAGCTGCAACAACGCGCCATCGGGTTCGAACACCAGGTGTCGCACCGATTGCAGCGGCGCCGTCACCGGCGCAAACATCGCCAGGTACAGCCGCCGCGCCGTCAGCGCGTCGAAGGGATAGGTGGCCGGCCGGCCATTTTCGAACTTGACGATGGTATCGCGCAGCGCCGCGACCATCGTGCCGAGCTCGGCCGTGCTGGCATCGACGCGCAACACCTTTGCATCATCGGGCGTCGCGAACAGCGCATAGGCAGCATCGTTGACGAGCACGAGCTTGTAATAGGCTTCGCCACTGCGCAACCGGCCCTGCAAATCCTTCAACGTCACGACATTGTTCGACACGCTGCGATAGCGCGGATTGTCCGACAGCTGCGCCAGGACGGCGGTCTGTTCTTCGGACAGGGCCGTGCGCCGCTTGCGCAACTCCGCCAGGTTCGCCGCGTCTTCGGGCGCTGCCGCCGGCTTGGCGACGATGCGGTTGATCTCGGCTTCGTTGCGCACCAGGTCGCGCGACAGGGTCAGCGACTGGCGGAACAGGCCGGCGGCGGCATCGCTGCCCCCCGACAATTCGCGCGCCAGCACCGCCTGGGTTTGCGCCACGCCGGGGCGCACGAGGATCTGGCTGACGTCGAACATGTCGCTGGCAGCATTGCTGCCCGGCTTGTCGCTGCGCTGGGCAAGCAGCGCGAAATAAGGATCGAGCAGCAAGCGCACCGATTGGCCGGCGCCTGGCGTCGTCGGCGCTTCGGCCACGACCTTGCGATAGGCGGCGACGGCATCGTCATCGCGGCCCTCGCGTGCCAGCAAGCCGGCAATCTGCGCCTCGATCGACAGCAATGCTGCTGACCGCGGGAATTCGATGCGATAGACGGCGGCGGCCTTTTCAAGCGCGGCACGGGCTTCGGACAGCTTGCCGGCATGGTCGAGCAGCGCCGATTGCTGCACGTCGATCGCGGCCTGCATTCGTGCCGCACTGCCGTAGCGGCCGTCGCGGATGCGGTTCAGCGCGGTCGATGCGGCTGCAAGCGCGGTGCCGGCCTCCGCATCGCGGCCGGCCATGCGCAGCGCGGCGCCGCGCAGATAATCGCCCTGCGCATCGAGGATCGCGGCGCGTTCGCTGCTGCTCAACTTTGTATCGATACCGCCGAGCGCGACCATCGCATCATCATCGCTGTTGAGTTTTTGCGCCAGCGGCACATCGACATAACCCGCCGCGATCCGGTCGCGATCGAGTTCGGCCGTCACCGCCGCCGCCGGCCGCGAAAGTTCGGCAAGCGCGGCATCGGGGCGGTGCAGGTTGAGCTGATGCATGGCGCGGAAATTGCGCAACAGGCGGGTGACGAACGGGTCCGCGGGATCAAGCGCCCGGGCGGCCGCGGCAAAGCCGGCATCGGCTTCGGCGAAATTGCCCAGGTTCGATTGCTGCAGGGCCTGGTTGGCCTGGTATTCGGCCGAGCGGGTATAGCCCGGTGCACCCTGGCGGTTCTGGGTGACGAGCTGGTCGAAGAATTCCGATGCCTCGGCAAAGCTGCCGGCGTTGTTGCGGATATAGCCTTCGGCGAGCGCCTGGCCGGGATCGAGGCTGCCGGCCTGCACCCGCGCAAAGGCGGCCGCATCACCGGCTTCGGTAACCGCGACTTCGACATCGCCGGCAACGGGCGCGTCGTCCGCAATCGAACGCAGCCCCAACGTCAGCGCCGAGGCATAGCCGGCCAGCCCATCGGCGATGAACATCGTCTTGCCGCGCTGGATGGCGTAGCGATTATACGTAAGCGTGCCGCGCGGGCAGCGTTGCAGCGTTGCCCCGGGCAGCCCGGTAATCGCGGCATCGACCGGCGCCGCACAGGCGGCATCGGGTTTCGCGTCGGGGCTGCGCAGCGCATACAGATTGCCCACCGAAGTCGCGGCATCGCGGCAGACAATCTGGTAGCCGCGATCGAACATCGATTTCAGCACCGGGTCGGCACTGCGCGTCTGCGCGGTGCACAACACGCCGCCGCTGCCGATGCGGAAGCTGTCGGCGAGTTTCAGGCTGGCGGCCTGGGCGGGCAACGCGGTCCCGGCCAGCAGGCCGAGTGTTACGAGACGCAGCATCATCATTTCTGCCCTCCCGGTGCCGGGGTGCGGGCGGGTGGTGGTGTCACGTCGCTCCACATCGCCGGGTTGCCGTCGCTGGTCACCGGATCATTGACCACCGTCTGTGACCGAACCGCACCGACATCGATCAACCGCGACAGCCGCACATCGGGCAGATTGTCGGCGGCTTCGGCGGCTTCGGCCTGTTGTTCTTCCTCGATCGCCGTTTCGGGCTTGGCGGTTTCGATCGTCGCGGCGATGTTGGTCGACACATTCTCGATCTTCTGCACCGTTTCCATTTCTTCCGGGGTTGGTTCCTCGGGTTCGACGATGATCGGCGCGCAGGTCGCGGCGCCGACAGTGCAGCCATTGACCGTGGACGCAGCGGTAAAGCCGATCCCGCCCTGGCCTTGCGTGAAGGTGACGCGTTCGATGGTGCGGCTGTTGGTCAGCAGCACCCCGGCGCTGTCGAACGCCGTGCCGTTGATGACGACATCCAGTGGCGCCGTGCCCGCCGCGGTGATCGTCATGCCGCCGGTGCCGGTGGCGAAGCCGGCGCGGGTCGTCGGCGTGCCGCTGTTGCGGACAAGGAAGCTGGTCCGCGCCGAAACAATGATGCTGCCGCCCGCCAGCGTCGGTGCCGCGAGCGCCTGCGTCGGCGCCGCGTTGAGCAGCGCGTCGCGGTTGGTGATCGTGGTATCGCTACCCAGTTGCGCCAGCAGCGAGGCATCAGCGACGGCAATGCTGCCCGCCGTCAACCGCAGCGTGCCCACCGATGCCCCGGCCGCATCGACAACGCGCAGGGCGCCGCCGCTATCGGTCGCGACGTCGATTGCCGAGCCGGTGACTTGCAGCGTGTCACCGCTGCCGGCGCCGGTGATGACGGCCGCACCATTGACCCGGACCCGACCCGAACCGGCGATCTGGAAGCTGTTGCCGGTCGATGCCGATCCGGTGCCGGTGCGCGAGAAAGCATTCACGGTAATCGTCGGCGCCCGGCTGGCGGTGGCATTCACCGCGATGGTCGTGCCACGCAACCGGCCGATTTCGGCAGCATCGAGGACATAGCCCAATTGTTCATCGGCCGAGGTGCCGCCGATCTGGACAGTGTTTGCCGACGCATCGACATCGAGCGTCAGCGTGGTCGTTGCCGAGCCGCCGAGCCCGCCGTTGCTGCCGATCGTGATGTCGGACGAGCGTATCGAAATCGTCGGCGCCGTCACCTGGCCCGCAAAGCTGGCGCGACCGCCGCTGTCGACAGTGACCGATGTGCCGGCGGTAATTGCCTGGGCCGCAAACGAGCCGCTGCTGGCGGCCATGAAGCGCCCGGTGGCGACCGGCCCCGACAGGGTGATCGGGCCGGCGAGTCGCACCGGCGCCAGTGCGAACACCGGCGCGAAATCGAAGCCCGACGGCGGACCCAGCGAGTTGGGGTTGACCAGCGCCGACAGCTGCGAGGCATTGGCGATATAGGCGGTCCCGGTCGTGCCGGTGGTGATGCCGCCGGCGCTCACGCCGCTGTTGGCAAGCAGCAGCACCGACGCCTGGGTGGTGATCGCACCGCTGTTGAAGGCGCCGTTGGCCGACACCGCGCCGATATTGCCGCGCGCCGTCAGGCTGCCCGTCGTCACCGTGCCGGTGCCGCCGATGCCGATCTGATATGCTGCGCCTTCGCCGGTGGACGGCCGCAAGCTGCCGGCATCGATATTGCCGACCACGATCGTCGCCGTCGTCGGCGCATTGTCGCTGAGGCCGATCGCCACCGAATCACCGGCGCTGACGTTGCCCAGCACGATACCGGTGCCGCCTTCGAGATCGAGATCGCCTTCACCGCGGACATTGCCGAGGCCGAGCGCCCCCGTGGCGCGAATATCGACGAACCCGCCGCCGTTGACGGCGCCCAGTGCCACCGATCCGGCGCGGATGAAGATCGGGCCCGACGCGGTCATCACGATGCTGCCGGCCGTGACCGTATCGCCGTTGCCGACGCTGCCGGTCGTGTTGATGCGGATATCGCCGGCGTTGATGTCACCGCCGAGTACCACCGGCCCGGCGAGAGCGACGGGAGCAGCCGCCAGCAGCGGCTGGTAGTTGAGATTGCCGTTGGCATCCTCGGTGATCAGCGACGCCATGCTGGCATCGGCGATGAGGAGCACCTGGCCAGTCCCCGTCGTCACCGCACGCGTCGTCACGCCGGTGCGGCCGAGCAGGCCGACCGCCGAGCCACTGGTGATCGCCCCGACCGAAATCGCGCCGGTACGCGCCGCCAGGCCCACGGGGCCGCGGGCATTGATCGCGCCGCTGCTCACATTGCCGCGCGCATCGAGCGCCACGCCAAAGCGCGCCAGCGGATCGCTGGTCGGCCGCAGGATACCGGCATCGACGGCGCCGGTGCTGATGCTGCCGGAAATCTGGGCATTGCCGACCGAGGTCAGCCGCACCGTATCCCCGGCGCTGAGCGTGCCGGTGGTGATGTTGGCGAGCGCCAGCACTTCAAGGTCGCCTTCGCTGCGGGCATTGCCGAGCGTGACGGTGGAGGCCGATTGCAGGTCGAACAGATCGCCCGCGTTGATATCGGCCAGCGCCAGGCTGCCACCGCTGATCACCGCGCCGAGCGCGGCGTTGATCGTGCCGGTGATGCCGACATTGCCCGTCGCCGCGATGCGCAGGATGCCGGTATCGACGGTGCCGTTGATCGCGACAAAACCCACCAGTGGCGTCGGGTTCGACGCGAGCAATGCGGCATAATCGGCATTGCCCGCCGCATCGATGAAAATCGACGGCGCCATGCTGTGGTTGGCGATATAGACGGCATCGGCAGCACCCGAGCGGATCGACCCGGTGGTGATGCCTTCTTCATCGAGCAGCACGACCGCGCCGCCGGCAACAATATTGCCTGTCGTCAACGAACCGGTGCGCGAGATGACGCCAATATCGCCGGCCGCAGTGATCGCGCCGGTAGTGACCGCACCCGCCGAATCGACGCGCACGCCGAAGGTGGCGCCCATTGCCGTGGACGGATTGACCGTGCCGGCATCGATGTTGCCGGCGACGATGTTGGTGCCCGGCACCGTCGTTGCCAGCACGACCGACGTGGCGGTGCTGACATTGCCGACGAGCAGGTTGGCGCCGCTGGTGATCCGCACGTCATTTTCGGCGCGAATATTGCCGGTGGAGACAGCGCCCAGGCTGGCCAGCCGCACCCCGGCGCCGGCGGTGACATTACCGAGCGACAGCGCCGTGTCTGCCGACAGATCGACCGCGCCCGGTGCCACGACATCGCCGAGCGCGATGGTGCCGGTGGTGGCGAAGGACAACAATGACCGCGACGTGAAGGTTGACGGCGTGCTGATGCCGCCGACGGCGCTGAGCAGCACGGCATCGGCACTGATTGCTGCCGGAGCCGCGACAGGCGTGCCGTCAACGCTCGCGATGATCGCTCCCGCCGTGGTCGCCCGCAGCGTTCCGGCGACATTAATCGCGCCGCCACTTGCAGCAATCGCCAGATCCCCGGTGGTGGCGAAGGTCACGTCGCCGGGGATTGCGTTTGCGGGATCGCCGGTGACGGTGATGGTGCCGCCGTTGGTTGTCAGCGCCGAAGCCAGCGACCGCGGCGGCACGGCCGTGCCAAGCGCCCGCATGTCGACCGAAATAAGCCGAATGCTGCCGGCGGTCGACGCATCCAGCGAGACCCGGCCGGCAATGGCCGTGCCCGTGCCGTCGACGATACCATTGGCATTGCCGAACAGTGTGCCGCCCTCGAGCGTTCCACCACGCCGCGCGGCGATTTCGATCACGCCGCCGCTGCCATTGGCGTTGGTCACGGCGGTGCCGCTGGCGTCGATTTCGAGGAAGCCGGTGAAGCGCACCAATCCGCCGGTCGCGGTCAACCGCGCCGAACCGCCGAAGCCATCCGCCGAAAGCCCGTTAACGCCGCCTGCACCCGCAACGCCACCGGCGCCACCGCTGGCGCCGAGACGCTGGTCGAGCGTTGCCGCCAGGATCGCGCCGCCGGGAACTGTCCCGGCGCTGTCGTTGCTGCCGAACACCGCGCTGCCGGCCGTGCCGGTGCCGCCGGCGCCGCCATTGGCCCCGACGCCGCCGATGCCGCCTTGTCCGCCCTGCGCTGAAGCGTCCTGGAAGACTTCACCGCCGGACGTCGGCAGGCCCGTCTGGCCGAACACCCCGATGGTCATCCGGCCGTCGCTGGCAAGCGTGCCGCCAAGCACGGTGCCGCCGGTTGCGATGCCGCCCTGTCCACCGGCAAAGCCGGCCGCGCCGCTGCCGCCGGTGCCAGCGATGCCGCGGGCTCCCTGGTTCAATTCGCGCGCGTCGAGGACGCCGGCGGGGCCGGAAACCACGAACTCGGCGCTGCCGCCGGTCCCGTCACCGCCGCGGCCGCCGATGCTGTCGGTCGCGTTGCCAGCCGAGCCGCCGCGCGCATCGGCCGATGTTTCCGCAATATCGCCAACCAGCAGCGACCCGTCGGCAACCCTCACCGACGCCGTGCCGGCGAGGGCATTGCCGCCGCGGTTGCGGCCATTGCCACCGCGTGCGCTGGCGTCGATGATCAGTTCGCTCGTCACCTGCGCCGTCGCCGTGGCAACGCTCAGCCGCGCCTGCCCGGCAACAGCGTTGCCGCCGATACCGCCGTCGGCGAACAAGGCGTTACCGCCAAATCCCGATGCCGATGCAAAGACTCCAATCGTGACGCCCAGCCGAGTGCCACTGGTGAGCGACACGTCGACCGTGCCGCCGGCACCGAGCCCACCGTTGCCGCCTTGCGCAGGAGCGCCGCCGCCCGACCCGTCGGCCAGCAGTTCGATGCTTCGAGCCGCGATGTTGGCACCGCCAGCCGAGAAGGTGATCCGGCCCCCGGTGCCGGCACCACCGACCGCAGTGGAATTGATCCCGGTAACGTTGCCGCCACTGGCATCGGTCGTGACCAGCAAGTTCAAGCTGTTGAGCACGCCGTTGACGATGATGTCGCTGCTGCCGCCAAGGCCACTGCCGCCGTTGAACGTGTCGGCACTGCCCCCGATGCCTTCGCTGGTGAATTGCGCATCGCCAAGTGTGAGCGAGCCGTTGACGCCGACTCCCAGCGTGGTCAGGCCACCGACGCCATTGCCGCCGGTGGCGCCAGCACCGCCGAAACCGTCGGCCTTCGCCAGCAGTGCGCCGCGATAGTCGGCGGTGGCATTGTCGGACACGCCGGCCCCTGCCCGCCCGCCGGTACCGATGCCGCCGGCGCTGCCGCCGACGCCGTTGCCGCCGGCGCCGCCCTGGCCCGACGCATCGATGGTCATGGCCTGTGCGACGAAATTGCTCGGCGCGCCGCCGTTGAGGTTCTGCCGCGCTCCGGTACGGACCATGCCGCCGGTGCCGTTGCCACCATTGCCGAAGCGATTGCCGCTGCCGCCATTGCCGCCGGTGCCGAGCGCGGTGATGGTAGTGGCACCCCTGAACGTCACGGTACCGCCTGCCGCGCCAAACGCAGGAGCTCCGCCGAAGCCATCACCGCCGGTGCCACCGGCACCGATGCCGCCCTGGCCGCTGCCGCCGGCGCCGCCAGTGCCGCCAAAGCCCGAGGCATTGTAGGTGAAGGTGCCGAAGCTGAACACGCCGGTTGACGTACCAGGCACAAGATCGTCGGTGCCGACACCGCCGGCCATCCCGCCGGTGCCGATGCCGCCGACGCCGCCGGCGCCGCCCTGATCGGGGCCACCGCCGCCCGAGCCGCCGTTGCCGCCGAGGCCCTGGGCTTCGAGGGTCATGTCGCCGGTGGTGATGATGCCGTTGCTCGACGCCGATCCGACGCCCACGCTGCCGCCTGTGGCATTGCCGCCTGCACCACCCGCTGCACCGGTCGCCCCGGTGCCGCCATTGCCGCCAAAAGCCGAAGCCGTGGCGTCGATTACTGCGAAGGTCGCTGTCGACCCCGGGGCACCGCCCTGGTTGGTGCCGATCTGGACGATACCGCCAAAGGCATCGCCGCCGCGGCCGGAACGCGCATCGCCGCCGCTGCCCTCAGCGGCAGCGTAAAGCAGATCGGTGATGGTCAGCGCGCCACTGCCGTTGACCCCGGCAAAGGCGGTGCCGGCGCGCCCGGTACCGCCGGTGCCGCCATTGCCGCCGCTGCCAAGGGCATCGACGTCGGTTCTGCCTGAAATATTAATTGTCCCGCCGTCGGCGATAATCGCCGCCAACCCGGCCTGGCCGTTGCCGCCCGCGCCGGAGCCACCAATAGCGTCGCCCCCAAATCCATAGGCGAAGGCGCCGGTGCGGCCGCCGCTGGTGATGCTGCCGCCGCGCGCCGTTACCTGGATGATCGCTTGCCCGGACGTCGCATTGCCCCCCGCGCCCATGGTCGAATCGCCACCATAGGCCGAGCTGTTGACTTCGGCACCGCCGCCAACGGTGATCGTGCCTGCGTCGGCCTGCAACAGCGCGGTACCGGTGGTCGCGTTGCTGCCGGTACCGCTGCCCGATTGCCGGCCATAGGCATCGCTGAACATATCGAGCGTCGTGGCGATGGTGACAGTGCCGCCGCTGTCGGCGCTCAGGCGGGTCAGGCCGCCGAACGCATCACCGGCGTTGCCGGTCGTGCCGTTGCCGCCGGCACCACTGGAATAGATGTCGAGACCGCCGTCGAAGCTGATCAGGCTGTTGGCGCCCGACGCGACGACCCGAGCGTTGCCGGCCCGGCCGCTGCCGCCAGTGGCACCGCGGCCGCCGGTCGCAAGGGCAGTGACATAGCTGCCAAACGACCCGCGCATCGCCGCGATTCGGCCACCATCGAACGCCTCCATGATCGCCGAGCCGCCGACGGCGTTGCCGCCGATGCCAGTGACATTGTTGGCGTCGCCAGCAAGGCCCTCGGCATAGATGCGCAGTCCCGGCCCGTCGACGATCGAACCGGCGCCATTGGCGAGGATACGGACACTGCCGCCCTGGCCGACGCCGCCGTTGCCGGCAGCGGTCGTATCGCCGCCGACGCCGTCGGAAAAGACATCGCCGCTGGCCGACAGACGCGCACCGCTTTGCGCAGCGATGGTGATGGCGCCGCCAAAGGCATCGCCGCCATTGCCGTTGCTGCCGTTGCCGCCGAAGCCGCGGGCATCGACCTGCGCCAATGTACCGTTGAGCACCCCGCCGTTACTGGCGTTGGCGACAATCAACCCGCCCGAAGCGCGGCCGCCGGCAGCCCCGCGGCCTCCGGTGCCGGCATAGGCGAGGCTGGAGGACCCGGTGGTCCACGTGCCGCCATCGATGGTAATGTCGCCACGGCCGGCTACGGCAGCGCCACCGACTCCTGTGGTCAGGCTACCATCGCCGCCGGTGGCGAAGCCTTCGAGGATCGACCTTCCGGTAACGGCCAGCCGCGATCCCGAGCCGATGATGTCAAGATCGGTCCGACCCGCCTCGGCAGCGCCGCCCGATGCCCCCGCCCCGGCCAGTGCCGGTGCGAACAGCCCGAAATCCCTGCCGACGTTCAGTTGCGAACCACCGGTGATGAAGGTCTGCGCCGTGCCACCGCTGGCATCGCCCCCATTGGCGCCGGTTGTACCGATACCGCCGAAACCCGTTGCAGCGATGGCGAAGTCGCCCGTCGTCGTCAGGTTCGCCGCGTTCTGCAACGTTACGCGCGCACTACCGCCGGCGTTGTTGCCGCTCCGCGTTGCGCTACCCTCTCCACGACTTGCCCGTGCCGAAATCTGCGTGTTCGTGCTTGCCAATGTTACCGTAGCGCCATCGAGGGCAACCGTGACCGAACCGCCTGCCGCATTACCGCCGGCAGGACCATTGCCGGCACGAGCTTCTGCCCGCACCTCGGTCAAGACGGTGGCGCTAGTTTGCGTCAGCGTCGCACCACTGGCCATCGTCAGGCTGGCGGTGCCGCCCAGAGCGTTGCCGCCGGTAGCGCCCGTGCCGCCTTGTGCATTGGCAAGGACGGAAAACACACCATTGCTCGTGACCGCAGCGCCATTGCGAGCGGTTACGCTGGCCGTGCCGCCGCGGCCTTCTCCACCTGTTCCGGTCGCGGCGTCGCCGGCACCTCCGGTGCCGTTCGCAACGGCGCTGAAGTTCGCGGCCGTTATCTCAGACCCGGCGCCGTCGATCACGACACTGGTGCTGCCACCCCTGCCGGCACCGCCATTACCCCCAGCCAGCGCCGCCCCGCCCGTGCCGTTTGCCGCGGCAGATACGCTTTGATTGAAGGTCGAGCCCGCACCAATGGTCAGTGCGAAATTGCCGCCGGCGCCGTCGCCGCCATCACCCGCCCTGGCAAGGCCACCCGCGCCGGAGAGAGTCATCGTCGACAGCGTACCCGCCAAGGTGCCGCCGTTGGTCAGCGTGATCCCGAGAGACGCGCCCGTCGCATCGCCGCCGCTGACACCAGCACCGCCGTTGACGAACTGGTCGAGGCTGAACGAACCGCTGCTGTAGCTGCCGCCGTCGATCAAGATCGACGCTGCGCCGCCGGTCGCGTCGCCGCCATTGCCGGCGCTGCTGCCACCGCCAGTGGCAGCGGAATCGAGGGTCGATGCGTCGGTCACCGCCAGTTGCGAGCCGCTGCCAATCACCTCGATCCGCGCACTGCCGCCGGTCATGTCGGCGCCGTCACCCACGCCGCCGAGGGTCACGCCCGCAGCAGACACACTCAACGAAGCAACGTTGATCCGCCCGGCCCCGGTCGCGCGGACCGTTGCGTTGCCGGCGGTGCCATCGCCGCCAGCGCCGCCAGCGACAGTGGCGTCGCGGTTGTCGACCGTGCTGTTGGCGGAGACCGACAGGGCGCCCCCCGAGGTCAGGATGCCGGCATTGGTCGCGCTCACCAGCGCTGTACCGGCCTGGTTATTGCCGTTGCCGCTGAAGCCGATTGCCCACACCGTGGCGCCGCTGGCCAGCGTTACCGTACCGCCATCAACGGTCAGGCTGGCGGTGCCACCGGTCATTTGACCGCCGGCGGTGCGGAACCCGTTATTGGCACTGGCGGCGATAAAGGTCGATTGCGTGCCGGTCTGGGTCAACGATGCTCCGCCGGTGACCATTACGCTGGCCGTGCCACCCTGTACGTTACTTCCCGTCAAGCCCTCGCCGCCTTGGGCGCCGGCTTGGATATTCAGGCTGCCGACCGTGGCCGTCGCCCCGCCCAGGATCGCCAGACCGGCCGTGCCGCCGATGGCAGCGCCGCCGGTGCCGGTGCTGGCATTGCCCGCACCACCGGCGCCGAGCGCATTGGCCGAGAAGCTCGTCGCGGTCAGGCTCGCGCCACTGCCCTCGACCGTTACGCTGACGGTGCCGCCGCGCCCGGTGCCGCCAGTACCAGCCGTCAACGCGGTACCGCCGGTCCCCTGGGCCACTGCGGCGATCGACTGGTTGAGCACGGATCCCGCACCGACCGTCACGATGACCGTGCCGCCAGTGCCGGCGCCGCCTGAGCCGTTGCTGCCGGCGGCGCCGCGGCCAGCGACATTGAGCGAGGGGGTGTTGCCCACAATCGTGCCGGCGTTGGTCAACGTCAGCGCAACACTGCCGCCGGTGCCGGCACCGCCGATGCCGCCGGCGCCCGCCGTTGCCGAATTGTCGAGGTTTAGGCTGCTGTAGCTCAGCGTGCTGCCATCGGCGGTCAGTGCCGCACTGCCGCCATTGGCAGCCCCGCCGGTGCCGCTGGTGGCATTGGCCGCGCCGCCGGTGGCGCTGTTGCGCATGACAAGCTGCTGGCCGATCGTCAGTCCACTGCCGGTGCCGCTAGTGGTGACGGCAAGCGTACCGCCAAGCCCGGCGCCGCCGGTGCCGGTGCCGCTCGCCGCGCCGCCGGTGCCGACCGCGCGTGCGGTGGCGGCCAGGGTGATGCCGATCGTCCCGGCCTGCGCCTGGATACGCGACGTGCCGCCGGTGCCGGCGCCGGCCGCGGCGTCGGTTGCGGTCGCGCCGCTGCCGTCGCTCGACAGGGTCGCATTGCCGGCGATCGTGATCGCGCCGCCATTTGCAGCCATGCCGAGTTCGGCGAGCCCGCCGATGCCCGCGCCGCCGGCGAAACCCGCGCTGCCGGCCGCACCGGTGGCGGTGGTAAAGGCGTTGAATGACGAACCCAACGTCGCCAGGCCACCATCGAGGAAAAGCCGCGCGGTACCGCCGGTGGCGGTGCCCCCCGTGCCCCCATTGCCACTGCCCGCGACCGCGGTGCTGTTCAGGATGACCGCGCCGGTCTGCGTCAGCGTGCCGCCGGTCACCAGGATTTCGGTGCTGCCGCCGGTCGCTGCGCCGCCGACAAGGCCGAAGCCGGCCGAAGCGTTGGTATCGAGCGTGGCCGCGCCGGTCGTCGACAGGCTGCCGCCCGCCAGGGTCATCCGCGCGCTGCCACCGGTGGCGGTGCCGCCGGCCGCGATGCCGCTGCCAGCGAATGCCGCGCCCGAAATCGTGGCGGTGCTCGACAGCACAAGGCTCGATCCCGAGACAGCCACCAGTGCGGTGCCGCCTGTTGCGGAACCACCGGCCCCGTTACTGCTCGTCCCGCCCAACGCGACGGCTGCCAGGGTCACAGCGCCGCCGACCGTCGCGGTCGAGCCCGCCAACGACCGAATCTGCGCTGTCCCGCCCGTGGCGCTGCCGGCGGCGCCGGTGGTTGACACACCGCCATCGCCGCGCGCGGCCAGATCGACCGTGCCGGTCACGCTGGTCGTGCCACCGAGATCGGCGCCCATTTGTGCCGTGCCGCCCACCCCGGTGCCGCCGACGGTGCCGCTGCCGCCAATGCCTTCCGCAACAACCGACAGATTGCCGGTGTACGTCGCCTGCGCCGCGGCGGCGCCGTTGCGCGCGAAGCCGCCGACGCCATTGCCACCGATGCTGCCAAGGCCGCCACGGCCCGACACATCGACGAATGTCGTCTGCCCGAAGAAGCGGCTGACCGCGCCGCCGTTGAGATTGGGGCTAGCGCCGGTGCCGACCATGCCGCCGGTGCCGATACCACCCGCGCCGGCAACCGCGCCGCCGCCGCCATTGCCGCCGGTACCGGTGGCAAGCACGGTCAACGCGCCCATCGTCACATCGCCGCCGCCGGCGCCAAAGTCCGGCGCGCCACCGGTGCCGGCACCGCCGGCGCCACCATTGCCCAGCCCGGCCTGGCCCTGGCCGCCGACGCCGCCATCACCACCGCGGCCCGAGCCGTCGAAATTCACCGTACCGAAGGAAAAATCGCCCGCGGTCGTCCCCGCCGTGCGGCTGTCGCTGCCGACGCCGCCTTCGTTGGCGCCGATGCCGCGCCCGCCGGCACCACCTGTTGCCCCGGCGCCCGATCCGGTGCCACCGGCACCGCCATCGCCGCCCGTGCCGCGCGCGAACAGCGTCAGGGCGCCGGTCGTCATCGTGCCGTTGCTCGAGCTCGATCCGACGAGCATCGTGCCGGCAAAGCCATCGCCCCCGGCGCCGCCGGCCTGGCCGACACCGCCGGTGCCACCATGGCCGCCCGTGCCATCGGCGTTGCCGAAGATGACGCCGAAGCTCGCGCTGGCCGCTGGCGTGCCGCTTTCGATCCCGGCCTCGGCAACGCCGCCGCGGCCGTCACCGCCCCGCCCGGAGATGCCTGCGCCGCCGAAGCCGCTGGCGGCCAGGGTCGTGTCGCCGGTGATCGTCAGGCTGCCGGCCCCGATAACAATCGCAAGGCTGTTGCCGGCGCGGCCAAGGCCACCCGACGCGGCGCTGCCGCCAAAGCCATTGGCGTCGATGATCGCCGTGCCGCCGACCGTCACCGCGCCGTCGGCGGCAATGATCGCTGCCGAATTGCTGATCCCGCTGGCGCCAGTGGCGCTCGCCACGCCGGCTTCGCCACCATCGCCCTTTGCGGCAACCACGGCGTTGCCAGCGATGTTGATGACACTGCCGGCCGTGCCGGCGCGAATGAAGGCCTGGCCACCCGTGGCGTTACCGCCGCTACCAGTGCCACTGGCATCACCGCCACCGGCGTTGCTCAGGACCGTGGCATTGCCCGTGATGGTGATGCTGCCATTGCCACCGCTGACGCCGATGAAGCCGAATTGTGCCGAGGCAGCACCTGCGGCGCCATCGACCGAGCGGCCACCGGTGGCATTGCCGTTGATCTCGACATCCCGGCCGATGAGGATCGAGCCGCCGCCCAGAATCTGCAGCTTGGCGGTATTGGCCGTGGCGCTGCCGCCGGCGCCGGTGGTGGCGTCACCGCCAAAGGCACGGGCCTCGATGGTCAGGTCTTCATCGAAGGTGACGCGGCTGGCCGCATCGGTGACATAGACCTGCGCCAGTGTGGCGGTCGCCGCGCCGCCGGTGGCGCCATCGCCGCCATAGCCCGAGGCGGTCAGGTAATTGCCGAAATCGCCCGAAGTGGCGGCCACGAGTCCGCCATTGCGCGCAAAGATGCTGGCTTCGCCGCCGATGCCAGCGCCACCGATGCCAACGGTGCTGTTCGCCGTGCCGCCATAGCCTTCGGCAAAGATCTGCAAGGCTGGGGCATTGAGCACGGCGCCGGCGCCATCCGCCGCCACGCTGACCGTGCCGCCGGTGCCGGTGCCACCGGTGCCGCTGACGAGGGCGTCGCCCGCCGTGCCGGTTGCCGACAGATCGCCGGCGATTTCAAGGGTCGAGCCGGCGCCGGCGATAACGCTGATGCTGCCGCCCCGGCCCGCTCCACCATTGCCGGCCTGGCCGCTGCCTCCAATGCCATCGGCGCTGGTCGACCCCATCGTCGCCAGCCCGGCCAGCAGGCCGGCATTGGTCGCCAGGATGGTCAGCACGCCGCCGGTGCCATTGCCGCCCGCCGCCGCGGTGCCGCCCGAACCGGCGAGGAACAGATCGAAACCCGTCAGCGTCATGGTGCCGACATCGGCGGTGATCGCCACGGTGCCGCCAAAGCCCGACCCGCCGGTGCCGGTCATTTCATCGCCATTGCCCCCGGAACCGCGCGCATTGAGGGTCAAGGTGTCGCCGATCGCGAGCGACGCGCCGGTCTGCAGCGCCGACAAGGTGACCGTGCCGCCACGGCCCGTACCGCCGGTGCCGGCACCGGTTGCCGACGCGCCAATACCTTCGCTCGCCAGGGACGTCATGCCATCGAGGTTGATCGTGCCCGCGGTTGCGATGATTTCGGCAGTACCGCCGGTACCGCTGCCGCCCGAGCTACCGGCCGAGGTGCCACTGAAGCCCGAGGCGTCAAGCGTCACGGCGGAATCGGGAGCGGTCTGCGCCACGCTGCCGCCCGCGGTGGTGCGGATAGAAGCGGTGCCGCCGGTGCTGCTGCCCCCCGTGCCGGTGCCATTGGCATTGCCGCCGAAGCCCGCCGCTGTCAGCGTCAGCGCATCGCCGATGTCGAGATCGGTGCCGCTGCCATCGACGGTGATCAGGCTGTTGCCACCCGTGGCAAAGCCGGCATTGCCGAGATCGCTTCCGAATCCGCTGAACGCGCTGCTGTGGAGTACCAATGAGCCACTGATCGCCGCCAGCGCGCCGCTGGTGAGCGTGACGCGCGCCGTGCCGCCGGTAGCGGCGCCACCCGTTGCGCCCTGGCCGGCATTGGCCTGGGCAAGCAGGTTGGCATCGCCGGTGATCGAGATTTGCCCGCCGCGCGTGCCGGTGTTGGCGATCGAAGACGTACCTCCCGTCGCGGCTCCGCCGGTAGCGGTGCTGCTGGTGCCGCTGCCGCCGCTCGCGCCGCTATCGAGGGTGACACCATTGGCCAGCGTCATCGTGCCGGCATCGATTTCCAGCTTGGCGATGCCGCCCTGCGCCGCGCCGGCCACGCCGACATTCGTGCTGGAGCCATTGGCGCGGGCATTGAGGTTCGCCGTGCCATTGATGGTTATGATACCGGATGCCGCATTGCCGTTGGTACCGCCAACCAGCGTCACACGCGCGGTGCCGCCCATCGCAAGCCCGCTGGTGGCGAGATCGCCGGTCTGCGATCCTCCACTTGCCGATGCGGCAAGGTTGACCGCGCCATTGATCGTGATCGTACCGGTAATCGCGCCCTGGGGCGCCGTGGCACCCTGCTGGGCGATTTCGATCTGCGCGCTGCCACCGGTGGCATTGCCGGTCTGGCTGGCACTGTTACCGCCGGTGGCGCTCGCATTGGCAGAGATGCCGGCAAGGGTGGCACGGCCGGCGCTGGCGGTGACGAAGTGCGGCGTCACGGTGATGCCGGCGCTGCCGCCGATGGCATTGCCGCCGCCGGCATCGGTGGCGGTGCCATAGCCGGTACCGCCATTGCCGCCGGTCGCGCCGGCGAACAGGTTGACCGTACCCGCCGTCAGCGGTGCGCCGCGTGACAGGAGCGAGGCCTGGCCGCCCGTGGCGTTGCCACCGCGGCCGCCGACGCCCGTGGTGTTGCCACCGCCGCCGATGCCGCCGTCGCCGCCCTGCGCGCCGGAGGCGATGCTGACATTGGCGAAGGTCGCCGATGAATTGCCGGAGCCGCTGTTGCTGATCGTGCCGGTGCTGTTGACGAAGCCGCCCTGTGCCAAGCCGCCGGCGCCACCCGCGCCGCCGGTGCCGCTGCCGCCATCACCGCCACGACCGCCCTGGCCGCCCTGTGCCGCGGCCGTGACGTTGATGTCGCCGATGGTCACGGTCGAATTCGGCCCGCCGGCGTTGGCATTGCCGCCACCGGCAATCGCATTGCCGCCGGCGCCGCCGGTCTGGCCATTGCTGGCATTTCCGCCATTGCCGCCCAATGCGGCGGTTTCGAAATTGAGCGAACCAAGGCTCAGAGTCGCGGTGGTTGCAGCGACGCTGATCGCGTTGGCGACAAAATTGCCACCGGTGGCCGCGCCGCCGGCGCCGGACCGGCCGGTGCCGCCCTCGGCAAAGCCCGTTGTCGTGGCAAGGCCGGTGACGGTCAGGTTGGCGGAGAGCAATCCGGTGGCATTGGTGCTGTTCGACAGCAGATAGGTGGTTGCGCCGGTTGCGGCGCCGCCGATTTCGCCATTACCGCCCCGCGCCCTGGCGGACGCCTGCACGAATGTCGTCGTGACACTGCCCGAGGCGGCGCGCAGGACGATGTCCGACGCATTGGCGCTGCCGCCATTGCCACTACCAAACCCATCACCGCCGGTCGCAAGCGTGCTCAGCACCAGCGATCCGCCCAGCCTGATCGTGCCGCGCGTCGCCGCCGACTGGATGAACACGCCGCTGTCGGTGTCGATCGGCACGCCGGTGGCATTGCCGCCATTGCCGGCACTGCCGTTGCCGCCGGTGATGCGCGCCGACATCTCGGTGTTGAAGCTGGTATCGATGGTGCCGTTGTTGTTCGCCTGGGCCAGCGTGCGCCCGCCATTGGCGTTGCCGCCGCTGGTGCCATCGCCGCCGGTTGCCGACGCATCGAGAACGACCGACCCGCTGGTGCCGGTGGTGCGAATGCTGCCGGCATCGGCGAACAGTTGCGCCCGGCCACCCGTGGCGTTGCCGCCGGCCGCAGAACCGCCGCCATCGCCGCCGCGCGCGGTTGCCGTCAGGCTGATGCCAAGGCCGTTGACGACGACCTGGCCGCCGGTTGCGAAGGTGCTGATGAACGCGGTGCCGCCGGTGGCATTGCCACCCGGCGAATTGCCGCCAAAGGCATTGGCAGCGATACTGGCAATGCCGCCGATCGTCAGCGTGCCGTTGCCCGCGCCGATTTGCCCGGTGCCACCAGTGGCGCTGCCGCCACCCGAGGTCGTGAATCCGCCACTTGTTCCGGAAACGCCGATCGAAGCGTTGCCGCCGATGGTGAAACTCGCTCCGGTCTGGTTGAGCAAGACGGCTCGCCCGCCGGTACCATTGCCGGACACGCCACTGGCGCTCACGCCGCCCTGGCCTTGCGCCAGCGCCAAGGCGTTACCAGCGATGGTCAGCGTTGCGTTGCCGTCGGCCGAAATGTCGCCAAGTCCGTTGCCGCTGTTGCCGCCGCCGGTGCCGTTGCCGGCGGTGCCGCTGCTGCTGTTGCCGCCGGTGCCGGTCATGTCGATCGTCGCATCGGTGCCGATGATTATGTTGCCGCCGGTCCGCGACACAATTCGCGACGTGCCGCCGGCGCCATTACCGGCGGTGCCCGCGAGCGACGTGCCGCCGGTCGCGGTCGTGGACGCGCGCGCCGCGCCGCCGACTTCCAGCCGGCCGTTTGCACCGAAAGTCGTAATTGTGGATGTGCCGCCTGTGGCATTGCCACCAGTGAAAATTCCGGTTCCGCCGGTTGCGTCGGCGGTTGCAGTTGCCGCGGCGACGCTGGTCAATCTGCCGCCATTGCTGCCGACTATTTGCGTGCTGCCGCCGGACGCGACACCCCCGGATGAAACAAGCCCCGTCCCGCCCATGGCATTAGCGCTAATCGAAAAGTCACTCGCAATGTCGATCGCACCTGTTCCGGTGGCTTGCACGAATGCCGAGCCGCCGATCGCTCCGCCTCCCAAGGCTCCGGAGCCACCAGAAGCAGGCGCGCCGAATTCAATGACCGTCGAGCCGCCGATCGTGATCTGACCGACGGAAGCAAAGACCTGCATGGAACCGCCGGTGCCAACTCCACCGGACCCGTTGGAGACACCGCCGGCACCACCTTCGCCGGTAGCCTGCACGAATAATAGCGGCGCCGAAGCTAGGTTGAGCGTTCCGCTTGTCCCGAAGGTTGATAGCAACGCGGATCCGCCGGTTCCTGACCCGCCATTGCCGCTGCCGCCCGTCTGAACCGACCCGCCGGTTCCCCTAGCACCCACGCTGACAGTCCCGCTTGCCGATGTTGTGCCAACGGATGCGCCAAGCGTCGCAGTTCCGGCGGTTGCATTGCCCCCATTGCCGTTCAACGTGTCGCCGCCGATGCTCGTGGTGGTCGACAAAACGCCGCCGTTCAAATTGAGCGAGCCCGCGCTGCCGACATTGACGTCGGTCCGCCCACCAAAAGCGTTGCCGCCGTTGCCGCTGGTGGAAACGCCACCAAATCCTGCGGCGGCGGCTGTTGCAAAACCGGTAATGGTTACGGTCGAACCATTATTCGAAAGAATTTGTGCCGTGCCGCCGCGACCATCGCCGGCATTCAAACCGGGTCCAGTGACCTCGGAACCCACACCGCGCGCCTGCGCGCGCGCAGTTCCGGTGATCGACAGATTGCCGCCGCTTCCCAAAATCCGAGCAGCACCACCAACGCCAGTTCCCGCGCCACCGAGATCGCCGAAGCCGCTGGCATCGGCGAGGGCGTTACCGCCGATGGTGAGCGTTGCGCCGGCGTTCGACTGGATCGTGGCGGTGCCGCCGGTGCGGGTCGCGTTGCTGCCGGTCGTCAGGAACTGCGCCACAGACGATGCCGTGGCGTTGCGAGCGATTGTGAGTGCGCCCGACAGCGCGATAATCTCGCCGCGCACATCGCCGCGCATCGTCACGTCCGACGCATAGCTGGTCGTTCCCGACGCGAACAATGTCGCATTGGTCGTCGCGCGGCCGGTCACCGCCGATGTGACGTTGTTCGACTGCATGCTGATATCTGCCGCGGTCGCATTCAAGGGCGTATCGGCAAACGGGTCGCCCGTCGCAGTGCCGACGACGCTGCGGCCCGCCGACAGCACGATGGTGTTGCCAACCACATCGAGCGCGCCAGCGACATCGAAGCCGAGATTGCCATTGCCCGACAGGAAGATCGCCACCGCGTCGTTCCTCGGCACCGCGACCATGTAGATGCGGTGATAATCGGTGCCGCCGGTCGAGGCCGGGCCAGTGATCGAGCCCGAATTGACGATGACATTGCCCGATGCCGCCGTCCCCTGCGTCACCGTCAGGTCGAACAGGCCGTTGTTGAGCGTCAGGTCGACAGCGCCCGCCGCCACAAGCGCGGCCGAGCCATTGACCTGAATCGCCCCCTGATGGAGGATCCGCGGCGCGACGGCGATGACATAGCTGCCGCCGCTAAGCGCGTTGATCTGCGCTCCCGAATCGATCAGCACCTGCGCCGTGCTGCCGGTCGCCGCCGCCACGCTGAAGCGGTTGCCGTTCTGCAGGAAGGCGCCGTTGACATCGGTGGCGAGATCATTGGCGGTTAGCAACAGGCTGCCGACATTGAAGCGCGCCGTGCTGCCGATCAGGATGCCGCCGGGGGCATAGAACCATACCGACCCGCCGGCGCCGCTGTTGACCGTGCCATTGAAACCGATCGCCCGGGTCGGGTCTGCCGCGATGATGCGGTTGAGCACGGTATAGGTGCTGGCGCTGCCGGCGACGAAATTGGCGACATGCGGCGTCGACAGGAAATCGATGACGCCGCTGCCGATGCCGGTATCGGTCGGGGTCCAGTTGATCGTCGCCTGCGCCGAATTGACCGTGATCGTCTCGGTGCCCGGCGTCGTGCGATCGAAAGTGACGCTGCCGAACGTGTTGTTGGGCGTGCCGTTGAAGGCCTGGGCGAGCAGCGGTGCCTCGAGCAGCGGCTGGCTGGCAATCAGCGTCGCGAGCACTGCCTGCGACGCGGTCGCGGCGAAACGGTTGTAACGTTGATTGGCACGGGGCATCAGCGGGCCTTCCACGGCAGCAATCGCGTCGACAGGGTCATCAGGAAACGCACATCGCCCGATTTGACGAGCGGGATGGTCCGCAGCGGCACGGCAACGGCAACGTCGAGCCGCGCCCGCCCCGACCAGAGCAGGCGCGCGCCGGCACCCACCGAGGTGAGTTGTTGCGGCTGGCTGCCGGCCAGGCGGTTGCGATCCCACACCCAGCTGTGGTCCACAAAGGCATAAGGCTGCGCCGACACCTGGGCCTTGGTCGATATCGCCACGCGATCGTAGCGGATCTCGCTGCTCATCCCCAGGCCGTCATCGCCGGTCAACGCGCCGGGAACATAGCCGCGGCCGACGGTATAGTTGCCCGCCGAATATTGTTCGAAGGAGAACAAGGGCGCGGTCGATACCTGTGCGCGCGGCTGGAAGACGAACGTGATGTTGCGCAGCAAATGCAGTTCGGCGAGCCCGGTGAAGCGGAACGTCGTCGCCGTCGGATCGCCATCGACCAGGCTGGGCGGCACCACGCCGGCACCGGCGCAGACCAGCGGCGCCGCAAGGCAATTGGCGCTGGCATCGAAGACACTCAGCCCCTTGCGAACCTCCAGCGTGCCGTTGATCTGCCAGCCGGTGCTGCCATCGGGGCCGATACCGCGCATGTCGAGGGCATTGGCATCGAAACGCAGATAGGCGACACGCAGGCGATCCTCGCTCAACGGCAAGGCGCCGAAGCGGACAGTCTGGTTGACGAAATCGAAACCAAGCGCTGCCGACAGGCTGCCGGCCTGGCGGCGCACGATCGGATAATTCGCTTCGGCATTGGCATAAAGCGTCCGTGCCCGCACTTCGGGCGTGCCGGGGGCGAGGGTCGGATGCGTCCAGGCATAGGTAAAGCGACCGCCGAGCCGCAGGCCGTTGCCGCCCAGCGCCATGTCATGGCCGATCTGGAGGACCTGCTGTTCGGCGAAATCGGCGGTACTGCTGATCGACACGCTGGTGCGATCGCCGAGCCCGGTCAGGCCATAGACCTGCGCCCGCAACTGACCGCTCCACCGGCCGGTTTCGGGGGGCGCAAGGTTCTGCACGCTGGCATCGATTTCGAACGGAATGCGGCGGATGCTGATTTCGCCGATCATGTCCCCCGGCGCCGTGCCGGCCGGGCGCAGCGCGAGGCGAACATCGAGGCCGGGCAAATCGCGCGCCAGCAGCAGATAACGTTCGGCCTCGCGCCGGTTGAACGGCTTGCCGAGTTCGAGATGCGACAGATAACGCTGCACCGCGGCTTCGTTGCGGCCGACATCGCCGCGCACCCGCACCGCGCTCAGGCGCGCATAAAGCACTTCGAACTGCACCGCGCCGTTTTCGATGCGCTGCACCGGCACCATGACCGCGGCAACATAGCCGAGATCGCGCAGGATCGTGGCGGCGCGATCGCGAATATCGCAGACCGTGGCAAAAGGCTTTTCGACCCCCAGATATTCGGCATAGGCCGGTGCCAGCACCGCCGGATCGACCGGCCCGAGATTGTTGAACGTCGCCTTCGTCAGGGTGATGCGGACATCGGCATAGGCCGGATCGGCGAGGGCGCAGCTGCTGCGTTCGATATCGCCTTCGACCTTCAGCCGCGCCGGCGGGGGCGCCGCCTGACGGCGATTGGGGTCGATTTCCTCGCGCGTCGGCAGGCCGGCGTTGACCGCGGGTGGCGCCTGGGCGCTCGCGACCGCAGGCACGCACAACAACACCATTCCGCCGAGACAGCCAAGGCTGCTCGTCCGCAACCAACCGGCAAAACTACAGCCATGCATTGGGCTGCCCCCCTTGCGACTCCCCCTCAGAAGCCGCGCCAAGCAATAACTCTAGGCATGCATTACGGCAGTGTCATCAATCTATTTACAAAAAACCTGTTAGCGAAGCTGCTCTGTCTTCACAATTTTTCGCGGAACGCCCGGTCGCGAAGCCTCGTGACGGGCGTCAGCACATAGCCCAGCACCGATCGCCGCTGGCCCAGCACGTCGACATCGGCGGTCATCCCGGCGCCGATCGGCAAGCGCACGCCGCCATCGCCGATCAGCGCGCGGGTGTTGGTCCGCACCCGGATGGTGAAATGCGATTCACCGGTACGTTCATCGACCACCGCATCGGGGGCGATGCGTTCGACGATCCCCGGGATCGAGCCATAGACCGATGAATCATAGGCGCTGATCTTGACGCTGGCCTTTTGCCCGAGCCGCAGGAAGGCGATGTCGGCGGGCTTCACCTGGGCTTCGATGACCAGCGTGTCGCCGGCCGGCACGACTTCGACGAGAGGTTCGCCGGGGCGCACCGAGCCGCCGGGGGTCGACACCAGCACACGATTGACAAGGCCGCTGACCGGCGCGCGGATTTCGGTGCGCGCCATCCGGTCGGCCAGCGCCGGCAGGGTTTTGGTTTCGGCGGCAATCTGCGCGCGGGTGGTCGCCAGCGCTTCCGACGCGGCGGCGCGAAAGCGCTGATCGACGCCGCGAACCGCGCTGGCGGCTTCGGCGCGGACCGATGCGGCGCGGCGCACGGCCTGTTCGGCGGCATCGCGGGCGCTGGCGGCCTGGCGCTCGGTCGACCGCGCCCGCACCAGTGACATCGCCGGCTCGACACCCTTTTCAACCAGCGGCGCCAGGATCGCGACTTCGCGCTGCGCCTGCGCCAGCGCTTCGCGGCGCGCACCGGCTTCGGATTCGGCTTCGGCAGCGGCGCGCCCGGCCTGCGCCAGCCGCGCTTGCGCGATATCGCGCTCGGTCGCGGCGCTGCTCAACTGGGCGCTGTGCAGGGCGCGCTCGTTGGCGACCAGCGCCGGCGTGGCGGCTTCGAGTGTCGCCGGGAACACCAGCGCGACGCCACGCGCTTCGGCCGACAGCCGGGCGGCGCGCGCCAGCAGCGCATCGATCGAGACATCGTTACGGGCAAATTCGGCGGTGCTCGCAGTGGGATCGAGGCGCAGCAACGGCTGGCCGGCAACCACCTTGTCCCCCGCCTTGACGAGGATCTGGCGGACGATGCCGCCTTCGAGGTTGGACACGACCTGCAAGCGGCTCGACGGGATCACCCGGCCGGTGGCGTGGACCGCTTCGTCAACCGTCGCCAGCCCGGCCCAGAGCAGCAGCGACAGCGTCAGGGCAACGATGGTCCACAGCAGCACGGTGGCAAAATTGCGTTCGAGCAGCCGGTCGGGGGCGCTTTCGAGCGTTGTTTCGACGATATTGGCCATCAGTTCTGCCCCACCGCGAGCGAGCGCAGCACATCATCACGCGGCCCCTGTCCCGCGATCTTGCCGGCGTTGAGGATGATGATGCGGTCGACGAGCTTCAACATCGGCGTGCGGTGCGTGACCACGAGCAGCGTGCGATCGGCCATCTCGACCTGCAGGCGTGCCACCAGGCCATTTTCGGACTGGCTGTCCATCGCGCTTGTCGGTTCGTCGAGGATGACGATCGGCGGGCGGTTGGCGAGCGCGCGGGCGATGGCGATCGACTGGCGCTGGCCGCCCGACAGGCCTTCACCCCGATCGGCGAGCTTCAGGTCGAAACCATTGGCGATCTGGCCGACGAAATCATGCGTGCCGCTCAACTTGGCGAGGCGCAGCAATTCCTCGTCATCGACCGCCGGGTCGCCGAGGCTGATATTGTCGCGGATCGACCCCGAAAACAGCGTCACGTCCTGCAGCACCGAACCGATGTTGCGGCGCAGATCATCGGGGTGAAGCTGGCGGACATCGGCGCCGTCGATGAGCACCTGGCCTTCGCTCGGCTGGTAGAGCCCGAGCACCAGCCGCGCGATGGTCGATTTGCCCGAGCCGACGCGCCCGACGATGGCGACCTTTTCGCCAGGCTCGATATCGAAGGAGACATTATCGAGCACCCGTGTCGTCGTGCCGGGATAATGAAAGACGACATTCTTGAAGGTGATCCGGCCTTCGAGCCGGCTGCGGCGCACCGGCGTGGCATCTTCGGCGATTTCGCCACCCGCCGACATGAAGCTGTCGAGGCGGGCATAGGCGGCGCGCGTGCTGCTCAGCCGCGTCAACAGCCCCGCAACCTGCCCCAACGGCGCGACGCAGCGCCCGGCAAGGATCGACACGGCAATCAGCGAGCCGCTGGTCAGCGTGCCGTCGGCGATGAGGAACACCCCCCAGAGCACGACGCCGATATAGACGATCTGTTGCGCCGAGGCCGCGACATTGGCGGCAAAGGCCGACAGCAGCCGCGAACGCAGCGCCAGATCGGCAGCTTCATCGACCGCGACCTGCCAGCGCCGGCGCAGCATGACGCCGGCCGCGGTCGCCTTCACCGTTTCGAGCCCGCCGATGGTTTCGACCATCACGCCCTGTTTGGAAAAACCCAGCCCCAGCGACGTGCCGGCCAGCCGATCGAGCCCGGGTTGCACCAGCATCGCCGCGCCGATCACCAGCGGCACCATCAACAGCGGCACCAGCGCCAGCGGCCCGCCGATCAGCGCGATGACCACCAGGAACAGCAGGATGAAGGGCACATCGACCAGCGCGATGATCGTGGCGCTGGCAAAGAAATCGCGCAGCGTTTCGAATTCGCGCAGCAGCCCGGCAAAGGCGCCGCTCGATCCCTGCTTGTTGGCGAGCCGCATGCCGACGAGCGTGTCGAACACCGCACTGCCCAGCTTCGCATCGACTTCGCGGCCTGCGACATCGATGAAATAGCCCCGCAGCATGCGCAGGATGAAATCGAAGACCAGCACGATGCCGACCCCGATGGTCAGCGCGATCAGCGAATCGGTGGCATTGTTGGGGACGATGCGGTTGTAGACCGTCATCGAATAAAGCGAGGTGACCAGCGCGAAGACGTTGGTCAGCACCGCGGCGATACCGACCTTGATATAGGTGGCACGGTGCGCCGCCAGCGGCCGTGCCAGCCATGGCGACAGCCACGGTGCCTGTGTCCGCATCATCGTCTTGCCCCCTCCGCGGCGGTGACCGCCGGGGTCAGCCCGAAATGTTCGATAAGCCCGCCGTGCCGCGCCAGCAAGGTAAAGCGCGCGACATCGGCTTCATAACTCGTCTGCGCCAGCGTGATTGCGGCATCGAGCAGGTCGCGTTCGGCGCGCAGCACATCGAACAAGGTGCCACGCGAGACACGGAACTGTTCGGCGAACAGATCGCGCGCCCGCCGGCTATCGAGATAGGCCGCCTGCAGCGCCGGCAGCGATGCCGCCAGCCCTTCGGCTTCGGCGGCGGCAACGCTTTGTTCGCGCGTGCCGGCGGCAGCAATACGGTTGACCGCCAGCCCCGCCGCCCGCCGCCGTGCCGCGAGTTCGGCAACGCGCGCCGCTTCGGCGCCGCCCGTCGAAAAGCGCTGCCGCATCGTCACCTGGGCGCGCACATCATAGGCCGGGGTCGCACCGCGCAGCACGTCATAGGTCGACCCGCTGATGCGGGCATCGACGCGCGGCAAGCGATCGGCACGCGCCGCATCGAGCGCGGCGGCGGCAGCGCGTTCCTGGGCGCGCGCCGAAACGAGTTCGGGGCGTTCGCCGTCGGTTGCGAAACTGTCGGCCAAGGGCGCTGCCGGGCGCTGCACCGCGTCGGGGGCGCTGCCGAACAGTTCCTGATAACGCGCCTGTGCCGCGCGCAACCGGCGCTGGTAGCCGAGCTGCTGGCTTTGCGCCGCCGCCAGATAGGACCGCGCCCGCGCCACATCGCCGCCACTGTCGAGCCCGGCCGAAAAACGCAGCGCCGCTGCATCGGACAGCGCCTGCATCCGTGCGACATTGGTCCCCGACAGATCGAGCGCAGCACGCGCCGACAACAAGTCGTACCAGCTGGCCACCAGTTGCAGCAGCGCGGTGTTGCGCGCCACATCGAGTTCGGCGCGCGCCGCATCGGTCAGCGCCGTGCCCGAACGGATCCGCGCAGAGGTGGCGCCGAAATCGGTCAGCAACTGGTCGACCGTGCCGATGACATCGTTACGGCGCAGCGGCGACAGGTTCTCAACCTGGGTGGAAGGCGATTGCAGGTCGCGGGTGATCGTGCGCGCGCCGATGAGATCGAGCCCCAGCCCCGGGAACAGCCGTGACCGCGCCTGGTCACGCTGCGCCGCTGCCGCCACCACATCCTCGCCACTTTCGCCAAGGGCCGGGAGGGTCGCGGCGGCCCCGACCAGGCGTTCGCGGAACAGCACCGAGCCGCTGCGGTCGGCCAGCGCCGCCAGGAAAGGATCGGTCGAAGCGGCAATATCCTGCGGGCGTTCGGCGGGTGCCGGCAGGACGAAAGGCGCCGCCGTCGCCGGCCCCGCCGCGACAAGCAGCAGGACCGAGGCCAGAGCCCGCGTGGAAGTCCGAATCTTCATGATGGCACGCTTCTGGCGCGAAGCGGCCACCGGGTCAAAGGTGAATATCGGTCGGCAGCAACGGCGCGTTGTTATCGAACGAAATCTGGAAATCCGCCGTCAGCGAACCGGTGGTATTGCCGAACAGCGCGACATGGCCTTCGCTGTCCAGCCCGATGCGCAACTGGCCGAGCCCGGTGAAGGCGGCATCGCCGATGAAGGTGAAATCCTGATTGCCGGCCAGCGTGGCATCGGCATCGATCGCCGTGAGGTCGATGCTGTCGCTGCCCGACTGGAAATCGAGGATGTGATCGGCCTTCAAGGCCCCGACCCCGGTTTCGGCCGTGGTCAGGAAGCTGAAGCTGTCGGCCCCGGCCCTGCCCGTCAGCACGTCGCGCCCGCTGCCACCGAAGATGGTGTCGGCGGTTGCCGAACCGGTGATCGTGTCATTGCCCGATCCGCCCTGAATCGAGGCGATGCCGGTCAGCGTGACGCCGCTGTAGTCCATCACGTCGTTGCCGCTTGTGCCGACGATCTTGACCCCGGCAAAGCCGCCGGCGCTGATTTCTTCGATACCCGTGAAGGCGGCGAGCGTCACCGACAGATTGGCGGCGGCGGCGATGATCGTGTCGATCCCGGTGCCGCCGTTGACGGTGTCGATACCGGCGCCGGCCTTGAGCAGGAAGCTGTCATCGCCATCGCCGGCGTTGAAGACGTCATTGCCCGAACCGAGCAGGAACCTGTCGGCAAAGGCTGTGCCGGTCACAGTGTCATTGCCGGCCGCCGCATCGATGAAGGCGATGCCCGACAAGGCGATACCGGAGAAATCGAGCGTTTCGCCGAGCGACGAGCCGATCAGAGAGACGCCGGCAAAACCCTGGGCATCGATCGCTTCGATCGAGCTCAAGGCCGCGACATTGATCGCGACATTGGCGGTGGCGGCGACAATCGTGTCGAAGCCGGCGCCGCCGTTGATCAGATCCGACCCGGCGCCGATTTTGGCGATGAAGACATCATTGCCATCGCCGGCGTCGAAGCTGTCGTTGCCCGAACCCAGTACGATCGTATCGGCAATGCCAGTGCCGATGACCGTGTCGTTGCCCGAGCCCGCATCGATGAAGGCGATACCGGTCAGCGCCACGCCGGAAAGATCGATTGTATCGACGAGCGACGTGCCGATCAGCGAGACATTCGCAAAGCCATTGGCGTCGATGGCCTCGATCGACGTCAAGCCCGCGACGTTGATCGTGACATTGGCCGCCGCGGCGACGATGCGATCATTGCCCTCGCCGCCATCGATGACATCGCTGCCGGCCCCGGCCCTGGCGATGAACACATCATCGCCGCCACCGGCGTGGAAGACATCGTTGCCCGAACCGAGCACCAGCGTGTCGGAACCGGCCGACCCTGTAACGCTGTCGTTGCCCGAACCGGCATCGATCTGGGTGATGCCGACCAGCGTGGTACCCGAGAAATCGAACGTGTCGGCAGCGCTGGAGCCGATGATCGACACACCGGCAAAGCCGCCGGCGTCGATGAGCTCGATCCCCGCAAGGGCGCTGATGCCGATGATCGCGTTGGCGGTCGTCGCCAGGATACGATCGAAACCCGTGCCGCCATCGAAGCTGTCGATGCCGTCACCCGCTGCGAACTTGAAGACATCATCACCGGCGCCGCCGACAAGGACATCGTTGTTGCGGCCGCCGATGAGCACATCGGCCTGGTCGCCGCCGATCAGGCTGTCGTTGCCGGCGAGGCCCGAAATCGTCCAGCCCAGGCCGTCGGTGACGGCGAAACCGTCGGCGAGCGCCGTGCCGGTATAGCTCTGGGTCGGCACTTCGGCGGCATCGGTGACGGTTACCGCGATGGCCTGGTCGCTGGCCTGGCTGCCATCGGAGCCGGTGACGACAAGGTCGTAGACATTGTTGCCGCCGGCATCCTGCGGCAGTTCGAAATTGGGCGCGGCAACGAAGCTGAGCGCCCCCGTCACGGCATCGATGCTGAACAGCGCCGCATCGGCGCCGCCGCTGATGCTGTAGCCGATATTGCCGAGCGCATCGGGATCGCTGGCAGCAACGCTGCCGACCGCCGTGCTGTTTTCGGCGACGCCGAAAGCCGGCGTCGGGGTGAAGACCGGCGCCACATCGGCGACATTGGTGACAGCGATGGTGAAGGCAAACGTGCCCGAAGCGCCGGCCGCATCGGTGACCATGACCGAGATGCCATGCGACGCCGCGGTTTCGAAATCGATCGGCGCGCCAGCAGCGATGCTGAGTTCGCCGGTCGCCGCGTTGATCGCGAACCGTCCGCCGGCATCATCGACGAGCGCATAGGTCAGCGTGTCGCCGGCATCGGGATCGATGCCGACCACCGTGCCGACCACCGTGCCGGCAACGGCATTTTCCGCCGTCGTCGGGGTGGCGAGCGTCGCGCCGGTGGGGGCATTGTTGGTCACCGGGACACCGTCGACAGCGATGGTGCCATCGCTGAAGGTGAGGAATTCGACATCGATAAGCGTATCGATACCTTCGCCGCCGACGCGCAGGTCGGTAACGGTGATCGTCGTCGCGTTGATGGTGGTGACGAGATAATCGGCACGCGCGCCGCTGAACACCGCCGTATCGCAGCCGGTGCCGCCCTTGATGGCATCGTCGCCGATACCGCCCTTCAGCGAATCATCACCGCCGCGGCCATCGAGCATGTTGTTGCCGACATTGCCGATCAGCGTGTCATGCCCCGCGCCGCCGATGGCATCGGCGATATGGGTCGTGGTGGCACTTGTCAGGCCTGCGGTGATCGCCAAGACGACGTTCGAGCTGTCGGCGGTCAGGGTCACGACCGTGCCGCGGCCGAGATCGGTGACCAGCCCGGCATAGGTCGCTTCGAACCCGCCGGTGACGGCAAAGATCGGGATGATGTTGGCGGCTTCGAGCGCCGCCTTGACCTGGCCGATCATCGGATAATCCTCGCCGATGCCGTTGCCGTCGAGGATCGCGTCGCCATTGTTGGCCATCGGGATTCCCTGCGCCAGGCCTTCGCCGGCGATGTGGAAGCTGGCATCGGTGAACAGCACGACAAAGCGCGCGGCGTTGCTCTGGAAGCCGATTTCGGTGTTGGCGCGCAGGCCCACCTGCATCAGCGCTTCGAGCTGCGATTCGGGCAGGTCGGCGCCGCCCGAGGCAACCATGGCGGTATAGGCGGCGGTGAGCGCTGCCGGGGTGAGACCGATGGCGTTTTCGGTGCGGTACACCCAGTCTCCGGCGCTGCCGAAGCTGCCGAACGCCTTGTCGCGGAAGGTCGACACGCCGAACGCGGCATTGGCCTGGACCGATTGCAGCGCCGAAACGATCTGCGGCACGAGCGAACGCACCGTGGCGATATCGTCGCCGAACGATCCGGTCAGATCCTGCAGGAACTGGACATTCAGCGTGCCGGTGATCGTGCCGCCGGTACCGAGATGGCAAATCTGGTTTTCCACGACGCAATCGGTATCGCCCGATAGATCGATATGGCTATCGCCTTCGGCTTCGCTGGCATCGATCGTGTCGTGGCCTGAGAAATCCTCGATATCGGCCGCGCCGCCTTCGAGTTCATAGACATCGTCGCCGGCGCCGCCGGCCAGCGTGTCATGGCCCGATGCCGAAACGAGATCATCGTTGCCGTCGCCGCCGATCTCGATATCGTCGCCGTCGCCGCCATCGAGCCGATCATCGCCGGCATCGCCTTCAAGCTTGTTGTTGGCAGCGTTGCCGATCAGCGTGTGGCCGGTGCCGACGAGCTTGACCGCTTCGATATTGCCCGAAAGCGTCCAGTCGCTGTTGACGACGACGGTATCGAAGCCGCCATCGACATCCTCGACGACGACATCGGCGATATTGTCGATGAAATACGTGTCGTCGCCCGCGCCGCCGACGAGCAGATCGCCGCCAAGCCCGCCATCGAGCGTGTCATTGCCAAGGCCGCCTTCCAGCCCGTCGCCACCGCTTCCGCCGGTCAGCCGGTTGGCAAGGTCGTTGCCGGTGCCGAAATGCGCATCGCCGGTCAGGGTCAGGTTTTCAAGTTCGGTGCCGAGCGTGTAGTCGACCGCGGATACCACCGTGTCGATGCCGCCGGCCGCCAGTTCGGTGATCGTGTCGGTGTCGGTATCGATGACATAGCCGTCATCGCCCGCGCCGCCGACCAGCGTGTCGATGCCTGCGCCGCCGTCGAGCGTATCATTGCCGCTGCCGCCGGTGATGACATTGGCGCCGGCATTGCCGGTGCCGACATGCGCGGTGCCGGTAAGGGTCAGGTTCTCGATCTCGGTGGCGCCGAGCGTGTAATCGAAGGCGGCGAACACCGTATCGGTACCCTGGCCCGCGGCTTCGACGATAACATCGGCGGCATTGTCGACCTTGTAGGTATCGTCACCGAGGCCGCCACTGAGCGTGTCGCTGCCCGTCCCGCCATCGAGCGTGTCGTTGCCGGTGGTGCCGGTGATGCTGTTGGCGAGCGCATTGCCGGTGCCGACGCGTGCCGCGCCGGTCAGTTCAAGATTTTCGACATTGACCGACAGGGTGTAGTTGGCCGCAGCGCGCACCGTATCGGCGCCGGCGTTGGCGGCTTCGGTGACGATATCGCTGCTGCTGTCGGCGAAGTAGAGATCGTCGCCGGTGCCGCCGACGAGGACGTCATTGCCCGCCGCTCCATCCAGCGTGTCGTTGCCGGAGGTGCCGGTGATGTTGTTGACCAGCGTATTGCCGGTGCCGACCCGCGCCGCGCCGGCGAGGACGAGATTTTCAACGTTGGCGCCCAGCACATAGTCGATCGAAGCGGTGACCCGGTCGGTCCCGGCGCCTGCAGCTTCGGTGACGACATCGCCCGCTTCATCGACGCTGTAGCTGTCGTTGCCCAACCCGCCGATCATGATGTCGACCGCGGCGCCGCCATCGAGCGTATCGTTGCCGGTCGTGCCGGTCAGGGTGTTGGCATAGGCGTTGCCGGTGGCGTCGCGCGCCGCGCCGGTGAGCGTCAGATTCTCGATTTCGGTGGCGCCGAGGCTGTAATTGACGCCGGCCAGCACGGTATCGATGCCTTCGCCGACGCCTTCGGTAACGCTGTCGAGCGCCGAATCGACGACATAGGTATCATCACCGCTGCCGCCGACCAGGGCATCGCTGCCCGTGCCGCCATCGAGCGTGTCGTTGCCGGCATCGCCGTACAGCGTATCGGCGCCAGCACCGCCCTCGATATTGTCGTTGCCGCCCTGGCCATGGACATTGTCGTTGCCATCGAGCGCGATGATGGTATCGGCGCCTTCGCCGACCTTCACGCGATCACCGAAACCGGTATCGACGAGATCATCGCCGAAGGTGCCGTAGATGTTGTTGTCGGGCAGCCAGCTTGCCGGCGTGAACAGCACATAGGCCGATTCGCCGCTGCCGGGGGCGCCGATCATCAGGTCGGCGGTGCCGTCGCCATTGACATCGCCGGTGATCGCCACCGACGAACCGGTCAGGCTGCCGGACGCGCCGACGACCTTGGCGCCGCCGATGCCCTGCGCCACCAGCGCCAGGTCGACCGTCTTGGAACCACCGCCCCAGACGACATAGACGGCGCCCGCCGTTGCGCCGCCTTCGTCGTTGTTGGCGGCACCGATAACGAGATCGGCAATGCCGTCGCGGTTGAGATCGGCACCGCCGGCAACCGAAATCGTATCGAGATCGCCGACATTTTCCGCCAGGATATGATAGCCGCCGATACCATTGGCCACATCGGCCAGATCGACTTCGGTGGTATCGGCCTTGCCGAACACGACATAGGCGCTGTCCGACCGCGGCGCGCCGACGAGAATGTCGGCAAGCCCATCGCCGTTGATATCGCCGAGCCCGGACACGGCGGCCCCGGCATCGTCGCCAGCCACACCTGTGATGCGGAAGCCGCCGACACCGGCAGCGATATTGGCGAGATTGACGCTGGTTGTCGTCGATTTGCCGAACACGACATAGACCGCGCCCGAATTGGCGCCGCCGGCGGTGCTGTCGGGCGTGCCGATCAGGATCTCGGCCTTGCCGTCGCCATTGATGTCGGCAAGCGTGCCGAGCACGGTGCCGACGGCATCGCCGTTGCTTTCGCCGATGATCTTGAAGCCGCCGGTACCGGTCGCAACGCTGCTCAGATTGACGATGGTATCAGTCGATTTGCCCCAGACGACGTAGGCCGCGCCGGCATTGGAGCCGCCGCTGTCGTGGGCGGCGCAAACGGTGATGCGCGATGGCATCACCATCCCGCTGTCGGCGCGCGAGCTGGCGATCTTCGATATTCTCGTCACCAACCTCGGCCGCGTCATCAACAAGCAGCAGATCGAGGAGCGGCGGTATCGCTGGGACGAGATGATCGAAAGCAACGCGGTCGAAGTGCATGTCTCGCACCTGCGACGCAAGCTGGGGCGCGACCTGATCCAGACCATTCGCGGACTGGGCTATGTCATGACCAAACCGGCATGAAGACCTATTCGCTGCGCCGCGCGACGCTGGGGGCGCTGGCGCTGCCGCTGATCAGCGCGATCATCGTGGCGACGGTGGCGGCGCTGTGGTTTTCCGATCGCGCCATCGGCCTGTTGCGCGATGACCAGATCCGCCAGGAAGCCGCTTTCCTGCTGTTGCTCGCGCGCCACGAAGCGACCGAGGGCGAGGCACTCGGCATGATCAGCACGGTCGAATCGTCCGATCTGCGCCGCGTCCTCGGCGCCGGCACGTCGTTCCGCATCTGGTCGGGCGACACGCTCGTCGCCTATTCGAAGCAACCGGCGGGCATGCCGCTGCCGCGCGCGCCGGTCGGGTTCAGCAGCCGTGATCGGGATGGCGCCGATTACCGCACCTATGCCGTGCGCGAACCCGGCACCGACATCATCATCGAAGTGTCCGAAACGATGCAGTCCCGCAAGGCGATGACCGGGCAGGTCGTTGCCAGCCTCGCGATTCCGCTCGGCTTCGTGCTGCTCGCGGTATCGGCGATCGCCTATGCCCAGATCAGCGCGGCGATGCGGCCGATGCTGCTCATTTCAAGCGAACTCGATGCCCGCCGCCCCGATGACATGCGGCCGCTGTCGGGCCATCGCATTCCCCAGGAAATCGCGCCGCTGTTCAGCGCCTTCAACCGCCTGCTGGTCAGGCTGGGTGCCACGGTGACGCGCGAGCGCGAATTTGCCGACAACGCGGCGCACGAACTGCGCACCCCGCTCGCGGTGCTCAAGACCCGCGCCCAGATCGTCGCGCGCGATGCCACCGAGGGCGCTGCCAAAACCCATGTCGAACAATTGATCCGCGCCACCGATCGCGCCACCGGGGTCATCGATCAGCTGTTGCAGCTCAATCGCAGCAATAGCGGCGGCGGCAACGACCGGGTCGACCTGTCGGAGATCACTGCCTCGGTCTGCCGCTTGCACGCCCCCGCCGCACTGGCGCGCCGCCAGGATTTCGGCGCCGACATCGCGCCCGATATCGGCGTCACCGGCCAGGCCGACGCGCTTGCGATGGTCGTGCGCAACCTTGTCGACAATGCAATCCGCCACACCCCCGATGGCTGCCAGATCGATATCCGGCTCGATCGCTGCCCGGCCGGCATGGCGCGCCTGCGCATCTGCGACACCAGGCCGGGCATCCCGGCGGAAAAGCACGAAGCGGCCTTCGATCGTTTCCAGCGGTTGGGCAGCGACAAATCCGGCAGCGGCCTTGGCCTCGCCATTCTCGGCCGCATTGTCGAACAACATGGCGGCAGTATCACCCTGGCCGCCAACCAGCCGCAGGGGCTGTGCGTGACCGTCAGCCTGCCGGGCGCGGTGGCGCCCTGACCGCATCGCAGTCGATCAGGCGCGGTCGGTCAGACCCGCGTCGCCCAGCAGTTCGCGGATCTGCAGCCGGTAGCTGCGGCTGACCGGTACTTTCATGCCGTTGCTGAGGCCGAGGATCATCCGTTCGCCTTCGCCTTCGATGCGTTCGACGGCATTGCGCGCCACCCAATAGGAACGGTGGACGCGCGTGCCGCTGGTCACCGCTGCGGCCGCCGTCATCGCATCGGCAAAGCGCATCAGCACCAGCGTCGATCCCTGGCTGGTGTGCACCTCGGTATAATGTTCCTGTGCCGACAGGGCGATGATGTCGCGGCCGATCGTCGGCGGCAGCCGCGACAGCAACGGGCTCGCCGGCATGGCCACCGCGGGCAGCGGCACGGCAGGGGCCGGATCACGCGCCACAGGCGCCGAATCACGCGCCACAGGCGCCGAATCACGCGCCACAGGCGCCGGATCAAGCGCCACAGGCGCCGAATCACGCGCCACAGGCGCCGGATCAAACGCCACAGGCGCCGCCCCGCTCGCGGCCGGACCGCCCGGCGCCGCGCGGAACAGCGATCGCGAGCCAAAGCGCGTGAAACCGAAAAACTTCACGAACACGGCGTTCATCACCAGCCAGAACAGGATCACCTGCGAAATCGTCAGCGCCGCTTCCAGCCGGTAGGTCGGATCGCCATAATTCCACGGCCAGATGGCGAAATGGTGCGACCCCGGCGCCAGATAGGGCGCCAGCATCCAGTTGCGGAACATCGAGAAAAATACGTTGAGCTGGGTCGAGACGAGCGCACCGAGCATCAGCGGCACGGCGGGCACCGGTGCCCAGGGCTTGAGGACCTTTGCAGCGATACGCGAGCAGAATTCGACGGTCAGCCACAGCGGCACCGCGATCATAACGGTGTGGGCGATATGCGGCCATTTCGAGACATATTCGACGCTGCCGGCATTGCTCGAGCCACTGGCGATGGCGAGCAGCAGCATCGGCGCCATGACGAAGCTGGGAAAATCGGCCCAACCGAACTCGCCGCGCCGCACGGCGGGTCTGGCACTGTCGAGAGGCTCCGCTTCCACCACGCGGGCAGTATGCGGCACGGCCGCAAAATTGCAACATGGCCACCACCGTCCCGCCATTCGTGCAGCATGAACGGCATCCGTGCAGGCTGCACCCCGCCAGCCAGCCAGTCGGTGCAACATGAATGGTATCGGTGAAAAACGGATTTACCGCAGGGCGGCCAACAACCGACACAGGTCGACAAGGTCAGCCTGCCGCCATCGCCGCAACGACAACGGCGGGGGCCGACAACGGGGTTACGACAACAGGGGTGCGCACGACATGATCAGGAACAGCAAGCGTCATCAGACTGCGCTCGGCGCGATAGCCACGGTGCTTGCCAGCCTTGCCACAGGCGCCGGCGCCCAGACTGTCGCCGATGCCGGCGCCTCCGCCGAGATCGTGGTGACGGCGCGCAAGCGAACCGAATCGATCCAGGACGTGCCGCTGTCGATCCAGGCGTTTTCGTCGGAACAGCTGGCGACGTCGAACATCGGCGACCTGGCCGATCTCGCCGCCTTCGCGCCCGGCCTGACATTGTTCGAAAACGTCGATCGCGGCTATGGTCAGGTCTTCATCCGCGGCATGCAGAATGTGCCGCCGGTTGGTGACACCAGCCGCGAGCTTGCCTCGATCTTCATCGACGGCATCTATTTCACCGGTGGTGTCAGCGCCATCAACACCGACAATCTGGAGCGCGTCGAAGTCATCAAGGGCCCGCAGAGCGCGCTGTTCGGCCGCTCGACCTTTTCGGGCGCGGTCAATTTCATCACCAAAACGCCGGGCAACACCCTGTCGGGATCGGTCCGCGCCACCGCGCAGACCGACGACGAGTATGAAGTATCGGCCAATATCGAAGGCCCGATCGTCAAGGATGTCCTTGCCGCGCGCGTCTCGGGGCGCTTCCGCGATTTCGGCGGCCAATACACCAACAGCTTCAACGGCGCGCCGCTGGGCGAGGAACGCGATTTCTCGGTCAGCGGCCAGCTTTACTTCACCCCGGGCGAACGCGTCACCGCCAAGCTGACCGCCTCCTATCTCACCCAGAACGACGGCCCGCCGTCGAGCGCGCTCGTCGGTCGCAAGCCAACGCACAATTTTACCGCGCCGAGCGGTGTTACACTGTTCAAGGGCCAGGTGCCGTTTCCCACCGTCATCGCCCAGAACACCATCCCCACCGATCCGGCGCTGATCAAGGCCTTCCCGGGCTTTGCCCAGTTCGACACGACCCCCGGGGCGGATCGATTCTCGTTCCGCCAGACCGGCTTGCGGCGCAATTTCCTGTTCACCTCGCTCGATCTGAACATCGAGATCGCCGACGGCTACACCTTGTCCTACCTCGGCGGCTATTCCGACGAAAACGCCAACCGCACCCAGGATTTCGAGCTTTCCGCGACCAACAATTATTTCCTGTCGCGGCGCACGGACTCGCGCTCCTACTCCAACGAAGTGCGCTTCGCCTCGCCCGACACCGGCCGCTTCCGCTGGCTGATCGGTGCCTATTACCTCCGCCAGACGCTGTTCGAGCGCGACCCCGGCGCGATCTTCGGGTCCGACATCGGCTTTTTCGGGCCGTTGGTCCCCGGCACCATCCTGGTCGGCGCCGGGCCGCGGGTGATCGTCGACCGCAAGATCGACAATTATGCCGTGTTCGGCTCGCTGGCGTTCGACGTTACCGACAAGCTCAGCCTGTCGGCGGAAGGCCGCTACCAGAAAGACGATATCGAGGATACGTTGAGCCGCGCGACCGGCCAGACCCTTTCAGGCAGCACCAAATCGTTCCTGCCGCGCTTCATCGCCCAGTACAAGGCGAGCAACGATCTGATGATCTATGCCAGCGCTGCCAAGGGCCTGCGGCCGACAACGATCAATTCGCAGTTCGCGGCCTTGACCCCGGCGCAGCAAGGCATCCTGCGCGCCACCTATCCCGAAGCGAAGATCGACATACTGGCGCCGGCGGAATCGATCTGGAGCTACGAGCTTGGCACCAAGGCAAGGCTCGCCGATGGAAAATTGCTTTTCAATATCAATGGCTACTATTCCTATTGGAAAGATTCGCAGGACCTTCAGTCGCTGATCGCGCCGATCGGCGTCAATGGTTCCCCGGTTGGCACGCTGGTCACGATCAACGGCACCGACATCCGGGCCTATGGCATTGAAAGCGATCTGGCCTGGTACCTGACCGATCAGTTCAACCTGGGCGTCGCCTTTGCCTGGAACCACACGGAACTGACCGCCAAACGCAGCAACGCCACGATCGCCCGCTTCCTCCTCGCGATGCCCAGCGGTCAGCGCCTTGCGCAGACGCCGGAGACCAGCGGCAGTTTCTATGCGCAGTATCGCGGCGCGCTTGGTTCGGGTGGCATGTCGTGGTTCGGCCGCGCCGAAGGTCTCTACGTCGGCAATCGCTATGCCAGCGTGCTCAATCTGGCTGAAACCGGCGCGTCGTTCGACTTGAACCTGCGGCTGGGCATCGAGAACGACCGCTACAGCGCCACGATCTTTGTTGAAAACCTGCTGCAGAACAAGACCTTCGAAAACCTGCGGCTCAACGCCGATTGCGCCACGACCGGCGCCTGCACCACCCAGGCCTATGAAGCCGTGCTGCCACACCGCCGGCAGTTCGGCGTTACCCTGCGCGCCAAGTTCTGATCGCAGCGCCATGTTGATGTTCGATCGCCGCGCGCTGCTCGCCGGCAGCCTGGCCGGGGTGGCGCTGGCCCCCGCCGCCCGCGCCGCCGGCATGCCCGCCAGCCTGTCGGGGCCGTATATCGATCTCGCCACCCCCGCCGGCAATGTGAACGCCTGGGCGCGCATCAACGGCTCGATCGACCCGGCGGTGACCAGCTACAGCTGGTACGGCGGCCGCGTCGCCGGCATGCGGCCGGGCGAAGCGGCGCGTGACCTGATGCGCATCATCGGGATGGGGTCGGTACGCCTGCTGCCGCTGCCCGAGGGCAATGGCTATCAGATGCTGCGCAAGGAACTCGGCTTTTTCCTCGATCTCGCCAGCGGTGACGTGCTCGATCGCTGGCAGAACCCCTATACCAGCGAAACGGTCGAGGTCGTCCACCTCGCCAACCCGGCGATCAATGCCCGGATCGAGCCCTTCCCGCTCAAGCAAGGGCTGTATACCGCCGTCGCCGATGCCGAGGCGCGCGCGCCCTTCATCCTGCCCTGGACGCGGATCGGCGACCGCGTCGTCACCGAACAACATGCGCATCTGTGGGCGAAGAACCCGCTCGATCCCGCCGTCTGGGTGCGCGAAAGCAGCGGCGCGCAGATCGCGATCTCGGACAGCAACAGCTATAATATCCGCCTTGCCGACCTGCAGAACCCGCGATTGCAGAAGATTCCCTCGTTCGGTTTCTGGTCGCACACACGGCCGTGGCAACCCTGGATGTTGATGGGCCAGGCGCCGGGGGCGATCCAGTACAGCTGCACGACCGCATCTTCCGCGCGGCTCGACGACCTGCCGCCCGCCATCGTCGCACTGGCACGCGCGCGCTACCCCGATTTCCTCGAGGCGCCGACTACCGTCACCCGCGCCGAATCGAGCCTCGCCCGCTACATGCGCACCCGCACCCCGGCACCGGTGAAACCATGATGCTCAGCCGCCGCAGCTTCACCCTCGCCGCGGGGCTCGCCGCCGGCCTCGGCTCGCGCGCGCTTGCCGCCCCCGGCCCCGCCCTGTCCGACCTCGAGCTCTTTGCCCGCATCCGCTGCAGCCCCGTCGGCAAGCGCACCTTCTGGTGGTATTCGGGCCAGATGCTCGCGCGGCGCAGCGGCGAACCCGCCCGGCTGCTGGTCAGCGTTATCGGCGCCAGCCAGAGCCAGATCACCCGAAACCCCGATGGCTCGATCGGTTATGCGCTGGTCGAGGCCGGCTATTACGGCGATGTCGCCACCGGCAAGATCGCCGACGCGCCGATCGTCAACACGCTGACCGGCGCGATGATCAAGCCCGAACATTATCTGTCGCCGCAAAAACTGCGCTTCCTGCCCGACCTGACAGTGCTGCCCGACATGGCGACCCTGCCCCCCGGGCTGAATTATCGCGGCCGCATCACCCCCCCCGATCGCAAGGGCGATTATGTCTGGATGGCCGAGGAACTGTTCGTCGCGCTGCCACCGACGGCGAAGGGCGCCGCACGGATTTCCAATTCGCTCGCCAATTTCCAGGTGCAGGCGAGCGATCTCTATTCCGACATGGCGTTCGTGCCGGCGACGATGCAATATACCACCGTCAACAGCCTGCGGCCGTGGATGAACATGGGCAACACCCAGGGCGATGTCATCATGCGGATCAACGCCATCAAGCTGTCGCAATGGTCGGGAGTCGATGCCACCCTGCGCGCCCGCATCGAGCGCGACCACCCGGGGGTGTTCCATGATCTCTAGATGCCTTGCCGCCGCTGCACTGCTTTCCGCGCCACTCGCCGCGCAGGAAGCCGCGCCCGCCCGGCCGCCGACGCCCGCCCATATGGTGTCGCACAGCCGCACGGTCGAAGGCGCCGGCGGCGTGCCGATCGCCGTGCAGGAATGGGGCAACCCCGCCGGCCCGCCGCTCGTTCTGCTGCACGGTTTCAACTTCGCCGCCGCCTCGTTCAAGCACCAGATCGGCGATATTTCTGCGCAACTGCGCATCATCGCCCCCGATCTGCGCGGCCATGGTTTTTCGGGCAAGCCGTGGAAACCCGAGGATTATGCCGGCACGAAAGTCTGGGCCGATGATCTCGATGCCGTGCTCAAAGCACTCAACGTGCGCCATCCCGTGCTGCTCGGCTGGTCGTTCGGCGGCTATGTCGCCATGGATTATGTCCGCCACTGCACGACCAACTGCCCCGCCGCGATCGTGCTTGCCGGCAGCCTTGCCGGGCTGGTGCCGCCGCCCCCGCCCCCGGATCCATCCAAGGCCGGCCTGCCGCCGCCTGCCGGCAATGCGCGTGTCGACAATTTCCACGATGTCTTCCTGTCGGCCGGCTGGCTCGCCCGCGCCATGTCGAGCGCTCCGCCGAGCCCGCTGCAATCGCTGCAGAACCAGTTCATGGTGATGATGACCCCGCCCTATGCGCGCCGCGCCATGCTGGGGCTCAGCCTCGACAACAAGGATCTGGCGCCGAAACTGGCGTACAAGATGCTGCTGATCTCGGGCGCCGACGATCTGTCGATCCCGCAGGCGTCGATCACCGCGCTGCGCGCCGCGCTGCCCGCCGCCACGGTGCAAAGCATCGTCTACCCCGGCACCGGCCATTCGCCCTTTTCGGAAGTGCCCGACCGCTTCAACGCCGATCTGCTCGCCTTCACCAAAGCCAATGCCGCGCCCCCGCAACCCTGATCGCCGGTCGCTGGCGCTGGCGTGCCTGACGGCGTTGCTGGCCGCACCGCTACACGCCGCGCCCGACAGCGAGGCGGCCGCACGCGCCGTCGTCGCGCGCTATTTCGCCGTCCACAACAATCACCACCTCGACGATGTGATGGCGCAATATGCCGAAAACGCCACCTTCACGCTCAGCATGGGCCGCGGCACGATCACCGGCAAGGCGCAGGTCCGCAAGCTCGAAGTCTTCGACGCCATGGCCGGATCCGAACTCCACCCCTTCGGTGCCCGCTTCGAACGCCGCGCCGATGGCTGGCACATGCACCTCGACGGCGTCCTCGAAAGCAGCGACGTGTTTCGCGCCATGGGCCTCCCCATCGTGCGCACCCGGCCGATCGAGTCGACGATGATCATCCGCGACGGCCGGATCACCGCCGTCGTCCAGCCCGAACTGCACGCCGGTTGCACGCGCACCATGCTGGCAGGGCTGGCCGCCCTCACCACCTGGTTGCAGACCAGCAAAAGCCCGTACGCCGACCTGCTGCTCGCCAACGGCCGGATCAACCTCAACGAAACAACCGTCCTGGAAACAATCGCGGCCATACAGTCCTGGCGCGCCGCGTCAGGCTGGCAACCCGTCCCCGCCGATATCGCCCAATGCGCCGGCACCGACTTCTGACCACCGCGAGCGCACGCCGCGTCCGACCGTAGACCGTCCATCAAGAATTTGGCGCATCCGACAGGATTCGAACCTGTGACCCCTCCCTTCGGAGCCCTAAAAATAGCGATTTCTATTGCATCGTCAAGCAACCAGATATACGATTATTATCGTTGTTTTACAGATGGATAGAAGAGGTCGCTGTGTTGCATCAAGTTTCACCAGGATGCATTGCGTTTCCAGAAGTTGCACTTGATATGCACTTGAATCAGCCGTGGGTGCTCGCTCCGGTTGCTGGTGATTCCCTATGAAAGTGTTGCTCGGTCAGACCTTGGTCGAGGGCTTAAAACCCAAGCCCAAGCCCTATGAAGTCCGGGACGTGAGACTGAACGGCTTGCTGCTGCGAGTCGAGGCCGGCGGCACCAAAACATACTTCTGCGAATTCGCTCGCGGTCGCCGGATCAAGCTGGGTCGCGCCGACGCCATCGGCGCGAGCGATGCGCGTGACAATGCGCGGCGCATTCTGGCCGAAGTCTATCGCGGCGAGGACCCGATCGAAAACCGCAAGCCCAAGCCGCAACCCCTGACCTGGGGCAGCTTCCTCGACGAGCATTATGCCGGCTGGACGAAGGCCAATCACAAGTCCCATGCGACGACAATGAAGCGGTTGCGCGTCTCCTTCCGCAAATTTCTCAACCTGCCGATGATGAAGATCACCCCGCTGGAGGTCGAGCAATGGCGCAATGCCCGCTATGCCAGTGGCACCAAACCCGCGACGACCAACCGCGATCTGCAAGCCCTTCGTGCCAGTCTCAACCGCGCCGTCGATTGGGAGATGATCCCGCATAACCCGATTACTCGGGTCAAGAAGGCGAAGGTCGACGACTGTTCCAAGGTGCGTTTCCTGTTCGATGAAGAGGAAGACCGGCTGCGCACTGCGTTGAACATCCGCGAGGCGCGGATCTGCGGGGATCGCTACAATGCCAACAAATGGCGCCGCGAGCGCGGCTATATGGAGCTGCCCGACCTGAAGGCTTTGGCTTTTGCCGACTACCTCAAGCCCATGGTCCTGATCTCGATGAACACCGGGCTGCGCCGCGGCGAGTTGTTCGATCTGATGTGGTCGGATGTCGACTTGAAGCTCGGCATCATCACGATCGTTGGCGCCACAACGAAATCGAGCAAGACCCGCCACATTCCGACAAATCGCGAGGTCCACGAAACGCTGTCGGCCTGGCGCAAGCAATGCGACCGCGATGCCAAGCGGGTCTTCGAGTCTGAGGCCGGAAAGCGGTTCGACAACATTACGACGTCATGGGAACGGCTATTGGTCGCCGCAGAAATCGTCAATTTTCGCTGGCACGATCTCCGCCACCATTTCGCTTCGCAACTCGTCATGGCCGGCGTCGACCTGAACACTGTCCGAGAGCTGCTCGGCCACAGCGACATCAAGATGACGCTGCGCTACGCCCACCTCGCGCCAGCGCACAAGCATAAGGCAGTGTCGATGCTGGATGGCCGACGCGCCGCTGTACTTGGCACGCGCATTCATGGTGAGGGCACCCAGATTATTCAGATTAGTGAATGATTAAAAGCGTGGATCCGCATGCTCACGCATCTGCGCTGGTCTCGTCTGCTATGCGACCCAACATCAGCCGTTCGCACACCTCGTTACCAAATCTGAAAGGTGACGGGCGCTTATGAAACCCGAAATATCGCCTTACCTATTGCGTAATGAAAGCACTTGCATTACCTAATGGGTAACAACGGACAGGGTGGATGGAACTGGAATTCGCATCGGCGTCGCTGCGCAAGCGCATGGAGGACAACAAGGCGATGTCCAAGGCCTTTGGCGAGCGGGCTAAGCCGCTTCGCCTACGTCTCGCGCTACTGCGTCAGGCGGCGAATCTGGCGGATGTACCGCATGTCCCGCCGCCTCGCCGGCACCGGCTGACGGGCGATCGGGATGGGCAATATGCCGTCGACCTGAAACATCCTTGGCGTCTCGTGTTCGAGCCGGCAAACGATCCCTTGCCGGTGCTGGACGACGGAAGCCTCGACCTGGCCGCGGTCACGAGGGTGCGAATCCTAGACGTGACCGACTATCATTGAGGACATGAGACGTGATTGGAGCGCAGGACACACAATTTCGGCCCGACTGGGCAATCCATCCCGGCGAGATGCTGGAGGAGTATCTGGAGACGCTCGGCCTCTCCCAGGCCGAATTCGCACGCCGCGCCGATTTGACGCCCAAGCTCATCAACACGATCATCAAGGGTCATAATCCGGTTGAGGCGGATACGGCGCTCGCGCTCGAGCGGGTCACCGGCACCAGAGCCTATATCTGGACCGGCCTCCAAAAGGAGTGGGAACTTTACCGCTCGAGGGTCGCCGAGCGTGCTGGTCACGACACATCCGCAGTTCGAACCTGGCTCGCTAATTTTCCGGTCAAGGAGCTGCAAGAGCGCGGCATCTTGCCCTCATCGAACGACGTCCATGGCCTGCGCGAAGGCTTGCTGTCCTTTCTTGGCGTCGCCAACGAAAACGCCTTCGCCGGCCTGAATCGCCGTTATGCGGTCCGCTACCGGGCGTCGAAGACCTATCGTAGCTCGCCTGAATGCGTACATGTCTGGTTGCGGCTCGCGACGCGGGCTGCCGAAACGATGGATGTCGCCGAGTTCAGCGATGCGAAGCTGGTCGATGCCCTGGCGGAAATCCGCTTGCTTACGAGGCGGCCACCCCAGGAATTCCAGCCACGCGTGACCGCGCTGTGCGCGGCGGCAGGCGTCGCGATTGTTCCCGTCCGGCCGTTCAAGAAGACCCGCTTGAACGGCGCGGCATTCTGGTATGCGCGCAACCGCGCGGCGGTTGTGCTCTCGCTCCGGCATAAGACCAACGACCATTTTTGGTTCACGCTTTTCCATGAACTGGGGCACCTCTGTCTCCACAGCCGCGACACCGCGCATGTCGATGATGAAAGTCCCGAAAGTGATCCGGCCGAGGCCGAAGCAGACGCATGGGCCGAAGAGAAACTGGTCGGACGCGATCGCCTGCGGCTGTTCATCGCTGGACAGCCCCGCGCCAAGGCCGAGGTCCGTGATTTCGCGGCATTAGCCGGTGTCCACCCGGGCATCGTCGTCGGCATGCTCCAGCATCGTGGTGTGCTGCCTTGGACGCATATGAACGATCTGAAGGAAACGTTCGTTTTCGCGAGCACCAGCGGGGAGGCGGACTGATGCTGCCGACCTGTCCCAAGCTCGAGGTTTGGCGCGCGCGTCTCAATCAGGACCGAGTTCGCGCGAAGGTCAGTGCGCTCGCGCCCATGATCGGTCTCGTCATATCGCATATCCAGTTCGAAGGACGCCATTCCGCGATTCAGCGAGAGACCGGTGAACTCGACGAAACGCCAATGACTTCGGCGAGCGGCGAGGTCGCGATCAAGTTCGTCGACCTGGCCGAGTTCACCGAAGAGCTGGTGGGCAAGCATCTCGACGACATGGCAGAGCAGCTTGCCCGCAGCATGAGTGAGCATTTTCAGCAGCGCATGCACGAGGTCACGGAGAAGACCGGCAATATCGTCGATGGGCAGGGCAAGCCGTTTAGTGAGGAACTATTCCTCGATATGATCGAGAAGCTCGAACATAACTTCGGGCCCGACGGCAATTGGAAACCTCCGACCATGATCGTCGGACCCGGCATGGCTGAGAAGATTGCGGCCGCGGGCGAGATGTCGCCTGAGGGCAATAAGCGGTTGAAGGCGATACTCGAAAGGAAGCGCGATGGTCACCGTCGCCGAGAGGCTGCTCGAATCCTGGTTGGATAGCCAGACCGAGCGGCGTTACCAGCCAGCCTTTATCCAGATGCTCGTGTCTGAGGGTTGGACGGTCCTCCACAACACGCGCCACGCGCCGATCGAGTTCGGTAAGGACGTAATCGCGCGCGATCCTGGCGGCGTCCTCCATTGCTTCCAGCTCAAAGGAAATCCCGGCTCGCGCGTCACCAAGAGCGAAGCTGCGTCGCTTCTCACCCAGTTCAACGAGCTTCTCATGACCGCGCCAGGTCCCGAGTTCCGCAAAAACGCGGACGAGAAGCATGTCGCCGTCTTCGTCACCAATGGCGAGATCGACGAGGAAGCGCGCTTGCTTTTCGAGCGCGCCGCCGAAATTTGCAAACAGCCAGGCGCGATGGCCTCCGCCTATCAGCTGTGGAGTCGCGGCGACCTTCTTCAGAAGCTCGGACCTTCAATGCGGATTTGGCCCGTGACGCTCGACGGCATCCGGCTCGTCCTCAATCTCCTCGCCGGCGACGGCCGCGAGCCGCCCGATCCACAGGATATCTCGCGAATTATGGCGTTGCTCCTGCCGCCGCCGGATGCGTCATCACCAGCGAAGGACTCTGCTCTCAGTTCGATGCTAGTCGTCGCCGAGATCATCAAGGCGCGCTGGTACGAGAGGGACAACCATCAGGCGCTGCACTGCGTGACCGTGCTCGCCGCCATCGCCGCGATGCAGCTGGCCGACAATGATAAACGCTTGGCCATGTTGGAAAACTATGCCTCACTCGCGCTCGAACATTGCACCGACCTGCTGGCCGAAGCGAAAGCGAAAAACTTCTCGCCCAATCGGGTATGGTCCGAACGCGATGTCCTCGGCGAATATGACGTGATGTGGGAACGTCGGCGGCTGGTCGCCGATTGCGCCGCGATTGCGCTCATTGGGCGCGCGGAAATGTCTGCTGAGCTCCGTGGCTACGCAGCCGAGCTCGTCGCTATCGTCACTAATCACGTTATGCTCTGGAGACAGGCGCAAATCCCCTCGCTGATCGCGGCATTCTGGGCACGGGGCCGGGTTGAGGCCGGGATCGCCCGCGAGTTCGATCTCGCCGCGACCTTGCGCCGGTTTCAGGAGTTGAATGGTGGGCAAGACGACACCGCCGGGCTGCCCCAACCATATTATGGCTGGCCCGACGCTTGGGCCTATTTTCGAAATCTGCCGCACATGACCGACAGCGGCATTTTCGAGGATAGTGCTCACGGCCATCTCTTTTTCGGCCGCGCCATGATGTTCATGCTCGCAAAGCGCAACATGAAGCGGACCTGCGGTGAGCTCTGGCCGGGCTTCACGCGCCCGATCCACGAGGAACCTCAGCTTCCCGCCGACAGCTTCTTCTCGGCCGTTCACACGGACGACGGGGCGATGCATCAGATCCAGCTGCGCACCGGCCTCTGGGCCGATCTCGTCAACGAAGGGATCAATGCCGCGAGTGCGGCCGCCTTCCTCGACCGCTTCGCGTCGCTGGCGTGGCTAGTCGCCGCGTATGTGTCGTTGGTCCCTTACCGGGGCTGGACACCAGTGTTGATGTGGCTCGACGCTCGGCTCGATCGCAGCTGGTACAACGAGGGCGAGCGCCCGCGCTGATCGTTACGTTATTTGCACGCCGATGCGCGTCATTTCGGCCGGTACCTCACACTTCACTATGAACGGCATCGTTACCAAGGATGGTCGCTAAGGTCGAAACCCTTCCTAGATGCCGTTAAAAGGCAAAAAGTCTTCATTAAAAATCCGCCGGTGCAGGCCGAGGAATGCCCTTGTACTCGGTCACAACGCCCTCAATTCACGTCCAGGCTGCGGCAAAGCTCGTGGGTGTCAGCGTCAAATGCGCCTCCAGCGGCGGACGAAGCTCGAACGCCTTTGGGTCGCGATTGAAGTTCCAGAGGCGAAGCAGACACCATTCGTTTCGCCGCGCGTCCGCCACGGCAAGTTCATTGCGGCTGATGTGGAAAGGCGTGCGGTCCCAGCCGTTAGTGGTCTTCACTTCGATCAGCCGCTGCCGCCCATTTTGCTCGAAGCTGGCGATGTCGTACCCGGCGCCATCGCCATCTTCCTCGGAAACCCAACGAACCTTTTGCGCCAGGTCTTCCCGGCCGGCGGCGGCTAGCGTCCCCCGCTCGTGCCACAACACGCGCTCTTCACCGGCACGGCCGAGGGCGCGGTTTCGGGCATCGCGTTCGGCGACATCAAACTTCATTGCGATGCCAAGCATCTGCGCAAGCTCGGGCGGCGGCGGCGTATTGGCCCGGGTCGGCGGCGGGCCGATCCATAGCGAGCTTTCATCGCTCAGATGGTTGGCTGTTACCGCGCTATTTGAAGGCGGCCGGGTGAACCAGCTCGGATTGCGCGCTAGCCACCTCGCAACGGCGTCTTCCAGCGACCCCTGGAAATTGAAAGCCGGTTTGTAACCGGGGATCCAATCCTCCCCCATTCCCTTCAACACGGCGCTGATGTTCTGATGCTTGAACTCGATCGAGCCCTTCCCGCGGTCGATGCGCGTTTGCAGGCCCCTGTTATGCTCTGCTTTATTATAGGGCCGCCCGGCGGCGTCGGTGGCAAGCATGGCGAAGTAGTCGGCAACGATTGCGTCGTTCTGCGCGTCGGTCCAATCCTCTCGTGCCATGACCTCAGCCTCGCCCTTGCTGGGGGCAATGCTTCGTGTTGGCGGATCGATCAGGCAACACCAAGTATCCAGCCCTCAACCTGAGCAACGGCTTTTTCCGGCGGCGTTAACGCAGGTTGCAAAAGGTCCGACAAGCTCCCGTCCTTATCGGCGCGCGCGAGCCATGTCGCGATGCTGAACGCATCATGCTGATGAGGGTCAAGTTGTCCCTTGGCAAAGCTGCTGCTCCACAATGCAGGATACACCTCAGCGATGACCGACAGTCCGACCGGTATTTCCCAGCCGTCAAACGGCCAGAAGTGCACGCGGCCGATCAGGCGCTGGCGAATGTAACGCAACCACGGGATACCGGCATGGGTGGATTTCGCCACCGATCCCTGCACGTCAAAATGAAACACTGATTTGGCCCCGCGCGCGCGCTCTTCGGTCAAGCGGCGCCAGCGCGCGTTGCCCGTCCGCGCTGCGCCATTTCCAGCGACACCATCGCGGACGAAATCGACATAGACGTGATCGTCATCCGTCGGCCAATGATGCTGGAAATCGTCGAGGAAGTGCTGCCAGTCAGGCAACAGCCCATGTTTTTCGAAATAGCGCAGCGGGAAGGAAAAGCCGTGGTCGATGCCGACCAGCGTCGGGACTCCATCGGCCAGGCGCTCCGCCAGCCATTCGGCGATGCCTCGGCGCGTCCAGTATTTGCGCGGGCTGGGCGCGGGCAGAATCTCCACCGCAGCCGCTCCGCCTTCGGTCAAAAAGACGCGCAAGCCTTTCAGACTGGAAGTCGGCGTTTCTGCACCGGAATAGTCGATGCCGATGGTGCGGGCGAAGACTCGCATCCTGCTGCTAATTGTCCTTGTACGTTAGGCAATGGTAGCGACAAAACTTGCGTTTGCCACCATGATCATCATCAAGAGGCAGAGGCTCGCCGTGCCCGCTGCCACCGGTACTTTGCCAGAAAGTCAGAATGTAGGTTAAGAAGAACATGGGGTGCGAGCCGACGGGTTGCCGGCGATCAGTTGACCAGGCGGAACGCTTTCTCTCGGGGGCACGGTGGACAAGGGTGAAAAGCAAAAGCTGAGCGAAAGCGACATCTGCGACTTGTTCATCACGCCTGCCATCAAGCAAGCGGGTTGGGATCAGTTCAAGCAGGTCCGCCGCGAAGTCACCCTGACCCCCGGCCCCGTGATTGTTCGCGGCAATCTGTCGGCCCGAAACAAGAAGAAGAAAAAATTCGCCGACTATGTGCTGTCATGGCAGCCGGGATTGCCGCTCGCCATCATCGAAGCGAAAGACAACAAGCACGGGGTCAGCGACGGTCTTCAGCAGGCACTGGGCTATGCCGATATCCTCGACCTGCCGAGCGCCTTCAGTTCGAACGGCGACGGTTTTGCCCAGCACAATCGCGCAGCTACGAACGGCGAAGACACCGAAACCGCGTTCGGCATGGAAGCATTCCCCGATGCCGATACGCTCTACGCTCGCTACCGCTTGTTCCACGGCATCAAGCCCGATGAAAAGGCGCTGGTTGAGCAACCCTACTACCAGGACGGCTCTGGCAAGGAGCCGCGCTACTATCAGGTCGAGGCCATCAACCGGACGGTCGAGGCAATCGCCAAGGGCCAAAAGCGCGTCTTGCTCGTCATGGCGACCGGCACTGGCAAAACCTACACCGCGTTTCAGATCATCTGGCGCCTCTGGAAGGCCGGCGCCGCGAAACGCATACTGTTCCTCGCCGACCGGAACATCCTTGTCGACCAGACGCTGGTGAACGATTTCAAACCGTTCGGCGATGCGATGACCAAGGTCCGCAATCGCAAGATTGACCCAGCCTATGAAATCCACCTCGGCCTATACCAGGCGCTGACCGGCCCCGATGAAGCCGACAAGATCTTCAAAACGGTATCGCGCGACTTCTTCGACCTCATCGTCGTCGACGAATGCCACCGCGGCAGCGCCTCGGACGACAGCGCGTGGCGAGAAATTCTCGACTACTTTGACGGCGCAATCCAGGTCGGCATGACCGCGACGCCCAAGGAAACAACCTACGTCTCCAACATCACCTATTTCGGTGACCCAGTTTACACCTACAGCCTGAAGCAAGGCATCGAAGACGGCTTCCTGGCCCCCTACAAGGTCATCCGCATCGACATCGACAAGGACGTGCTTGGCTGGACGCCACCGCCCGGCATGGTGGACGACCTTGGCAACGCGGTCGAGCAGCGCGAATACAACCGCGCCGACATGGACCGCGTCCTCGTCCTCAACCAGCGCACCAAGCTCGTCGCAAAGCGCGTCATGCAATATCTCAACGCCACCGACCCGATGGCAAAAACCATCATCTTTTGCGAAGATATCGATCACGCCGAGCGGATGCGGCAGGCCATCGTCAACGCCGCTGGCAAGATCGCGAAGGACAACCCCCGCTATGTCATGCGCATCACCGGGGACAGCGTCGAAGGCAAAGCCCAACTCGACAACTTCATCGATCCCGAACAGCCTTTCCCGGTCATCGCCACCACGTCGCAACTGCTGACTACCGGCGTTGACGCGAAAACCTGCAAGCTCATCGTGCTCGATCAGACGATCAAGTCGATGACGATGTTCAAGCAGATCATCGGCCGCGGGACCCGCATCGACGAGGACAACAACAAGTTTTTCTTCACGATCATGGACTTCAAAAAGGCGACCGAGCTCTTCCGCGACGACGCCTTCGATGGCGACCCTGTGGTCATCTATGAACCGGGCGACGGCGACGACCCCGTGCCGCCAGACCCCGATGACGTGGACGACGATGATGATGACGACGAAGACCCCGGCGGCCCCGTCAAGATCGTTATCTCGGGCGTCCCCGCACGGATCATCGCCGAACGCATCGAATACGTCGGCAGCGACGGCAAGCTGATCACCGAAAGCTACAGAGACTTCGCCCGAAAGGCGATCATCACCGAATTCCGCTCCCTCGACGAGTTCATCCAGCGCTGGAACGACGCCGACCGCAAACAGGCCATCATCGACGAATTGGAGGAATACGGCATCGTCCTCGCCAACCTCCAGGAAGCCGTCGGCCGTGACATTGGTGACTTCGATCTGCTGGCCCACATCGCCTACGACCAGCCTCCGCTGACCCGGCGCGAACGTGCCGAGCAGGTCAAGAAGCGCAATTACTTCACCAAATACGGCGACAAGGCGCGCGCCGTACTGGAGGCGCTGCTCGACAAATATGCCGACGAAGGCATTTCGACCATCGAAGACACCAAGGTGCTGCGCCTCAAGCCCTTCGATGCCATCGGCACCCCCCTTGAAATCATCAAGGGTGCTTTCGGCGGCAAGGCCGGATACGAAGCCGCTCTCAGCGAGCTCGAAAACCAGATCTACGAACAGGCCTCCAATCAATGAGCAACGTTTCCGGCGCGGTAAAATCCATCCAGGACATCATGCGCAAGGACGTTGGCGTCGATGGGGATGCCCAGCGCATCAGCCAGATGGTCTGGATGATCTTCCTCAAAATCTATGACGACCGCGAGGAGGAGCTGGAGCTGACCGAGCCCGGTTTCCACTCACCTATCCCCGAGAAATACCGCTGGCGGAACTGGGCGACCAACCGCGAAGGCATCACCGGCGACGCGTTGGTGAAGTTCATCGATGACCTTTTCTTCGCCCTGAAATCACAGCTTCCGACGGTCGGCGATGTCGGCAAGCGCGCCCAGGTCATCCGCGACGTGTTCGAGGATACCTACAACTACATGAAATCCGGCACGTTGATGCGGCAGGTGGTCAACAAGATCAACGAGATCGACTTCAACAGCACCGCGGATCGCCACACCTTCGGCGATATCTACGAACAAATTTTGAAGGACCTGCAAAGCGCCGGCAACGCGGGTGAGTTCTACACCCCCCGCGCCGTCACCAAGTTCATCATCGACCGGCTCACCCCAAAACTCGGCGAAACCATCTTCGATCCGGCCTGCGGCACCGGCGGCTTCCTCGCCTGCGCCATCGATTACAAGCGCCAGTTCGTGAAATCGGCCGCCGATGAAGCCCTGCTGCAATCGACCATCCGCGGCGTCGAGAAGAAGGCGCTGCCGCACATGCTGTGCGTGACCAACATGATCCTGCACGGCATCGACACTCCTTCGGGCATCGTCCACGGCAACACGCTCGAAAAGCCCTATCGCGACTATGGCGAGCGCGACCGCGTCCCCGTCATCGCCACCAACCCGCCCTTTGGCGGCATGGAGCAGGACGGCATCGAGGGCAACTTCCCGTCAAACCTGCGCACCCGCGAAACCGCCGACCTGTTCATGGCGCTCATCATCAAGCTGCTGAAGAACGGCGGCCGCGCTGCGGTGGTGCTGCCCGATGGCTTCTTCTTCGGCGAAGGCGTCAAGACCACGCTGAAGCAGAGCCTGATCGAGGAGTGCAACCTCCACACCATCGTCCGCCTGCCGAATGGCGTGTTTGCACCCTACACCGGAATCAAGACCAACATCCTGTTCTTCACCAAGGGCACGCCGACCAAACAGACCTGGTTCTATGAACACCCCTATCCGCCCGGCGTCACCAGCTACAACAAAACCCGCCCGATGCAGTTCGAGGAGTTTCAGCCCGAGCGCGAATGGTGGGGCGATGAAGCCGATGGCTTCAAGCACCGTCGCGAAACCGAACAGGCGTGGAAGATCAGCGCGGAGGACGTCGCCGCGCGCGGCTATAACCTCGACCTCAAGAACCCGCATATCGCCGACCGGGAAAGCCATGATCCCGATGAGTTGCTGGCGCGCTATGCCGCGCAGCAGGCGGGCATTCAGTCGCTGCGTGACCAGTTGAAGGCCATCCTGTCCGACGCGCTGGCAGGCGACGCATGACGGTCGATATTGCGTCGCTGGTCGGCGACAATCTCGACATCTGGACGACGGCGGTTGAGCGCAAATCTGGCGCTGGGCGAGGTGGCGGCAAGCGGATCAACCTCTACGGCGTTGATCGTCTTCGCGCCCTCATCCTTGACCTTGCAGTACGCGGAAAACTCGTTCCTCAATATTCCGCAGACGATTCTGCATCGGATCTCTTAAAAGATTTTGCAAAACAGCGAGCTGACTGGATTACGAAAAAACAAATGCGGAACGGCAAACCGCTTCCCAAGATAACTGAGCGAGAAATCCGATTCCCTCCTCCATCAGGATGGGTATGGACTCGCTTTGTAGAAATCGGCGATTGGGGAGCAGGTGCGACACCAAACCGAAAAAATTCATCATACTATGGCGGCGAAACGCCATGGTTTAAATCTGGCGAGCTGAATGCAGACTATATTTCAGAAGCAGAAGAAACAGTTTCAGAACTGGCCCTTCGGGAGTGTTCTCTGCGCGTAAATAAACCGGGCGATGTCCTGCTTGCCATGTATGGAGCTACGATTGGCAAAGTTTCAATCCTAGCCGTTCGAGCAACCACCAATCAGGCCGTGTGCGCGTGTACGCCATTCAAAGGAATTGGCAGCCCCTTCTTGCTGTTGCTGCTGAAAGCCATGCGCCCCCGCTTCGTGTCACAAGGTGCAGGTGGTGCGCAGCCAAACATTTCGCGCGAAAAGATAATAGCGACGCCTTTTTGTCTCCCTCCAACCGCCGAACAACAGCGCATCGTCGCCAAGGTCGATGAGCTCATGGCACTGTGCGATGTGCTTGAAGTGGAGAGCGCGACGGCGATGGCCGCGCATCAGGCGCTTGTCGAAGCTCTGCTCACCACCCTGACTGCCAGCACCGACGCCGGCGATCTCGCTACCAACTGGTCGCGGCTGGAAGTCCACTTCGATACCCTCTTCACCACTGCAGCCAGCATCGATGCATTGAAGCAGTCGATTCTCGAACTCGCCGTGCGCGGCAAGCTGGTCTTGTATGACCAGCAGGACGCTCCGGCATCAACGGTTGTCCAAAGCTGGAAGCAAGCAAAGCGCCATTCATTGGAAAATGCAGGTGATCATCGGATCAAGGCTGCGCCAAAGCCGACCCAGCCGCCCTTCGCTTTGCCATCGCACTGGGAGATTCAGTCTTTCGAGAACATCTTCTTGTTCGTGGACTATCGCGGCAACACACCGCCCAAGACTGACTCGGGCATCCCTTTGATCACGGCAAAGAATGTCCGAATGGGCTATCTCGATCGGGAACCGCGGGAATACATCTCCGAGTCGACGTTCCATAAATGGATGACCAGAGGCTTCCCCGCGGTCGATGACCTATTTTTCACTACCGAGGCCCCACTGGGAAACATCTGCCTGAATGACATCGAGGAACCCTTCGCAATTGCGCAGCGATTGATCTGCTTCAAGCCCTACGGACCGACAAACACCCGCTTCTTCATGCTCGCTCTCATGAGCCGGTCGATGCAGCGGCTGCTCGACGAAAACGCCACCGGTATGACCGCAAAAGGGATCAAGGCCGCAAAGCTCAAACCCATACCGCTGCCAGTGCCCCCAGAAGCCGAACAGGCGCGCATCGTCGCAAAGGTCGATGAACTCATGACAATATGCGACGCCTTGAAGGCCCGCATCACAGACGCCGCCGAAACCCAAAAACACCTAGCCGACGCCATCACCGAACGGGCGGCAGCATGAAGGACGAAGGCTTAGAGGTGGCCAAGCTGAACTGGGGCCCGGGTAGTTTATCCGGGCCGACAGAGTCCTGGGTCAGGTTACGCTGTGTGACGCTCGACGCGCAGCTGACATTCGCCAGAGAAGTATAGGTAGGTCCAATGCGTCTCCGCTCCGTCTGGGTCAGCCAATACAAAAATCTCCGCGACTTCAGGATCGGTTTCGATGGCGACGGCTTCATCGACATCTTCGTCGGCAAAAACGGCTCCGGCAAATCCAATTTCCTTGAAGCCCTGATCGAGATTTTCGACCATCTGTTCGATTTCGATCCCGACGAAACCGGTCCCGGCTTTGATTACGTCATATGCTTCGAGATTGGTGGCGCGGAAACCACCATTGAATGGCGGAACGCGAGCCTCATTATCAATGGCGACGCCGGTCGCCGGAGCCTCGGCCAAACCCCGATGCCAGACCATGTGGTTGTGTACTATTCCGGTCACAACCCGAACGTCGGCGACCTGATATCAAAATATAAGGAAAAGTTTGAGCGCAAGATCGACGGACCAGGCTTCTCCAACAGCCCCAAGGTCATACACGTCACGGGCGATCTGAAAGACTTGCTATTGGCGATGATGCTAGTGTTGCCCGATGCGCATGTGGGGCGCCAGGTGCTCATGAAACGGCTTGGTATCCGGCGTGTTCTTCCAGACATCCGTTTGACGCTGCAACGGCCGATATATGCCCGGGGCCGCAACGCGGCTCAGTATAATGTCGATGACGTTCAGGGCGATAAATTCTGGAAGCCGCGCGGCGCAACCAGAGATTTCTTGGACCGATTAGAAGGCTGCCTCAGCCCACCGCCTCAGCGCGGTCGGCTGCGGACGGAAGGATATCAGGAGCAGACGGACGCCTACTTTTTGTACCTGGATCTAGAAAAAGTTCGTGTCGAATTCGCCGCCGACGGCGTTTGTTCGCTGTTCAGACAGTTCTACAGCCTGAAAATCTTGGAGATGCTCTCAACTATCTCGGTCGAAGTCGAACTTGAAAGCGGATTTTCGGGCGGAACATCCGGGTTCAGCGACGGGCAGTTCCAGATGGCGTATATGCTGGCGACCGCCGAGCTGTTTCGGGACCGAAATATACTCTCTTTCTTCGACGAGCCAGACGCCTTCCTGCACCCGGAGTGGCAGTTTGATTTCTTGAAACAGATCAACGCGATCTCTGACCAAGCCGCGCGCACAAATCACATACTGCTGAACAGCCATAGCGCCTCGACCATCGCGGCCGACACGCAAGGGCGCTTTCGACTTTTCACAACCGGGGCAAACGGGGTATCGGTGGAAGCACCAGACAAAGCCACGATCGTCAGCTCGCTTTCAGCCGGCTTGATCACATTTTCGGAGACAGAGGCCAGCCTCAACATCGAGCAACTGCTTGCAAACACATCGCGGCCCGTTCTTTTTACCGAAGGCGTCTCCGACGCTGAGATTCTCCGTATTGCATGGGGCAAGCTCAACCCTGGAACCCGGTGCCCGGTCGAGATCATTCAATGCTTCGATTGCGGACACCTTCGAAAGCAGTTGAACAAGGACGAACTTTACCAATCTCACCCCGGCCGCTTCTTCTTCGGCCTGTTCGACTTCGATAAGGCATATGGCGAGTGGGCGGGAGTCGGTGGACTAAAGGCGCACCAGGTCGCTGCCGGGAATTTCGAGCAGCCACAGGTCGAGTTAGGCCTTGCTTGTAAGCGTAACGGCGTGCCTGGCTATGCCATTTTGTTGCCAGTGCCGTTGGGCCTTAGTGTCCGTGGTCAAGTGTGCAACCCTGCAAATGGTCGAACCTACGGTGACAACTCCAGATTGACGATTGAGCTATTGTTCCGCGATGTTCCTGGCTTGGATCAGTACTTTTCTGTTGATCCGGATCAGCCAGCCGCGTGGCAGCAGTTCCAAGGGAATAAGGTTCATTTTGCGCAGCAAATTATTCCAAGCCTACATTCTCAATATTTCGAGCCATTCCGACCAATTTTCGACTTTATTCAGACCAAGATCGCGGCAGCCTGATGGTACAAGACATATTCACTACCATTGCGCGCGTGCAGACTATCGATAAGCTGGATACGTTGGAACGAAACATCCGCGCGCAGAAGGCGGCGTCGCCGGAAATCGAAGCTGCAATCGAAACTAAATATGCCGAATTCGGGCGTGCAATCGTGGCCGAAAAGACCGGCTTGTTTCTCGGTGAACTCAGCCCCGCCGAGCAGCGCATCGTCGATGCGGTGGGCCGGTATGTCGGTCTTCAGAAGCGCGACGGCAAAGGCGCTGCCCGCACGTTCCAACTGTTGTCAAATCGCGGTTTGATCGAAGCTGCGGAGGCGACGGTTGCCAAGTCGAAAGTCACCCAAGGCTTCACGGTTCTCGACGATGCGGACATGCGGGCCCTCTCATTTGAACAGATCATCGTCGACCATCCCGCGGAGTTTTCTGCTCGCGCCCTCTGGTATGCACGCCGCACACTCGGGCTGCCAAACGACAACGAAAAGCCGCCGGCCGACTTGGGGACGATGACGCAGCAGCGCACAGAGCTCGTCCTTGATTGGCTCTCTAGCCGGGCGAACCAGCACGGCGGCATATTGACCGGCTACACCAACGCCGACATCGGCGCTTTGCTCGGCTTCGAGGATCTTACCCGGCATGGCCGTGTGCTCGGCAACATACAATCACGCCTCGATTTTGCTTGCTATCAGGCAAGCGTTCCGCCGCTAGGTTTGTGTGTAGTGGAACATTTCAGCAATGCATGGGCGCAAGAGGGGCGTAGCTGGGCCTTTCCTGTTCCAGATATGCGACTTGCGGCGCAAACCTTCCGCTGGTCGAGCGCGACGCTAGATGAGGTCAGGATCAACGCGCGGCTGTTGCCAGGTCAGGCGGCGATACCGTGGCGGAAAGAAGTTATCGAGAAGGAAGAGAGTGTTCGCCGATGGGCTGAAGGCTTGCAGGCGACTGCAGTGCCGATGGCGCTAGTCACCCCCGGAGAGGACCTGTCGGAGACCGAACGCAAGCTTTTGGATCGAGCGCCAGAGGTCCGCGAGCGCATCAGCCGGTCGATTGAACGCGGCACCATCGGAACCCGCTTGAAGCGTGCCAACAGCTTCAAATGCCAAATTTGTGAAGCGTTGGGAATGGAGCCTGGCGGGTTTCTTAAGGCAGATGGCGAGCCTTACGTTGAAGCTCATCATGCGACACCGGTTTCAGCATTGGAAGTCGGCTCACTCTCAGCCACCAATATCATGATCTTGTGCGCTAACCACCATCGTCAGATGCACTATGGCACTGTCAGCATCGAGCGTACCTTGGCGCGTTTCATACTTACCCTCAACGGCAAGCGGATCGAAATCCGACGCTTTGGCCAAGCTGGTGATTGACGGACGTTTGATAGTGGATTTCACTTCATTTTCAACGCTCTGATTTTGCTTTTCAGTGAGGAGTCGCTGTGAGTAGGGACGAGGGACGGTAGCGGGCCTCCCGGTGTCAACCGATATCCATGGTCCGGGTAACGATGCAATCGTGACGTGGCGACATGAAACCGTCGATGCCGCGACCGATATCCCAATAGATTTTGCTTCCTGATGCCAGCCGCGCCTCGATCCAGCGATCGTGCAGCCGGTTGACGCGGCGCGAAACGAAATCGGGGTAGAAGCGCAGGTTCTGCAACTGATAATGGGCGATCGCTTCGGCTAGGGTCTGCGACTGCTGCTGCTGGCTGACAAACGGGGTTTCAATGCTGTCATTGTCGAAGCAGGTCAAAGCCACCCGTTCGATCTTTGCGCCCCCGGCAGCGAGACCGGCAAGGAACTCGGCAAAGGCCCGGCAGCTTGCGCGGCTGCCGGCGACATAGGGGTCTTCGATCGTGAGGAGGGTCGGGCCGGCAGGAACCAGGGCTTCGAGGAATATGCCCAGTGACGGTGTGCTGCCGGCGAGGATCCTTTGCCGCCTAAACGGCGGAATTTGGGACGGAGGCGGCGCTGGCGCAACGGTTGGCGGGATGGGGGTGACTGGCGGAGGTGCCGGCTCGGGTTCCGGAAGTGGTTCACCAGCAACCGATGGTGGCGCCTCCGGCTCAGGTGCGGTTGGCTGGTCAATAGTCGGTTCTGGCGCGACCTCGATCGGCGGCTCGGCACTCAGCACAGCGCCCAGGAGGTCCTCGGCGTCACCGGCAGCTTCGGGTTCGATCAGCAGGCCTTGCGCCAGGTTGCGCTTGCGGGCGAGCAGATCGGCAAGTTTGCGATCAAAGCTGGCAGCAGAGAGTGCTGGATCCGGGTGCTCGGCAATCGGCACCCAGACATCGACATCGCGGGTTTGCCCGATCCGATAGACGCGATCCGTGGCTTGATCCTCAACTGCCGGGTTCCACCAGCGGGTCAGATGGATGACATGGTTGGCGGCGGTGATGGTGAGGCCGACACCGCCGGCGCGTGGCGAGAGGATCATCACGTCGAAGCCAAGCGGGCGATTCTGAAACTGGATGACTAGGCGCTGTCGCTGATCGCCTGCGACCTCACCCGAAATGCAGGACACCGGGTGGGAAAGACTGAAGCGGCGGCGGATTTCGGCCGCCAACAACGGTTGCAGGGCCAAGGATTCGCAGAAGATAAGCGCCTTTTCTCCGCGCTTATGGATGTCTGTCAGCACCGCAAAGCACGCCTTTAGCCGTGCCGAATTGTCCTCGAAGTTGGGTCCTGGCTGTGGAAGAACCGGGCACAACGACACCGAGCGGAGCCGGGCCAGAGTTTCGAGGATCGCGACGCTGTCGCTACTGTCACGCAACGCGAGGGCGCGATTGACCGCTGCTGCATAAGCATTCGCCTGCATTGGCGGCATGGTTTCAACGCATTCGTTCAAACGCTTGGCCGGCAGGCCTTCCACGTGATCTGCCTTCATCCGCCGCAGCATAAACGGCGGCCACGGTGCAGCAGCTACGGTCAGGCGGGTGTTGAGCGTTTTCAGCGTTTCAATATCGGCCGTGCCGTAAGTGCCCTCAAAATCTTTGCTCGAGCCCAACAAGCCAGGATGCACAACGTCTGTAATCGACCATAGATCTTGCAGGCGATTTTCGACCGGTGTCCCGGTCAAGGCGACGTTGAACCGTGCGCGCATGGTTTTGGCTGCGCGCGTTATCTGGGCGGCGGGATTTTTGATCCTCTGAGCTTCATCGAAGGCGACGACGGCAAAATCGCTTCGAGCGAGGCTGACATGATAGTCGCGCAGAGTTTCGTAAGTCGTGAGCACAATGCCGGCAGAGGCCCAGCCTTGGACGTCGAGTTGCGCCGCGCCACTAGCCACGTCGGTGCCTCGGCCTGTGCGCATCGCCGCCAGACCGGAACCATAGGCCGAGACGATTTCACCGAGAGCGCCGGGTACTAGATGGCGTGAAATTTCTTCACGCCAATTTGCCAGCAGCCCAGTGGGCGCGACGATGAGAAATGGCTGGGAAACGCCTTCTTGGCGGAGCCAACATAGAAAGGCGAGCGTCTGAAGGGTTTTTCCCAAACCCATATCGTCAGCAAGCAGAACGCCCGGGCGCCCGCTGCGCCAGGCGTCAGCCAGCCACCGAAAGCCGTCGATCTGATGCGCTTTGAGCGTCGTCGTGACACTGCCCGGCACTTGAGCAGGTGAGGATGGTACCGCCTTTGCCCGCGTAAGCGGCGCGTAAACAAGGTCTTCGAGATTGTCGTTGATCTGCAGAAAATACTTGTCGGCCACAGCCGAGGGCGCATCTGTCTTTTGGTCGTCTTTAGGCGCCACCGATACGAGCTGCGCCAAGTCTTTCAGTGCGGTGATGGTGGCCGGCGTAGCTGGCACCAGCACGTCACCCATTTTGATCTCGGCATCGCCGTTTGCAGCCGCCGCTTCAATCCGTGCCAGCACCTCGGCAACTTCAGCTGGTGCAATTTCCAAGCGTTGCTGCGCATCGCCTTCACCGACCATCAGACCGAAGCTGTCTGGCAACCAAGAGTTGGGGCGCGGCTTGATCCACGGCAGAACCGGCTTTCGCCATGGATCGATACCGATCACCCGCTCCGAATACTGGCTTGTTTCGATGAACAGTGATTCCAGATTTGGAGCGCCGTCTGGCCCCAAAGCCTCGGCAATCGCGCGACGAGGGCTCGAGGCAAATCGGCGCCGTTCAGCGGCAGGCGCGCGCTGTTTCTCCCCTACAACGGTGAGTGCCTTCGCGAGACCTGGGTCGGTGAACAACAGAAGGCCGTCTCGCAGAAGCCAAGCGCTGCGACGCCCGCCACTGGCCCTGAACTGCCGCGTAAAATCGGCCTGCTGGTCGGGTGAAAGAACGCTGTCCTCGCCCTCGTCCGGAACCTTGCCGTCATTTGCCGCCGAACCGAGTGCTGGCGAGAACAGAACTGGGTCAAAGTCATCTCCCCGAAGAGACAGAGAGAAGTTGCCGGCAAAAGCCACTCGCGTAGTTCGGAGCCAGCCATCAACGGCAACATGCTCATCATGGCCAGCAAGCTGCTGCCGAAGCTCGGCAAAAGCGGCTTGCCTGGCTGGGAGCGCTTCTGCCGAATTGACAGCTTCAGCGGCCGCTACGAGACCGAACAACGGCTGGGGTAGTCGATAGTCCTTCCCACCCACCATGGCGTGGGCACCGCGAATCGTCACCGCTACGCCCTGCCCGCTGCTGCGCTGCCATCTGTGAAGAATGCGGAAATCGTTGTCGACAATCAGACCTAGGCTATCTAGCTGGAGCACAAGCGGTGCTGTTGGTGGCAATCCAATGCTCAAGGCCTGGGCCTCATCCAGCCGAGCGAGCGCATCGGGTGGCAGGACGATGGACTGTGCCTCGTCAGTCGCATCCCCACGCGCCGCCGAATCGAGCAATGGTATAGCTGCTGCGGCCATCGCGGACGTCGCCCACTCGATGGTCGCGACGGGCGCTAGGTGCGGCTTCTGAGGCCAGCGCGCAGTCTTCTCTCGCAAAAGCTGGATGCGGGCTCCGCCATCATCGGTAAAGGTCGCGAGAAAACGATCAACCATACCATTGCCATTTTTCAGCATGGGGATTTCTAATGTGCTCCGCAAATTTGTATTCCCAGGAACCATTGTGCGAGAGCGCTATCCACAATCTACGTCCCTCTCGCTTGGCTTGCCGGTATGCTAGCGCCTTCATAACTTCCGCAGCTCGCATGTATACGCCGTCGAATTTTCTTGAACCGAAGACCGGAGCTCGTTCCGCGCCAGGTCGCCAAAAGCAGCAGCTACCGTTACTGCTCCATTCGGCAATTGTCAGTTCGCCAATCTGCATCAAAAGTGCGGATTGATCAGACATCGCGCCCGACTGAAGTTCGCCATGGCCACCTGCCGCGTCCAGTTGGCCTCCGTCGGCTCGAGACGCCCGCTTTGCGTCGTCGCCAAGGATAAACCAGGCGTTGGTAACGAGATCACTCTCGAGATACCGACGCCAAAACGCATCCCGACGTCGCCATTGGACAGGGTCATCGGTTGTTCTGCCAACCAATCTAAAGAACAAATCGAACGTGTCCTTAACGAGCCACCGCCGAATGATCATCGCTAGGTCGTCCGGCTCAGCCGGAAACCCGCGGTTGGTCAGTTGCTGCGCCAGCTGCGACCAAGGGGCCTCACGACTTCGTGGATCGCCGACTTTGCTGACGACAAAGCGCTGGATCCGGCGACGTAAAACTTCAGGCGGCGCAGATTGTCGCCAAGGTCGCAATAAAGCACGCACTACCAGCGCGCGCTGAGTGCCCGCAATGCCGATGCGATCCGACATATCCAACAATGCAGCGCAGCCAATCTCGGCAGATGTTCCCGTTCGGCCTGCGACATCAATTGCCGCAGCTTCCAAACCTGCAATGACAATTCCGGCTGTATAGTGGCCGGGCCGAAGCGCCGCGCTTTTCAGAGCCGCGTCCGTGTCCGCATTCGCCAGCATTTCTCGGCCAAGTGCCGCAGCTGCACTGGCTCTCTCCCACAGTGAAAAGCGCTGGCCCGCGGCTGCATAAGGCCAGTCATGGCGATTGGCCGCCATCGCAGCCGCGGCCGCCAGTTGTTCGCTGCCGGGACCTTCAGGAAACACATCAAGCCAGGTGGAAACGACGGCTCGGTCCAGTGGTCGGCGAGCCGATGAGATCACAGCATCAAGTAGTCGAAGGAGCCAGGCAAGGTTGGTGTCGTCCTTGCGATCAAGGAGCGCCCATCCGGGATGAATCGTGCGCCGCAAATCGCGCCTATGAATTGTCGTTGGGTCGAGAACCCGCATGCGTTCTATCAAGGCAAGAGCAGACTCGGTTCCCGCATTTCGGCCGACTTCCCATTCGCCGAAACTGTCCGCTGCGTGGGATGTGGCGACAGGATTCTCCGGAGGCTTCGGCCAAGAGTTTCCCATTGCCCTCACTCGACCTATCGCAGCAAGGAGCGCCCCCCCCTTCATTTCGCCGATATCATCGTCGGCGGCGCCGACCCCGGCGTAACCATCAAAAATCGGATGTCAATTCGCCGGTTTCGTTGGCGATCAATCTCGCTGTCTGAGCGCGAATCCGGTCGAGGCCGCGTAAAACCATACCCGCTTACACTAAGAATAGGATAGTCGACCGAAGCCCCGTTAGAATTTTGGATTCGATTTACTAAATCGTCAATACTATGATTATCTAGCAACCTTAACCTTTCATAGGTCGATATTGATCGATTAGCGGATAAGTCGATATTTGTATCGCGGCCGCTTTGTGATAGCCGCGGCTTATTATCGGTATGCCCCTCGATCAGCATCGTGTCGATGAACTGACCACTGTGCCCAGACGGTGGACAAGGTTTTACTTTCGCGCCGACCTTAACATGGGAATAACATGGCAACTTAGCCAAAAACAGTTGTGCTAGCTTATCTACCGCTTTCTCGCCTTCAGGTAAAAGCTCAGCTCGATCATTATCGAACATCGCAATATTTTCTAGTCGAAGTACTCCCTCAGCAGGGTACGCCTTTGCGCCAAATCCGGCCTTATTCATCTCGGCCTCTATTTCCTTCAGCAGTTTCGTCCGAGCCTCATTAGCGCCAGTAAGCTCTTGCGTTGTTTTCTGAAAGGTTTGCGCAAAGTAGAGCAGAAGGATTATGAAAATGAACAGCAAACCTGTCAGCATGTCAGACATGCTGATAAAGTATCCTTCATCGTCCTCGGCACCGCTCGCTCGGCGTGATGACAGGCGGGGCATCGCCTAGCGAGCTTTCCAGGCGGCTGCAGCCTCACGAATGGCGTCGGGCAATTCGTCAAGCTGCTCCACAGCGCCCTTAAGGCCATCGACCGCCCGACCAAGGTTCGCGTCAACTTTGCCCGCATAATCGTTGATCCGTTCAGCATTGCTGCTTGCGGCAGAAACAATTTGTGTGATGGCGCCAGACAGCGCCTCGTCAACACCTTCGAAACGCTCTTGATACTGGGCCCACGCTTGACGCGCGGCGGTCGCTGTCGCCTCAAACTGCGTCGCAATGCGCTGCCATTCCACCGTCTGCGCGCCACTGTTCTGCAGCTGTTGAACCAGTGCCGCGGCAATTTCCTCCGAGGCATCAGCAATGGCACCCACAGCATCCTCGACTGGAGCTAGCGCAGTGTTCAAGGTCGCGGAAGCCTTAGCAAGCTGCTCGCCTGCGGCGCGAGTGGCCGAAGCAAGCTCGCCATTAAGAACTTCTATACCAGCAGCGGCAGCAGCCAACGCATCAGATTGGCGGCGGGCATTTTCACTAGCTCGTTCGATATGGCCGCCAAAGGCCAGCACCTTACTGCTACTTCCATCCAGCCGATCAGTAAATTGTCCCCCAGCGGCCTCAAACCTCGCGACGAAGTCTGCGAAAGCCGCCTCCAATGATTCTGCGGCAGTAGCTGCGGCAGCTTTGGCTCCTTCATTAGCTGCACCGACAAGCGTCGCAGCTGCGGCCTTGGATGCCTGTTCGAGATCTCTCCGATTGGCATCGCTCGATGCACGCACAGCCTCGCTGGCAGCAGCCGCGTCTGCGGCTGACTGGGCATTGATTGCGGTCAAGGTGCCGGCAACATCTCGAAGCAGTGCCGCCATTCGATCACTGGCAGCATCAACGGCTTGGGCGCTACGAGTGCCTGCCCCTTCGAAGCCCGCGGCGGCATCGCGAAACCCGACAACGAATTGCTTTCCAGCTTCCTCTTGTTGCTCTGCGGCTGCCGAACCCATTGCGGCAATTTTCTCGCCTAGACTGAGGAAGCTGACTTCCATTTGATCAGCTGTGCTGCGGAAAAGCTGTGCCGCTTCCTGAATCCTGAGATTTGCATCTTCAGCACTTTTGCCCAGCATATCAGGCACGTTTCCGAGCCTGTCAGTCATGGTTGCCAAAGCAGCTGCCAAGGCCTGCATTTCGCGTCCAGAAACGTCGCTAACGGCGTCTGCAACACCCTTTGTTACGCCGTCGGTCAGATCGCGGCTGAGCTGGCCGATTGATTTGTCGATATTACCGAGAACCGTGATCATCGGAGAAAATTGCTCGTTCAGTTTTTCGCTAATTGCGACGGCGAGGCTATTGGCAAGCGTCGTCTGTGCGGTAGCGATCTGCTCCAAACTGGCGAGCTGTGCAGCTGCAAGACGTTGCGGTGGAAGATACAGCAAACCCCGCTCGAGAGTAGCAGTCAATTCATGTAGTGTGTCACGCATGAAATCTTGTAGGCGACGATCCCACCACCGTAGCCCAATCGATGCAAATACACCGGCCACGGAGCTGAGGAATTTCGCAGATGTAGTATTTAAAAGCGAAATTAATGCGGGGGTAATGTCATTATTTACCTTGGCACCTTGTTGCAATATAGTAACCGTGTTCGCAAGAGCCGCAATGATACCCAAAAAAGTAATTACAAGTCCGACAGCAACCGCAATATTTGCCCATAAAAGCAAACCACGCGACGGTTCCGCCAAATTATGAAAGAATTCATCAGGGCGGACTGTGTTCCGTAAAATATCTGCTTGCGGATCTACAATGCTTTCTTCTAGTTCAATCCACGAATTCTGAACGTCTACGTCGCCGCATTCATTTACAGCGCGACGTACAATCTGATAATTTTCCTTTAATGCTTGATGAGCAGCAATCTCATCGGCAGCATCACGGACGGGGTTTAAGGCTGTAATTATGCTCTGCAAAGCATTGGTGCGAACAAGCGTTCTCCGCCATTGCCGCCAACCCAACCAAAGCGCAACGAGAAGAATGACCAGAAAGGCAGCGAACGCAAACCGCGGCACAAAAATTAGCTGGATAGCAGCAACCAGCCCCTTTTGACCCACGTCTATGAACTGCATCAAAAGCCCCCGCTTTATGGTTTAGATTTAGATAGTCTTTGCAGGTGCAATCGACTTTCGACCTGATAGCGTTAACGAGCGATTCAAACCAGTGGCAAACCGGCATAGTGAACTGAGATCGCCAGTTCGCGTCCGGGTTCGCGTGATTAAATGGGGGCGCCGCATGGTCAGGGATGCAGCCAAAATCACGCATCGTCACGTGCGCGCGCTGGTGCCGCACGCTTGGACGCGTCAGCGATTCGGCACTAAAATCACTCTATCGCCCTTGGCAGGCCGCGCATCTTGCTGGCAACTATCGCATCGGCCTCTGCCATTGCCTCGCGGGTGATCTGATTGGGCACCGTCAATTCCAGCGGAATGGCTTGGTAGGCAACAATGCGATGGAACAACAGCCGAACCGCTTCAGATGTCGTTAGCCCCATCTCCGCAAGCGCCTCAGTCGCCTTCGCCTAGAGGTCGTGGTCCACGCGGACATGCAGCATGCTGCTCGCAGTTGCCATGGTCGATCCCTCCTTCCCATCTCAATTGAAATTCATACATCGAGACGGCGGCGGGGTCAGCAGGGCGCGGACGCAGATCAAGCCGCGTCACAGCCCCCAGTCCCGCTGTCTCTCGGGCAGGGGAAAATTGTATTGTTCCGGGGCTGGTTCGCGTTCCGGCCAGATAATCTTGGGTCTGTCCGGTTCTGGCGTCGACTCCCACATCCCGATAGGAAGGCGTCTCCCCGAGGGTTTCGGATCCGACGACTGTTTCGCGCCAACACTGTTGCCGGCATTGCGATCGGGCGCTTGTCCCGTAATTTCCAGCGCCGATGCTTTCTCGCCGGCATTCTCCCGCGCCCGTCGTTCGAAGCTGGAAAGGTTGTCGACGACGAATGTCACCTGCTCGCGGGTTCGAGTGAACAGGGCACCGACCAGCGATCGGTTGATCAATGCGCCTTCGGTGCTCTGCGCGACGACAATGGCCATGTCAGCTGTAGCGCCCTGCGATGCATGGGCGTTGGCGGCGTAGGCCAGGTCGATCCGCTTGAGAATGGGATCATCCTTGGCGAGCGCGACCATATCTCCCTCTGCGGAACGAAACAGCACGCCGTTTCGGCCAATGCCCTCGAACCTTGCGGTTTCCGCATTGGCGAGGCCGCGGTTGTGGTCATTGGCCGTCCAGCGAACGGGATCGCCGACACGCAATGTCAGGTCTTGAACGTCGAACACGCGAACCGCGTCCTCCACCCGATTACCGGCAAGTCGCGCCGGCCGGAACAGCGCACCTTTGCCACCGGGAAGCTGGACGATGATTTCGCCACCGGGCCGCGTAGCCATCACCCTCATTTGTCCCGCCGGCAGGCCCTGCGATGTCAGCGGTCGCGAGAGCTCGATGACCTGGCCGACACGATAGTTTTGCGGATGTTTCTGCTCCTCGCGGGTGAGATGCACAGGGACCAGCGTGTCCGTGATATGCAGCGCCTCGCCGAGTTCGCCGAGCTGGTGCCGCAGGTTCTGGACCTCGCGATTGACGTCATTGCGGAGCTGCCGACCCGAAACGAATATCGACGTGCGGTCCTGCTCGGCCTTCGGCAAACCCACCCACAATTTTGCCGCCGTAGCCGCGGCGGTGCCCGGCGCTTCGATCGCGTTGGGTTCCACCAGTCTGACCAGTTGCGCGACATCGTGCGATTGCGCCGCCTTGTGCAGCGCCAGCATCTCGGGCGATTTTGCACGAAGGTTCTCGTCCATTACAACTGTCGTAACATCCTGTCCGAGCGCGAACGGCTTGCCGGCTTCGACGGCGCCAAGCTGCTTGGTGTCGCCGACCAGCGCCAACCGGCCGACTTGGGCCGCGTTGGCGATGGCGACCAGTTTTGCGGCGTCACGCGTTGACAGCATCGACGCCTCATCGACGACGATCAGGGCACCTTTCAGCGAGGCGATCGCTGCATCGCGCTGCTCGCGCGTGGCAGTGTCCGACAACAGCGCGCCGTGCTCGCGGACGAACCGCGCCACCGTCATCGCCGGGATTTTGACATCAGCCTTCAGACGGTTGGTAATGGCATTCGACACCGCCAGCCCGATCACTGTCCGGCCTTCAGCTTCGACCATGCGTGCGACTGGCGCCAGCATCGCCGACTTGCCTGTGCCGGCATTGCCCTGAATGTGGACGACACGGTCACGGCTTTCGAGGATTTGGGTCGCCGCACGGCTTTGGCCGGCGGTCATCTTGATACCGGCTGCACGGGCTTCAGCTTTCACCGCTTCGCCGATATCGTCCCTTGCGAGCAAGGGAACGGCCTGTCCATTGCCGTCCCTTACAGCTGCAAGATAGGCTTTTTCCTGAGCCAGAGCCTCGGCTGTCGTCATCATCCGGTCATTGGTCCCAGCGATCAGAAGTCCCTTGCCAACAAGGGATGCGATCCGGGCATCGATCGCCACAACTCCGACGGGGGCACCCAAATCGAGCGCGGCCTTGACTAGATCGACCTTGCGGAACCCGGCTTCGCGTTCCGACAGATGGCGAACTGCGGACGCCACCGCATGAGCGGCAGCAAACTGGTCCGGGCTGAGGCGACCAGGTTGTTCGGGAACGAGGGGGTCGGGTGCTGCGGCCGGTGCCATTAACCCCAATCGCTCAGCGAGAACCCTGCCTTGTTCGGCGATGCCTTTCACACCTTCGACCAACCGTCGCCAAGGCGTCGCTTCGCGTGCGGCGCGCATCGCCGCCTCGGCAACCATGGCCGGTGCGTTGAACCCCATTCCCTTCGCCCGGTCCTGCCATTGGGCATGGAGGGTCACCCGATCAACGTTCACCGGCTTGTCGCCACGAGTGCGCAGCGTGACCGCCGTCATTGCCGCGGGCGTGTTGTGCTCGAGTTTGGTCGCCTCCTGCTCGATTTCGGCACGGCGCTGCGAGAACGCCATGATGACCTTGCGATCGATGCCGGCGATCTCGAACTGGCCATGCTTGCCGGTCGGCTCGGTCCGATAGCCCAAGGCTTCGACACGCTGGCGGAACTCGGCGTTGTAGACCGACGCTATCGTCGTCTTACCTTGCCAAAGGGCATATTCGGCGAGGGCTCGCCATTTGCCATCGGGTGCCTTTGTGGCGTTGGCAATAACCGCGTGAACATGCGCCTGCGGATCAAGCAGCCGGCTGGTATCGTGCTGGAACAGCGCGACGAGCAGATTGCCGGTGCCGACGACCTCTTGGCCGCGTCCCTTGCTGACCCTTGCTTCGGCGAAGGTCCTTTCGGCCCAGGACAGGGACACCTTCACTGCATCGAGGTGGGCCGAGAGCAACCGGTCGTCACCGCCGATGTACGCCAGCAGC
>JANPKK010000011.1:0-29916 GCA_031426015.1 Alphaproteobacteria bacterium
CCCAGCCTGCTCGATCCGTCGGGGCCGCGCGAAAGCCACACGCAGGGTTTCCGCAGCTTTCCGACGCCGCTCGCCGGCAACAAGCAGCGCGATCGTTCGCCCAGCTTTGCCGACCATTACAGTCAGGCGCGGCAGTTCTTCCTGAGCCAGACCGAGCCCGAGCAGGACCATATCGTCGCGGCGCTGGTGTTCGAATTGTCCAAGGTCGAAGCCGATATCGTGCGCGCCACGATGCTCGGGCATCTGGTCGTCATCGATGATGATCTCGGCAACCGCGTCGCGGCCGGGCTCGGTCATGATGATGCCATCGTGCCCGCTACCCCCGCGGTCGAACCGCGCGACGATCTCGAGCCTGCCCCCAGCCTGAGCATGCTGGCGCGTGGCACCCCGCCGCTGACCGGCCGCCAGTTCGGCGCGCTGGTCAGCGATGGCGCCAGCGCGGCGGTGGTCGCGGCGTTGCAGAAGTCGGTGAAGGCCGCCGGCGCCAGGCTGAAGATCGTCTGCCCGACGATCGGCGGCGTCGTCCTCGATGACGGAAGCCGGCTCAAGGCCGATCACCAGCTTGCCGGTGGCCCATCGGTGCTGTTCGACGCGGTGGCGGTGATTGCCTCCGAAGCCGGTGCGTCGGCACTGCTCGCCGAATCCGCGGCGGTCGCCTGGGTCCATGATGCCTTCGCGCATCTGAAGGTCATCGGCGCAACGGCAGAGGCGCAACTGCTGCTCGATGCCGCTGGCGTCGAAGCCGATGAAGGCGTCACCGATCTCGACGCCAGCGTCGGGGTGTTCATCGAAACCGCGGCCGGCGGCCGCATCTGGGAGCGCGAGCCAGACGTGCGCGCGGTGTATTGAACCTTACGCCCGCCCCGCAGGGGGGGGGGAGCCGACGAAAAAACGGGCCGCCCATCGCTGGGCGGCCCGTTCTTGCAAAGCCTGGATTTGGCCGGCGGGCTGACCCGCCGGCCCCATCGCTTTTAGCGTTCGCCGCCGTGCATCGCGTGCTTCAGGTCGCGGATTTCATCATGGCCGTCCTTGACGATGTCATAGGCGTCTTCGATGATCGTGCGGGTCGTGGCCGACAGTTCCATGTCCTTCATGGCGTCTTCGAACTTCGCCTTGATATGGTCTTCGCCCGATTCGACTTCGTCGATCACGGCCTGGTCACCGCCGGCAACGGCGTGGCGCAGGTTGAGGAACATGCGGTGCGCCGATGCGAGCATCGTGCCGTCATCTTCCGGCGTGCCACCGAGCGCGCGGACCTGCGCCTGGAGCTGTTCGGTCAGCAGCTGGCGTTCGGCGCCGCGGCGCGCGAAGATTTCGCTGAAGCGCGACGTATCGGTCTCCTTGATGGCATGCTGATAACCATCGGCACTGTCGATGACGGTTTCGATAAGGCTGTTAAGCGTGTCGATATCATGTTGATTGCTGGTCATGAGCTTTCCTCTTGGTTGCGGAAAACTCTAAACGCCTCAATCTGGGTGTCGGTGGCATGACATTTCGATGAATTTACCCGTTTTCCGGGACAGTTCGACGCATGTCTTGAAGCCGGCGACTATTTGCGCCGCCGGCTGTCCATGGCAGTTTCCGTGCCGACTATCTGCGATCGCCCAGTCCTCGATCGCCCAGTCCTTGATCGCCCAGTCCTCGATCGCCAAGCCCGCGATCGCCAAGCCCGCGATCGCCAAGGCCGCGATCACTGGGGTCTTCCGTCGCCGGTACTTCGCTTGTCACGGCCGGTTCGCGACCACCCGGGCCCCGATCGCCCAGTCCCCGGTCGCCCAGCCCCCGGTCGCCCAGACCGCGGTCGCCGAGGCCGCGATCGTCCGCAATCTCGGTTGCCGGCGCCTCACTCGCGATCGCTGGCTTGCGATCCCCCGGGCTCCGATCACCCAAGCCCCGATCTCCCAGGCCCCGATCCCCCAGGCCCCGATCCCCCAGGCCGCGGTCACCAAGTCCCCGATCTGCGGGCGGTGGTGTCGTGTCATCGATCGTCATGGCCATGTCCTTTGCTGCATGTTTACGGATGATCAGGCAAAGCCCAGGCTATTCGACAGGGCGATGAATTCGGGCTTATCGCGCAAGGGCGCGAGCAGGGGATCATTGCGCAGCAAGGCCAGCCCCGCATCCCGGGCGCGCCGCGCCGCGGCCAGCCGGGCGAGCGCCGCCGCACTGTCGCCCCATTGCGCCAGCACCTGTGCCTGCTGGTACAGGCCATTGTCGCCATGTTCGGCGATCAGCCGGGCCAGCGCCGCCTCGGCCTCGGCCTTGCGGCCGGTGCGCGCGCAGATGATCGCGATCCCCGGCAGTGCGAACAGCGAATTGGGCTCGGCACGGAAGGATTGTTCGGCAGCCTTTGCATCGCCCAGTTGCAACTGGCTGGCACCGATCGTCGAATGCGCCACGGCGAGGCGCGGGTTGATCGCCAGCGCGCGGTTGATGGCGGCAATCGCTTCGGCATGGCGCCCGGCCGAAAATTCGACTTCGCCGACCAGCCGCAGCATGTTGGGATTGAGCGGATCGAGCGCCGCCGCCCGTGCCATCGTGCTGCGCGCCGCGGCAAAGCGCCCGGTGCGGGCATTGAACAGCGCCGTCCGGCTGAGCACTTCGGCATCGCCGCCGCCCAGCGCCGCCGCCTTTTCGAAGGGCGCGCGAGCGCCAACACAATCGAGGTTGCCGTTGAACAGGATGATGCCGAGCGCCAGAAAGGCTTCGGCGGTATCGGGGCCGAGTGCGACGGCGCGGCGCGCGGCGGCCAGCGCATCGTCGTAGATGGCGATGCGTGCGGCGCCCTGGCTGTACTGGTTGCCGATGACGGTCAGGGCGCGTGCCCGGGCCGCATGGGCAAGCGCATAGCGCGGATCGGCGGCAATCGCTTCGTCAAAGCGCGCCAGTGCGGCGCGATCGCTGTTCTCGTCGATACCCTTCTGGTACAGGTCACGCCCGCGCAGATAGGCATCATAGGCCGCGACATTGCTGGTGCCGCCGGCATGGACGGTTTCGCGGTTCCCGGCCTGGCGCTTGACCATCTGCGCCGAAAGCGCCGCGGTGACGGCGCCGGCAATCTCGTCCTGCACGACAAAGACATCGGCGAGCGGGCGGTCGAAGGATTGCGACCATTGGCTGAAGCCGCTGCTGCCGTCGATCAATTCCGCCGAGATGCGCAGCATGTCGCCGGCGCGGCGGACATTGCCATCGAGAAGATAGGTCACCCCGAGCGCGCTGGAGATCGCCCTGGCATCGTCGCGGCTGTCACGAAACTTGTTCGACGATGCCTGGGCGGCGACGCGCAGCAACGGGTTGCGGGCCAGTTCGCCGCGCACTTCGGCGGCAAGTCCTTCGGAAAAATAACTTTGCTGCGGATCGCCGCTGATATTGTCGAACGGCAGCACGGCGACGCTGTTGGCGACCGCGCTGCTGCCGCCGAACAGCCCGGCCTGCCACGCCCCGCCCGCGGCGAGCGCCAGCGCCGCGCCGCCGCCGGCGAGCAGCAGGCGCCGGTCGATCCCGCGCGCCGGGGAAGGCGCTTCGGGTACACGCGCCATCGGGGCGGCGGTGTGCAGCGCCGCAACCGACTGGATGACCGCTTCGGCGGTCGCATCGCCGCGTTTCAGCTTCGCCTTGCTGATGTCGATCGTCTGGAACTGGCGGAACCCCAGTGGCGGTTCGCAGCCGTCGAGGCTGATCGGCACCAGCACCCGGCGGTCACGGCCGCGGGTCGCTTCGTCATGTACCCAGTGCGACGCGGTCGAGGTGCGCGACCAGAGCACGACGACGACCTGCGCGCCTTCCAGCGCTGCCTCGGTCGCCTGCGAAAATCGTTCACCCGCGGTGAGCAGGCCGTCCCACCAGACCGAAAAACCGGCCCCTTCAAGCAGTTCGATGACCGGCAGCGCCGCCTTGCGGTCGTCGCGCGAATAGCTGACGAACACCGATTTCGCATCGGCCGACGCGCCCCTGGGTTCCGTCTGCGCCGTCATTGATCGTCCCGGCGTCCCCTGATCCGCAATCCCCGCCAAACGATAGTCGTTCATCGCCATGGCAACAAGTTGTTTGCCGGGGCGGGAATGGCTTGTCGACGGCGATGGCGTCGCTACGATGCCGGCCCATGCCCAATTCCATGCCCAATTCCATGCCCAATTCCACCCCTGCATCCTCGCCTGCGTCTCTTGTTCTGCCGCGGGCGCGACTGGCGCTGGGAGTGACCGGGCATCGCAACAGCAACGCCGCCTTTGCCCGCAACCGCGCCGCCATCGATACGGCGCTGACGGCGCTGTTCGATGCGATCGACAGTGCCGTCGCCGGCCAGGCCGAAGCCTGGGCGCCGACCCGGCTGCACGCGCTGCTGGCGCATGGCGCCGACCTGCTGGCGGTGGAGCGCGCGCTGGCGCGGGACTGGCAGGTGGCGGCGCCGCTGCCGTTCGGCCCGGCGCTCAACATCGCGATCAACGCCCATCCCGCCACCGCCGCCGATGCGCGTGTACTGCTCGCGGGTGCCGTGCCGGCCGATGCCGACGTGGCGGCGCGGGCAGCGGAAATGCAACGGCTGGCGGCGCAGGCGCAATGCCTGGCGCTTGCCGAACAGGATGCGACCGTGGCGCGGTTGTTCCTCGCCATGCTCGATGCGCCGGGCGATGCACTGGCGGTCGCGGCCTATGGCGGCATCGCGTCGGAACGTGCCGCGGCGGCCGGGCAGATCATGGTCGAACAGGCCGATCTGCTCATAGCGATCTGGGATGGGGTGACGCCGGGTACCGCCGGCGGCACCCGCCACACGATCGCGGCGGCGCTCGATCATGGCGCGCCGGTGATCTGGATCGATGCCGGCGATCCGACGCGTCGTTATATCCTGCGCGCGCCGGAATCGCTGCTGGTGCGCAATGCGGTGGCGAGCGATGCGGATATTGCCGCGTTGCTCCAGGGCCTGTTGAACCCGCCCCGGTCGGCGCTCGATACCCGCGCCATCCGCTTTCACGCCGAACAATGGCACCCGCACAGCAACCGGCGCTTCCACGCCTATCGCCGCGTCGAGGCGCTGTTCGGCGGACGCGGGCCGGGCAAGGCGCTGTCAGGGCTGGTGCAGACCTATGAAACCCCCGATGCGATCGCCAGCGGGTCGGCGGCGCCGTTCCTCGCCGGCGCGCGCGGCCTTGCCGGCGGTAACACCGGCTTTGTCGCGCGCATCGAAACCGAAGTGCTGCGCCGCTTTGCCTGGGCCGATGGCCTGTCGACCTATTTGTCCGATGCCTATCGCGGCGGGATGGTGACCAATTTCCTGCTTTCGGCGTTGGCGATCACCGGCGGCGTTGCCTATCTGCCTTTCGCTACGTCCGATACGAAATGGCCGTTCGCGCTGTTCGAATTGCTGCTGCTGCTTGCCATCCTGCTGATCACCAGCGTCGGCCGGCGGCAACGCTGGCACGGCCGCTGGTTCGAAACCCGGCGGGTGGCCGAATATCTGCGCCATGCGCCGCTGCTGCTGCTGCTGGGCGTGGCACGGCCGCCGGGGCGCTGGCCGCGCGGTGCCGAAACCATGTGGCCGGAAACCTATGCGCGGCGGGTGCTGCGCGACCTGGGGTTGCCGCCGGTGACGTTGAGCCAGGCCTATCTGCGTGGGGCGCTCGAACAATTGCTGGCGGTGCATGTGAAGGCGCAGCGCGCCTATCATGCCACCAAGGCGGAACGATTGACGACCGTCCACCACCGGCTCGACCACGCCTCCGAACTGATGTTCAAGCTCGCGGTGACAGCGGTCGCGCTGTATCTGTTGCTCGTGCTCGGCGGCAAGATCGGGCTGGTTACGCCGGGCATTGTCTACAGCGCCTCGAAAAGCTTCACCTTCCTCGGTGTCGCGCTGCCGGCGCTCGGCGGCGCCTTTGCCGGTATACGCTATTTCGGCGATTTCGAACGCTTTGCGGCGATTTCGGAAGTCACGGCGGAAAAACTCGAAGGCATCGAGGAACGGCTGGCGGTGCTGCTCGGCGATCCCGATGCCGAACTGCGCTATGCCGAAGCGGCGGCGCTGGCCCGCGCCATGGACGATGTCGTCATCGCCGAAATCGAAAGCTGGCAGGCGGTGTTCGCCGGCAAGCAGATCGCGGTGCCGGTGTAGAAATCAGCGGCGAGTGTCAGGGCTGTCGGTCCTTGCATGCCGTCGGATCGCTGACACAGACTGAAATATTGGCCACGGCAACCCGCATGGCGGCCACTTCGGTCTGATATTGCGCGGCGTTTGCCGGGTCCGATCTGGACAGGGCGTCGAAGTCGCGGATCGCTGCTTCGCGCGCTGTAATGCTGTCGACAAAGTCCCCCTTGCGGTCGAGTGCGAAACCCAGTTCCTGCCGCGCGTTCGCCAGGTCGAGCAGTGTGTCGTTCGACGGCTTGGCCTTGGTCACGCGCTCGAGCAGCCGCACGGCGGTCAGGCTCTGGGCGGCCGCGACTTCGCCTTCGCGCCGGCTTTCTGCGCTCGAAACCACAGGGAAGTCGCGCAACTGTCGGCTGTTCTCGATCAATTCGCCGGCTATGGCGCGCAGCCGGGCGAGGCTGACGCTTTTGTCGGCGCCCATGGCTTCGGCAAGGACGCTGGATTTGACGAACGTGATGAGGTTGTTGGCCCGCGGCTGGCAAGCTTCGCTGACGATGCGCCCCAGATAGTTCAGCCCGATAAAACTCTGGAAGCGCCAGTCATACGTCGTATCGCCGCTCGCAAGAATCCTGTCGTTGAGGCTGACGACTTCCTGTTGCGCCGCGCAGGCGCCGGCATCGGTGGCCGCCGTCGGTGACAATTTCCCCAGCGCCACCGAAAGCTTGACCTGCCACGCAATATCGTCGGGCAATTCGACGAGGCGTTTGCGTGCCAGCGCAACCGCCGCCGCATATTTGGTGCTGGCATTGCCGAACGCACGATCGAGCACGCTGCCGGCAGCGTCATTGCCAATGTCATCGGTTTCCGCAAGCGTGTCGATGTAACCGTCGCCTTCTAGAATCAGGTTCCAGAATTCGAAGCTGGTGGTGTCATTCTCATAACCATTGAGTTGGTTGCCGAAATCGCGTGAGCGTTGCAGCAGTTCGCGCCGGGCATCGCCCGAGCCTGGCAGCGTCTCCAGGGCGCTGTACATGTTGGTGGTCATCGCTTCGACGAGCTGGACCGACTGGTCGATGGTTTTGAAGCGCTCCTCGATCTGCTGGGCTTGCGTGAAGCCGATCAGCCCGATGCTGCCGAGCAGGATCGCCACCGGTAGCGCGATATTCAGGCCGCGCCCGCGATAGAAAGACTTCTGGCTGGCATTCAGATACGCGAACAATAGCTCGAAATCGTCATCGGCCTCGGCATAGCGCTGCGCCCAGCCGCGTTTCGGGTTGGTTGCGGTCACCCACGCAAAGGCGTCGCGCCGCTCCGGCCCCTCGAGCAGCGAGCCGGAACCGTTCTTCCAGCGCCGGGCGCGATCGACAAGGTCCACATAGGTGTCACGGACCTGGTTTTCGGTGTCGGTCCAGCCGATCAGCCGGTCCCAGTTGCGGATCAGGCTTTCATGCGCGATGTCGACGCGCGGGTCGGCGGCATTGCCATCGTTCGACAGATACAAAAAGCTGCGCCGCCTGTCGGCAAAGGGCTTTATGACGGCATCGATGGCGGCACGGTCGGCACCAGCCACCGCCATCAGTTCGCTGATCCGTGCCGGGCTGCGGACCCGGCGCTGGTTGATGTCGGTATCGGTCAGCCGGCGAAACATTGCTTCGACCTGCCGGGCATCGAGCCCCGCCATCGCGGCATCGGCATCGTTGTTGAGCGCGCGTTCGAGCCCGCCGACGGCTTCGTAATGCGCCAGATCGATCGGGCCGTTGCGGCCGCAGCGCACCCATTCATCGAAGGTGCGCACCAGGGCGTGCTGCACGACCGGCAGCCGGTCCATGCGGTCGCCGAGCGCGTTGAGGATCTGGTCGAGCAGGCGCGGCGCGACCGTTGCGCCGGCCAGGGTCGCGGGGCATTCGATGGCTTCGCGCAATTCGTCGCGAGACAGGCGCGGCACCAGATAGCGGCCGATGTTGAGCGCTTCGGGCAGGCCGTAGAACAGGTCGCAATCGCCCAGGAAATCGGTGCGCATGGTCAGCACGACATAGATCGGCAACCCGGGATATTCCGCAAGCCGCAGCATCAGGTCGACATAGGCGCTGGCTTCGCTGCGGCGCCGGGCAGCCTCGCGCGCCTGGTTCGGGCCGGGGTCGCCGGCCTTGCTACGAAAGGCGAACAATTCCTCGAACTGGTCGACGAGCACCAGGATGTTGCTGTTGGCGACGCGGGCGCCGAGATAATCGGTCACCGCCTCGACATGGCGATCGGCGATATCGTCGACCAGCGCGGCGATGGCATCCGGGGTGGCGGCCAATCCGGCGGCACGGATCAGCCCTTCGGCAAGGTTGACCAGCGGCGTGTCGCCGGGCTTGACCTGCGCCAGCGCCCAGCTGTCACGTTCCGATTCCAGAAAGCCGCCGAGCAGCATCGGCAACAGCCCGGCGCGGACCAGCGAGGATTTGCCGCTGCCCGACGACCCGACGACCCCCAGGAAGCGATTGTGGCGCAGCAGCGCGAGCAGATCGTTGATCTGGCGGTCGCGACCGAAAAAATACAGGCTGTCTTCGAAAAAGAACGGCCGCAGCCCGACGTAGGGATTTATGCGCTCCCCCTCGCTTTTGACGCTGGTCATTTGCTGTCGAACAGCGCGCCGAGGGCGGTCGTGTCGATATCGCCGACGATATTGAAATCGGTGAAGCGATCGAAGCTGACCGTCGTGCTGGCGGTTTCGGGCGGGGTGTAAAGGGTGATCAGCAGCTTGGCCGGCGGGTTGGCGGTATTGGCGGCGCGGCGGATGATCATCTTGCGATTGCGCGCCCAATCCTTGTCCACGGTGCCCTGGACGATGACGTAGAGGAACGAGGAATTGATGACCTGGTTGATGACCGCCATGTCGGGGGCGGCCTTGGTGCCGGCCGACATGTTGGTATCGACGTCGCGGGTGTCGAGGAAATCGGCAAGATCATTGGCGAACACGACATCCTTGCCATGCGCATCGACAAAGGCCTTGCGGCGTTCCCCCGCTACAGCGTCGGCCGGTGCCCTGGCGCGCGCCAGTTCGGCCTGTTTGGCGAGCACGGCATCGGTGATCGCCAGCCTGTCGATGATCTGGAATTCGAACTTTGCCTTGTTGTCGCGCGGCAGCGCCACCAGTTCATCGATGCGTGCCTGATAGGCGCGGCTGTCGATGCTGTCGCGGGCTTCGCTGGTCATGATGACGAGCTGCGCGCGGGCGCGCTCGATGCCGATGCGCAATTGTTCCAACGGGAAGGTGTCGAGCTTGCCGCGCGGTGCCTCGGGTTCGACGAACACCCCGGGGTTGACGCCGAGCAGGTGCACGCACAGGTCGGCGCGCGTCACCAGCGCGGTGACGGCGACGTCATGCGCGGCGCGGCTGGCGGCGGGTACGCTGTCGGCAACGCGGACGCCGGGCAGGGCACCGAGCGCCCGGGACAGCTGCTGGCGCTGGCTTTCGAGCGGCGGATCGGGGGTGGCGAGAAATACGCAGAAATCACCCGGCACGGCATCGGCAAAGGGGTCGGTCCACGCGGTGTCGGCAACAGCGGCGGGCGCGGCGGCGACGACAACCGGCGCCGGCCGCAGCGCCGCGCCGAGCGATTCGCCGTCCTGTGCGCGCAGGTACAGCACCGGGGTCGCCCATTCGGTGGCAAAACCCGCGGCGCTGGCTTCGGCTTCATAGATCATCATGCGGCCTTCGGCGACGGCGGCATCGATCGGATAGCCGCGGCTGATGCGATCGTAAAAGGTGCGCGCGAACACGATCGCCTTGGCATCGGGGATCGGGAATTGCATCGCCAGCACCGCCGGCACGCCGGCGCGGACCAGCGCGGTGGCAAGGCCCGCATAGGGATGCAGCGCGGTGTCGGTGCCGGTCGTGCCGGTGTTGCAGGCATTGAGGAACACCAGGTGCAGCGGCTCGGTTTGCAGCCAGGTGGCGAAATCGCTGGCGCCGACAAGCAGCGATTGCCCGGCATCATCCTCCAGCATCAGCTTGCCGCCATGGGCGGGATCGAAGCCGCCATGGCCCATGTAGTGAACGATGTGGAACGCTTTTTGCGACAATTTGTCGAGCAACCGCGCCTTGCTCGGCCGATCGATGATATCGACGTCGACCCCGGCGAGCCCCGCCCAGATCGACCGCAATTGTTCAAGCTCGCGCGCGATATCGAGCGGATCGGTACCCGGCGGGTTCGAGGTGATCGCCAGGATGTTGAGCGTGTCGCGGATCGGCCGCGGTTCGGTCGGCCGGTTGCTCGCCAGCGTGCGCACCAGCGCCGTATTGGTGACGACCAGCGGTGAGATATCGTCGGGGCTGCGCATCAATTCCCACGGGATGCTGGCGATCTGGCCCATGCCATCCTTTTCGATGGCGATCGACAGGCGGATGCGCACGCCGGTGTCGTCATCGGCCTTGCCCGCCGCGGTTCGGTTGGCCACCAGCACGTCACGGATATTGCGCTGGAACAGCGCTTCGAACAGCGCGATGCCGAAGCTTTCGGGTGATCGCGCGCTGCCGGGGTCGGGCGCCGGGGCTTCGGCATTGCCGATGCGGCGGCTGCTGTCCAGGCTGCGGAACAGCGCGGCGGTAACGTCATCGAGCGAGAACGGCAGGACGAAGCTGCCGCTGCCATCGCCATATTTCGACACGGCGTTGACGCTGATCGCGCCATCGGCACCGGGCGCGATGAACAGGTTGATGTCGAGATACTTCTTCATCTATCCCCGGCCGAAGGCCTGCACCCTGTTGTAGCCTTTTTCATTCAACCATTTTCGTTCACAAAGTGCGAATGCTTAATTGTCCGTCCCGCCAGTCGACCGACTTGAGCGCGACCAATCCCGCCGGCGCCGCGAAATAGTTGAGGTGATGGCAATCGACCTTGTGACGCTGCGGCGGCAGGCTGCGGGCGTCGCTGACTCCGTCGATGCTGCCCACGCCGACCGCGATATCGTTGGGCTGGTTGCCGAACAGCAGGTCGAAGAGCGCGCCGCGTCCGACCCGCACCATCAACCGGCTGAACATCGGGTCGGCATGGGCTTCATAGGCGTCGATGTCACCCGCCAGGATCGTGTAGCGCACCCCGGGGTCGGGGCTGGCATTGAGCGCCTTGATGAAGTCCGATACCGGGTTCATCTGTTCGAGCGTCGGCGTGAGTTTTTCGCTGTAGTCGAGGACCTTGGCGATATTGCTGACATAGCCGCCGATCACCGGGATGAAGTTGAGCGCGATTTCCGTCGCCAGCTTGAGCAGCCGGCGAGCGCCATCGACCTTGCCGAGCGGTGAGCCCTGGTTGGGGGTGCCGCACATGACGAGATGGCCGATCATCGCGTTGCCGCCTTCGCGTTCGATCAGCCAGCGCGTCACCAGCCCGCCCATCGAATGGACGAGCGCAGTGATCTGCTTGCCATGCCCGGCGCCGAGCCCGATGGCGGCGAGATCGTCCTTCAACTGGCGCGCGGTCTGCTCGATCGGGGTCGACAGATTTTCGTAATCATAGGTCAGCACGAGATCGAAGCCGCCGTCGATACCGGCCTCGCGCACCCCGGCGGCCATCCCTTGGGTGTCGCCGATGATGCCGTGGACGAGCAGCAGGATGCGACCCGCAGCGGCGACCTTGGCGGCGATGTCGTCGCTGCGCCGTGTCGGCGTGCCGTCGCCGGCATAGCTGACCCAGCGCAACTGGTTGGTGTCGGTCTTCTTCAGATAGGTTTTCAGCAGGAAGAGTTTGACCGCGCCGACAAGACTGCGCTCGTCGGCCCCGGCATCGGCGCCGGCCGGAATGGCGCTGATCCGCACGCGGCCGTTGCCGTTCTCGTCCGTGCTGTAATCGCCCGCCGGCAGCACGAATTCGCCGTCGAAGAACACCGGCAACAGCGCTTCGTCGGGTTCGAGCGCGGCGTTGACGGTGATTTCGAGCGGTTGTTCGGCGAGCGCGGCGGCGTTTCCGATGCCGCGCAGTTCGATGACATTGGCGCTGCGGCCATTGCCGGCATCGCGCGTCCCCGCCAGATCGAGCGGGGTAATGCCGGCCGCCGCCAAGCGTTCCAGAAACGCCGGGTTGCCGACGGCGCGGGTGTTGCTGGAAAGGCTCGACAGGCCGATCCCGGCGGTGAAATTCCGATGACCCTTGATGACGATGCCGCCATCGGCAAGGCTGGTCGGTTCCGGGCCGATCGCATCGAGTTGCCGGACGAGGCGCACCCGCAAATCGATGGCGAACCAGTCCCCGGCGAGCGGGCTTTCATCGCCATCGGCACTGTCGGCATTGCCGATGCGGCGTTCGGCGGCGGGCAGGGGGGTGAGACCGCCGAGCCGCAACGGCTTTTGCAATTGCGGCGTGACGTCGAAATCCTCGCTGCTGACGATCAGCTTGAAGACATCGGTTTCATCATTACTGCCGGGCAGCAGTTCAAAATATTCGTCCGCGCCGGCCCCCCAAAGGATGGCATGGTCCTCGCCGGGCCGGATGCGGCGGTAATCGAGCTTCTGGATGCCGAAATCCGATGACAGGTAGAACAGCCCGATGCTCATTTCGGCGCGGCCATGGTTGCGCACCTTGATGGCGCCGCGCAACTTGGTGCCGCTGTAGCTGAGCGTCAGGCTGCCGGCCTTGTGGACGCGGAAGTCGCCGCCGGGCACGCTTTCGGCATAAATCAGATCGATACTGTCGGGATCGAGCCGGGTGCGCGGGTTCTGCCTGCCCTGCATCGCTTCCCAGCGCGCGATCCGCTTCAGCACGCCGAGCATCGCCTGTGCCGACAGGTCGAGTTGTGCCGGGTCGAGCGGCGTGCGTTGCAGCGTCACGCCGGCGGCATTGGCCAGCAGCAGTTCGGCACCCGAAATCGCCAGTGCATAGCCGTTACCCGCCTCGGCGATCGCCACGCCCGACAACGGATCGGCCGCAACGGCCGCGACGAGCGCTGCCTTGATGGCGCTTTCGCCCCGGAAACCGATCGTCAGCTTTGTCATCGGCGCGCTGGCGATTTCGGCACGATAGCGCACCGCCGGGTCGCCGGCGAAATCGATCGTCGTGCGGGTGCCGCCGACGTCGATTGCGGCCGCCGGACCGCCGCGCACGCTCGGATCGTCCTCGCGATAAAGGATGAAAGCCACCTTGTCGGCATCCCCCGACAAGCCGTCGATCGTACCGCAGGTGACGCTCCACACGCCATTGGCATGGCCAACGGCATAGCGCCGGCCATCGAAGCGCGGGCGGCGCCCCAGGAAGCCGGTGTCGAGACTGGCATTGCCAAAGGCTTCGAATTCGGGGTTCTGGATCCGGTCCTGCGCCTTGACGAAATCGCGCACCGCGTCGCGGCAGCGGATCATCAGGTCGTAATAGCTGAGATGCCCGCCATTGCCTGCCAGCGCCTTGAGCAGACTGGCAGTGAATACCCCGCCCTTGCCGGGCATTTCCTTGGCGGTTTCGACATCGCGGCACGCCGACATCACGACATGACTGGCAGCGGGGATCGACAGGCCCTGGCCGGCAGCGACCTGCGCGGCGTAGTGGCCATCGAGGTAATCGCCGAGGCTGCGTTTGTAGCCGTTGGCGCCGGTCATCCGTGTTACCAGCATGTCGTCGTCGATGTCGCGGGTGCCCGAACCCGAATGGCAGCAATCGAGGACGATGGTGACATGCGGCGTCCGCGCCGCGAGCTCATCGATCAGGACCGCGAGTTCCTTGTCGGCAAGATCGAAATTGCCCGGTGCGCGGCTGTCGTAGCAGACCAGCCCCTCTTCCTTGCCATCTGGGGAAAAGGCCTTGAATTCAGCGGCGGTCGGCGATTGCGCGCCATGGCCGCAGAAATAGAACAACGCGATGTCATCGGCGTTGGCCTGGGAAAGATGGCTGCGAAATCCGTCTATTATCGCGGCACGCGTTGCCTCGGCATTGGTCAGCGCGCGCACCTTGAGGTAGCCGCGGTCGAAATTGGCCTCGAGAAAATCGTAGACGGCCTCGATATCCTTCAGGCAGCCCGACAGCTTGGGGACGTCCTGGTAATCATCAATGCCCACCAGCAATGCATAGACTGTCGACATCGCCACTCCCCACGGTCAAGGCGCGCAGCATCCCGCGTCAACCGCTATTGCGCAAGCCCGCGGCGATGCCGTTGATGGTCAGGTGGATGCCTTCGGCGATGCGTTCATCGGCTTCGCCGGCGCGGCGGCGGCGGATCAGATCGATCTGGAGCTCGTTGAGCGGGTCGATATAGGGCAACCGCAGCTTGACCGATTGCGCCAGCGCCGGCTGCTTTTCCAGCAATTGCGCCTGGCCGGTCAGGCCAAGCAGCACGTCATGGGTCTGCTGCCAACTGCTGGCGATGGTGGCAAAGATCGCCCGGCGCAGCGCCGCATCGCTGACCAGCCCGGCGTAGCGGCTGGCGATATCCATGTTCGATTTGGCCAGCACCATTTCGAGGTTGGAAAGCGTCGCCGCCAGAAAGGGCCAGGCCGCAACCATTTCGCCGAGCAGCCCCTTGTCCTTGAACCCCGCCAGCGCGGCGCCGGCGCCATACCAGCCCGGCAGCATGATGCGCGACTGCGCCCAACTGAACACCCAGGGGATGGCGCGCAGATCCTCGATGCGGTCGCTGCGCGTGCGCGAGGCGGGGCGCGAACCGATCTTCAATTCGGCAATCTCGGTGATCGGGGTCGAGGCGCGGAAAAAGGCGTTGAAACCCGGGGTTTCATAAACCAGCCCGCGATAGGCGCGGCCGGCATCGCTGCTGATCGTCGCCATCGCGGCGCGGAAACGTGCCAGGTCGGCCGGCGCCAGCCGCGGCGGTTCGAGGCTGGCGAGCAGGGTCGCCGCTGTCATCGTTTCCAGGCTGGTTTCGGCAACGGCGGGCGTGCCATATTTCGACGCGATGACCTCGCCCTGCTCGGTGATGCGGATGCGGCCCATCACCGTGCCCTGCGGCTGGGCGCGGATCGCATCGAAGGCCGGGCCGCCGCCGCGCCCGACCGCGCCGCCGCGGCCATGGAACAGCTGCATCTGCAACGCCCGCGCCGCGAACACATCGGCGAGCGCCAGCGCGCCTTCGTGCAGCGACCAGTTGGAGGTCAGGTAGCCGCCATCCTTGTTCGAATCGGAATAGCCGATCATCACTTCCTGGTGGCCGCGCGCCGCCGCCAGCGCTGCCGCCTTGGGGCGATCGAGATAATCGGCCATGACCTGCGGCGCCGCCTCCAGATCCTCGATGGTTTCGAACAGAGGCACTGCCATCACGGCGCAGGACGGCGGGTCACCGGGCAGGTACAGGCCGACATCCTTGAGCAGCACATAGACTTCGAGCAGATTGGCGACGCCGCTGGTCTTGGAAACGATATAGGCGCGAATGACATCGGGCCCGAAATCGGCATGCGCCCGGGCGGCGGCGCGCAGGATCGCCATTTCGCCCAGCGTTTCGTCGCTGTAGGCGGCGTGCGGGTTGAACAGCAGCCGCGGCGAGGCAAGCTCGGCACCGAGAAGCGCCACCCGCGCCGCATCGTCCATGCCGGCATAGTCGCGCGTCACCCCGGCGACGGCGAGCAGTTCGCCGACGACGCGGGCATGGACATCGGCATTCTGGCGCAGATCGAGCGTGGCGAGGTGAAAGCCGAAGATTTCCACCGCGCGGATCAGCGCCGCCAGCCGGTCGCCGATCATCGCCGGCCCGCCCTGCGCCGCCAGCGAGCCGGCGACGGTCTGCAAGTCGGCGAGCAGGTCGGCGGCGCGGGCATAGGGCCGGCCCGGCACCATGGTGGGGAGCGGTGGCGCCCGGCCGGCCAGCGCCGCATGGCTGGCGGCGGTGCGCGCATAGATGCCGATGAGCGCGCGGCGATAGGGTTCGTCGGCGCGGCTGGCGGCGGTATCGCCGCTGGCATCGGCGAGCGCGGCGAGCGCCGGCGAGACGGCGACACTGGCCGACGACATCGACAATTCGCTGCCCAGCACGTTCAATTCGCCGAGATAATGGCCGATGACGGCGCCGGCCTGCGCGGCCAGCGCGGTCGCCAGCGTGGCGGCGTTGACATTGGGGTTGCCGTCGCGATCGCCGCCGATCCAGCTGCCGGGCCGCAGGAAGGGCGGCAGCCGGGCGCCGGCGATCGCTTCGAAACGCGCCTGCAAACGCGGCAGTACCGGCAGGAAGCTGCCGGCGAGATAGGACAGCGCCGACTGGATTTCATCGGCGACAACCGGTTTTACCGCGCGCAGCGGCCGCGTCTGCCACAGGATGGTGATCTGGCGGATCAGTTCGGCCTCGGTGGCCGTGTCGCACACGCCGTCGCCGCACGCCGCCAGCAGCGCCGTGATGCTGGCTTCGCGGTCTATCATGCTCTTGCGGCGGACTTCGGTGGGGTGGGCGGTGAGCACCGGGACGATGAGCGCCTTGTCGAGCAGCGCGACGACCGCGGCGCGGTCGACTCCGGCGGCGGTGAGCCGGTCGATGGCGCCGGCAAGCGTCGTCGCGCTGGCGGCTTCGGGGCGGCTGCGATCCTCGGCGAGGTTGGCGAGCAATGAAAACAGCAGGAAGCCGCGCACGAACCGCAGCGTTTCGGCAAGATCGAGCCGGCCCAGCCGTTCGGACAAGGCCGCCGCGCTGGCGGCATCGCCGGCGCGGTGCGCCGCGACCGAGGCCTGGCGCACGCCCTCGATGGCATCGAACACCCAGGCGCCTTCCTGGCGGCGGATGACATCGCCGAGCAGGCGCCCGAGATAGCGCAGATCGGCGCGGCTGGCAGCGGGCATGGTCATCGGCGGCACTCCAGACACGCCAATCAACCTATCGGCAAACGCCCGCCAGTCAAACCGGCAGGAACGGCCAGAGCAGCAAACCGATCATCGCGCCGACCTGCAGCCCGATGAGGAGCAGCAGTTGGGTGGCAAAGGGCTGCTTGCGGGTCTTGTGGCGGAGCTTCTGCTGGGCGGCATAGATTGCCGGGCTGCCCCCGACGGCGGCGATCAATAGCAGCGTCGTTTCGGGCATGCGATCGACCGGCTGGTCGATCTGGACGATGGCGCGGCGCTTGTCGATCGCCATGGCGAACCAGCCAAAGCCATTGATGAACAGCAGCCAGAGCGGCACCGCGAACCACAGCCAGCGCAAATCCAGCGGCTTTTCGATCTCGGTCGGCGCGTAATAGCGCTTTTCGGGGCCATCGGCGGCTGTGCCTGTCGGCGCCATGTCGCGCACCGGCGGCTCGATCCCCGGCGCTTCGGCAAGGCGCTGCGGTGCGCTGGCCACGGCGTCGCAACGCAAGCGGCCATAGCGTTCGACCGCCTGGCCGCTGGCCACCATCGCGCAGCTCAGGTCGGCGCCATCCGCAGCGCAGCGCACGATGGCGCGATCATAGCGATCGGTATCGACCTGTTCGCAGGTCACGTCGCGACCGGCGGTCAGCGAGGCAAGATAGTCGCGCGCGGCATAGGGATCCCCCGGCGTGCAATCGCGCCCCGGCCGGCAGGCGCCGGGCATTTCGGGGGCGTCGATGCCGAACAGCCGCATCGATTTGTAATCGCCGCGGCAGCGGATGGCGTCGCCGTCGTGATGGCTGGGGGCATCGCAGGCGAATTCATTGCCGGCGGCCTCGGCGGGTGCCGCAACGAACAACAGGCCGACCGCGGCCAGCACCAGCAGGAGTGCCTGGGTCACGGCGATGCGGCGCAATTGCCCGGCAAAGGGCTGTTTGCGGGTCTTGTGGCGCAGGCGGCGCTGGGCAACCATCGCGCCGAAGCTGCCGCCCATCGAGGCAGGGTTGAGCAGAGTGACCTCGGGATAGCGTGGCTGTTCGCTGATCGCGCGCGCCTTGTCATCGGCAAAGGCCCGATAGGTGACGATGTTGATCCGCACCAGCCAGGCAAGGCCGATGGCGATTATGATGAGCAAGGCGTCAGTCGAGGAAAGGATCACGGACCAGGATTGTATCTTCGCGCTCGGGCGAGGTCGAGACCAGTGCCACCGGGCATTGCGTCAATTCCTCGATGCGGCGGATATATTTGATCGCCTGCGCCGGCAAATCGGCCCAGCGCCGGGCGCCGGCGGTGGTCTCGCTCCAGCCGGGAAACTCCTCATAGACCGGCACGACCCGCGCCTGGTCGGCCGCATGCGCCGGGAAATGATCGAGCGTTTCGCCATCGAGGGTATAGCCGGTGCAGATGCGCAGCGTTTCGAAGCCATCGAGCACATCTAGTTTGGTCAGCGCCATGCCGGCGACGCCCGATACGGCGATGGCCTGGCGCACCAGCACCGCATCGAACCAGCCGCAGCGCCGCTTGCGCCCGGTGACGGTGCCGAATTCATGGCCGCGCACACCCAGTTTTTCGCCGTCGGCGTTGTCCTGTTCGGTGGGGAAGGGGCCTGAGCCGACTCGCGTCGTATAGGCTTTGACGATCCCGAGCACGTAACCGACCGAATTCGGCCCCATGCCGCTGCCCGCCGCGGCTTGCCCTGCAACAACGTTCGAACTGGTCACGAACGGATAGGTGCCATGATCGACATCGAGCAGCACACCCTGCGCGCCTTCGAACAGGATGCGGGCGCGGCGGGTCTTGGCGTCGCGCAGCGTCGTCCACACCGGCTTGACGAAAGGCAACACGGCGGGCGCGATCTCGTGGAGCTGCGCCAGCAGCGCGGCGCGATCGACCGGCGCGATGCCGAAGCCGATTCGCAGCGCGTTGTGGTGCGCCAGCAGGCGATCGAGCTGCGGCCCGACATCCTCCAAGTGCGCGAGATCGCAGACGCGCAGCGCCCGGCGCCCGGCCTTGTCTTCATACGCGGGGCCGATGCCGCGCCGCGTCGTGCCGATCTTGCCGGCGCCCGACGCATCCTCGCGCGCGCCGTCGAGATCACGATGCAGCGGCAGGATCAGCGGGCACTGGTCCGACACATGCAGATTGTCGGGGGTGATGGCGACGCCCATGCCGCCGATGCGCGCCACCTCGTCACGGAAATGCCAGGGGTCGAAAACCACGCCATTGCCGATGATCGACAACGTGCCGCGCACAATGCCGCTCGGCAGCAAGCTGAGCTTGTAGACATTGTCGCCGACGACGAGCGTGTGCCCGGCGTTGTGCCCGCCCTGGAAGCGCACGACGACATCGGCGCGTTCCGATAGCCAGTCGACGATCTTGCCTTTGCCTTCATCACCCCATTGGGCGCCGATGACGGTAACGTTGGGCATTACGTTCGTTCCTTCTCCCCTCCCGGAACGGGAGGGGTCGGGGGTGGGTTCTTTTGTCGGGCGGGGTCTGTGCTTGTCGCAAGACCCACCCCGGACCCCTCCCGACGCGGGAGGGGAGCAGAAAGCGCTAAATCGCCGCTGGCTCTACGCCATTCCAGATGTGCGTGCAGCGAAAATCCGCAGGGCGCGCATCGGCGGCAAAGGCCGCAACCGTTGCCCAGCCATCGCGCCGCAACTGTGCCGCCACCGCCGGGTCGGTACCCATCGGCACCAGCACGCGGCGCGGATCGGCGACCCCAAGCCCGGCATCGACCAGCCCGTCGACATAGAGCGAAAAGCCGACCGCCGCTTCGCTGCCACCTTCCGGCGTGACGATGCGATAGGCGCCGCCGCGCCCGGTTTCGCCCGAAATCCCGTCACCGAACAGCGAAAAGCCGATCCAGGTCTGATATTCGAAGCCGTGGCGTTCGGTCGGGTCGAGGGTCACCGCAACGCCCGCCAGCCCCGCGACCAACCCGGTAACCGCATCCAGTCGCTCGCGCACCGCGACCGGCAGGTCGAGCGTCGCGAGCCGCGCCAGCGCGGTATCGGCCGGGCCGGCAGCGGCAATCAGCGGCTCGAACGCCTGTGCCCCCAGCGCGTGCAGGCCGCCGACGTCCTTGCCATCGAGCAGTCGCTGGACATCGGCGAGCGTCGCGCGGCCGAGCGACCAGCCGGCGTCCGCGAGATCGGCGACCAAAGTCGGCAGCGTGATATCGAGTGACAGGCCGGTCAGCCCGGTTTCCGCCAGCGCCGTCACCGCCAGCGCGATGACCTCGCCCGCCGCTGCGGCGCTGTCGCTGCCGATCAGCTCGACCCCGACCTGGACGCTTTCGCGCTCGGGGCTCAACTGGCTGCCGCGTACCCGCAGCACCGGCCCGGCATAGCTCAAGCGCAACGGCCGTGCTGCGCCGGCAAGGCGCGTCACGGCGATGCGGCCGACCTGCCCGGTGATGTCCGAACGCAGCGCCAGCGTGTGCTGGCTGACGGGGTCGGTGAAGCGCAGCAACTCGCGCCGCGCCGCGCCGCCCAACCGGCTGCCGAGCGATTCCTCATATTCGACCAGCGGTGGCTGGACGCGTTCATAGCCATGCGCGGCAAAGCTTGCCGTCAGGCTGCGCACCAGCGCCGCAGTCGCTTCGGCCTGCGGTGGCAAGCGGTCGCGCAAGCCTTCGGGAAGGAGGCCGGGGGGGATCATGGCTGCACCGCCGCCATCATGCGAACGCCAGCCCCTTGACGGTCTTCACCCCCGGCAGGCGGCAGATGCTCGCCAGCAGCGGATCGGGAATGGCATCGTCGACCGAGAGCAGCAGCACCGCCTCGCCGCGTTCATCACGGCGGCCAAGGTGGAAGGTGCCGATGTTGACGCCGGCTTCGCCCAGCGCGCCCCCCAGCCGGCCGATGAAGCCCGGCTTGTCCTCGTTGACGATGTAGAGCATCCGGCCGCTCAGATCGGCTTCGACGGTGATCCCGAAAATTTCGGTCAGCCTTGGCTTGGTCATGCCGAACAGGGTGCCGGCGACGCTGCGTTCGCCTTCGGGCGTCTTCACCGTGACGCGCACCAGCGTGTGGTAATCGGTCTCGCGTTCGTGGCGGACTTCGGCGATCTCGATCTCGCGTTCGCGCGCCAGATAGGGTGCGTTGACCATGTTGACCGTGTCGGAATGCGTGCGCATCAGCCCGGCGAGCACGGCCGCCGTGATCGGCTTGATGTTGAGCTGCGCTGCGGCACCTTCGACTTCGACGCGCACGCCCTTGACGCCATCGGTGACGAGCTGGCCGACCAGCGAACCCAGCCGTTCCGCCAGCTGCATATAGGGGCGCAGCCGCGGCGCTTCCTCGGCCGACAGCGACGGCACGTTGAGCGCATTGGTGACGCCACCCGTCAGCAGGAAGTCCGACATCTGCTCGGCGACCTGGATCGCGACATTGACCTGGGCTTCGTCGGTCGACGCGCCAAGGTGCGGTGTCGAGATGAAATTGGGGGTGCCGAACAACGGCGAGGCCTTTGCGGGTTCTTCCACGAACACATCGAGCGCGGCGCCGCCGACATGGCCGCTGTCGAGCGCTGCCTTCAAGGCCACTTCGTCGATCAGGCCACCGCGCGCGCAGTTGATGATGCGCACGCCCTTCTTGGTCTTGGCGAGGTTTTCCGCCGACAGGATGTTGCGGGTGCTGTCGGTCAGCGGCGTGTGCAGGGTGATGAAATCGGCCTGCGCCAGCAGCTCGTCAAGCGTCACCTTGGTGACCCCCATATGCTCGGCGCGTTCGGGCGTGAGGAACGGATCATAGGCGATGACCTTCATCTTGAGGCCCAAAGCGCGGTCGGCGACGATGCTGCCGATATTGCCGGCGCCGATCAGCCCCAAAGTCTTGGCGGTCAGCTCGACCCCCATGAAGCGGTTCTTTTCCCACTTGCCGGCCTGGGTGCTCGCATCGGCTTCGGGCAGCTGGCGGGCGAGCGCGAACATCAGCGCGATGGCGTGTTCGGCGGTGGTGATCGAATTGCCGAACGGCGTGTTCATGACGACGACGCCGGCGCCCGAAGCGGCCGGAATATCGACATTGTCGACGCCGATGCCGGCGCGGCCGATGACTTTCAGGTTGGTCGCGGCGGCGATCACGTCTTTCGTCGCCTTGGTGGCGCTGCGGATGGCGAGGCCATCGTAATTGCCGACGATCTTGATCAGGTCGTCCTTCGACAGGCCGGTGATTTCATCGACTTCGATGCCGCGGGCGCGAAAGATTTCGGCGGCCTTGGGGGACATCTGGTCGGAGATAAGGACTTTGGGCATGATTTCTTCCTCGGCTCCCCTTCCGGAACGGGAGGGGGTGGGGGTGGGAATGTCTTTGGGGGAGGGTGCGCGTTGCGGCGCTGGAGAACCCACCCCCGATGCCTCCCGTGGCGGGAGGGGAGAAGGTTCAGGCAGTCACTTCGGCATGGGCCCATTCGAGCCAATGCGTCAGTGCGATGATGTCGGCGGTATCGACCGTCGCGCCACACCAGATGCGCAACCCGGGAGGCGCATCGCGATAGGCGCCGATGTCATAGGCCGCCCCCGCCTTGTCGAGCAGCGACACCAGTGCCTTGACCTGGTCTTCGGAGGTGCCGGGCAGGGTCAGGCAGACGCTGGTGTTCGAGCGTGTGTCATGCACCTTTGCAAGGTTTTCGATCCACGGCGTGCGGTCGACCCAGTCATTGAGTGCCGTCGCATTGGCATCGGCGCGCGCCATCAGTTCGGGCAGGCCGCCGATCCGCTGCGACCATTCGAGCGCATCGATATAATCCTCGACCGCGAGCATCGACGGGGTGTTGATCGTCTCGCCGCTGAAGATGCCGTCGATCAGTTTCCCCTTCGACGTCAGGCGGAAAATCTTCGGCAGCGGCCAAGCCGGGGTATAGCTTTCCAGCCGTTCGACGGCGCGCGGCCCGAGGATCAGCACGCCATGGCCGCCTTCGCCGCCCAGCACTTTCTGCCACGAATAGGTCAGCACATCGACCTTGTCCCAGGGAATGTCCTGCGCGAACACACCCGACGTGGCATCGACGAGGTTGAGGCCTTCGCGGTCGTCGCGAATCCAGTTGCCGTTCGGCACGCGCACCCCCGAAGTGGTGCCGTTCCAGGTGAAGCAAATGTCGCGCGACTGGTCGATGCGGCTGAGATCGGGCAATTCGCCATAGGGCGCCGTCACGACATCCGCGTCGATCTTCAACTGCTTGATGGCATCGGTCACCCAGCCTTCGCCAAAGCTTTCCCAGGCGATCATCGTCGCCGGTCGGGCCCCGAGCAGGCTCCACATCGCCATTTCATAGGCGCCGGTATCCGATGCCGGCACGATGCCGATGCGGTGGGTGCTGGGGACGTTCAGAATCTCGCGGGTCAGGTCGATCGCGTGCTTCAACCGCGTCTTGCCGATCCTGGACCGGTGTGACCGGCCGAGCGATTCGGTGGCGAGCCCTGAAGCGTTCCAGCCGGGGCGCTTGGCGCAAGGTCCGGACGAAAAATGCGCACGCGCCGGGAGCGCGGTTGGTCGGTCAGTCATATTCTCTCCTTACAGAGAGCACGCGCGGCGTTGGGACCGCGTGGCCCGCCGCCGGTCATAAAGGTGTTTGGCAGGCGGTCAACCCGAGGCGTTCAATAAAAAGGGGCGCCGCGTTGCCGCGACGCCCCGATCAAGGACCCGATACTCTGGGCCCGAGCCTTAGGCAGCGACGCTCTTGAGCGCCGATGCACGACGACGCATCGCAGCGCCGGTCATGCCGAAGCCGGCGATCAGCATCGCCCAGCTGGCGGGTTCCGGAACGTTGCCGGCGACCGACGAGATGCGGAAGTTGCCGTTGTAATCATTGGGGTCACCGCCCGCGCCGACGACGTTGGCCTGGACCACATCGGCAAGGTTGCGAGTGAACGAAAACTCGGCGAGCGAGAAGTTCCGGCCGCCCGACATGAACGAGCTGCCGCCGCTGAACGAGTTGGTGGCGACGGTGTAAAGACCGGTCAACGACTGGCCGCCGTCGAAGCTGAGCGTCAGGTTGTACGTCGCATCCGAATTGAGCGTGTCGCCCGGCCGAAAGCCTTCACCGGTCAGAAGAACGCGGCTTTGGCCGTTCGGGACAGTGAAGCTGATGTTTTCGTCGTTCGGGTTGAGGTAATCGCCCGGGCCGGGCGACGACAGGAACAGGGTGTAGTTACCGGTGTTTGCCGTCGTCCAGATCGTGCCGGACGGACCGGTGACAGCGGCATTCGTCAGGGTCAGCGCGTTGGCGCCGGTGGCAAAGGTCGCCAGGGTAAGCGTAGCAAGCAACAATTTCTTCATGTTAATCTTCTTTCGAAAAAAGAGCGTCAACAGACGCTTTTAAGATTTGCGCAACCATCACGCCGAACCGAAACTGCTGGTTTGGCGCGTGTTAGACTGATGAAAATAAATAAAGTTCCGTCAAAAAAGTGTAAAATCTTCCGACATTTTTCGATGGCTATGACACCATGCTTCTGATGACGGATTTGAACAATTTGATGAATTTACAATTTACCGACGGCCGTATTCTGGAAGTCAGTATCTGATGGTCACGGCTAGTTTCCAATTCCCAGATTTTTCTGGGTACGGCTTCGAACAGAAGATGAGCCTCTGGCAAACCTGGCGCCGTTCAGAAAACAAGACGAAGGTTCCGCACAAGACGACCGCATCCAACATGCCGAAAATTGTTCCGCGGACGGACGCGTTCGCATCGCGCAGCAAGCCACGGCTTGCAAAAGCCGGTTCAAATCAGAACAGGACGTTATTGTAAGTCGTCGGTAGAAATGCATCCTGAAATGCCAGGATGAATGAAATCACGATACTTACTGTATTTGGTCGGACATACCTCTAACGACCGCCGCCGCAAGATCGGCATGGGCCTGGTAAAGCTGCTCCGAAGCCGCCGTGCCGCCATTGACGAAGCTGGCAATCAGCAACGGGCCGGGGCGTGACCGCACCGGCCAGACGATGGCGATATCGTTGACGCTGCCATGGCCGCCGGTGCCGGTCTTGTCGCCGACCTTCCAGCCCGTGGGCAGGCCGGCACGCAGGCGGGTGCCGCCAGTGGTATTGGCGACCAGCCAGCCGGTCAGCCGCGCCCGGCTGGCGGCTGACAGCACGCGGCCGAGCAACAGTTTCTCCCAGGTCGCGAGCACGGCATCGGGGCTGGTCGTATCGCGCGGATCACCGGGCAGGGCTTGGCTCATCTTCGGTTCGTTGCGATCGAGCCGCGTTACCGGGTCACCGATGCGGCGCAACCAGGCGGTCAACCCGGCCGGCCCGCCGACCGCGGGCAGCAGCAGGTTGGCGGCGGTATTGTCGGAATAGATGATCGTTGCTTCGCACAGTTCGGCGACCGTCGCGGTGCCGCCGACATGGGCCTTCGACACCGGCGAGACATCGAGAAGGTTGCTCGCCTGCACCGGAATGGCGCGATCGAGCCGTTCCTTGCCTGCGTCGATGCGGGCCAGCACGGCGGCGACCAGCAGCGTCTTGAACGTGCTCGCCATCGGGAAAAGTTCACCGCCGCGATGGCTGAAGCGCCGGCCGGTGGCGGTATCGTGCACCGCAAGGCCGATACGCCCGCCAGTGGCCTTTTCCGCCGCCAGCACGGCCGCGCCAAGGTCGAGCCTGGCCGGGCCTGCCGCGAGCGCCGGCGCAGCGGCAAACGCCGCGACGAGCCCGGCGAACCGGCGGCGGCTGATGGCGGCTGAAATTGCGGTCGTCATGCGGTCAGGCTCCCTTGCAAGGGCGTTGTTTTCCCTTGCTTCGCGCCGGCGCACAAGCCGCGATACGGCGATCGGGAACGGAACGCCCGCCGCGCTGCGCCGTTACCTTGTTGGCGGCACGACCGTCGGCCCTGTTGCAGGTATCATGTCGCCGATCGATCCCGCCACCAAAGCCAACCGGTTCGTCTTTGCCACCGGCATCGAATGCAGCTCGCCGATGATCGTCACGCCCGACGGCCCACGCCGCCGCGACCAGATGGAAGAATGCGGCCATTACCGGCACTGGCGCCGCGATTTCGAACTGGTCGCCGAAATCGGCTGCACGCATCTGCGCTATGGCCCGCCGCTGCACCGCACCCATCTGGCGCCCGGAGTTTATGATTGGTCGTTTACCGACGAAGTCCTGCCGGTGCTGCGCGACCTCGGCATCGTGCCGATCATCGACCTGTGCCATTTCGGCGTTCCCGACTGGATCGGCGATTTCCAGAACCGCGACTGGCCGGGCTATTTTGCCGAATATGCCGCGGCCTTTGCCCGGCGCTATCCGTGGATCCGGCGCTATACGCCGGTCAACGAGATGTACATTACCGCGGAATTTTCAGGCTATTACGGCTGGTGGAACGAACGCCTGGCCAGCCATGAAGGCTTTGTCGGAGCGGTCGCCAACCTGACCCTGGCGAGCGTTGCCGCGATGCGCGCCATCCTCGCCGTGCGCCCCGATGCCTTGTTCATCCTCGCGGAAAGTTCGGAATTCACCCACGCCAATTCGCCGGCGCTGATGGCCGAGGCCGACATGTTCAACGAACGGCGCTTCCTGACGCTCGATCTCATTTGCGGCGAACGCATTTCGGCGGGGATGTACGCCTATCTGCGCGATCATGGCATGGCCGAAGCCGATTACGCTTGGCTGCGCACCTCGAATTTTTCCGAACATCTGATCGTCGGGCATGATTATTACCAAACCAACGAACATCTGCTCGTGTCACCCGGCGTCCGTATCGCCTCGGGTGAGGTCTATGGCTATGGCACCATCGCCCGCGGTTACCACCAGCGCTACCGGTTGCCGATCATGCATACCGAAACCAACCTCAGCGACGATGCCGGCGGCACGGCATCGCGGCAATGGTTGTGGAAGACCTGGGCGAACATCCAGCACCTGCGGTCGGAAAATGTGCCGATCTGCGGGATGACCTGGTATTCGCTGACCGACCAGATCGATTGGGACAGCGCGCTGCGCGAAGCCAACGGCCATGTGAACCCGCTCGGCCTGTTCGATCTGGATCGCAACATCCGACCGGTGGGCCGTGCCTTCAAGACGCTGATCGCGCAATGGCGCCACTTGCCGCTGTTGCCGCATGGCCCGTTGACGATCAGCGGCGGCATGGATGCCGATCACTGATCCTGGCCTGTTCAGCCGTTGCCGCGCGTCGGGCTGATGCCTCCCATCGTCAGCCCGCCATCGACGACGAATTCGCTGCCGGTCGAATAGCTGGCCTCGTCGCTGGCGAGATAGAGCACGATATTGGTGACTTCCTCCGATCGTGCCATGCGGCCGAGCGGGTAATCATAGCCCTGTGTGTTGAGCCCTTCCGCCATCGGCGTGTCGATTATGCCGGGGTGGACCGAATTGCATCGCACGCCAAAGGGCGCCAGTTCGGCCGCGACCGCCTTGGTCAGTCCGCGCACCCCGAATTTGGAGGCGACATAGGCCGAACCACCGGGCGCCCCGCGCAGGCCGGCGACCGAGGAAATGTTGATAATCGAGCCGCTGCCGCTTCCCACCAGGGCGGTCGTCGCGGCGCGGATGCCGAGGAAAACGCCGGTCAGGTTGATGTCGATCATCCGCTGCCACAGGTCGAGCGGATGCTCGACGATCGCCGCGCCGCCAAAAATGCCGGCATTGTTCACAAGGATGTGCAGCCCGCCGAAATCGCCGACGCACAGCGCCACCGCCGCCGCCCAGTCATCGGGTTTCGTCACATCGAGCCGGATATAGCGCGCCGCCGACCCGAGTTCGGCCGCCAGCGCCGCGCCTTCGCCATCGAGAATGTCGCCGAGCACCACCTTCGCGCCTTCGGCCACGAAGCGCCGCGCATGCGCCGCCCCCATGCCGCGCGCCGCGCCGGTGATCAGCGCGACCTTGCCTGCCAACCGATCGGTCATGCCTCGACCCCCATGTCCGAAACCTGCGTGTCCGAAACGCGTGTCATCGTCAGCCGGCCTTCCTTGACGACAAAGCCCAGGTCGCCTTCGACCAGCGCCAGCGCATCCTTGCCGAAGATGTCGCGCCGCCAGCCTTCGAGCACCGGCAGGCCATCGGTGACGCCGGCCGCCAGCGCGTCGATATCGTCGCCGCGCACAATCAGTTTGGGGGCGACGCCGCTTTCCTTGCTGCGGATTTTCAGGAGCAATTTCAGCAGATCGGCGATCAGCGCGCCTTCCGACGACAGGCCGGGCCGCTGCGGTTCACGCGCCGGCATTTCGTCGGGGGACAGCGGCTCGGCATCCTGCAGCGCGCGGATCAGCCGGTCACCGATGGCGTTGCTGCCCCAGGCCGCCGACAGCCCGCGCACCTTGGCGAGATCGGCCTGCGATCGCGGCGGACTGCCCGCCAGATCGCCCAAAGTCTCGTCCTTGACGATGCGGCCGCGCGGCACGTCCTTGTCCTGCGCTTCGAGCTCGCGCCATTTCGCCAGCGCCTTCAACCGGCCGAGCACATCAGCCTTGCGGCTTGGCAAGCGCAATCGCAACCAGGCCTTTTCGGGATCATTGGCATAGGTGGCGGGATCGCAGACCCGCGCCATTTCATCATCGAGCCAGCCACCGCGGCCGGTGCGGCGCAACTTGTCGACCATCTTGGGGAACAAGGTCGCCAGATAGGTGACATCGCCGATGGCATATTCTAGCTGGCGATCATTGAGCGGCCGCCGGCTCCAATCGGTAAAGCGCGCGCCCTTGTCGACCTGGTGGCCGAGATAGGCAGCAACTAGATTGGTATAGCCGATCTGTTCGCCCAGCCCGAGCGCCATCGCGGCGATCTGGGTGTCGAACAACGGCGCCGGAGTCTTGCCGGTCAGGTTGTAGATGATCTCGAGATCCTGGCCGCCGGCGTGGAAGACCTTGAGCACCTCGTCCTCGACGAGCAGTTTCAACAGCGGGCCGAGATCGATCCCCGGCGCCTTCGGGTCGATCGCCGCCGCCTCGGTGGGGGAGGCGACCTGCACGAGGCACAAATCCGGGTAATAAGTGCTTTCGCGCATGAATTCGGTGTCGACCGTGACAAAGTCCGCCTCGGCGAGGCGCTTGCACAAGGCGGTGAGAGTTTCGGTATCGGTGACCAGCGGATGAATGAGCATGAACCGCCATAACCCAGCCGCTCGCGCTTGACAAAGCGGCAGGCTATGTGTGTCACGCCACACGTTCAAATTTGTTTCAATATTGCCCGGATTTGTCTTTATGCACGCCTATCGCACCCACAACTGCGCCGCCCTGCGCGCCACCGATGCCGGCACCAGCGCGCGGCTTTCGGGCTGGATCCATCGCAAGCGCGATCATGGCGGCGTGCTGTTCATCGATTTGCGCGATCATTTCGGGCTCACCCAGATTGTCGTCGGCCCGGGTTCGCCGGCGTTCGAAACCCTTGATCGCGCCCGGCTCGAATCGGTCGTCACCATCACCGGCGATGTCGTGATGCGCGAAGGTGGCGCGGTGAACGGCAACCTCGCCACGGGCGACATCGAAGTACGCGCCCAGGCCGTCACCGTGCAGTCGGCCGCCACCGACCTGCCGATGCCGGTGGCCGGCGATGCCGAATATCCCGAGGATATCCGCCTCAAGTACCGCTTCCTCGATCTGCGCCGCGAACGGCTGCACGCCAACATGATGCTGCGCTCGGGCGTCATCGCTTCGCTGCGCCGCCGCATGATCGACAAGGGCTTCACCGAGTTCCAGACGCCGATCCTGACCGCGAGCAGCCCCGAGGGCGCGCGCGATTATCTCGTGCCGAGCCGCGTCCACCCCGGCAAATTCTATGCGCTGCCGCAGGCGCCGCAGATGTTCAAGCAGCTGCTGATGGTCGCCGGCTTCGATCGTTATTTCCAGATCGCGCCGTGCTTCCGCGATGAAGACGCCCGCGCCGACCGCAGCCCGGGTGAATTCTATCAGCTCGATTTCGAAATGAGCTTTGTCACGCAAGACGATGTTTTCGCAACGATCGAGCCGGTGCTGGCGGGCGTGTTCGAGGAATTCGCCGGCTTCAGTGGCCGTACCCCCTGGGCCGTCACCAAGGGCGCGTTCCCGCGCATCCCCTATGCCGAATCGATGCTGAAATACGGCAATGACAAGCCCGATTTGCGCAACCCGATCGTCATCAGCGATGT